>JAIPCZ010000059.1 GCA_021737975.1 Polaromonas sp. | reverse complement strand
CAAATCTACGGCAACGACAGCAGCGGGCCCTGGTGCACGGTGGGCAATGCCTCACGTTTCTTTTCCTACCGGCGCGACCGGGTCACCGGCCGCATCGGTGCCAGCATCTGGCTCGGCGCTTGAGGCGGCCTGAGCGGCCTGAAGTTCCGCGCTTTCCCTTGCCTTGATGGCCCGTCGCCGTCCCGGGGTGCCCATCACATACATCACCAATCCCAGTGGCAACACGCCATAAAGAACAAAGGTGATGATGCCGCCCAGCAGCGTGCCGGTGCTGTGTGTGGCTTCGGCCACGGCCATGAGAATGGCCACATAGAGCCAGGCAATTGCAACGATGTACATGGGTGGGACGGTCTTTTTTGGGGGAAAATCGGGCGATGTCAGGATATCGAAGGCCTTGACCCACGATACTACTGAATTATTTTTTGACCACCTCAGATAGGGACACGCATGAACGAAAACGCTTCGGAAGTTTGGCTGCAATCGGCACAAAATCTACAACAATCCATGACCGAAAGCCTGAGCAAAGCCTTTGAGTCGTTTAAAAACATGGACCTCGGTGAAGCCGGCGCCAAACTCCTGGCCCCCACGGCCAAAGCGCCCCAGATCAAGTTTTCCGCACCCAAATTGCAGGAGCTGCAGCAGCAGTTTCTGGCCGACGCTGCCGAATTGTGGGCCAACAGCGCCCAGGGCAAACATCAACTCACCGACCGTCGCTTTGCCGACGAAGCCTGGGCGGCCAACCCAGGCGCCGCTTTCAACGCGGCCTCCTACCTGCTTAACGCCAAGACCCTCGCCCAGCTGTCCGAGGCAGTCGAGACCGACGCCAAAACCCGCGCCCGCATCCGTTTTGCCGTCGAGCAGATCACCGCGGCCTCGTCGCCCAGCAACTTCATGGCCCTCAACGCAGAAGCGCAAAAGAAAGCCATCGAGACCCAGGGCCAGAGCATTGCCAAAGGCATTCAGAACCTGCTGCACGACATGCAGCAAGGCCATGTGTCGATGACCGATGAAAGTCTTTTCGAGGTCGGCAAAAACGTCGCCACCACCGAGGGCGCGGTGGTCTTCGAGAACGAACTGTTCCAGCTGATTGAATACAAGCCGCTGACCGAAAAGGTCTACGAGAAGCCGTTCCTGCTGTTTCCGCCGTCGATCAACAAGTTTTACATCCTGGACCTGCAGCCAGAAAACTCGCTGATCCGCTACGCCGTGGCCCAGGGGCACCGCACTTTTGTCGTGAGCTGGCGCAACCCCGATGCCTCACTGGCCAAAGCCAGCTGGGACGACTACATCGAAAAGGCCGTCATCAAGGCCATCGCGGTCACACAGGACATCACCGGCGCCAAAACCATCAACACACTGGGTTTCTGCGTCGGCGGCACCATGATGGGCAGCGCCCTGGCGGTGCTGGCGGCGCGTGGCGAAAAGCCCGTGGCCAGCGCCACCTTCCTGACCTCGATGCTCGACTTCTCAGACACGGGTGTGCTCGACATCTTCATCGACGAGGGCTTTGTCAAATACCGCGAACAGGAAATGGGCAAGGGCGGCCTCATGAAGGGCAAGGACCTCGCCATGACCTTCAGCTTTTTGCGCCCCAATGACTTGGTCTGGAACTACGTGGTGGGCAACTACCTCAAGGGCGAAACCCCGCCGCCGTTCGACCTGCTCTACTGGAACAGCGACTCCACCAACCTGCCAGGCCCGTTCTACGCCTGGTACCTGCGCAACACCTACCTCGAGAACAACCTGACCAAACCGGGCGCGGCCACGGTCTGCGGCGAAAAGGTCGACCTCAATCAGGTGGACATGCCGGTCTACATCTACGGCTCGCGCGAAGACCACATCGTGCCCATCGGCGGCGCCTACGCTTCCACCCAGTATCTGGCGGGCAAAAAGCGCTTTGTCATGGGCGCCTCAGGGCACATTGCGGGCGTCATCAACCCGCCGGCCAAGGGCAAGCGCAGCCACTGGATCCGCGAAGACGGCAAGCTGCCCAAGTCGGTCGACCAGTGGCTTGAGGGCGCTGCCGAGCACAAGGGCAGCTGGTGGACCGACTGGTCCAACTGGCTGGCCGCCCAGGCGGGCAAACAAATCGCCGCGCCCAAGACCTACGGCAAGGGCAAGTACAAGGCCATCGAAGCCGCGCCAGGCCGCTACGTCAAGGCCAAGGCCTGACCGTTTCAATTTTTTACAGGAAATCAGGACACATCATGGAAGACATCGTCATCGTCGCGGCAGCCCGCACTGCCGTGGGTAAATTTGGTGGTTCATTGGCCAAGGTGGCCGCCCCCGACCTGGGCGCCATCGTCATCAAGGCCCTGCTCGAGCAAACCGGCGTCAAGGCCGACCAGGTTGGCGAGGTCATCATGGGCCAGGTGCTGGCTGCGGGCGCAGGGCAGAACCCTGCCCGCCAAGCCCTGCTCAAGGCCGGCATCGCCCAGGAAACCCCGGCACTCACCATCAACGCGGTCTGCGGCTCGGGCCTGAAAGCCGTGATGCTGGCCGCCCAGTCGATTGCCTTTGGCGACAGTGAAATCGTCATCGCCGGCGGCCAGGAAAACATGAGCGCCTCACCGCACGTCCTCATGGGCAGCCGTGACGGCCAACGCATGGGCGACTGGAAAATGGTCGACACCATGATCACCGACGGCCTGTGGGACGTCTACAACAAATACCACATGGGCATCACCGCGGAAAACGTCGCCAAGGTGCAAGGCGTGACCCGCGAAATGCAGGACACCCTGGCCCTGGCCAGCCAGCAAAAGGCAGCCGCAGCCCAGGCCGCCGGCAAATTCAAGGACGAAATCGTCCCGGTCATCATTCCCCAGAAAAAGGGCGACCCGCTGGTGTTTGACGCCGACGAATTCATCAACAAAAAAACCAATGCCGAAAGCCTGGCCGGCCTGCGCCCCGCCTTCGACAAGGCCGGCAGCGTCACCGCCGGCAACGCCTCGGGAATCAACGACGGCGCTGCGGCCGTCATGGTCATGAAAGCCAGCAAGGCGGCAGCCCTGGGCCTCAAGCCCATGGCCACCATCAAGAGCTTCGGCACCACCGGCCTGGACCCCGCCATCATGGGCATGGGCCCGGTCTCGGCCTCGCGCAAGGCGCTGGCCCGTGCCGGCTGGAGCGTGGCCGACGTCGACCTGTTCGAGTTGAACGAGGCCTTTGCGGCACAAGCCTGCGCCGTCAACCAGGAACTCGCGGTCGACACCGCCAAGGTCAACGTGAACGGCGGCGCCATTGCCCTGGGCCACCCGATCGGCGCGTCCGGTTGCCGCATTCTGGTCACCCTGCTGCACGAAATGCAGCGCCGCGATGCCAAAAAAGGCCTGGCCGCGCTGTGTATCGGCGGTGGCATGGGGGTTTCCCTGTGCCTGGAGCGTTGATTATTTGATCTAATTCGGCATTGCATTTGTAGGGCCGAATTCATTTCACCCACGTTTTTATTTTCACAAAGAGGAGTAGTTTCATGAGTCAAAAAGTAGCGTACGTCACCGGCGGCATGGGTGGCATCGGAACCGCCATCTGCCAGCGCCTGAGCAAAGAAGGCTTCAAGGTCATCGCCGGCTGCGGCCCAACCCGTGACTACGCCAAGTGGCTGGCCGAACAGGCTGCGCTGGGTTACACCTTTTACGCCTCGGCCGGCAACGTGGGCGACTGGGCTTCCACGGTGGACGCCTTCACCAAAGCCAAGGCCGAACACGGCAGTATCGACGTGCTCATCAACAACGCCGGCATCACCCGTGACCGCATGTTCATCAAGATGTCACGCGAAGACTGGGACGCCGTCATCGAGACCAACCTCAACTCCATGTTCAACGTGACCAAGCAAGTGGTCGGCGACATGGTCGAAAAGGGCTGGGGCCGCATCATCAACATCTCCAGCGTGAACGGTGTCAAAGGCCAGGCGGGTCAAACCAACTACTCGGCCGCCAAAGCCGGCATGCACGGCTTCAGCATGGCGCTGGCGCAAGAAATGGCCACCAAGGGCGTGACCGTCAACACCGTGAGCCCGGGCTACATCGGCACCGACATGGTCAAGGCCATTCGCCAGGAAGTGCTCGACAAGATCATTGCCACCGTGCCGGTCAAGCGCCTGGGCGAGCCAAGCGAAATCGCGTCCATCATCGCCTGGCTGGCGTCTGATGAAGGCGGCTACGCCACCGGCGCCGAGTTCTCGGTGAACGGCGGCTTGCACATGGGGTGATGGGCTGCGTCGGGCACATTGGGCCAAGGGCGCGGCAATGGCATTGAGAAAGAGTTGGCTGAGGGCGGGTTGTTGCCCTTGGTCATCCACTGGGCTTTAAGCCACTGGCAAGCTGCTACCGGGCGATGAAGGGGGAGATTGATGTCACAGTTTCGTTGGCATGTGAGGAGCCCTGTTCATTTGGCATCTTTACGCGCACCTTACAGTGCCACTTGCTTCTTTCCAAAACCATCGAAATCGAACTTGCAAGTTCGAACTTACAAGTGCAGCAACGGTTCGAGTTTTTCATCCAAGGCAGTCCAAAACGCGGTTTCGGGCTCGAAGTTGAGCGGCACCGCGAGTGCAGTGGGTTCTTTGCCCCATAACTTGAAGGCGTCTTTTTCGGTGCATAGCACGGTGTAGGTCCCGTCGCGGTTGCCTTCCCAGTGGGTGAAATCATGGTGATCGGGCAGCGCCAGGGTGGCAGCCAAGGGCAGGCCCTGGGCGCGCAGCATGGTAAAGAAAGCCTCGGGTTGGGCGATGGCGGCCAGCGCCATCAGCGGTTTGCCTTGCGCCAGGTCGGTCAGCGCCACGGGGCTGCCGTCGCTGCGCAGTGCATGACTGGCCAAGCTGCGTGATGCCTTGAAGCCGGCAAATGCGGGCTGTTGGCCGGTGTGCAGCAACAGGTCGAGCGGGCGCGGCCAGGGTTCGCGCAGGGGTCCGGCGGGAAGCAGAAAGCCGTTGCCCACGCCCCGGTCGTCGAAGACGCAGATTTCCAGGTCGCGCTGTAAGGCCAGGTGCTGCAGGCCGTCGTCACACACAAGGACCTGCGTTTGCGGATAGCTGGCCAGCAGGGCGCGGCCAGCCTCTGCGCGCCGGGCTGCCACAAACACCGGTGCCGAGGTGCGGCGCCTGATGAGGGCGGGTTCGTCGCCGACATCTTCAACAGCGCTGTCTGAGAGCACCTCAAGGCAATCCCGGCTGCGGCGCCCATAGCCCCGCGAGATCACGCCCACCCGGATGCCGCGCGCCTGCAAGTGCTGCACCAAGGCCATGACCACCGGGGTTTTGCCGGCGCCACCGGCCACCACATTGCCCGCCACCAGCACGGGCACCGGCAGGCGCTCGGAGGCCAGCCAGCCCAGGCCGTACATTGATTGCCTTAGCCCCACCAGCAGGCCATAGGGCAAAGACAGCGGCCACAGCAGCCATGCCAACCAGCCTCGGTTCCGCCAGGCACGCGTCAGCAGGCTGGCGGGCGTTCGCGCTGCCTGGGTCATTCTTTTAGCGCGTGCTGCCCGGCGTGGGTGACACGGTGGCAAAGGTGATCTGGGTCAGCCCGGCGCGGCGCGCGGCTTCCATGACGTTGATGACCGATTGGTGTTTGGCGTTGGCGTCGGCGTGGATGATGAGCACCGACTCGGTCCCCGCCTTCGCGCCCGCCTTCAAGGCGCTGGCCAGGTCGGCGACGCCGCGCCCGTTGACACCCTGCTTGTTGACGCTGAACTGGCCGTCGGCACTGACCGACACCAGCACCTCGCGGTCGTAGTCGCGTTGCGCCTCGACATCGGCCACCGGCAGCTTGAGCTGCATCTCGGTGTACCTGCTGTAGGTGGTGGTCAGCATCAAAAAGATCAGGATGACGAGCAGCACGTCAATGAACGGGATCAGGTTGATCTCTGGTTCTTCCTTGTTGCGAACACGGAAATTCATCACGCCAGGGCCTATTTGCGCAAGGTGTACAGATGGCGCGCCAGCCGCTCGGAGGAGAGCTCGAGCGTGAGCAGGTACTCGTCGACCCGGGCGCGAAAGTAGCGCCAGAAAATCAGCGACGGGATGGCCACGATCAGGCCGAACGCGGTGTTGTACAGGGCCACCGAGATGCCGTGCGCGAGCTGCGCCGGGTTGCCACCGGTGTTGGTGCCGCCGGGTTGCGAGCCGAAGATCTCGATCATGCCGACCACGGTGCCAAACAGGCCCATCAGGGGGGCGACCGACGCAATGGTGGCCAGCGCGCTCAGGTAACGCTCGAGCCGGTGGGCGACCAGGCGGCCGCTGGCTTCCATACCGGCGCGCAGTTCTTCCTGGCTGCACTTGGGGTTGGTGTTGAGCGCGCGCAGGCCCGCCGCCAGCACCTCGCCCAGGGCGGAGTTTTGCTCCAGCTTGTTGACCACATCAGGGCCGGGCACGGACAGGCGAGTGACGGTGAGCACTTCGTCGAGCAGCCTGGGGGGCGCGACTTTGAGGGTTTGCAGGCTGATGAAGCGCTCGATGATCAGCGCCATGGCCAGCACCGAGCAGGCCACCAAAGGCCAGATCGGCCAACCCGCGGCTTGTAGGATGGAAAACAAATTGGAACTCCGCTGATGAAAAAGCTTGGTGATTATGGCGCAGGGTGACGGAAGCGACTTTTTGGCGGCGTGGTGCCACGGAATTTGTGGGGTCGACTTCGGTCGACTTGGCCGAATGCATTCGGCCCTACAAAAGACGCAACTTTCTGGTGCTCTCGAACCGCCTGGGCGCGCCATTCACTGGGTCGGTGAATTCAAGCCGTTTCGCCAGCAACTGCAGCGGGCGGGCGTGGTCCAGCTGGCCTTCGGGGGTCAGGGTGGGGTAGAGGCCGTCGTTCAAAATGGGCAGGCCCAGGCCCAGCATGTGCACGCGCAGCTGATGGCGCTGGCCGGTGACCGGCTTGAGCTGGTAACGTGCCAGGTCGCCATACACCTCCAGCACATCGATGTGTGTGGTGGCGTTGGGCGTGCCGGCTACCTCGTGCTGCAGCATGAAATGGCCGGCCTCCCGGATGCGGCTGCTGCGGGTGACGGGCCAGCTCAGGCCGGCCCGCCACGGCGCGATGGCTTCGTAGGTTTTTCGCACCTGATGCTGGCTGAACAGCGCGCAGTAGGCCGCGCGGCTGGCCGGCTGTTTGGCAAACAGCACGAGCCCGGCGGTGTCGCGGTCGATGCGGTGGATCGGCACCAGGTCGTCCAGGCCCAGCTTTTTCTTGAGGCGCACCAGCACGGTCTCGGTGAGGTAGCCACCCGAGGGCACGACGGGCAAAAAATGCGGCTTGTCGACCACGATCAGGTGATCGTCCTGGTACAGCACCACCTCGTCGAACGGAATAGGCGCCTCGTCGGGGACCTCGCGGTAGTAGTAGAGGCGCTGGTGCGCAGGGTACGGCAAGTTGTCGGCTTGCTCGGGCTTGACAGCCTGGCCAAGTTCGTCGATGACATCGCCGCAGGCCATGCGAGCCAGCCAGGTCTGGGGCGACACGTTGGGAAAACGGGTGGTCAGGAAGTCCAGCAGGGTAGGCCAGGGGCCGGCGGGCAAACCGACACAGCTCGGGCCGATCCCGTTGCGCGTGGGCGGCTTAAATGCGTTCAAAGACCAGGTCCCAGACGCCATGGCCCAGTTTGATGCCGCGGTTCTCGAACTTCGTCAACGGCCGGTAGTGCGGCTTGGCGGCGTAGCCCAGCAAGTCCGGGTGTGCCGCGGTGGCGGTGTTTTTCAGCAGTGGCTCCGCGCTCAGCACTTCCAGGATTTGCTCGGCGTAAGGCTGCCAGTCGGTGGCGCAGTGGATGTAGCCGCCCACTTTCAGGCGCGCAGCCAGTTTGGCAATCAGGGGCGCCTGGATCAGGCGGCGCTTGTTGTGCTTTTTCTTGTGCCAGGGGTCGGGAAAAAATATGTGCACACCCGCCAGGCTGTGCAGCGGCAGCATGTGGTCGATGACCTCGACCGCGTCGTGCGCGCAAATGCGGATGTTGTGCAGGTCTTGCTCGCCAATACGCTTGAGCAGCGCGCCCACGCCGGGCTCATGCACTTCGCAGCATAAAAAGTTGATGCCAGGCAGCAGGGCGGCAATGTGAGCCGTGGCCTCACCCATGCCAAAGCCGATTTCCAGTACCGTGGGCCGCATGCTGTTTGCAGGCTCACCAGCCGCCGCGTCAGCAAAGGCAGCGGCAAAATCCAGCGGAACAGGCTGGTAGGGCAGCAGGAATTTTGGACCCAGCTCCTCAAAAGCCTTGGTCTGGCCGCTGGTGGTGCGGCCCGCGCGGCGCACAAAACTCTTGATGGTCTTGGGAAAGGCCACGTCGGCCAGCGACTCTGGGCGGATGCGTGGCGTGCGCGCCCGTTCGGGCGCTTTTTGGGGAATTTTTTGGGTGTCGTTCACGGGGATCGATTGTAGAGACCCTGCCACTGTGTGACCCATTGGGCTAATGCGTCGGCCAGTGCGTGTTGTTTGGACAAACCCAGCACGGTCGCGGCCTGGTTCAGCGCGGCCAGCGGGCGATCGGTGTCCAGCGCCTGCGCACCGTTTTGTTTGCTGAGTTTTTCGCCGTTGGGTCCCAGCACCAGAGGGGTGTGCAGGTAGCGCGGCGTGGGCAGGTGCAGGGCGCGTTGCAACACGATCTGGCGCGCCGTGTTGTCTGCCAGGTCCTGGCCGCGCACCACGTCGGTGATGCCTTGCGCGGCGTCGTCCACCACCACGGCCAGTTGGTAGGCAAAACAGCCGTCGGCACGTTTGAGGATGAAGTCGCCCACGTCAAGCGCCACATCCTGAGACTGCTCGCCAAGCCGCCGGTCTTGCCAGCGCAGCGGGGTCCGGGCCTGGACATTCAAGCGCCAGGCGCGGGCCGCTTTGCCATGCACCCCCTGGCGGCAGGTGCCGGGATAGATCAACTCGCCATGGCGGGGCTTGACCTGACCGCCCTGCTGCAGGGCAAGCCCGATGTCGCGGCGGCTGCAGCCGCAGGGGTAGGCGTGGCCGCTGGCGATGAGTTGGTCCAGCGCCTGCTGGTAAAGCGGGGCGCGTTGCGATTGGTAAACGGACGGCTGGTCACTGTGCAGGCTGAGGGCGGCCAGTTGCCGCAGGATGGTTTCGTCCATGCCGGGCAGGCAGCGCGTGTGATCGACGTCTTCGATGCGCACGAGCCACTGACCGCCTTGGGCGCGCGCATCGAGCCAACTGGCCAGCGCCGCCACCAGCGAGCCCGCGTGCAGGGGCCCGGTGGGTGAGGGGGCGAAGCGGCCGATGTACATATTTTTCTGGGGTCGACTTCAGTCGGCCATGTCGACTGAAG
>JAIPCZ010000021.1 GCA_021737975.1 Polaromonas sp. | reverse complement strand
GGACAGCCAGCGCGGCATCTGCGGTCCGGCCCGGGTCAAGGGCATGAGCCTGGGCCGGGCGGCAGTGCTCCTGAGAAGCCCGCCACTCAAGGCCTCGGCACTCAAAACGCACCAGCTGGCGCTGGCCGAGCAACTGGGGCCAGTGCCTTTGCCGCCGGTGCTGGAGCCACTGAACGCCCTGACAGGCATCGCGCCCAAAGCCTGCCTGCATCTGACCCCCGTGACGGCCGCTGAGGTGCCTGTCCTGGGCCTCATGCAAGCCACCTTGCGCTTTGACTATGCCGGCCATCGCGGCTGGTGGGTGGGCCAGGGCAGCACGGTGTTGATCGACGACGCGCAGGGCCGGTTTCTGCTGCACCGCGACCCGCAAGCCGAGCTTGAGGCGATCACCAGTCTGATGCAGCTGGGCCTCACGGCCACCGGCCAGGGTGTGTTTGGCATCCCCGGCCGCGCACCCCAGCAAGCCTGGCTGCAATGGGCCGACAAGCACTACGCGCCACTGCGTCAGGCGGGCTTCGACCTGACACTCGATGATGCGCTGACCGACTGGATACAGCGCGGCGAAACCCTCGACGTGCGCCTGCAGGCCCAAGCTGATGACGACGCCACCTCGCCCTGGTTTGACTTGTCCCTGGGCATGGAGATCAACGGCAGGCGGCACAACATCCTGCCGCTCTTGCCCGAACTCATCAAGATGGCCTCCAGCAGTCCGCGTGATGCCGTCACCGGCCTGCCCGAGCTTGCGCCCTTCATTTTCCTGCCCGCGCCCACGGGTGGCTTCATCCGCCTGCCCACCGACAACCTCAAACCGTGGCTGGGGGCGCTGCTGGAGCTGGTCGGGGACAGCGCGCGTGACTTTGATGGCGAGAGCCTCAAGTTGTCGCGCCTGGACGCCATGCGCACCGCCGCCTCAGTCGGCGAGGGCGCGGTCTGGCAGGGCGCGGAACACCTGCGCGAGCTCGTGGAGGGTCTGCAAGGACGCACCGGGTTGCCCGAGGTGTTGGCGCCCAAAAGTGTCAACGCGTCCCTGCGTCCCTACCAGCAGCAGGGTGTGAACTGGCTGCAGTTCCTTCGCGAACACGGCCTGGCCGGCATTCTGGCCGACGATATGGGCCTGGGCAAAACGTTGCAAACACTGGTGCACATCCAGATCGAGAAAGACGCCGGCCGCCTGACCCACCCGGCGTTGATCATTGCCCCGGTGAGCCTGATGGGCAACTGGCAGCGCGAGGCCGAGCGCTTTTGCCCCGGTCTGCGCAGCCTGGTGATCCACGGCAAGGACCGCCACGAGGTGGCTGGCAACATGATGGATCACGACATTGTGATTGCGCCCTACTCGCTGCTGCACCGCGACCGCGCGCGCTGGCTGGAGGCGCAGTGGCATCTGGTGGTGCTCGATGAGGCGCAAAACATCAAGAACGCCAGCACCCACGCGGCCCAGGTGGCCAGCGAGCTCAAAAGCAGGCACCGCCTGTGCCTGTCGGGCACACCGATGGAAAACCATCTGGGCGAGATCTGGAGCCTGTTCCACTTTCTGATGCCGGGTTTCCTGGGCAGCCAGAAACGTTTTGCCGAACTGTTTCGCACCCCCATCGAAAAACAGGGTGACCCCGAGGCGCTGCACCAGCTGCGCGCGCGCGTGACACCCTTCATGCTGCGCCGCACCAAGGCGCTGGTGGCCCATGAGCTGCCGCCAAAAATTGAAACCGTGATGCGTGTCGAGCTGTCGGGCAAACAGGCCGACCTGTACGAGACCATTCGCCTCGGCATGGAAAAAACGGTGCGCGAGGCGCTCGATGCCAAGGGCCTGGCCAAGTCGCAAATCACCATACTGGATGCGCTGCTCAAGCTGCGCCAGGTCTGCTGCGACCCGCATTTGCTCAAGCTCGATGCCGCCAAAAAAGTCAAGGCCTCGGCCAAGCTGGAACAGTTGATGGCCATGCTGCCCGAGATGCTGGCCGAGGGGCGGCGCATCCTGCTGTTTTCGCAGTTCACCAGCATGCTGACGCTGATCGAGGCCGAACTCAAGCAGCGCAACATCCCGTGGGTCAAGCTCACTGGGCAGAGCCAGCAGCGCGATGCGATCATCGACCGGTTCACCAGCGGCCAGGTGCCGCTGTTCCTGATCAGCCTGAAAGCCGGCGGCACCGGCCTGAACCTGCCGCAAGCCGACACCGTGATCCACTACGACCCCTGGTGGAACCCGGCCGTTGAGGCCCAAGCCACCGGCCGCGCCCACCGCATCGGCCAGAGCAACAGCGTGTGGGTGGTCAAGCTGGTGGCGCAAGGCACCATCGAAGAACGCATCCTGGCGCTCCAGGACCGCAAGGCGGCGTTGGCCGAAAGCATGTACAGCGGCTCGGTCGGGCGCAAACAGCCGCTGTTTTCGGAAAGCGATCTGGTGGAACTGCTCAAGCCGCTTTCGACTTGAGCACCGTGTTGATCGAGATGCAAGCCGTGGCTTGTACAAAAAATATATACGGCTCAATATTTTCAGTAACTTGTTGATTTAAAAAGACTTTTCTGGTTTTCCTGGCCCAACAGCGGCCAATGTGTATAAAACCAATGTACTTTGCCGCTTTTTAACGGCTCCTCAAATCTTCAACGGCACTGAAAAAATTATGCAAGCTATTGATAAATATAGGATATTTTGATTAATTTCAAGTTGGCACGGTCAATGCTTAGAGATAAGCAGTCTGATCCAAATTGAACTTGAAGGAGAAATATCATGAGTGCACTGCGTAAAGTCCTGGTCGTCGACGATGACGCCGTGGTTGGCAAAAGCTTCAACCGTGTCTTGTCAAGCAAGGGTTATGTCGTCACGACGGCCCAGAATGCCCACGAAGCCCTGAAACAGATTCGCGAGCAGGAATTCGATGTCGTCTTCACCGACATCAAGATGCCCGGCATGGACGGCGTTGAACTGGCTGAACGTGTCAAGTCCAGCCGGCCCTGGACACCGGTTGTCATCATCACCGGATTTGGCACCACCGAAAACGAGTCGCGCGCCAAGGCCGCCGGTGTTTCTGATTTCATGCGCAAACCCCTGTCCCCCGAGATGATCGAGGCCAGTGCCGCCAGGGCGATGGCAGCACCGGTGCTGTCAATCGTGCAAGCGCCAGAAGTCGTTCCCGCCACCGCAACACCTGTCGAAGTCCTTGAAAGCCCGAATGGTTTCAGGAGCCTGGCGCTCACCTTGGCAGCCCCCTTCATCGGACTGGCTTATGCGGTGTTTCTGCCCCTGATCGGCATCGCCATGCTGGCCTGGCTGGGTGGCAAGGCCCTGTTGCAATCGCAGGCTGCGAAAAAGGCACCCACCTACCTGAAGAATGTGGCGCTTTTCTTCGCCGCCCCGTTCATCGGCCTGGTCTACGCCATGTCGCTCCCCCTGGTGGGCATCTCGTTCCTGGCCTGGTCTGCAGGCAAGGCCATGATGGCCAACCCGAAAGGGCGCAAGCTACTGACTGCCTTCGCCACAGCAGGCAAGTTGGTCGCCGCTCCGTTCATCGGCCTGGCCTATGCGGTGGTCATGCCATTGGTTGGAATTGTCATGCTGCTCGGATTGGGCGCCAAGGCGCTCTTTGCCGCCACCCGAACAGCTTAATGAGCACTCGGACCCGACAGGGTCCTTCACAGCGCCCTTCGTCAAACAAGGGCGCTTTTTTGTTCTTCATCGGGCGCGGCACCCAGACGCGGGGCGACCCGGGCTGATCTGGTGATCCTGTGGTTAAATTTTGTCTAAAATAAATAATTTGTCTAAAATACGGACATGATCACACTGACCGCATCACAAGCCAAACAAAATTTCGGCGCCCTGCTGGGCCAGCTGGCGCACAGCCCGGTGGCCATCGAGCGCCATCACAAAACCGTGGCGGTGGTCATGTCGCCTGAGGCCGCGCAATCGGTGAGCGACCCGAGGCGCATGGCGCGCGAGGCGCAGCGGCAGCGCGAGTTGCAACGTTTGGTGCAGCACCAGCAGATAGCCATTGACATCCTGTGTGCACCCCGGTCTGCCCAAAAGAAACACATTCAGGCCGCTCTCGACAGCGTGAAACGCTGGGAGACCGAGCACTTGTGCAGCGCCGACTACATTGAGCGCTGGCAGCAGTGGCTTGCCTTGCCTGTCTCGGAACTGGCGCCACTGATGTGCGGTCCGGCGCAGGGCTGGGGGCCGGCCATGCGGCAGAATTCACCCTTCACAGCCCTTCACGGCAACGATCCGTTGGCAAGTGCAAGGCCATGAATATCGACGTGCTCATGCACCTGCTGAACGCCGCGCAACAACGCTGCGGGCACCGGGACTATGTCGTCATTGGCAGCTTGTCTGTGCTCGGGATGGCCCAAGTGGAAGCCATACCGCTGGACATGACGCTGTCGATCGATGCCGACTGCTACACCCTGACTGACCCGCCAAGAGTTTTTGACCTGGTCGATGACCTGGGCGAAGGCAGCCGGTACCACCAATTGCACGGTGTCTATCTGGACCCGGTTTCACCCTACTTGCCCACCCTGCCTTCAGGTTGGGAGCAGCGCCTCATCAAGGTCGCACAGGCGCAGGTGACCGCCCATTTTCTGGAGCCCAATGACGCGGCCATTTCCAAATTGGCGCGCGGCGAGCCACGCGATCTGCGCTGGGTTCGCGCGGGTCTGAGGGCGACCCTGATCTCATTGCCGATGTTGCGACTGCGCGCGCGCAACACCACGTTTCTGGATGCCGCCGAGCAGGCAGCCACAACGGCCAGGCTGGCCGACCTGGAACCAAACCAAACAAACTAACGCTCACCCGGCCGAACAAACCCGCCCTCGGCCCATGCCACCGCGCTGGCGCGGTTGAGCTTGAACGTGGGCGCCACCCGCACTTCGGCCAGCAATTCGTCGCCCTCGTCCCTGGCACTCAGCATGGCATAGGGGTTGTCTTCATCAGGCACGATGTCCAGGCAAACGGTGACGCGGGCCGGGCCGGCGGTGACAGTGATGCTCTGGTGCAGAGAAGCATGCAGCTGTTGCTCGCTGCGGCGCACAAACTCGCTGGCGGTCTTGACCAGGGTGCTGAAGGCGTTGCCGTCCAGTGGCTTGGGGTTCTTTTTGTCGCGCCCCATGGTCCAGGGGCCGATCAGCGCCGGCTCGGACTCAGCGTCCTTGAACATGGCCACGGCCCAGCCGTCGTCGTCTTCGTTCTTGATCACCCGCGCGGTCCAGCCGTCACCACGCCACAAGCGCGGCTCCTGGATTTTTTCAGCAAATTCGGTCATGCCCGAAAACGCTTGCGCGTGAGCGCCAGCGCCACCCAGAAACCCAGCCCCGCGTAGCTCGCCAGCACCGCCAACGGGCGCAACCAGTCCGCGGGCCACTGGTCCATGAACAGCGGGCGCACCAGGTCCACCGCGTTGGTCAGGGGCAGCCACTGCGAAATGGCGCGGACCACCGGCGGCAACTGCTCCAGCGGGAAAAAGATGCCGCTCAAAAACATCATGGGCGTCAGGAACAGCGTGAAGTAATAGGTAAAAAAGTCATAGCCCTTGGCCAGCGCGTTGAAAATCAGCGCCACGCAACTGAAGGTGATGCCCACGCCCAGCAGCACCGGCCAGGCCACCAGCAACTTGGGGCTGTAGCTGATGCCAAGCGCCAGCATCACGCCCAAAATGGCCGTCACGGTAAAGACCGACTTGAAGGCCGCCCACAGCATTTCAGCCATCACGATGTCGTCGAGGTTGACCGGCGCGTTCATGATGCCGTCCCAGGTCTTTTGCACGTGCATGCGGGAAAACGCCGAGTACAGCGCCTCGAAACTGGCGGCATTCATGGCGCTCATACAGATCGAACCGCTGGCCAGGAACAGGATGTACGGCACCTGCACGCCGTCCACGGTGACCTTGCCCACCAGCGCGCCCATGCCGTAGCCAAAGGCCACCAGCCACATCAGCGGCTCTGCAATGTTGCCGACCAGGCTCGGAATCGCCAGCTTGCGCCAGACCAGCAGGTTGCGCAAAAACACCGGCCACCAGCGCCTGGAGAGTTGGGGTGCGCGCCAGACACTGGGATGCTTAGCCTGGGTACTCATGCGTCCTCCCGGATTTGACGACCCGTCAGCTTGAGGAAGAGGTCCTCGAGGTTGGCCGGGCGGTGCAGCGTGCGCAGCTGCGGGTAAGCAGCCAGTTCGAGCAGCAAGGGCTTGGCGTCGGCGGTGTAGAAAAACACGGTTTCACCGCTGACCTCGACCCGCGCGGCCAGAGCCTTGAGCGGCGAGTCCGCGAGGGCCAGGGCCCCACTGCCGTAGACCTCGACCACGTCTGGCTCAAGGTACTGACGGATCAGGTCACGCGGCGCGCCTTCGGCAATTTTTTTGCCGTGGTCCACCACCAGCAAACGGTGGCACAGGCGCTCGGCCTCGTCCATGAAGTGCGTGGTCAGCAAAATCGACTTGCCTTGCTGCAGCAGCAATTGCAGGCGTTCCCACATCAGGTGGCGCGCCTGCGGGTCCAGGCCGGTGGTCGGCTCGTCGAGCAGCAGCAGGCGCGGGTTGTTCACCAGCGCGCGCGCCAGGCTCAGGCGGCGCTTCATGCCGCCCGACAACTCTCCCGGTTTGGCATTGGCCTTGCTGGTCAGGGAGGCAAATTCGAGCAGCGACGGGATGCGCTCGCGAATCTGCGCGTCTTTCATGCCGAAATAACGGCCGTACACCAGCAGGTTCTCGGCGCAATTGAAGTCGGGGTCGAGCGTGTCCATTTGGCTCACCACCCCCAACTGTGCCTTGATGGCCAGCGCGTCACGCGGCATTTGCAGGCCAAAGGCCGTCACCGTGCCTTCGTCGGGCACGGTCAGGCCCAGGCACATACGGATGGTGGTGGTTTTGCCAGCGCCGTTGGGGCCGATGACACCCAGGCATTCGCCCGGGGCAATGGCAAAAGACAGGTCGCTGACCACTGTGGCCGCGCCATAACGCTTGACCAGGTTTTGAACGGAGAGGATGGATTCGGGCATGTGCTGGATTGTCGCCGAGCCGGACGCGCGGCTGCGCGTACGCTCAACTCAGGCTCGACAAGTTGTCAGCCAACTCGCGCACACCGATCGCCTGCACGTCGTCACTGATCGGAAACCGGTCTGGACCCGCGTGCACCACAAAGCGTTTTGCTGGCTTGATATCTTCACATGCTTCATAAAAGCTGCGGCCCGGTCTGGTGGAACGATAAGCACCTTGCACCGTCAAGGCCCGGCGAATGATTTCAAAGTCTTTGTCCTCATTTATCCGGGTAAATTTACCATCTGTTGGTAAATTTGCATGGATAAATGCCACTTTCGATCGTTTTGTGGAAATTTTCCTCACGGCAGCCTTACCCGACAATCACCGCATGACATTCAAGCGCACACACTTATTCTGGGTCGCCGCTCTGTTGGTGGCGGGCCTGGGCTTTTACGTCTGGTCGCAGCGCGGCATGGCCGTGGAGTTGGCGCGGGTGTCGCAAGGGCCGATGCTGCAGTCGGTGGTGACCAGCGGGCGCATCGCCAGCGTGGCGCGCACCGACGTGATGAGCCAAAGCACGGCGCGTATCGAGCAGATGCTGGTGCGCGAGGGCGACGCGGTGCAGGCCGGCCAGGTGCTGGTGCGCCTGCGTGACGATGAAGCCAGCGCCAATCTGGCAGCCGCTCAGGGCGCCGTGACCGAGGCCCGGGCCCGCCTGCGCCAACTCAGCTCGGTGCAGGCGCCTGTGAGCGAGCAGCAACTCGCCCAGGCCCGCGCCGCGGCCGTGCAGGCCGAACAGGAACTGGCCCGCGCGCAAGACCTGCTCAAGCAGGGTTTTGTTTCGCAAGCGCGCCAGGATGACGCCCTGCGCCAGGCACAAACAGCCCGCGCCGCCGTGCTGGCCGCCACTGCCCAGGCGCAGGGCAACCAGACCGGTGGCGCCGAAGCTGCCGCGGCTCAGGCGCGGCTGGCGCAGGCCTTGGCCAGCGCAGCGGCGGCGGCCTCGCGGCTCGACAATTTGAGCCTGCGCGCCCCTGCGGCCGCGACCGTGATCAGCCGCCAGGCCGACCCCGGTGACACGGCGCAGCCCGGGCATGTGCTGCTGACGCTGGTCAGCGGCGCCGAGACCCGCATCGAGACCAGCGTCGATGAAAAAAACCTCAAGTACATCCGCCTGGGCCAGGCGGCCCGCGCCAGCGCCGACGCTTACCCGGACCAGCCTTTTGCCGCCACCTTGAGCACCATTGCGCCGGCCGTCGATGCGCAGCGCGGCACGGTCGACTTGAAGCTTCGGGTCGATCAGCCCCCCGCCTTTCTGCGTCCCGACATGACCGTGAGTGTGGAAATCATCACGGCGCAGGTGCCCGATGCGCTGCGGCTGACCACCGACGCGCTGCGCCGCGACGCCGATGGCAAACCGTTTGTGCTGGTGGCGCGTGATGGCACAGCCGTGCGCGCCGACGTCACACTGGGCCTGCAGGGGGTGGGCACGACGCAAATCCTCACCGGGCTGGCCAACGGCGACAGCGTGATCCTGCCCACCACCAGCGCCGCCGCCGGGGACCGGGTGCGGCCCAAAAGCGAACCCGCGGCGCGCGGCAACGCCCAACCCATTCCCGGCCTGACCCAGTAATACCCCGCATGTTGCGCCTGCCTTTTGCCCTGATGGTGAGCCTGCGCTACCTGCGCGAGGGCCGCATGCAAACCGTGCTGATCCTGGCCGGTGTCACTGCCGGCGTGGCGGTGATCATCTTCCTGACCACGCTGATCAGCCAGTTGCAGGCCTCCATCATCGACAAAACGCTGGGCAGCCAGGCCCACATCGTGCTCAAGGCGGCGCAGGCGCTCAACCGCACCACCCTGCCGGCGGACCAGACCGCCGCCATCATCCAGCCGCGCGCACAACGTTTGCGCGCCATCGACCAATGGTCGGCCGTGGCGCAACTGGCCGCGCAGACGCCCGGCGTGCTGGCGGTGTCGCCCATGCTCTCGGGCGCGGGCTTTGCGGCGCGCGCCGATGCCAGCCAGCCCATCGCCATGATGGGCGTTGATGCCCAGGCCTACCAGCGCATCGTGCGCATGGAAAAATACCTCAAGGCCGGCCGCTTCGAGGTCAGCGGCGCCAACGCCGTGATCGGCGTCGAACTGGCCAAAGACCTGGGCGTGACCGTGGGCGACAAGGTCAGGCTGGTGACCATGGACGGACGCAATGACTTGTTCAGCATTACCGGCATTTTCGACATCGGCAACCGCGACCTGAACCGGCGCTGGGTGTTTATCAGCGTCAAGGTGGCGCAAACATTGCTCGACCTGCCCGGCGGCATCACCCAGATCGACCTGCGCGTGGCCGATTTGTTTGCGGCCGAAGCCATCGCGCGGCCGCTGCAGGCGCAAACCGGCTTGCAGGTGGAGAGCTGGATGCAGAGCAACGCGCAACTGCTGTCGGCGCTCAACAGCCAGAGCATTTCCAACAACCTGATCCGCGCCTTTGTCACCGTGATCGTGGCAGTGGGCATTGCCAGCGTGCTGGTGGTGTCGGTGGTGCAAAAGCAAAAGGAGATCGGCATCCTGCGCGCCATGGGCACCAGCCCGCAGCGCATCATGGCGGTGTTTTTGCTGCAGGGCGGTTTTTATGGGCTGTTGGGCTCGGCACTGGGTTCGGGTCTGGCGCTGGGCTTGCTCAATTTTTTCTCGCGCATCACGCGTAATGCCGACGGCAGCGTGCTGGTGAGTCCGGACCTCGATATTTCTGTGGTGCTCAGCGCCTGCGCGCTGGCGCTGGGCGTGGGCCTGCTGGCCGCCGCCCTGCCGGCGCGGCGCGCCGCCAAACTCGACCCGGTGCAGGCCATCCGGGTCTAGCACAGCAACACCATGGGCAACATCGTTGAACTCAGACAGGTGCGCAAAAGCTACGGCGAAGGCACGCCGGTGGTCACAGAAGTGCTGCACGGCATCGACCTGGCCATTGCCGAGGGCGAGTTTGCCGCGCTCACCGGCCCGTCAGGTTCGGGCAAAAGCACGCTGCTCAACATCATCGGCCTGCTCGAGCACGCCAGCAGCGGCCAGTTGTGCATCAACGGCCAGGACACGGCGCAACTGAGCGATGCGGCCATCACCGCGCTGCGCGGGCGCAGCATCGGGTTCATTTTTCAGTTCCACCACCTGCTGCCGGGCTTCAGCGCGCTGGAAAACGTGATGATGCCGGCCATCATCGACGAAGGCTGGCCCAGCACCCAGGCGCACGACAAGGCCATGCAACTGCTGACGCAGGTCGGTCTGAAGGACGCGGCGCACAAGCGGCCGGCGCAACTCTCGGGCGGCATGCAGCAGCGCGTGGCCATCGCCCGCGCGCTGTCCCTGTCGCCGCGCCTGATCCTGGCCGACGAGCCCACCGGCAACCTCGACACCCACAGCGCCAACGACATTTTCGAGTTGCTGCAAAACATCAACCGAGAGCGGCAATCGGCCTGCCTGATCGTCACGCACGATGCCGGTCTGGCGGCGCGCTGCCAGCGCCAGGTCAAGATGGTCGATGGGCAGTTGCTGCACAGCCCATGAACTTGCGCTGCCAACTAATCGGGTGGTCAGACCCGCAAGCTTAGGAAAGTCGCCATCTGGGTCGAGCTGCCGCGCACCGGGTCAGGCGGGCCCAGGTCGGAAAAACTGACGCTGTAGCTGTGGCGTTGGGCGACACCGCCGGCCCAATGCTGAAACTGCGCGCGGGTCCACTCGAAGTGGTGACCGGCATGGCGTTTGCGCCCGGCGGCCATGCCATGCAACACGTTGTATTCCTGGTTGGGCGTGGTCACCAGCAGCAGGCGCGGATGCATGCCGGCAAACACGGCGCGCTCGACCCGGGGCAGGTGGCCGGGCGTGATGTGCTCGATGGTCTCCAGCATCACGGCGGCATCGAAGCCTTTCAGCTCGGCATCCACTTCTTCAAAGGAGCCCAGCCGCACTGAGAGCCGCGGGTCGGGCTGCAGCCAGTTCAGGCCAAGTGCCGCGCGTGCATCGGCCAGCGCACGCTCATCGATGTCGATGCCCAGCAAGCGCTCGAACTGCGGCTGTTCGCGCAGGCGCAGCAGCAATTCGCCCGGCCCGCAGCCCAGGTCCAGCACGCTGGTTGCGCCGCTGTCCCGCAGCGCACGCACCACCGCGTCAAGGCGTTCAATGTGCAAGAGGGTGGACACGGTTCACACCCCGAGTCCAGCCAACCACGGTGCGGCATCACGAACCGCGACCCCTCCCACATCAGCTTCAACGCGGCACTCGCGCACCAGTTGAATCGCTTGCGCCAGCGGCCACGCAGCAGCAAATCGAATCAAGGAGCGCTGCGCCTTGGTGTCCGACAGCTTGCACTCCACCAAATGCGTCAGGGCGTCGCCGTCGCTCAAACAAAAATCAATTTCAGAATCGTCCTTGGTTCTGATGTAGTGCAGGTCAACCGATGCGCCTTGGGTGTCCTGCTGCCACTGCACGTTCTTGAGCAAATGGCAAGCCACCAGGTTTTCAAAGCGAATGCCATCGTCGCCCTGCACCAGGCCGGTGTCATAGAAATAGACTTTGGGTGCCTGCAGGGTCGCGCGGGCAATGTTGCGGTGCCACGGGCGCACCACAAACACAATGAACAGCGCCTGCAAAATGTCCAGGTATTTGGCCAGCGTGACCGATGACACACCCAGGTCACGCGACAGCGACGCCAGCGACAGCGGCGAACCCACGCGCGAGCGCAGCATCTCGGCAAACAAACGCATGGCGTTCACTTCCTGCAAGCGGGAAAACTCCAGCACATCCTCGCGCACCAGGCCTGAGAAATAGTCGGCCCGCCAACGCTGGGCGTCAGCATCGCTGGCAGCCAGAGCTGGCTCGGGAAAACCACCTCGGTTGAGCAAGTGTGTCAACGCCGCAGGTGCCGACACCTGCATTTGCTCAGACCACTCGCGCACAGAGAGCGGATGCAAACGCAGTCGGAAATAGCGCCCTGCCAGCGACTCACCACTTTGGCGAAAGGTGTCCATTCGCGCGCTGCCGGTCACCAGCAGTTGCTGGCCTGGGGTGCGGCCGTCTGCAACGCCTTTGAGCCAACTTTTCCAGTCACGCATTTTGTGGATTTCATCCAGCACCAGTAGCGGTGCACTGCCGCGCCAACTCTGCGCCAGCATCACCGCCCGGTGCGCAGCCACGTCATGGTTCAGGTACTGCGAGCCCGGCTGTTCATCCACCAACTGGCGGCTGAGCGTGGTCTTGCCGACTTGACGCGGGCCAGTCAACACCACCATTTTTTGTTTCAAGTCCTGTCGAACCCGGTCGTTCAAATAGCGCTTCATGCGACTATTTTAAATGATCATTAAAATTAGTCGCGACTTTTTTTAACTTAAGTTAAATATAGTCGTTTCTTTGATTGGGCTTACTGAAACGCCACCTCGGCAAAACTCCGCAATTTGCGGCTGTGCAGCTGGTCGATGCCCTGTTCACGCAGCAACTCCAGCGCGCGCATGCCGATGCGCAGGTGCTGGTCCACACGCTCGCGGTAAAAGTGGTTGGCCATGCCGGGCAGCTTGATTTCGCCATGCAGCGGCTTGTCGCTGACACACAGCAGGGTCCCGTAGGGCACGCGAAAGCGGAAACCATTGGCGGCAATGGTGGCGCTTTCCATGTCGAGCGCCACCGCGCGGCTCTGGCTGAAACGGCGCTGCGGGCCGTTGTCGGGCAGCAGCTCCCAGTTGCGGTTGTCCGTCGAGGCCACGGTGCCGGTGCGCATGATGCGCTTGAGCTCGGAGCCCTTGAGCCGGGTGACCTCCGACACGGCAGAAGCCAGCGCCACCTGAATTTCGGCCAGCGCGGGGATGGGCACCCACAGCGGCAGTTCCTCGTCAAGCACATGGTCCTCGCGCACATAGCCATGCGCCAGCACGTAATCGCCCAACTGCTGGCTGCTGCGCAGGCCGGCGCAGTGGCCCAGCATGATCCAGGCATGCGGGCGCAGCACGGCAATGTGGTCGGTGATGGTCTTGGCATTGGCCGGGCCCACGCCGATGTTGACCATGCTGATGCCGCTGCCGTCGGGGCGCACCAGGTGGTAGGCGGGCATTTGCGGCAGGCGGGGTGGCGTCTTTCCGACGGGGGAGAAACTGGGGTCAGAGCCCAATTTGGTGGCAATCACGTTGCCCGGCTCGACAAAGGCCACATAGTCGCTGGCGGGGTCCTGCATGGCCTCGTGGCCCAGCGCGATGAATTCGTCAATGTAGAACTGGTAGTTGGTGAACAGCACAAAATTCTGAAAATGCTCGGGTCCGGTGCCGGTGTAGTGGCGCAGGCGCTGCAAGGAATAGTCCACCCGGGGCGCGGTGAACAGCGACAGGGGTTGAGGCTCGCCGGGCTTGGGCTCGAAGGTGCCGTTGGCAATGCCGTCGTCCATGGCGGCCAGGTCGGGCAGGTCAAACACGTCGCGCATCAGCTGGCGCCGCTGCGGGCTCAGGCTGCCTTCCACATGGCCATCCTCGGCAAAGGAAAAATGCACCGGAATCGGCTGGTTGCTGGTGCCCACCTCCAATTCAACGCCATGGTTGTCCAGCAGCAGGGTGAACTGCTCCAGGTAGTAGCGGGCGTACAGGTCGGGCCGGGTCAGGGTGGTCTCGAAGCGGCCCGGGCCCGCCACAAAACCATAGCTCAGGCGCGCCGACTGGTTCGATGCCTGTCGCGTCACGGTGTCGGTCTGCACCCGCACAAACGGGTAACAGCCGCGCACGTGGCCCGGCAAGTCTTCACCCGCCACATAGCGCTGCATGGCCTGGCGCAAGTGGTCGATGCTGTTGTCATAAATCAACCGGGCCTGCGCCAGGGCGGCGGCCGGGTCGGTAAAGCGCATGGGCGCGATAAAAGCAGGCAGGTAGGACATGCGCTGATTGTTCCACGCCTTGGTGACATTGGGGCGGCCGGGCCATTAGCAAAACTGCCATACTCCGTGTCCAAGAATCCGATAACAAGCCAGTCATGCTGAAATTTACCTGTTGCAACGAAGTCCGCCAGTTTTCCGAGGGCCCCCAGGCCCTGCTGCTGCGCGGCATCACCCGAGGTTATGAGCGCGAATGCCTGCGCATCGACCGCAGCGGCCAGCTCGCCAAAACGCCGCACCCGTCGGCGCTGGGCTCCAAGCTGACCCACCCCTGGATCACCACCGACTACGCCGAGGCGCTGCTGGAGTTCATCACGCCGCCGTCCAGCGCGCCTGGTTTTCCGCTGGCGTTTTTAAATGACATTCACCGTTTCAGCGCCCGGCAACTTGAAGGCGAGTTGCTCTGGGCGGGCTCCATGCCCTGCAAGATCGGCGCCGACGCCGACATTGCCATTGCAGACTACGGCAGCACCAACGCGGCACGCTTCAAGATGGTGTACCGCGAGGGCCTGGGGCTGCGTTACGGCCGCGCCATGCAGACCATTGCCGGGGCGCATTACAACTGGTCGCTGCCGCAGGACTTTTGGCTGGCCCTGCGCGACTGCTGCGGTGGCGAGCCCGACTTGCAGGACTTCATCAGCACCCGCAGCTTTGGTCTGATCCGCAACTTCTTGCGTTATGGCTGGCTGGTGCCCTACCTGTTTGGCGCCTCGCCGGCGGTGTGCCAGTCGTTTCTGCAGGGGCACCCCAGCGATCTGACCGAACTGGTGCCCGGCACCCTGCACGGCGCCTATGCCACCAGCCTGCGCATGAGCGACCTGGGTTACCAAAACCACGCGCAGGACAAGCTCAACATCAGCTTCAACTCGCTGGCCGAATACACCGATGGGCTCGAGGCCGCCATCCGCACACCCGATCCGTATTACACCGAGCTGGGTGTGCGCGACGGCGCGCACTGGAATCAGATCAGCGACAGCCTGCTGCAGCTCGAAGCCGAGTTTTACGCCCCCATGCGGCCCAAGCGCATCGCCCCCAACGGCGAACGCCCGGCCAAGGCGCTGCGCACACTGGGCGTGCAATACCTTGAAATGCGGCTGTTTGACCTGAACCCGTTCATCGACATCGGCATCACACCCGAGCAAAGCCTGTTTGCCGACGTGTTGCTGCTGATGTGCCTGTTTCGCGCCAGCCCGCCCATCACCAGCCGCGAGCAAAGCGAAAACGACGAAAACAAACGTCGCGTGGTCACGCGCGGCCGCCAGCCCGGCCTGCAACTGCTGGTTCACAACCATGAGCAGCCGCTGCGCGCGCTGGCGCACGAATTGTTTGACGACATGGCCCCGTTTGCCGCCATGCTCGACACCGCCTATGGCAGCCAGCGCTACCAGGCCGCGATGCAGGACCTGCGCCTGCGCATTGACGAGCCTGAGCGCACGCCCTCGGCCCAGGTGCTCGAAGCCGTCAAACAACACGGCGGCTACTTCAATTTTGCATTCGAGATGTCAAGGGCCCACACCCAAAGCCTGCAAGCCGCCGCCCTGCCCGCCGACACCCTGGCCGATTTCAAGTCCAGCGTGCAACAGTCCCTGGCCGCGCAGCAGCAATCGGACGCGGCACCGCAAGCGCCTTTTGAGGATTTTGTCGCGGCTTACTTTGCCTGAGCTGGCACCGATAATCGCCGGATGACAAACACGACCTCCCTGGCCTTCAGCACCCTGCCGCTCAACCCCGCCACACTGGCCAACCTGCAGCAGCTGGGCTACCTGGCCATGACCCCGATTCAGGCGGCCAGCCTGCCCGCCGCGCTGGCCGGGCGGGACCTCATCGCCCAGGCCCAGACCGGCAGCGGCAAGACCGCCGCCTTTGGCCTGGCGCTGCTGGAGCGGCTCAACCCGCGCCGCTTTGCCGTGCAGGCGCTGGTGCTGTGCCCGACGCGCGAGCTGGCCGACCAGGTGGCCGTGGAAATACGCCGCCTCGCCCGTGCGATGGACAACATCAAGGTGGTCACCCTGTGCGGCGGCGTGGCCCTGCGCGGGCAGCGCGCCAGCCTCGAAAACGGCGCGCACATCGTGGTGGGCACACCCGGGCGCGTGATGGACCACCTGGCGCGCGGCTACCTCGCGCTGGACGCGCTCAACACGCTGGTGCTCGACGAGGCCGACCGCATGCTCGACATGGGTTTTCTCGACGACATCGTGACCGTCACCAAACAATGCCCGCCCGAGCGCCAGACCCTGCTGTTTTCGGCCACCTACCCCGAAGGCATCGAGAAGCTGGCGAAACAGTTCATGCGCACCCCCGAGCAGATCACGGTGGCTGACAGCACCGAGAAAAGTTTGATCGAACAGCGCTTTTACGAGGTCACCCGGCCCACCCGCTTTGAAGTGGTGGCCAAGCTGCTGAACCACTTTCGCCCGGTCAGCACGCTGGCCTTCTGCAACACCAAACAACAGTGCAAGGACCTCGTCACCACCCTGCAGCAGCAGGGCTTCAGCGCGCTGGCGCTGTACGGCGAACTGGAGCAGCGCGAGCGCGACCAGGTGCTGGCGCAGTTTGCCAACCGCAGCGCGTCCGTTTTGGTGGCCACCGACGTGGCGTCGCGCGGCATCGACATCGAGGAACTCTCGGCGGTCATCAATGTCGACATCACGCCCGACCCCGAGGTCCATGTGCACCGCATCGGCCGCACCGGCCGCGCCGGGAAGTCGGGTCTGGCGCTGAGCCTGGCCGCCATGTACGAGATGGGCGCGGTCGGCAAGATCGAGCAGTACCAGGGCCAGCCGTCCACCTGGCACAAGCTTGATGAACTCACGCCCACCGGCAAAGGCCCGCTGCTGCCGCCGATGGTGACGCTACAGTTGCTGGGCGGCCGCAAGGAAAAAATCCGCCCCGGCGACGTGCTGGGCGCCCTGACGGCCGACGCCGGCTTCAGCCGTGAACAGATAGGGAAAATCAACGTGACCGAGTTCACCACCTTCGTGGCGGTGCAGCGCGGCATCGCCCGCCAGGCCATGGACAAACTCAATGCCGGCAAGGTCAAGGGCAAAAGTGTCAGGGTGCGGGTGCTTTGACCCAAAGCGCCTGTTCGGCCGCCAGCAATCTATCTAACGCAGCGCCAGCGTTCTTCAAAGCAACAATATCGCCGGCCACCTGACGGTGTGTAGGAACAAAAACTCCCACCGTCTGTCCATGGCGGGTCACTACTATTCCATCACCCGAACAATTCGCTGTGAGAGCCCAGCCGTGCCAGTCTGAGCGTACCGACATCTGGCTTGCTATAAATCAGCAACAGATCCGGCTTCAGGTGACACTCACGATAACTTGCCCAGTCACCAGTCAGGGCGTGGTCCGACAAATTTTCGTCCAATGGCACGTCCTGCACCAATCTGCCAAGCACATCAGTCAATAAAGCATGCAGCCTCTTGCGGTATCTTGGGGTCAGAGAGACTTTTTTGAAATCTCTTTTGAAAGCAGATGAGTGCTCAATCGTCCGCATTCAAGTCTGTCATCAATGCCTCAACACTACTGAATTTCTTGCCCTTGCCAGCTTCCAACTCAGACATGGCTTTACGGGTTGTGGCATTGGGGGCCTTGACTTCAAAAGGTAGGCACCGCTCATCTGCCACGCGCAACATCAATAAGCGAATGGCATCCGAAATCGACAAACCCATAGCTTGCAGTGCGTCTGCAGCACGGTTTTTTGTATCCGCGTCTATTCTGGCGCGAACGTAGGTATCAGCAACACTCATGGGGTACTCCTAAAACCAAAACTGTTGAAATGATTGTAGTCTTCTTGCGACCACAAATCACATAACCCAAAGACCCACCCAACAGGCGAACCCAATGGGCAGGAGTGTTTTCTCAGGCTGCGACCAAAGCCAGATTTGCATCAACCCTTGCCGCCTGCGCTTGTCCCCAGTCGGTCCCGGTGGCGGTAAAGCACCGCATCGCCCGCCAGGCCATGGACAAGCTCAATGCCGGCAAGGTCAAGGGCAAAAGTGTCAGGGTGTCTTTGCCTGAGTCGATGGCCATAGTGTCACCCACTGCCCACCCAACCCACCGATGGATGTCATTGTGGGAGGGTGTGGCGTGTGGATTTTTTAGGCGGCGGTCGGAACGAAATTGTCACCAGTTTTGGAGGAGCGTACTGCAGTTCGCTTTATCGGCTGCAAGCGAATGGAAACCTCACAGTTAGTCGCCTTGGCATACCGACTCAGCGTACGCATGGATGGAAGCGAATTGCCACTCTCGAGTCGCGCTACCGCCGACTGAGATGTCCCCATTCGACTCGCGATTTCCTCTTGAGACAGGCCACTTTGTGTCCTTGCTTCAATCAATTGACGTGCAAGCTCGAACTCTGCATGTGACTCCGCATAGGCCTCTTGGTAACCCGGCGTCTTCAGCCATTGGTCATGTAATGTTGAAATCTTGGTCATATCAATCCACTTTCTTTAGCTCGGCTCAACGCTGTTTTTAATGCAGCGGTGGGCGTCTTTTGCGTTTTCTTCACGAATACGTGCACCACCACGACTCTCTTACCAGTCGCGACGACGTAGATCCCTCGACCTATCCCATCTCGGCCACTGACTCGAATTTCCCAAAGCTTTTCGCCTAAGCTCCGGATGTGCGGCATACCTACGTTGAATGCCCCATACCCGGATTATATCAAAAATGAGATTAAAGCTACGGCCAATCGATTGATGCTCCCTGCAGATTTCTCAGGTTGCCGCCAAGGCCAGATTTTCACCAGCGCTTGCCGTCTGCGCTTGTCCCCAGTCGGTCCCGGTGGCGGTACAGCACCGCATCGCCCGCCAGGCCATGGACAAGCTCAATGCCGGCAAGGTCAAGGGCAAAAGTGTCAGGGTGCGGGTGCTTTGACCCGAAGCGCCTGTTCGGCCGCCACCATGGCGCGCACCACGCCGGGCATGCGCATGCTGGCCCGCCAGCCCAGCTTGTCGGCAGCCAGCGCGGGGTTGGCCCGGCTGATGCGCACATCCTTCGGCCGCATCAGGGCCGGGTCACTGGTGACGTGATCGTGCCAATCCAGGTCGACCGCATCGAAGGCTTCCGCGACAAAGTCTTCAAGCGCGTGGGTCTCGCCGGTGGCAATCACCATGTCCCGGGGCTCGTCTTGCCCAAGCATGCGCGCCATGGCATCGACATATTCGGGCGCCCAACCCCAATCGCGATGGATGTCAAGGTTGCCCAGGCGCAAACGCTCATTGCTGCCCGCGGCGATACGGCAGGCAGCCTTGACTATTTTTTGCGTGACGAAGCGCTCGGGTCGCAGCGGCGACTCGTGGTTGAAGAGAATGCCCGAGCAGGCATACAAACCATAAGCCTCGCGGTAGCTGGCCACTTGCCAAAACGCCGCCGCCTTGGCCACGGCGTAGGGACTGTGCGGTCTGAATGGCGTTGACTCGTCGGCTGGCATGCCGCCATTGTCACCAAAACACTCGCTGGAGCCGGCGCTGCAAAAGCGCGTTTTGCAGCCCAGGGACCGAATGGCTTCCAGCAAATTGAGCGTGCTCAGGCTGATGCTCTCAAACGTTTCCACGGGTTGCTCGAAAGACAGCCCGACCGAGCTTTGTCCGCCCAGGTGGTAAACCTCCTGCGGCTCGTACCGCGCCAGGATTTGCACCACACTGCGAAAATCGTTGCTGGCCATCGAGGCCAGTTCCACCTGGTCACGCACGCCGATTCGGGTCAAATTGCCGAAACTGCCCGCTTGCGCATCGCGTGAGGTGCCCACCACCCGGTAACCCCGATCGAGCAAGCGCCTGGCAAGGTAGGCGCCGTCCTGCCCCGACACGCCGCAAATCAGGGCAAGCGGTTTGGTATTTGCGCCGACCTCACTCATCACATGTCATTCTTTTCTGACGGCGACGTCATAACCATGGTGCTTGAGCAGCGCATTTTTCTTGGCGCCCGCCAGATCGTTGGCCACCATTTCGGCCACCATCTCGTCCAGGGTGATCTCGGGCACCCAGCCCAAGGCGGCTCTGGCCTTGCTGGTGTCGCCCAGCAGGGTCTCGACCTCGGTGGGGCGGTAATAACGGGGGTCAATGCGGATGATGGGAACTTCTTCGGTGGCAGTGCGGCCGGGGTGCGCAATAACGGCATAACCGACCTCATCGACGCCCGCGCCGTCCCAGCGGATCGACATGCCCAGGGCAGCGGCGGCCTTTTCAATGAACTGGCGCACGCTGTACTGCACACCGGTGGCAATCACGAAGTCCTGCGGCTTGTCCTGCTGCAGCATCATCCACTGCATGCGCACATAGTCCTTGGCGTGGCCCCAGTCGCGCAAGGCATCGATGTTGCCCATGTACAGACAGTCCTGCAGGCCCTGGCTGATATTGGCCAGGCCGCGGGTGATCTTGCGGGTGACAAAGGTCTCGCCACGGCGCGGGCTCTCGTGGTTGAACAAAATGCCGTTGCAGGCATACATGCCGTAGGCCTCGCGGTAGTTCACCGTGATCCAGTAGGCATAGAGCTTGGCCACCGCGTAGGGGCTGCGCGGGTAAAACGGCGTTGTTTCGCTCTGGGGGGACTGCTGCACCAGACCATACAACTCGCTGGTGCTGGCCTGGTAAAACCGGGTTTTGCCGGTCAAGCCCAAAACGCGAATGGCCTCCAGAATGCGCACCGCGCCCAGGCCGTCGATATCGGCGGTGTATTCGGGGCTCTCGAAGCTCACCGCCACATGGCTTTGGGCTCCCAGGTTGTAAATTTCATCAGGCTGCACCAACTGAATGATGCGGGTCAGACAACTGGCGTCCGAGAGGTCGCCGTAATGCAGCGTCAACCGGGTGTCTGGCTCGTGCGGATCGTGGTAGAGGTGGTCCACACGCTGGGTGTTGAACGTGCTGGCGCGGCGCTTGATACCGTGCACCTGGTAGCCCTTTTCAATGAGCAGCTCTGCAAGGTATGAGCCATCCTGGCCCGTGATGCCGGTGATGAGCGCGACTTTGGGCGCGGACACCGTCGTTGATGGTATGGGACTATTCATGAGCGTGAGGTGCAGTTGTGTGATCGCAGACAAAACTGCCTGGTAGCATTTCGGAAAACCCTGTTTGCAGGTTCAAAGTTGCCTGGCACGGTTCCGGTTGAACCTTGAAGGCGAGCCAACGAGTATAAAACAGCGGCAGGAAGACAAAACTTGTCTTCCTGCGTCAATCAGGCGGCGGTGCGAACCCCCAGGCGCCCGAGCAGTTCCCGCCGCCCCACTGCCAGGAAGTGCGGGTTCAGCACAGGCCGCTCGAGGCCGTAGCCCAAGGGTGCGCCCTGCCAGTCGGTCACCGCGCCCCCGGCGCATTCGAGCACCGCCTGCGCCGCCGCCGTGTCCCACTGGCTGGTCGGGCCCAGGCGCGGATAAACGTCGGCCAGCCCTTCGGCGATACGGCAAAACTTCAAGGAACTGCCCGCCGCCACAAAGCTGTGCTCGGTCGCGAGCGTGGACAGCCACGCATCGAGTGCCTCGCCGCCGTGTGAGCGGCTGCCCATCACCCGCAGCGGTCGGGCACCGTCGTGGGGCGATGTGGCAATCACACGCGCGCCAGTTGCATCGCGCTTCCACGCCCCCAGGCCTTGCGCCGCGTAAAACAGTTCATCGAGCGCTGGCGCCAGCACCACCCCGGCCACCGGGCGGCCGTCTTCCACCAGCGCGATATTCACCGTGAACTCACCGTTGCGCTTCAGGAACTCCTTGGTGCCATCCAGCGGGTCCACCAAAAAGAAGCGCCCGGCCGTCCGGACCCCGTCGGACACCGACTCCTCGGAGAGGATGAAGACCCCGGGGAAATTTTTCTCCAGGCCCTGCCGAATCACCCGGTCCGCGCGCAAATCGGCCTCCGTCAGGGGCGATTCGTCAAGCTTCTGCCAGGTTTCGCCGCCCTCGCGGTACACGGCCATGATCTCCTGCCCGGCCGCTTCGGCAATGTGGCACAGGGTCGCCAGCTCGGTTTCTGTGATCGACAACATCCCCTCCATGACCCTAACCCAGCGACTTCAGAATCTGTTCCGCGCAGACTTCGGCTGTGTGTTGGGTGGTCAGCACACGAATTTCCGGCGCATCGGGCGCCTCATACGGGCTGTCGATGCCGGTGAAGTTCTTCAGGTCCCCCTTGCGGGCCTTGGCGTACAAACCCTTCACATCGCGCTTTTCGCATTCCTCGATGGGCGTGTCGACAAACACCTCCACGAACTCGCACTCGGCAAACAACTCGCGCGCCATGCGCCGCTCGCTGCGGAAAGGCGAAATAAAACTCACCAGCACAACCAGCCCCGCGTCCACCATCAGCTTGGCCACCTCGGCCACCCGGCGGATGTTCTCCACCCGGTCGGCCTCGGTAAAGCCCAGGTCACGGTTCAGGCCGTGGCGCACGTTGTCGCCGTCGAGCAAATAGGTGTGCTTGCCCTCGGCGTGCATGCGCTTTTCGAGCAGGTTGGCAATGGTGGACTTGCCCGAGCCCGACAGGCCGGTGAACCAGATGCATTTGGGCGCCTGGTGCTTTTGTGCTGCGCGGGTGGCCTTGTTGAGCTCCAGCGCCTGCCAATGGATATTGCTCGCGCGGCGCAGGGCAAATTCGATCATGCCCGCACCCACGGTCTCAAAGGTGAGCTTGTCGATCAAAATAAAGCTGCCCAGGCTGCGGTTGACCTGGTAGGGCTCGAAGACCAAGGGTGCGCTGGTCGACAGGCTCACCGTGGCGATGCCGTTCAACGCCAGCGTCTTGGCCGCCAGGTGCGCGCCGGTGTTCACATCCACCCGGTACTTGATCTCGGTGACGGTGGCGGTCACCTCCTTGGTGGCCAGCTTCAGCAGGTACTGCCGGCCCGGCGCCATGGCGTGCTCGCTCATCCACAGCAGCCTGGCCTCGAACTGGTCGGCCACTTCCGGCGGCAGGTCGGCAGCCACCAGCACGTCGCCACGGCTGGCATCGACCTCGTCGGTCAGGGTCAGGGTGATGGCGTCGCCCGTGCTGGCTTGGGCCACTTCCTCAAAACCCGCGTACACGGCCTTGACCCGCGTCTGCACACCCGAGGGCAGCACCCGCACCGCGTCTCCGGGGCGCACAGAGCCACCGGCCAGGCGGCCGCAAAAGCCCCGAAAGTCCAGGTTGGGGCGGTTGACCCACTGCACCGGCAAGCGCAGCGCGCCGCGCTCGCGCGGGTCGCGAATCTCGACCGTGTCCAGGTACTGCATCAGGCTGGGGCCGCTGTACCAGGGCGTGAGGGGGCTGGCCTGCAGCACGTTGTCGCCCTCCAGGCCCGACAGCGGGATCGCCTGCAGGTCGTGGAAGTCAAAGCCCGCGGCAAACTGGCGGTAGTCGGCCACGATCTCATTGAAGGTGGCCTCACTGAAACCCACCAAGTCCATCTTGTTGATGGCCAGCACCACATAGCGGATGCCCATCATCGCCGCGATGCGGCTGTGGCGGCGGGTCTGGGTGAGCACCCCCTTGCGCGCATCGATCAAAATCACCGCGAGGTCGGCCGTCGAGGCGCCCGTGGCCATGTTGCGGGTGTACTGCTCGTGCCCCGGTGTGTCTGCCACGATGTAACGGCGCCGGTCGGTGGCAAAGAAACGGTAGGCCACATCGATGGTGATACCCTGCTCGCGCTCGGCCTGCAGGCCGTCCACCAGCAGTGCCAGGTCGACTCTTTCGCCCTGGGTGCCGTACTGGCGCGAGTCAGCCTCCAGCGAGGCCAGCTGGTCGTCGAAGATGGCCTTGCTCTCAAACAGCAGCCGCCCGATCAGCGTGCTCTTGCCGTCGTCCACACTGCCGCAGGTGATGAAGCGCACGGTGTCCTTGTGGCGCTGCGTGTCGAGAAATGTCGCGATGTCGAGGGCTTGAAGGGTGTCCATCAGAAGTAGCCCTCTTGTTTTTTCATTTCCATGGAGCCGGGCACGTCGCTGTCGATCAGGCGCCCCTGGCGCTCGGAGCTGCGCGCGTTGAAGGTCTCTGCAATCACCGCCTCCAGCGTGTCGGCATCACTTTCTATGGCGGCCGTCAAGGGCCAGCAGCCCAGGGTGCGAAAGCGCACCTTGCGCTGCTCGACCTGCTCACCCGGTGCAAAGACAAAACGCGCGTCGTCCACCATGATCCACTGGCCGCCGCGCTTCACCACCGGGCGCTCGGCCGCCAGGTAGAGGGGCACGATGGGAATCTGCTCATCGTAGATGTACTGCCAGATGTCGAGCTCGGTCCAGTTGCTGATCGGAAACACGCGGATGGTTTCATCGGGCTTGATGCGGGTGTTGTAGAGGTTCCACAACTCCGGCCGCTGCGCCTTGGGGTCCCAGCGGTGGCCCGGGGCGCGAAAGCTGAACACGCGCTCCTTGGCGCGCGACTTTTCCTCGTCGCGGCGCGCGCCGCCGAACACCACGTCAAAACCGTGCGCGTCCAGCGCCTGCTTCAGGGCCTGGGTCTTCATCACGTCGGTGTGGTAGTTGCTGCCGTGTGAAAACGGCCCCACGCCCTCGGCCAGCCCCTGCGGGTTGGTGTGGCTGATGAGCTTCATGCCGCTCTCGGCCACCATCTTGGCCCGGTGCGCGTACATGGCCTGAAACTTCCATTTTGTGTCCACATGCAGCAGCGGAAAAGGCGGCGGCGCGGGGTAGAAGGCCTTGCGCGCCAAATGCAGCATGACAGAGGAATCCTTGCCGATGGAGTACATCATCACCGGATTGCGCGCGGTGGCCACCGCTTCGCGGAGGATTTCGATTGATTCGGCTTCGAGGGTGTTCATGGGGTGTTCTTTATTTCATTCGGCTTCGGCTGCGGTTGCGGCGGGTAAATCGCGTGGCAACGCGCCAGGTCATGTGCTGTCAATTCTAGTGGCAACTGACGGGGGTGGACCTTGGGGCAGTCTGCCGCGAGGGTCATCACATCATCACATCGGCTGGAGTGGGTGAGGCCAATGGCATGCCCGAACTCGTGAGTAATGACCTTTTGCAGCAGGCGCGGAAAGCGCTCGAACTCCCGGCGGTCGGGGCGGATCAGCACGTCGCGCTCCAAGAGGCGGCCCGCCTTGGCTTGGCCAAGGGTGGGGCCGCGCAACTGGCGGGGCATTTGCAGGCTCCAGCCCGCCACATTGCTGCGGTCCATCTTACCTGGGGGCAGATCGGTGACCCCGGCAAACTGCATCTGCACACCGCAGGCCGCCCAGGGCTCGGCGGCTCGCTGCATCAAGGCCTGGGCGGCCTCGGCGCTCAGCCATGCAGGGGCGTGCTGCGGGTTGTAGCGCCAGGTGAAAACGCGCGTTGGCCAAGCGCCAGGGCCCGGCTTGTCAGACGCCTGCGGGGCCGCCAGAGCCGGCCAAGCCATGGCTGCAAAAGCCATGGTGCAGACCAACGGCAGGCGCTTCACGTGCCAGTGTTACCTGATTTGCTTCGGCCAATCGCGGCACGTGCCTGGGCCATGGCCTTCAAGCGATTCACCCCAGCCAAGGGGTCCCAACCGGCGCGTTCAGCCTGGGTCGCCAGCATTTCCTGCAAGCGCGTGATGCCCGGCGCTTGGAACTTCAGTCCCAAGCCCTTGCCATCATGGACCAGTTGAACCGCCGCGTCTTCACCGTCTACTCGTACACGCAGGCCGTCCAAGTTTTCGGGTAAAGCCTCATCAATGGCCGGGTCCTTGCGCGGCCTTGGCGGCGGTGCTTTCAGCGGCTCAACCGCTTTGGGCTCCACGCCCATTTCCCTGGCCACATCCGTCAAGCGGGCAAGCAGGGCCAGGCACTGGTTGCGCCGCAGCCAGAACACGCGTGCAGCCCCGTGCGGCTGTTGCACCCACAAACGCATCCGATCGGCAACGGGATCATATTTCAGTTTGATGGCCATGGTCACTTCCCGGTCAGGTGCGCAATTTCAGCTTCGTACTCTTCAACAATATCCCCGATCTCCTCTAGCAGCGGGCCGAGATAGCTCTCGTACTTGCGCCAGCGATTGGTCGAGGTGTTGTAAATGGGCTTGCGCACTTGCGACGCACTCGCTGTCTTGACCGGGCGGTCGGTGTTGTAGAAGTTCAGGCAATTTTCATTCCACGGCAAGTCAAGATATTCGATGAGTTTGCGCGCCTGACCCTCCACATCGGCCACGTTGTCCTCGTAGCGCACCTCGAGCATCACGCCCGGCAACACTTCGCGCCAGTGCTTCATCAGATCCCAGTAGCGGCGGTAGTAACGGCCAAGTTCACGCAGGTTATACGTCCACTGGTGACCTTCCGCAAAATGGATGCGGTAGCAGGACAGGCAGGTTTCGATCGGGTGACGACGGCTGTGGATGATCTTCGCATTGGGCAGGATTAGGTGAATCAGGCCGACAAAATTAAAGTTGCCAGGCATCTTGTCGACAATCCGCTTGTAGCTCTTGTCCTGTGGTGTCAAACGCTTGATCTGCTCCACGTAACGACGGCCGCGCTGTTCGTAGCTCGCATTTTCCTCATAAGGGAAGGCCGCCTGCACGTCGCCCATACGCAAGCGGGCGGCGCCGATTTCGATATTCTCCAAAACAGAGGTCATCTGCTTGAGCTCCCCCGCCCCGAAGATGTCCGGGTGCGAAGAGAGAATTTGCTCCATCAGGGAGGTACCGGAACGCGGCATGCCCAAAATAAACACCGGCACGTCACTGGTGCAGCCAGGCTGACGCGGGGCGGCAAAAGCCTTTTGGTCAAGAATCTTGGTGAGCAACGAAAACAGGCGGATATTGCTCTTTTCGTTGTAGGTGTCGATCTTGCGTTTCTTGCCGCCGCCGATGCCGTAGTGGGCAAAACACGCATCGAGCTCGCCGACATCGTCAAAAGCCTTGCCCAGGGCAAAATGTATCTGCACCTGGTCCTCTGGTGTCATTTCTGTCAGGTTGGCTGCCGCCTTGTCGAGCCGGGCGAACTGCTCATCACCATACTGGTACTTGTGGTCGACGCCAAAGGTGCGCAGGCCGGCGGGGAAGTCCGGGCGGAGCTGCAAGGACTGTCCGATCAATTCCTGCGAGCGTTCGATGTTGCCGGCGACGCGCTCCACCAGACCCATCTCGTACATGATCTTGCCGTTGTTTGGCAGCAGTTCGTTGGCCTTTGCCAGGGCCGGGCGGGCCAGGGTGATCTCCCCGGCCCGGTTGCAGGCAATGCCGTAGCCAAAAACGAATTCCACCTTCTTTGGGAACTCCCGCACCAGGGCTTCGAGTTTGTCCTGCAGGTACTTGTCGCGGCGGGTGTCCTTGAGCAGCGCCATCCAGCGGTCCAGCGAGTCACCATGCAAATCGGTGCGGCAAATGTTCTTTTCCAGTGCTGCCAGAGCCTCGCCGCTGGCGTCCTTCGGGTCCTTGGCGAGCAGAATTTCTGCCAGTTCGTGGCGCGCGAGCAAAAAGTCCGGGTCAAGGGCCAGCGCCTGGCGAACCAGCGCCTCGGCGGCCGGCAGGTCCTTGGCGTGGCGCTGGCAGGCAGCCAGGCCGGCGAGCACTTCCTTGTTCTTGCCGGGGGCTTTCTTGTCGAGGGCGTCGAACAGTTGGCGGGCGCGGTCCAGGCGCTTGACCGCCAGCAGACAACGGGCCGTTCCCAGCGCCACGTCGGGTGGCATTTTTTCGTGGTGCGCGGCAATGCGCTGGTAGTAGCCTAGGGCGGCGTTGGGATTCTTCGCCTTCTCGAGCAGCCGTGCGATGTGGTAGTTGAGCTTGTCGTTTTCCGGAAACTTCCGGCCGACCACGCGCAGGATGGCGAGTGCGTCGGCCACGGTGCTGGTGCGCTCGGCCTCGGCGGCCTGCTTGAGCGCGGCTTCGATGGGATGGGGTGTCATGGGGGGTATCCAATAAAAAAAGCCCCGACTTTCGCCGGGGCTTCATGTCTAAGTGCTCAGTTGCGATTAAGCAATGATATTCGCAAAAGCGATGTCGGCGGTCGTCACGCCGACGAGTTCAACGATTTGCTCGACGTCGCCGGAAGTCGTATTCACCGCGACATAGGTGTTGCCACCGAAGCTGTCGACAAAATACTTGACCGTCGAGTTGAGGGCGTCGTTGGCGTTGGCGATGAAGTCTGCCAAATCCGTCGAACCCGTGCCTTCAACATAGTTACCAGCGGTAGCGGCAACGTAGTTGAAGTCAAGCTTGTCGGTCGAACCCCAACCGGTCACCGTGTCGATGCTGGCCAGCGTAATGCCGGTATCACCGTCATTGAAGACGATGGTATCAACACCCCCACCCAGCGTGATGTCGTCCTGACCTTCGCCACCAACGATGACGTTGTCATCAACGTTGCCGATGATGATGTCGTCCTGCGCACTACCCGTGATGTTGGCTGCACCAGCGTCTGTCCATGACAGGTCGATGATTGCGTCATTTTCGTAGCCACTGAAGTCAACATTTCCGATAGTGATGTCGCCGCCGGCGGTCACATTCAGGAAGGACACGTTGTCGGCCGTGGCGGTCGTCACCACGGCGTTATCCAGATTGAACTCGCCCTCGCCGCTGATTGTCACGTCGCCGAGAGTCACGTCGCCCGCGCCACTGACGTACAGCCAGACTTCGTCATCAACATGGGTACCGGCTACATCGACCGAGATATCACCAAGGGTCAGCGTGTCGCTGGTTGCGCCCGTCTGGTTGATGTCCAGCGAGTAACTAGAACCCACGTCGGCCGTGGCGGTGTTCGCTGTGGTCCAGCTGTTCTCGGCGATGATGGAGATGTCGCCAACAATCATGTCGCCAGCCGAGCCGCCCGCATCTGCCGTGATCGACTGCGTACCGCCAGCACCTTCACCGAGGGTAACGCTCAGGTCGCCAATGGTGACCCCGTCGATGTCATTCGACGCAGTCACGTAGACTGCATTCCAGCCAGCGCCGACTGTGGCGCCTGCGCCGAGGTCGATCGAGATATTGCCGACCGCGACGTGGCCGACCGAACCGCTGTCCGCCGTGACCGAAACCGCCAGATAGTCCACAGTAGCACTGGTGCCCGCGACAACGCTCAGATTGCCGACCGTGACATCTCCAACGCCGTCGTTGCCATTAATGTTCGCCGAGTAGGACAGGTAGCCGGATTCGGCCAAGGTCGCATCCAGGTTGCCGATAGTCACGTTGCCAATCGTGTCGTTGCTCGAACTGATGCTTGGGCTGAAGTAGAAGTCAGCACTGACGCCGATGTCGGCATTGACATCACCGATCGTCACGTTGCCGATCGAGTCGCTGACCTCGATGTCCAAGTCGACCAGATCCACCGAGCCCGACTCGCCGACGACGACGTTGATGTCGCCAACGCTGATGTTGCCGACCGCGTTGCCGGTGGTCGTGAAGCTGCTGAAATCGAGATTCACCTCGATGGTGGAGGAAGTGCCTACGCTCAGGTTGACATCGCCGAGCGAGAAGTTGCCCATCGTGCCCGAGTAGTCGTTCTTGTCGATGGTGATTTCGACGTCGGCATCCGAGTTGTCGCCGAGTGTCACATCAAGGCCACCGATGCTGACGTTGCCGATGTTGCCGGAGGTGTTGTTGGACACGTACAGGTTGGCATAGACATTGACAGCGTCGTCGCCAGCTGCGAGCGAGATGACGCCGACGCTGACGTCGCCCATCTGCGCAAACGAACCTTCAACATTGATATCGAGGCTGATCGAGGCAGCATCACCGGCCGACAGGCTGACATCGCCGAGGGTGAAACTGCCACCGGTGGCGCCGTCGTCGTTCCAGGCTGATTTGCTGATATTGACGTCGATGAAGGAACCGCCGGACAGGGCGTCGGTGGTGGTTGCGCTGACCGCGACAGTGATGTCGCCGATCATCACGTCGCCGTCGACTGCGTCGGTCATGGAGTCATACGTCGCATACTGCTGGATGTCGATGGTGACGTTGGCGTTGTCACCAAGCAGCACATCGACGTTACCAACGGTGAGGTCACCGAGGATGTTGGCTGTGGTTGAAGCAGCACTTGACACTGCCTGATAGACGCTCAGGTCGACCGACGCGTCTTGCGCGGCGTTGACTGTCACGTCACCAAGAGTCAGGCTGCCCACGTCGCCGCTGGAGTCTGCGTACCAGGACACGTTCATGCTGATGTAGGCGGATTCGCCGGCGTTGAACCCGACGTCGCCTATGCTCATGTCGCCCACTGTGGCGTAGCCGCTGTTGGCATAACCGGTGACGGACAGGGAAAGGTCAGCGAAGTCGCCGCCGTTCAAGGAAACATTGCCGACCATCAGGTCGCCCATGCCAGCATAGCCCCAGTTGTTGATGGTCACCGAGGCTTCCGCTTCGTTCTCCACGGTGCCGCTAACAAAGCCGTCACCAACCGTAACCGTCACGTCGCCGATTGAGACGTCACCAGCGATCTGACCGGCGGCACCCCAAGCCTCGTTGTACACGTAGAACTGTGCAGTCACGTCGGAGAAGTTTCCAGTGGTGGTGTCGGCGCCGAGTTCGTTGCCGGCGGCCAATGTGACATCACCAACGGTCAAATTACCCGCGGCGTTACCGGTATTGTCGACCGTGGTCGCTGCGTTAGCGTAGTTGAAGGCGAAGAACCAGGCTTCATTGTTGTCACCAACCGTCATGTCGACATTGCCAACGGTGAGGTTACCAACGTTGTTGTTGCTGGAATTGTCGATGGACACTGACGCATAGCCGGTACCGGATTCGCCGCCGTCGCCCAAGGTCACCATGACGTCGCCGACCGTGATGTTGGCCAGGGTTCCAGTTGAACTGATGTAGGCATCGGCAGTTGCGGTGTTGCCGCCCACCATGGTCAGGTCACCCACGGTCACGTCGCCGTTGTCGGCTTCGATGGTGATGGAAATATCGCTGGTGTCACCGACCGTCACGGAGACGTTGCCCACGGTTATGGAGCCGTCGTCGGTGGTGCTGGCGGTTGTAGAGATGTCGATGTCAGCCGACACGTCATTGCCGCCGACCAGGGTGATGTCGCCCACGGTGGTGGGGCCGTCGTTATCGGTAATGGAGATCGACAGATCAGAGGAATCGCCGGCGGTCAGGCTGATGTCGCCCACGGTCAGGTCGCCGGACACGTCTGAAAATTCTACTTCCAAGGACGAGGAATTCCCAGCTGTCATCATGATGTCGCCAAACAGGAGATCGCCAGAGGCGGTGTTGACGGACACATCCAGCGAAGCGCCGTCGCCTGCGGTCATCATCACGTCGCCCACCGTCACATCACCATTCACGGAGAAGTACATGCTGAAATCTGCCACATCGCCACCGGCGACGGTTACGTCGCCGAGAGTGATATCGTCGGTGGCGCGGATGTAGCCGGAGACGCTGTTGGCCAGTGTGACGTCGACGTTGTTGTCGGCATCGACCACCAGAGTACCACCCATGCCGCCGCGGTCATTGTTGTCGAGCGAGGCAAACAAGCCGGTGTCGCCCAAGTCATAACTTGCAGAAATAGTGCCCGAAACTTCTTCAATCCCGATGGCAATACCGCTGGCCAGATTGTCAACGAAGACATTGCCGCCGTTGACCCCGTCCACTACGGTGATAGAACCCACATCCGAAAAACCGAAGCCCTGAACAGTGGCCGTACCCGCAACCAGATTGGTCAATTTGATTTCGGCGACGTTTTTGACCAGTGCAGCAACGCCAGCTCCACTGGCAAGAATCAAATCCAGGACGGTGTTCCCATTGCCGACGATTCTGTCGCCGGGGTTGTAGGTGCCGCCTGTCGTTGCCTGAACGCCAGTGACCGTATCAATCGTGTTCAGCGTCGTAATGGCGATGTTGTCCGTCTCGGTGGTGAGCGCGAGAGTTTCACCAGTAAGACCACCCACCTCAATGACAGCTGCCACACTGGCGTCAAGAGCTGCCGGAGCAATGGCAGCAGCCAAAGACGCATCATCGGTCACACCCGACAGCCATTCGCGGGCTGCCGAATTGGCATCTGCACCGCTGTAAGCCAGCACCTCGGGGGAGGTATCGAGCGCATTGGTAAATGCAGTGGCTGCAGTTACCTTGTTGGCAATCGTCTCGATGTCGCTACCCTGAGCACCCGCAATGATGGCCAGCGTCAGGTTGGCCAGCGTGATTGCACCGGTGTCAAGTTTCAGTGCCCAATATTCCAAGCCAGCCGGATCAAGTTCAGCGTTGCGGTTCAGCAGGTTCAGGTAAACAGCGTTCACCTTTTGCACGCTGGTTAGGTTGCCAAACGAGTCTGCGTACTCCGGCTGCTGGGCGAAGGTGGCGTACAGGTCGCTTAAAGAACCTGGGTACTGCGACCAGTAGTTCAGGCCAGCCACGTCGGCGGGGCGATTGAAGAACGCAACATAAGCCTGCTGAATTTGGGCGGTGGTTAAAGCCATTTGAATTTCCTCTCAAAATTAAAAATTTTGGTTAAAAGCGGTCCCATGCGGGTGCCTGAAACCACTCCTAGCGCTGTGCTGAGTGAATTATGTGGAGGTTCAGGCTGGCAAATATGTGACGGTTGTCACATATTTGCTTATCGAACCCCACATAACAGGGTCAGAACAACACTATTTGGTCCAGTAGGTGACGCCGCTGGCAAGGCGCGTGGCGTCCAGCCGGCTTTGAAACAGGTAGCCGGCCTGCAGGCTGGTGGTGTTGGAGAGCACGCCCGTGACCGTCATGTTGCTGCCCAGATTGGGCCGTGCATTGCCAAAAGTGCCGTCCGGGGCCACGTTGCCCTGGGCCCGCTGGGCCACGCGCAAGTCAGGGGTGACCAGCTCGAAACTGGTGGCAAAACGGTTGTTGGCAAAGTCGAGCGACAGGGTGGCGTTGTCCAAACTGGCCAGCACACCCTGGCCCGTGGCCGGGTTCAGCACCTGGGCTTGCGCCGCCTGCAGGGTGAAGTTGGCCGTGGCCTCCTGGGGCTGGCGCCAGCCTGCGGTGGGGCCGCTCAGCAAGGCAAAATAGCTGCTGAGCGCCACCAGGCGGCCATTGGCCATGGCTTGCGGCAGGCTAAAGTCTGCGCCCTGTGCTGCCAGCGCTTGCCAGCGGCCCCATACCAGGGCGGGAGGGGGCTCCGGGGTGGCAGTGATGAGGGCGAGCGTGCTGTTTTTTAACGGGGTCAGGTCGGCCGCCGCCGGGCTGGCGTTGAGCCTGGCCACAGGTTCGTCGGCGCGCGCCGGGGCAACGGCATCAGGGGCCAGGGTGGCGTCGCGCAGGCGCTGCGGCGCCATGCTGCCCGGCACAACCTGCAGGATTTGCCCGGGCTGGTTGGCAAACAGCTCCTGCCGGCCCTCGGTTTCACACGGGCCCTGGCCGTCGGCCGCGCAGCCCGCACCATAGCCGCTCACCACCACACCACCCGAGGTCACCGCCACGCGCGTGACCTGGTCGGTGGTGTACACCGTGAAGTCGGTTCCGCGCACACCAATGGCGGCCAGCGGGGTGTTGAGGCGGTAGTTTTGCCGGGCTTGTTTGACGGCTTGCCCCGATATACTACGCAGCACCCCTGACGTGAGTTCGATTTTGAAACGGCTCAGTTGGGGTTGCGAGGCGTCCACCTGGTAGGTGGGCACACGCGCCGTGGTGTTGGGACGCAGTATAAAAAACCCGTTGTCCGTTGTTTTAATGTAAAGGTAGCCATTGGCACCCGTTTTCAGGGTGGCGCCCTCCTGAAAAGAATCACCCACCCGCGCCGGCGCGCCGGCTACATAGGCTTCCCCCATGGCTTGCACAATTTTGCCCACTTCAGCCGCATTGGCCCCCCCCCAGCCCAGCGCAGCGCAACACAGGCCGAGCAAGCATCTTGAAGAGTAAGCCATTTTGGTAGTCATGCAGTTCATTTTAGATTCGAATCATTTCTTTGTACAACTGGCTCGCCGCGCTGCCCGGCTGGCGGGGTTGTGCCTGGTTTTGCTTGCAGGCGGCCAGCCGGCGGCGGCGCAAGACTTGTATGCGCAGGCGCTGGAGGCCGTGGCCCGCAATGACAGTCAGGCGGCCACCGAGTTGCTGGCGCAACTGGTGCAGCAACAGCCCGACCATGCGGGCGCCTGGCTCGACATGGCCATGCTGTATTGCAGCGCGGCTTACACCGAGCAGGCCATGACGCTGTTCGACGCCATCGAACACCGGTTTGCGCCGCCGCCCGGCATCATGGAGTTGATCAAGCTGCAGCGTGCCAGTGGTTGCCGGCCCGACACCCCGGTGGACGTGGCCGCGCCGGCCAGCGCATGGCGCGTGCAGTTGGGCCGGGGTTTTGAGTCGAACGTCAACCAGGGGGCGCGCGACCTGAATGTGTCGCTGCCCGGTGCCGGGGGGCCGCTGGACTTGCAGCTGACGCCCGAGTCTGGCCCCCAAGGCGATGGCCTGACCGCTCTCGACCTCGATGCCAGCTTGCCGCTGGGCCGGTCCGGCGCGCAGGCGCGGGCCGCGTGGCAAAGCCGCCGTTATGACAGCTTGCACCTGTTTGACGTGCAGGCCGTGACGCTGGGCGCCAGCCAACCCTGGAAAACAGCGCATTGGCGCGGCCAGTTGGAGGCCAGTGCCAGCTGGATGCGTTTGGGCGACGCCCTGTACCAGCGGGTGGCGGGTGTGCGCGTGGCGGCGGCACCGTGGCAGCGCCTGCCCGCAGGTTGGCAGGCCGATGTGTCGGGCGGCTGGAGCCGCACCCACTACCCCACGGCCAGCAACTTTGACGCGCAATGGGTCGATGTGCGCGGCGTGCTGGCCTATGCGGCGCCCGGCTGGAGCGGGCACCTGCTGGCCGGCCTGCAGCGCGACGCGCCGCTGGCCGCGCGCCCCGGCGGCAGGCGCCAGGGCTGGTCGGTTGAATGGGGGGTGCGCTGGCCTGTGGCGGGCACGGCCGTGGCCGAGCTGGGCGCCAGCGCGCAAAGCTGGCAGGACGCGCAGCCTTATGCGCCGGGCCTGATCGACCGGGCGCGTTTGCAGCGCACGCTCAGCACCCGCGCCGCTTTGGTGTGGCCCGCGGGGGCGCAGGGCGAATGGCTGCTGGAAGCCCGGCAAGTGCGCAACAACGAGAATATCGGCTTGTTTGCCTATGACGCACTGTCGCTGCGCCTGGCTTACCAATGGCGCTTTGGTCAGCGTGAAAACGCAAGGGGAAAGTTGTGATGCATGAGGTGGGCGGGTGGTGTTGATGTTGCGCGCGCTGTGGGCGTTTCGGGGCTTTGTGCTGACTTCGGTGCAGCGCGAGTTTGCCGCGCGTTATCAAAACTCGATGCTCGGCATGGCCTGGATGGTGATCCACCCGCTGTCCATGATCGTGGTGTACACGGTGATCTTTTCGCAGCTGATGCGCTCGCGCCTGCCGGGTGTGGATGGCACCTTTGCCTACAGCGTTTACCTGTGCGCCGGTTTGATCACCTGGGGTTTGTTTGCCGAGGTGGTGACCCGGGCGCAAACGGTGTTTATCGACAATGCCAATCTGCTCAAAAAGCTGAGCTTCCCCAGGCTTTGCCTGCCGCTGATTGTGGTGCTGAGCGCGGTGCTGAATTTTTTGGTGGTGTTCGGCCTGTTTGTGCTGTTTTTGCTGGTCAGCGGCAATTTTCCGGGCTGGGTGGTGCTGGCTTGTGTGCCGGTGCTGGCGATTCAGCTGGCTTTTTCCGTGGGGCTGGGCATGACGCTGGGGGTGTTCAACGTGTTTTTCAGGGATGTGGGGCAAGGTGCCACCATCGTGATGCAGTTCTGGTTCTGGCTGACGCCCATTGTTTACCCGCGCACTGTGCTGCCCGAGCGGGTGCAGGGCTGGCTGGCCTGGAACCCGATGGCGGTGCTGATGGACGCGTACCAGCAGATTTTTGTGTGGCACACCCTGCCCGCCTGGCAGCCGCTGGCGGGGGTGACGGTGCTGGCGCTTGTTTTGTGTGCCCTGGGGTGGCGCCTGTTTCGCCGCCACGCGGGTGAGATGGTGGACGAGCTGTGATGGACGCCATTTGTATCAAAAACCTGGGCAAGGCCTACCGGCAGTACCCCACACGCTGGGCGCGCCTGCTGGAATGGCTGCCGGGCGCGCGCCATGCCCGGCACACGCTGCGCTGGGTGCTGCACGATGTGACATTCAGCATCAGGGCGGGCGAGGCGGTGGGCCTGGTGGGCATGAACGGTGCGGGCAAAAGCACCCTGCTCAAGCTGATCACCGGCACCAGCGAGGCCACCACGGGCAGCGTGCAGGTCAGCGGCCGCATTGCCGCCCTGCTGGAGCTGGGCATGGGGTTTCACCCCGACTTCAGCGGGCGCCAGAACGCCCTGACGGCCGGGCAGCTGCTGGGCATCAGCGCCCACGACATGCAGCAATTGATGCCGCACATCGAGGCCTTTGCCGAGATTGGCGACTACATGGACATGCCGGTGCGGGTGTATTCCAGCGGCATGCAGATGCGGCTGGCCTTCAGCGTGGCCACTTGTGTGCGCCCCGAGGTGCTGATCGTCGACGAGGCGCTGTCGGTGGGCGACGCCTATTTTCAGCACAAGAGCTTCAACCGCATTCGCGAGTTCGGCAGGCTGGGCACCACGCTGCTGATTGTGAGCCACGACCGCGCGGCCATCCAGTCGATTTGCAGCCGCGCCATTTTGCTGCGCGATGGTGCGGTAGCGCTCGATGGCGACCCCGAGACAGTGCTCGATTACTACAATGCGGCGCTGGCCCAGAACGGTTTGCAGCGCGACACCGGCACGCTGGAGCAGGTGACACTGGACAGCGGCCGCGTGCAAACGGTGTCGGGCACCCGGGAGGCGGTGGTGACGTCTGTGAGCTTGCACAACGCGCAAGGCGAGGCCATCGAGATGGTGCGGGTGGGCGAGCCGGTTGAGTTGCGGGTGCAGGTGCGGGTGAATGCCGATGTGCCGCAGCTGGTGCTGGGTTATGGCATCAAGAACCGTTTGGGGCAGGTGATGTATGGCACCAACACCTGGCATACCGGCCAGGTGATCGAGGCGCCCCGGGCCGGCGCGTGCTATGTGTTCAGCATGCGCTTTGCGGCCAATCTGGGGATGGGCAGCTATTCGGTGCAGACGGCGCTGGTGGACAGCGACTCGCACCTGACGGCTAATTTTGAGTGGCGCGATCTGGCACTGGTTTTTAACGTGGTGAATGTGGACAAATGGGTGTTCGACGGCGCCGCCTGGCTGGAGCCGACGATTGACATCCAAACTGTATGAGCTTTATTTCTTACTCGCAAAACCATGAGGATGTGCTGCTGTGGCGTGCCCTGAAGCACGTCGAGCACGGTTTTTACGTCGATGTGGGCGCCAACGACCCGTCTGATGACTCGGTCACCCGCAGCCTGTACGAGCGCGGCTGGTCGGGCATCAATGTCGAGCCGCTGGCCAGGCACATCAGGGCCTTGCAGGCGCAGCGCCCGCGCGACATCAACCTGTGCGTGGCGGTGGGCGCCCAGGAGGGCGAAATCGAAATTTTCGACACCGCGGTGCGCGGCTGGGCCACCGCCAACGCGGACGTGGCGCGGGCGCACCGGGCCAATGGCGTGCAGGTGCGGGCCAGCAAGGTGCCGCTGCGGCGCCTGGATGGCATCCTGGCCGAGTTTGCGCCGGCGCAGGTGCATTTTTTAAAAATCGACGTCGAGGGTTTTGAAGAGGACGTGCTGCGTGGCATGGACTTTGCCCGCTGGCGGCCCTGGGTGGTGGTGGTGGAGGTGACGGCACCCAATAGCCAACTGGTGAACGACCGCTGGGCGCCGCTGCTGACCGGGGCTGCTTACCGTTGCGTTTTTTTTGACGGCTTGAACCAGTATTACCTGGCCGACGAGCACCCGGAGCTGGCACCAGCGTTTGCGGTGCCGCCCAATGTGTTTGACGATTTTGTGAGTGCCGAGCAAGTTCGTTTGCAGCAGCTTGTGGCGCATGACGAAAGCAAGCTGCGCGAGCTGCGTAAGGAGCTAGAAGTACGCCAGCGCCATGTCGACTCACTGGCGCAACAGGTGGCGCTGTTGCAAAGTGAATTGACGGGTGTCTACGCCAGCAGGTCCTGGCGCCTGACACAACCGCTCAGGGCAGCGACACTGCGCCTGGCCGCGCTGCGTCAGACAGTCGCAGTGGCCAGTACCGGCATCAATGCCGCTGCACCTGCGGTTTTTGCAGATGTTGTCGGGCTGGGCGGGACACGGCCCGCGTCGGTCGAACCCTTTGTGTATTGGAACCCGCTGGTCTTGCAGCAAAATCCGGCGCCGTGCTTGCCAGCGCCTGCTGTTGCCGCGCCAGAGGCAGGCGGTGAGCAGTTTTGGTGGCGCCTGGTCGGCCATGTCGAGGGGCATTACAGCCTGGCCATGGTGAACCGCGGGCTGGCGCTGGGCCTGCAGGTCCTGGCGCCGGAGCGGGTGCAAATGGTGGCTTTCCACGGCCAGGCTTACACCCCCGGCCATGATTTCCCGGCGCACGAATCCGAGCCCATCGGCCAACTTCTGGCTTGCCGGGTGCCGGCCGGTGTGCCGGTGGTTTCTGTGGTGCACCACTTCCCGCTGGTGGTCGATTCAGCGCCCGCCGACTGCCGTCTGGCGATGTTTTTCTGGGAAGAGTCCGTTGTGCCCGAAGACATGGTGGCGCACCTGAATGCGCATTTCGATGCCGTGCTGGTGGCCAGCGCGTTTGTGCGCGCCTGCCTGCGAAATTCTGGCTGCCAGTTGGCTATTTTTGTGGTGCCGCTGGGCCTGCCCGCGTTTGCGCGCACGGCGCCGTTGCCGGCGCAGGCAGCCGCGCCTGCCGTGGGCCAAAATTTCCGCTTTTTGCACGTGTCTTCAGCTTTCGCGCGCAAGGGTGTCGATGTGCTGATGGATGCGTTTTACGCGCGCTTTACGCAGGCGGATGCAGTGGAGCTGTACATCAAGGCGTTTGCCAATCCGCACAACCAGGTGGCCGATCTGGTGGCGCGTTATGCGGGCGAGCACCCGAACGGCCCCAAGGTGATTGTGGACGAAACCGAGTTGTCCGATGCCCAAATGCAGGCCCTGTATGCCAGCGCGCACGCCATGGTGCTGCCAACGCGGGGGGAGGGTTTCAACATGCCGGCGGCTGAAGCGCTGGCGATGGGCCTGCCTTTGGTGGTGACGGGGTTCGGTGGCCAGGCTGATTTTGTCAATTTGCAAAACGCTTATTTGCTGCCCTTTTCGTTTGCCGCGTCACAGAGCCATCTGCAGACCGATGGCTCCTTGTGGCTCGAGCCGGACCGCCTGGCCCTGGCTGAGTTGCTGGCCATGGTGCGTGATGATGTGCTGGGGCAGCGCGGCGTATTGCAGGAACGACGGCTTGCGGTCGCGCATCAGGTCCGTGCCCATTACCAGTGGGATCGCGCGGCACTCGCCGTTCAGCAAGCCGCACAAGGCGTGCTTGCGGGTTTGCCGGGAGCGCGGCCCGCGGGCAAGGACCTGTATGCCTTGCTCAGCCCCTGGCACACGCCGTGCGGCATTGCGGAGCATGCGCATGCGCTCTTCAGGGGTTGGGACAAAACCGCCCTGAAGGTGTTTTGTGACGCGCGCACAGCCCCCGACGCCAGCCAGTCGGTCTACGCGCCCTGCTGGTCCCTGGGCGACAGCGCTTCGGTGGTGGCGGCGCTCGATGCCATTGCCTTGAAGGGTTTCAGGGTTTTGGTGGTGCAGCACCAGCAGAGCCTGTTCTTGCTGACCGAGGCGGTGTGTGCCGCGCTGGCACGCATCAGGGCAAGCGGCTGCGTGGTGGTGCTGGAACTGCATTCGACCCTGCCGCTGGTCCGGGAGCGGCGCATCAGCACAAAGGCGGTCAAAGACCTGCACACGCTCGACCGGATTCTGGTGCACAAGCTGGCTGATGTGAACTATCTGCTGGGCATCGGGCTGGCGCACAACGTGATGTGTATGCCCTTGGGGGTCACGCTGCCCGAGGCCACGATGCCGCGGCACACGGCGCGGCAACAGCTGGGCTGGGCAGCCGATGACCTGGTATTGGGCTGCTTCGGGTTCTTGTTGCCCCACAAGGGCGTTGACCTGGTCATTGGCAGCATGCCTGGTCTGGGCCGTGCCACTGGCAAGCAGGTCCGGCTGCTGGCCATGACGGCGGTGCTGGATGCGCGCAGCCGGCAAACGCTGCAGGACTGCCAGGCGCTGGCGCAGTCATTGGGGGTGGCTGACCACATTCGCTGGGTGACGGAGTTTTTGCCGCTTGAGGCTTGCCTGCAAGAGCTGGCCGCCGTGGACTACATGGCCTACGCCTACGGGCCGACCCGGGAAAGCGCCAGTGCCGCAGTGACCGTGGGGCTGGCCACGGGTGCGCCCGTGCTGGTGAGCCGCCAACCCATTTTCTCGGACGTCGATACCTGCACACACACCCTGCAAGCCGACACTTGCGACGGCCTGGTCGATGCAGTGGCCTGGCTGGAGCAGCATCCGCAGGAAAGACAGTCTTTGCGGGAGCGTCAAGCCCGATGGCTCGCGCTGCGGGACTGGTCACGCCTGGGCAGGCAATTCAAGGCAAGCCTCCAGGGCCTGGTGCTTGACCGGCAGACAGCGGCAACACCGTGCCCGATGCCTTTGCCTGAACTGCGGCAACTGTTCGTCGATGTGTCAGAGTTGTACCACCGCAATGCCAGGACCGGGATTCAGCGCGTGGTGCTGAATATTTTGCAGGCCTGGCTGGACGCGCCCCCGCCCGGGTTTGTGGTGCAACCGGTGTATGGCTCCGAGAATGGCGAGTTGCGGTATACCAATCGCTTTTTTACCAGCCGCCAGCAACAAGGCAATGGCAATGATGAGCAGCACGTGGAAGCCGCCTGGGGCGATGTATTTCTGGGGCTGGACTTGAGCGCCCACCTGTTTCCCGCCATGGAGCACCCGCTGCAAGTGTTGCGGCTCAGGGGGGTGAAGGTTTGTTACGTGATTTACGACATCATCGCGCTGCTGCGCCCGGACTTTTCGGTGCCGGGCATGGCCGCGACCTTTGAGCAGTGGCTGCACGGTCTGCGCAGGCAGTCAGACCAGCTGGTGTGCATCTCGGAGTCTGTGGCGCAGGATGTGCTGCTTTGGCTGGGGGGCCATACCGAGGAGGGCAGTCTGCCCGAGGTGAGTTATTTCCACCTGGGGGCGGACCTGTTGCGCGCCGAAGAAATTGCCCCGGCACTGGCCGCGCCCCACCCCGTGATCGAACAATTGCAGTCGCAGTTGTCGTTCCTGATGGTAGGTACTCTCGAACCACGCAAAGGGCACCGCCAGGTGTTGCAGGCGTTCGAGTGGCTTTGGTCGCAGGGTTCCGAGGCCCGCCTGGTGCTGGTCGGCAAACAGGGTTGGTTGATGGACGATTTTTGCCTGCAGCTGCGCCAACACCCGCAATTCGGGCAACGCGTGTTGTGGCTTGAAGATGCCCCGGATGCCTTGCTCGATGCACTTTACAGCACCTGCAGCTGCTTGCTGGCGGCTTCGGAAATGGAGGGCTTTGGTTTGCCCATCATCGAGGCGGCGCAACACGGCCTGCCGGTGATTGCGCGCGACATCGCCGTTTTCCGTGAGGTGGCACAGCGCCATGCCTTCTATTTCAACGGTCCGGAGCCAGAGACGCTTGGTGCGGCCCTGCTGGCATGGTCCGGACTGCATGACGAGGGCCTGGCACCCGACAGCAGCAAGATGCGTTGGTTGACCTGGCAGCAAAGTGCCGCCGCCCTGTTTGCGGCAATCAGGTAATGATCATGAGAGTAACGATTAAATATAACAAAGTTGACTTACTGAATGATGTCCCTCTGTTTTTAAAAAAAATACCATTACTGAAGAATTTGAATGCCGAGGCCTTTGACAGGTTGACCAAGCTTGTGCAGTTGAGTTATGTGCTGCGTGGGCAAACAGTCATCAGGAAAGGCAACAAGGACGACAATTTGTATTTTTTGCTGGTGGGTCGTCTGCAGGCGATTGACCTGACTGAAGATGGCCGGGAGGTTGGCTTGAATTTTTTGTCCAGTGGTGATTATTTCGGTGAGTTATCGGTCATTGATGGCTTGCCGCGATCGGCCACTGTGGTCGCGACCGAGAATGCCCTGGTTGCCGTTTTATCAAGATCACATGCGCTGGATCTGATTTATAAAAATCCGACCATCGTCGAGCATATACTCAAAAAACTGACCGGTTCGATTCGTCAGGCATCAAATTATCGCGGCATTCTGGCCATACCGAATGCTTTTCACAGGGTCTTTGCCTTGTTGAATCAGATGATCATCACGGCGCCAGGCGGCCTTGTGGTGATCAACAATATGCCGACACAAAAGGAAATTGCAATTATGGTGAACACCAGTCGTGAGACGGTTTCACGTGCCCTGCACTATTTGATCGAGGAAAAGATCGTGGAAAAGGATTTACGGCGTTTGATTGTCAGAAAACCTGATCAATTGCGGAATATTTTCATGGAAAAAAATATCGGGGATAACTATTAAAAAACCAATGGTGGCGTTTTTTTCCAGATTCAGGGAAGAGGACAAGATCAAACACCTGACCTGGAGTTTCTGGATCACCGTGTTTGCATTATTGTTTTTGAGCGACGTCAATTCACTATTATTTGCATTTTCCATCGGCCTGTCGAAGGAAATTTGGGACCATTATTATGGCAGCGGTTTTTGTCTTTACGATATGACAGCAAATTGCTTCGGGATTTTACTGGCTCTGGTTTTCGACTGTATTTTAATATTTGGCGTATCTCTCTTATGAAGATTCTGGTGAATGGCATACCCTTATTGTCCCCATTGACTGGCATCGGTCAATATATCAGGCACTTGTTTCATGCCATCGATGAGCAACAACTGGCTGATATTTACATGCATTATGGATTTCGCATTGCAAAAGGCATGCACATGCCGAGCGAGGACAGGGCGAAGGTGCTGTCCGGCGCCAATGCTTTTTTGCAGCGCTTTGTGCCTTATCCCAGAACCGCGCGTAAATTGGCAGAAAAAGCCATGTTCAGTTACCAGAGCCGTTTCGGGCTCAAGGGCGCCCTGTATCACGAGCCGAATTACACCGCGATGCCCTTCGACGGCCCCGTCGTGCTGACGGTGTGCGACATGTCCTGCTTTGATCACCCCGAGACACATCCGCAAGAGCGTGTGCGCATCATGCAAACCGAGATGCCCAAGTCGCTCGAGCGCGCAGACCACATTCTGGTGATCTCGGAGTCTTCCGGGCGCGCCCTGCAGCGCTGGTTCGACGTGCCGTCCGAGAAGATCACCACAACTTATCTGGCGGCCGATGGGCGTTTCAGGCCACGCGATGAGGCTGAACTCGCACAGGGCATGGCGGAGCTGCACTTGTCCATGGGTTCCTACGTGTTGTGTGTCGGAACCCTCGAGCCCCGGAAAAATTTATCCGCCCTGTTCGCGGCTTACGCCGGGCTTCCCGATGCCTTGCGCCAACAGTTCCCGCTGGTGGTGGCGGGCATGAGTGGCTGGAACACCAACGAACTCATGCAGTCCGCGCAGCAGCTCATCGACAAGGGGGAGTTGCGCTTGTTGGGCTATGTGAAGGATGCGCTGATACCGCTGCTTTACGGCGGGGCGGCGGCGTTTTGCTATCCATCACGGTATGAGGGTTTTGGCTTGCCCGCGCTGGAGGCCATGGCCTCCGGGGTGCCCGTTTTGACCTCAAACCAGACCTCCCTGCCCGAGGTCGTGGGTGATGCCGGTTTGATGGTGGACCCTGACGATGTCGATGGCATGCGCGAGGGATTGCAGCGCTTGCTCGAAGACCGTGTTTTTGCCCGGCAATTGGGTGCCCTGGGTTTGCAGCGGGCACAGTTGTTCAGTTGGAACCAGTGTGCCAAAGAGACTGTTGCCGTTTACAGAAAAGTCCTGGCGAGCCGGGGGCTTTCCGATGCGTAAGATCCGGGTTCTTCATCTTTACCGCACCTACTTTCCGGAAACCCAGGGTGGTTTGCAGGAGTCCATTCGTCAGTTGTGTCTGGCAACCCTGCCTCTGGATGTTGACAACGTGATTTTTACCCTGGCCCGCAACCCGGTCCCTTCAAGCTTGGTGCTGCCAGAGGCGCAAGTGGTGCGCGCCCGATCGTGGTTTGAATTGGCCTCGTGCGACTTTGGCGCCTGGACAGCCCTGCGACTCTGCCGCGAGGCCGCCGACCAATGCGACATTATCCAGATCCATTACCCCTGGCCCTTTGCCGACATGCTGCTGCCATTTATCCGCAGCCGCGGACAACCGGTGCTAGTGACTTATGTGTCTGACATTGTGCGGCAAAACAAATTTGGACTGGGACAGATCTATGCGCCGCTGAGGCACTATTT
>JAIPCZ010000058.1 GCA_021737975.1 Polaromonas sp. | reverse complement strand
GCGGCAAAGCCATGAACAAGGTGCCGCCCAACCAGCGGCCGGTCAACATGGTGTTTCAACACCTGGCGCTGTTCCCGATGATGAACGTGGGCGACAACGTCGGTTACGGCCTGGCGCGCCGCGGCGTCGCCAAAGACGAGATCAAGCGCCGCGTCGGCGAAATGCTGGAGCGCGTCAGCCTGGGCGGTGCGCAAGCCAAGCGCGTCGACCAGCTCTCGGGCGGTCAAAAACAGCGCGTGGCGATTGCCCGCAGCCTGGTGCTCGAGCCGACCCTGCTGCTGCTCGACGAGCCGCTCGGCGCGCTGGATTTGAAACTGCGCGAGCATATGAAGATCGAGCTCAAGCAGTTGCAGGCAGCCTTCGGCACCACCTTTGTCTACATCACGCATGACCAGTCCGAGGCGCTGGTGCTGTCGGACCATGTGGCGGTCATGAACCATGGCCGTTTCGAGCAGCTTGGCACGCCGCAGCAGCTGTATTACGAGCCGCAAACGCCGTTTGTGGCGGGTTTTGTCGGCGCCAACAACCGCATCGCCGGTGTCGCCACGGAAGTGAATGACAACACGCTGACGGTGACCAGCCCTGAGGGCCTGGTGATCCCGGCGCGCGCGATCGGCAAGGTGGTCCGGGGCGACACCGTTGAGGCTTTTGTGCGTCCCGAGGTGGCGCGCCTGGCGCGCAACGCAGCGGTGTTGCTGGAGGCCGGCTTGCCGACTTTTAGCGCGCGCGTGGACAGCCTGCTGTTTGACGGCGCCAATTCCGCGGTCCTATTGCGCGAGGCGCAATCCAACACCGAATTCCGCATCGCCCTGCCGCAAACCGGCGAGTTCGCCGACCTCACGGTGGGTGAGACCGTGGCCTTCGGCTTTGACCCGCAACGGGCGGTGTGTTTTGCCAGCTGAGCCATGAAAACCCAGGCCCGCCTGATGCTGATCTTGCTGCTGGCACCTGCGCTGCTGTGGCTCATCGGCCTGATCGTGCTGCCGCATGTGGAACTGGGCATCTTGTCGCTGCGCGCGCGCGTGGCACCGCGCGTGTATGAACCCAGCCTGGCGCAATTCGCCACCTTTGTCGACGAGCCGCTTTACTGGCACACCTTTGTGCGCACCGCGCTGATGTCGATCCTTGCCACCGCCATCACGCTGCTGATGGCTTTTCCGGTGGCGTGGACCATTGCCAAAATTGCCCGCGGCCGCAACAAGTCCATGCTGTTTGTGATGTGCCTGATCCCGTTTTGGGTCAGTGAGACCGTGCGCACGCTGGGCTGGATGATCCTGCTGCGCGAGTCCGGCGTGCTGCCGGCGCTGCTGGTCAGCCTCGGTGTCACGCCAGCGCCGGTGGAAATGCTGTACCACGACGCCACCATTTTGGTCGGGCTGGTCTACACCTCGATGTTGTTCATGGTGATCCCGCTGATCAGCGCGCTGGAGAGCCTGGACGACTCGCTGATTGAAGCGGCCTACGACCTCGGCGGCAACGGCTGGTCGATCCTGCGCCAGATCATCATCCCGCACGCGGCGCCCGGCATGGTGGCGGGCTGCATCGTGGTGTTCATGTTGACCCTGGGCAACTACCTGACACCGACGCTGCTGGGCGGCAAAAACTCGCAGTGGTTCACCGAGCAAATCTACACCCAGTTCATCACCCGCTTCAACTGGGAGCAGGGCGCGGCCTTCGGCTTTTTGCTGCTGGGCCTGTCCACGGCCATCGTCTGGGCCGGCCTGCGCCTGAGCGGCCAGCGTTTTGGCGAAGTGATGCAAAAAACATGATCGCGTCCCTGCCCCGCCCGCTGTGGTTGCGCGCCAGCACCGTGCTGTACGGTGTGGCATTTTTTGCCTTCTTGTTTCTGCCGCTGGTCGTGGTCGCGGTGTTTGCCTTCAACGACGCGCCCTATCCGGCGCCGCCCTGGCGCGGCTTCACGCTGGACTGGTTTTTTGGCCACGATGGCGCGGGCCGCACCGGCCTGTTTGCCGACGGTGCCATGCTCGGCAGCTTGTGGACCAGCGTGGTGGTGGCGGCCTGGGTCACCGTTCTGTCGGTGGGGGTCGGTACCGCCAACGCGTTCCTGATCGAGCGCACGCAGTTTCGTGGCAAGCAGGCTTTGAGCATGCTGATGCTGGCGCCGCTGGTGATTCCCGGCGTGATCCTGGGCATCTCGATCCTGGCCTTTGCCAGCCGCATTGCCAACCTGGCCGACGACCTGTGGGGCCTGGAGCTGGAATTCCTGCGGCCTGGCCTGCCGCTGGTGGTGCTGGGCCAGTTTTCCTACATCGTGTCGATCGCCACGCTCACCATCACCGCGCGCCTCAAGCGTTTTGATGTCACGCTGGAAGACGCCGCCTACAACCTCGGCGCCTCGCGCGCGGCCGTGCTGTGGACCATCACCCTGCCGTACCTGAAACCCGCGCTGATCGGCTCTGCGGCCATTTCGTTTTTGATGAGTTTCGAGAACTTCAACACCACGCTGATGCTGGTGGGCTCGGACGCGCCCCTCACGGTGATGATGTACGGCCGCATGCGCGAGGGTGCCACGCCGGTGCTCAATGCGGTGAGTTTGCTGCTGATGGTGGCCTCGGCGGTGCTGGCGCTGACGCTGCTGCGGGGCGCCAAGCCGGGCGCGACCGACGCCGCCACCTGACATAAAGGGTCATGCCTCGGCCGTGCCGACGCCAGATTACACCCACACCCAACATCGACTTCATCCGGCCTGGCGCATGGCCTGGGCCAAAGCGCCGCGCCCTCGTGCATCCAGGGTGTCGGCTGCGCCGACACGATCGCGCGGCTCACGGTTCTGGCTGAGCTTGACCTTGCCGGTCAGCGAGGTGATGGTGATTTCAATGCCTACGATGTTGCGCAACATGGTGTTGATGAACTCCGGCTCGGAGTCCCCCATCTTCCAGGGCCTGGGTTCCGAGGCCTCGTGGCGTCGTGTGAGCTGTGCCACCACTCGGCGCACAAAACGCTCGTCGTCATGCACGGTGATCGTGCCGTGCACATGCACCACTTCGTAGTTCCATGTGGGCACCTGGCGGTGGGCCTCATGCTTGCTGGGGTACCAGTTGGGTGAGATGTAGGCCTCCGCACCGCGAAAAACAACCATCACCGGCGTGCCGGTTGGGCAGCGCTGCCAAAGCGTATTGGCCCGGGCCACATGGGCGATGAGTGCGCCATGCGTTCCCGAGCCGGAATCGAACTCGAACGGAACGTGGTCGGCGTCCAGCCCCGCGCTTTCGTGGGTGACCAGCATGCCCAGGGGGTGCTCGCGCATGATGCGCTGCAATACTTCAGGTCGGGTTTCAGCAAAGTGAGCGGGGATGTACATCGTGGACTTTTGATTGGATAAGGTAGAAATCGTCGCTACTGTCGCCTAAAAACGGGGCCATGGGAAGAGCCATTTTCGAAGTTTACCGGCCGGACCAATTTAATGCGGCCGGAGCTGATCTTTGTTAACCCTGCGTTAAGACCCAAGGCATAGACTGCATCGTATCTATGACATCTCTTTACTTATTGCTTTGGATTGCGGGCGGCGTTCTGCTGCAACTTGCCATTTATGGGTGCATTGTTTTTTGGCGCCACTGGCAGGACTACCGCGCGTTGCGCAACGTGGCCGCAGAGCTTGACCTTGCCGTGCCTCCTGAAGCAGCGCCAGCGCTGACACCACCGGCAGCCGCTGCTTGGGCGGGCTACCGCACATTTCATGTCGAGCGCAAGGTGACCGAAGATGCCTCGGCGCAGGTCTGCTCGTTTTACCTCGTGCCTGAAGACAAGAATCCACTGCCGCCGTTTTTGCCGGGCCAGTTTCTCACCTTCCAGCTTGACATTCCGTCCTCACAGGGCGGAACCCAAGCGGTCATCCGCTGCTACTCGCTGTCCGATGCGCCACAAGCCGACCACTATCGCATTTCCGTCAAACGCGCACCCCCGCCAGTGGGCAGCCAGCTGCCACCGGGCCTGTCATCGAACTACTTTCATGACCATGTCGACGTGGGCAACCCCTTGCAAGTGCGAGCGCCCGCCGGCCATTTCCATCTCGACCCCAGCGACGCGCCCGTGGTGCTGATTGGCGGCGGCATCGGCATCACGCCCATGCTGAGCATGCTGAACTGGTGTCTGACGGCGCAGCCCGGACGTGAGTTGTGGCTGTTTTACGGCGCGCGCAACCGGGCCGAACTGGTGATGCAGGCGCACTTGCACGCGCTGGCAGACCAAAACACCAACTTTCATCTGCACCTGTGCCTGAGCAAGCCGCAGGCGGCTGAGGCGGGCGGTCATCGCCCGGGGCCGGTTCACCACCACCACAGCCGTGTGGATGTCACTCTCTTGCGCCGCCTGTTGCCGCTCAAGCCCTACCACTTCTACATCTGCGGCCCCACGCCCATGCTGCAAAGTCTGGTGCCGGCGCTGGAGGATTGGGGGGTTCCGGAGGGGCGGATTCACTTTGAGGCCTTCGGCCCGGCGTCCATCCCGCGCAAGAAACCGGCACCTGCCAATCAGGCCGCAGCCCGGGGTGACGACAAGCAAGGCGCCGTCATGGTCGACTTTGCCAAGTCGGGCCAACAGGTGGCGTGGGAGCCCGGCATGGGTGCCTTGCTGGACTTTGCGGAAAGCCATGGCATTGCAGTCAGCTCCGGCTGCCGGGCCGGTGCTTGTGGCAGTTGCCAGACCCCGATCCGCTGCGGCGAGGTGACCTACACCCAGGCACCGGACTTCGACCCCGAGCCGGGCAGTTGCCTTTTGTGCGTTTGCACGCCGAAGACGGCGCTCACCCTGGAGGCGTAATGAAAAATTCAAAAGGCTCTCTATGGCGCGAACATGTTCTGCCCTTCGGCTTGCTGCTGGGGCTTCTGGCTGCCGCCACGCTGGCCGGAGACTATTTGTTGCACCGCCTGGACCTGGTCTGGGTGGGGCGCTATCTGGGCATACCCGGCACCCTGCTGATCATTGGCTCACTGTACTACTCGGCGCGCAAACGCAAATGGGTCAGCAAGGGCGACCCCAAGCTACTGCTCACGCTGCATGAATTCGGCACCTGGCTGGGCTCGCTGCTGGTCCTGCTTCACGCCGGCATCCACTTCAATGCGATCCTGCCCTGGCTGGCCACTGTGGCCATGGGGGTGAACGTGATCAGCGGGCTGGTCGGCAAGATGTTGCTGAAACAGTCGCGCCAGCATGTGCAAGGCGAGCGGGAAAAGTTTCAGCTGCGCGGCCTGTCCAAAACCGAGGTCGAGCAGGCCGTGTTTTGGGACGCCGTGGCGCTGGGTGCCATGGCGCAGTGGCGCAAGGTGCACATCCCCATTTTCATCGTCTTTGCGGTGCTGGCGCTGGGCCACATCGTGAGTGTCTTTTTGTTCTGGGGCTGGGCATGAGCCGCACGCTCAAACTCATCCTGGTCGTCAACCTGCTGGTGCTGGCCGTGCTGAGCTTTGCCTATCCGCACCTGATGGTCGGGCCGGGCAAGTTGATTCCGGGCCATGAGCAGCTCGACACTGATTGTTTTGCCTGCCATGCCGCATTCACCGGGGCTGCTTCGCCGAAGTGCGTGAGCTGCCACAAGCCCGCCGATATTGGCCGCCGGACCACCCAGGGCGCACCGGTTTTAAAGCCCCTGACGTCCGCACCCTTCCACCAGGAACTCATCAGCCAGGACTGCGTGGCCTGTCACAGCGACCATGCCGGCGTGAAACGCTACCGCCTGAAAGGCCATTTCGACCACGCCCTGCTGAAAAAAGAAACCAGCCAGCAGTGCCAGACTTGCCACAAGTCACCCACGGATGCACTGCACAAGCAAATCACCGGCAACTGCGCGCAATGCCACAGCCAGCAGAAGTGGACACCCGCCACCTTTGAACACGACAGCTACTTTGTGCTGGACCGCGACCACACCACCACCTGCGTGACCTGCCATGTGCGCAACGATTACAGCCGCTATACCTGCTACGGCTGCCACGAGCACACACCGGCAAACATCCGGCGCGAGCACATCGAGGAAGGCATTCGCCAGTTTGACAACTGCGTGGAATGCCATCGCAGCGCGGACGAGCACGACATCAAGGGCAAAGGCAAGGGCGACCGTGGCAAGCGTGAGGACGATTGAGCGGTGATGGCGCCGGGTTTGAGATTCAGCTCGGCGATGACATCAAAGAGCAAGCCACCCGGGCGTTGACGGCCACAGGCCAATCAGGGCCGGATGCGGTGCGCTGGCCGATGTGCCGCAGCAGGCCTTCCTCAATGAGGCCGTGGGCCCCGTAGGTGCTCCCTAGAATGCATGGCATGAACCACACGACTTCCCGTTTTATCTTGTCTTCAGCCACGCTGGCGCTGCTCTCGGGCTGCGCGGGTTTCATGCCACCCGCCCAGGTGCCCATGGTGGTGGCCCCCGCCTGGCAGGCGCCGTTGCCGCATCAGGGCTCAGTGCGCGCCCTGTCAGACTGGTGGCAGCGCCAGGGTGACCCGCTGCTGGTCGAGCTGATTGCCGCTGCACAGGATGTCAGCCCCTCGGTGGCACAGGCGCTGGCGCGCATCGAGTCCACCCGTGCCAACCAGGCGGCCGCCAATGCCGCCCTGACGCCAAATCTTGGCGCCCAGACCAGCGCCAATCGGGGTGTCAGCCAGGCCAATGCGCCCCTGGCCACCACGCTGCAAGCGGGCGTGCAAGCGTCCTGGGAGCTTGACCTGGTGGGCGCAAACCGTGCCGTCAGCCGGGCCGCGCAAGCCCAGTTCGAAGGCAGTCAGGCGCAGTGGCACGATGCCCGGGTGTCGGTGGCCGCCGAGGTGGCCAAGCTGTATCACGGCTTGCGCAGTTGCAGGCAACAGCTTTCGGTGGCCCGGCGTGACGCTGCTTCCCGCGAGCAAACCTCCCGTGTGACGGCGCTCAGTGCGCAGGCCGGTTTGCTGGCCCCGACGGTGGCGGCCATGGCGCGCGCCAGCGCAGCCGATGCCAACAGCCGCCTGACGCAGCAAACTGCGGCTTGTGCGCTCGACATCAAGGCTTTGGTGGCGCTGAGTGGCATGGCAGAGCCGGTTTTGGAGGAAAAGCTGACAGTGTTGCCCGTCCAGACTGCCCAGGAATCCCTGTTTTCCGTCGCGTCCGTGCCGGCACAAGTGGTGTCCCAGCGCCCCGATGTGTTTGCCGCCGAGCGCGACGTGGTGCTGGCCAGTGCCCAGGTCGGCAGTGCCAAAGCCCAGCAATGGCCGCGCGTAAGCCTGAATGGCTCAATAGGTGCGCTTCGGCAGAGCACCGGCAGTGACACCACCGCTTTGTCCACCTGGTCATTTGGACCGCTGGCCCTGAGCTTGCCGCTGTTTGACGCCGGCCAGCGCAGCGCCAACGTGCAATCGGCCCAGGCCAGCTACCAGTCGGCGGTGGTGGCCTACCAGGGCAAGGTGCGCCAGGCCGTGCGTGAGGTGGAAGAAGCGCTGGTTGCGCTGCAAAGCACCCAGGCCCGCGCCGCTGACGCCGAGGTGGCGACACAGGCCTATACCGAAGCCATGGCCGCCTCCAAAAACCGGTTTGACCAGGGTCTGGCCAGCCTGTTTGAGCTTGAAGACACCCGGCGCAGTGCGCTGGCTGCCGAGTCGGCGCTGCTGGCTTTGAGTCTGGAGCGCCACCGCGCCTGGGTGGCGTTGTACCGCGCCGTGGGTGGTGGTTTTGAGCCCGACAAACTGTCCCTTGCCAGCACTGCCAGCCAGGCCCCCTAACGACAGCAGGTTCTCTCTTTTGGCATTCACACAGGTTGCACGCATGAAACAACTCCCAAACAAAACGCTCGCTCTTGGCCTGACGGCTGCCGCCTTGGTTCTGGCCGCTGGTCTGCTGACCGGCCGCACCAGCGCGGCCGATGCCGTCAAGCCAGATGCCGCCGCGCAAAAGCCTGCGCTCACGGTCACCCTCACCCAGGCCAGGGCGGGCAGCCTGCCGATCAAGCTGGCCGCCAACGGCAACATCACCGCCTGGCAAGAAGCCAGTGTGGGCGCAGAGGCCAGCGGCCTGCGGGTGCAAGAGCTGCGCGCCAGTGTGGGTGACACGGTGCAACGCGGCCAGGTGCTGGCCACCTTTGCGCCCGAGACTGTGCAGGCCGACGTGGCCCTGGCCCGCGCTGCGCTGGCCGAGACCCATGCCAATGCGCTGGAGGCCACGGCCAATGCCGACCGCGCCCGCGCCGTGGCAGGCAGCGGGGCCCTGAGCGCCCAGCAGGTCAGCCAGTACCTCACGCAGGAACTCACCGCCAAGGCCCGTATGGAGTCTGCCAAGGCGCAGCTGGACTCACAATTGCTGCGCCTGAAACACACCCAGGTGCTGGCCCCCGACGCGGGCATGGTCTCGATGCGCACAGCCACCGTGGGTGCGGTGGTGGGTGCGGGCACCGAAATGTTCAGGCTGATTCGCCAAGGGCGGCTGGAGTGGCGCGCCGAGGTCACGTCCCATGAGCTGGGCCGTGTCACCCCTGGCACCGCTGTGCTGGTGACCGCGCCCGGTGGCGCCCAAATCAAGGGCCGCGTCCGGGTGGTGTCGCCCACGGTGGACACACAAACCCGCAGCGGCCTGGTGTATGTTGATTTGCCGATGGGCGGCCAATTTTCCGCCGGGCCGCCCCAAAGAAAATTAGCCCCCTCGGGGGGCAGCGCAGCACGCGTAGCGACAAGCGTGGGGGCCAGTTTCAAGCCCGGCATGTTTGCCCGTGGCGAGTTTGAGCTCGGCAGCTCCAAGGCGCTGACCGTGCTGCAAAGCGCCGTGCTGGTGCGCGACGGCTTCAGCTACGTGATGCGGGTGGGTGGGGACAACAAGGTCAGCCAGCTCAAGGTGCAAACCGGGCGCACCCAGGGTGACCAGGTGGAAATCTTGTCCGGCCTCAAGCCAGAAGACCGGCTGGTGGCCAGCGGGGCCAGTTTCCTCAGTGAGGGCGATGTGGTGCGCGTGGTGGAACCCGCCAGCAAAGCGCCAGAAGCCAGCAAATAAGGAGCATTCTGAATGAACGTCTCCGCCTGGTCGATCAAAAACCCCATACCGTCAGTGATGCTGTTTGTGCTGCTGAGCTTTGCCGGGCTGCTGTCCTTCAAGGCCATGAAGGTGCAGCAGTTCCCCGACCTGGATCTGCCCACGGTCACCATCTCGGCGTCCCTGCCCGGCGCCGCCCCGGCCCAGCTTGAGACGGAGGTGGCCCGCAAGCTGGAAAACGCCATCGCCGCACTGCAAGGCCTGAAAAACATCTACACCAAGGTGCAGGACGGCGGGGTCACCATCACCGCCGAATTCCGCCTGGAAAAACCGACACAGGAAGCGGTGGACGATGTCCGCAGCGCCGTGCAGGGCGCCCGTGCCGACCTGCCCACCGATGTGCGCGACCCAGTGGTGCGCAAGATGGACCTGGCCGGCGCACCCATTCTGGCTTTTGCGGTGCGCGTGCCCAGCATGGATGACGAGGCCCTGAGCTGGTTCGTCGACAACACCCTGACGCGCCGCCTGCTGTCGGTCAAAGGCGTGGGCGCCATCAGTCGCGTGGGCGGTGTCACGCGCCAGGTCGAGGTGGCGCTTGACCCCCTCAAGCTGCAGGCGCTGGGCGCCACGGCGTCCGACATTTCGCGGCAACTGCGCCAGGTGCAGTTGGATGCCGCCGGCGGCCGTGCCGACGTCGGTGGCGTCGAGC
>JAIPCZ010000057.1 GCA_021737975.1 Polaromonas sp. | reverse complement strand
GTCGCTGCGGTGTTCCAGCGTGCGCAGCACCTCGCCCTGATCAGCCTTGCCGAGAATGCGGCTGCGGCTGCCAGGCGCACTGCGCACATTGGCCACGCGCGACTTGACCACCACATGGGGTGTTTTGCCCACCAGTGGGCGGTACACCCAGCCGGTGTCGTTTTCGAAGTCGCGCACCTTGAGCCATTTGCCCTGGCGACCGGTGACCTCCAGCGGGTAGCCGCGGGTGATCGTCCACAAGGCGGCGGTGTGTGTGCCGGCGCCCGCGCGCATGTTGATCTCGGCCCGGGCCACGCTCACCATCTCGCGGGCCTGCAATGCGGCCGCCGAAGCCAGCAGCGAAAGAACGAGCAGGCACTGAGGCCATTTCTTGAAAACCAAAACAAAACTCCTTATGCAAATAGTGACTGGGAACGCAACAACGAAATTACGCGGCCTGCGCCGCCCGCATGAATTCATCGCCCCATTTCGCCACATCGTTGTCGGCCACGATGGCGGCCATGCGCTGGCAGCGATAGGCTTTCTCGTCAGCGCCCATGGTGAGCGCCTGGTGCAATACCTTTGACATTGAATTGGCGTCGTAGGGGTTGGTCAGCAGCGCGCCGTGCAGCTCGACCGCCGCACCGGCGAACTCCGACAAAATCAGCACGCCCGAGGTCCCGGTGGCCTTTTTGGTCGAGACAAATTCCTTGGCCACCAGGTTCAGGCCGTCGCGCAGCGGCGTGATCCAGGCCACGTCGCAGGCGGCGTAGTGCGCCACCACGTCCTCGAACGGCAGCGAGCGGTAGAAATAGCGCACAGGAGTCCATTCGAGCGTCGAAAAACGGCCGTTGATGCGGCCCACAATGCGGTCCACCTCGGTGCGCAGCGTTTCGTAGATTTCCATGCCCGGTGCGGCCGGGGTGATGATGTTGAGCAGTGTCACGCCGCCGATCAACTCCGGGTGTTGCTCCAGCAGGCGCTCGAAGGCTTGCAGTTTTTCCAGCGAACCCTTGACGTAATCGAGCCGCTCGATCGAGACGATGCCCTTGGCGCCGTCAAGCAGGGTGTTGATGCGGGCGATCTTCTTTTGCACCGCAGGCTTGGTGACGATGTTTTCGATCAGATCCACATCAATGCCCACCGGGTGCGCGCCGAGCCTGACGCGACGGCCGCCGACATCGATGGCCGAGGTCATGGTGTCGATCCCCAGGGCGCAGCCGTAGGTGATGAAGCGCGGCGCGCAGGGCACCGACTCGAGCACCTCCACCGGCGTGTATGAGCGCACCGCGTCGACAAAATTTTCGACGTAGCGCGGGATGTGAAAACCGACGTAATCGCACTGCAGCAGGCTGCCGATGATTTCGCGGTACCACGGCAGGATGTTGAAGATGTCGCTCGACGGAAATGCCGTGTGGTGAAAAAATGCAATGCGCAAGTCGGGCCGCAGCGGGCGAAGAAAGGCCGGCACCATCCACAGGTTGTAGTCATGGATCCAGACCACCGCGCCCTCGGCCGCCTCGCGTGCGGTTTGCTCGGAAAAGATGCGGTTGACTTCCAGAAAGCACTCCCAATGCGCCTGGTTGAACTCGGCCTTGTCGGGGAACGAGAAAATGATCGGCCAGAAGGCTTCCTTGGAAAACTTCTTGTAAAAAGTGTCGACGTCTTCGGCGGTCAGGGCGATGCGCGCCACCTTGAGGTTGGGGTAATGTTTTTTGTCCACCGGCACATGCCGAACGAAGCCTTCGGGCGCGCGGCTGTCTTGCATCGACCAGGCCACCCATGAGCCTTTGCGCGCGCCGGAGAAAAAGCCGAGCAAGGTAGGGATGATGCCGTTCGGGCTTTTCGGCCTCTTGTGCTTGACCACGCCGTCTTCCAGCACCTCGTCGAACGGGGGGCGGTGGTAGACCATGACCAGATCAGCCTTGCCGCGCGCGTCCATGTGGCGTTGCGCACTGGGGCTGCTTTCAATCTCGACGCCGTGGTGTGCCAGTCCTTTCAGGATGCCGCCGCAGCCCTCGTCCTTGGCAATGAACACGCGCGGCATCTTGCGCACGCGCTCGATCAGCGCGGGCTCGGCCCCGCCGACCACAATGCCTTTGAAGCCGGTGGCATACATCGACAGGTCGTTGAGCGTGTCGCCCGCAACCACGATGGCCTCCAGGTCAAGGCCCTGCGTGGCGGCCAGCTCGCGCAGACTGCTGCCCTTGTTGACGCCGCGCGGCAACACGTCCAGATACCGACCGGCAGACCACAGCAGGTCGCAGTCCAGCGCCTCCACGGCCGCGCGCAGGTCGGCGCTGATGCCCCCCTCGCTGATGAAGAACGAGCAGCGCCGCTCCTGCGGCACGGTTTGGCGCTGCAGGGCCGGGAACCGGGCCAGCTGCTGCAGGACCGCCTGCGAGCCGGGCCAGCGCGCCGCAATGTTGTGGTGCATCGGGTCGACCGGGCGCAGGTCGCCATGCAGCACGGTGGCGCCGACGTCGGCAATGATGTAGTCGGGCTGGGGCAGGGTCGAGTCGCTCAGCAGCGGGATGATTGACTCCAGCCCGCGCCCGGTGACGTAAATCAGCTTGGCGCCAGCCAGGGCGCCGCTGAACAGGTCGCGCAGGCGCCGGCGCATGTCCTGGGTGCCGGCCAGCATGGTGCCGTCAAGGTCGGTCGCCAGCACCAGGGGGGTGCGGCTTGCAATCGTCAGTTGTGCGGTGGATGGCATCGCGGTCATGGGAATCTCCTGTTGTGTAGGGTCCAGCCAAGGGCTGGGCCCGCGCCGGCACGGCTTGTGCGAGTGATCGGCAGAAAAGCCTGAACGACCGCGCGGTCGTTCAGGTCGGGGCGCGCAAGCTGTTCAGCTTGCGTGGCGTGGTTCATGTGGCCTCTTCGGCATCGGCGCTGCAAGCACCCACCGCAACGGGCATCACGCCGGGGTATTCAAATGCGCCATTGCGGGCGGTGTTGTGCCTGAGGAAGCGAGAAAATTACTTTTGCACAAATGTATTTTGTTGCATTGGACCCGATGTGTCAAGCATATCAATTGTGTTTGATATGCTTGACGGGGTATACGAAGCAGGCAATTGAGGACGCTGGCGCGCCGTCGAGCGCGCGAACTATCGCAATGCGGCAGGCGCGTTCTTGTCAGGTGTCAGGCGGTCTTCGAGCTCACCAATGTAGGCGCTGAGCGAGTTGCCGGACTGCTCGACGCTGGTGCGCAAGCTGTTCTCCAGCGCGTCAAGGCGGGCGATCACGGCCTGCTGCGCCGCCTTGTCCTGCTCGGCGACCTGTTTCATGCTGGTCTCCAGAAAGCCGCGCAGTTCGGTAAACCGCGAGGCCTCGGCCTTGTCGGCCAGTTCGCGGTGAGCCTGCAGTTCTTTGGCGGTGCGACGTGCGTCCATGAGCACGTTGGACTGCAGGTAGAGCACGTAGACCAGGCAGTAGGCCACCACAAAAATCAGCAGGCCCAGCATGATCAGCCCCATCGGCGCCTGAACGGTGCTGACGCCCAGGGACAGCGTCGTGTCAGTCAGAAAAGCATCCCAGTTAAGCGCCGTGAAGGCGGCAATGAGTGCGAGGACCAACAGCAAAAGTAAACTTCGAATACGCATGATAGGCTCCTGAGGATAGACAAGACGCTTGCTTTTAGAAATGCTTGCGGGTCAGGCCACTCGCATGGCGACGTGCTTTGACCGACTCATTAGGGTACACCAAAGACTATCATGCGCCTCACGACCGCCCTGCTAATCCATGAACCCAGCCCCTGTCCCTGCCGCCGATGCCTCGTTTGACTTTGCCCTGTTGCAGCAGTCGGCCGCGCGCACGGGCACCCGCAACCGCCGCGCACTGTGGTGGCTGCTGGGCCTGCTGGCCCTGCTGCTGGGTTCGGTGGCCACCCTGCTGCTCTACCTGAACAATTTTGAAGCCGAGGAAGCGGCGCGCCGGCGGGCCGCCGATGCCCAGTGGCTGGAGCAAGGCGTGCAGTTCCACTTTCGGCGCCTGGAGGACGACTTGCTGGTGCTGTCGCGCCGGGCCGTGCAGCAGACCGCAGGGGCCGACCTTGTGGCAGACGATCATGCGCAGGATTTGAAGGCAGGGATGCTGTGGCGCGAGCAGGGGGTGGTGCTTTCGAGCGGCTGGATCGGGGCCGGGCAGCTGAGCGACCCGCGTGTGGGTCCTGAGCGCTGGCCGCTGGACTGGGATGCCCATCCCGACAATGCCGAGGCGCTGGACCTGATGCAAAGTACCAGCCAGGGTTTGCGCCGCGCCGCCTACGCTGGCCTGATGCTTGACCAAAATGGCGCGGCAACTGACGTGGTGTGGCTGGCCGTGCCATTTTTTGACCGCGGCCAGTTTGCCGGGAATTATCTGGCTGCCGTGTCCTTGAACCGCGCGCTGCGTGCCTTGCTGCCCGGCTGGTTCATGCAGGACCATAGCGTGCAACTGCTGACCACCGAGCCGGTGGAGGCCGCTGAAACCGCCTACCGCGCCGGCCTGAACCTGCCCGGCACCGACCTGTTTGTGCAGGTGGATCAGACCCAGGCCCAGCCCACCACGGTGCCGCGCATCTTCTTTCTGGTGGCCCTGCTGTTCTTGTCAGGCATGCTGGTGGCCCTGTATGCCCTGCGCCGCGACTTCATCAAGCGCCAGCAGGTGCAGGCCTTGCTGCAGGCCCAGGTGGCGCTGCGCACGGCCATGGAAAATTCGGTCACGATTGGCCTGCGCGCCTGGGATCTGGGCGGCAAGATTTTGTATGTCAACGACGCGTTTTGCCGCATGGTGGGTTACAGCGCGGCCGAGCTCATTGGCCGCGCCATTCCGTTCCCCTACTGGCCGCTCGAGCAAATTGACGCCTTGCAGCGGGTGCATGACGGCATCCTGGCGCAGGGCACCAGCGGCGAGGGGGTGGAGGTGCAGTTTCAGCACGCGGACGGCCACCTGATCGATGTGCTGATCCATGAGGCGCCGCTGAACACAGCCGCGGGTGAGCAGATGGGCTGGATGAGTTCAGTGCTCGACATCAGCGAGCGCAAACGCGGCCAGCGCATGGCGGCGCAGCAGCAGGAAAAGCTGGAAGCCTCAGGCCGCCTGGTGGCGGTCGGCGAGGTCGCCTCGACCCTGGCGCACGAACTGAACCAACCGCTGGGCGCCCTGAGCAGCTTTGCCAACGGCCTGCTCAACCGGCTGAATGACGGCAGCATTGAGTTGTCCGAACTGTTGCCCGTGGTGCAACGCATGGCCCGCCTGGCCGAGCGTGCTGGCGGCATCATCAAGCGGGTCAATGCGTTTGCGCGTCGCCGCGAGTTGTCGCCTCAGCGCCTGGACCTGGTGAAGCTTCTGCAGCGGGTCATGGTGTTATTTGGCGATGACAGCCCCATCATCCCCGCCTCGGCCCTGCCGGACCAGAGGGTCTGGGTGGAGGTGGACGAGCTGCTGTTCGAGCATCTGGTCAACAACTTGGTGGGCAACGCGCAAGACTGGGCACCTCGGGCAGGCCAGCGCGCGCAGGTCTGGGTGGGCTTGCGCGTGGACCCGGACCAGGGCATGGCCGTGCTGAGTGTGGCCGACACCGGCCCGGGCGTCAGCGAGGAGGCCCAGGCGACCATTTTTAATGCCTTTGTCAGCAGCAAGGAGGGCGGCATGGGCATGGGCCTGGCCATTTGTCGCTCGATTGTGGAGGCCCACCACGGCCGCATCGAGGTCAGTCGCGACCCGGTGCTGGGCGGGGCCTGCTTTACCGTGGCGCTGCCGCTGGCCAAACCCCGACTAAGGAAGGATCTGCCATGAGCCGCCCCCGTGTGCACATCGTCGATGACGACCCCGACATCCGCGACGGCCTGGCCTGGCTGTTTGACTCGCGCGGTTTTCAAAGCGCCACCTGGGACGGTGGCCTGTCCTTTCTGGAGGCGGCGCGTGCCTTGCAGGGGGATTGGGGCCAGGCCGTGGTCTTGCTGGACATGCGTATGGCACCACTCTCTGGCAGCCTGACTTTCGAGCAGCTCAAGGCCCTGGGTTGCCCCTGGCCTGTGCTCTTCTTGACGGGACATGGCGATGTGGGAACAGCGGTGGCGGCCGTCAAGCAGGGGGCCTGGGATTTTCTGGAAAAGCCATTTCAGGACAACGAGCTGGTGGACCGCGTGCAGCAGGCCCTGGCTGCGGCCAATGCGGCGCAGCAGGATGATTCCGAGACGCAGCGCCTGCGCCAGGCGCTGGCCTCGCTGAGCCCGCGCGAGCGAGAAGTGCTCGACGAACTGATCCGCGGCCATTACAACAAGAACATCGCCGACCATCTGGGCATTACCGCGCGCACGGTCGAGTTTCACCGGGCCAACATCTTTGAAAAAATGGGGGTGGATTCGGCCGTCGAACTGGCCCACAAATTGGGGCGCCTGCAGCCCATGGCTTAGCCCATGTTCGCGGCACAATGGAGCCAGCGCAAGCAATTGCCTGCAGACCTTGTGAAATTCTGGGGAATATGGACATGACAAAGAAGATCAAACGCATTGCCATCAATACCGGTGGCGGCGACGCGCCCGGCCTTAACGCGGTAATTCAATCGGTGGTGATCGCCGCGGCCAACCGGGGCTGGGACTGCTTCGGGATTCGCGACGGTTTTAACGGTATCTTGTTTCCCGAGCGCTACTCGGAGGGCGGCGTGGCGCGGCTCACGCGTGACCGGGTGCGTGGCATTGGCCACCTGGGCGGCACCATTCTGGGCACCACCAACAAGGGCAACCCGCTGCATTTTCCGATCAATATGCCCGATGGCACGGTGCGCGAGATTGACCGCTCGGGGGAAATCCTGACCTACTTTGCCACCCACGAGATCGATGCCCTGGTGTCGATTGGTGGCGACGGCTCACTGACCATTGCCAACGCCCTGCACCAAAAGGGTCTGCGCGTTGTGGGGGTGCCGAAAACCATCGACAACGACCTCGACAAGACGTTCACCACCTTCGGGTTTGATACCGCCGTGGGTTTTGCCACCGAGTGCCTGGACCGGCTGCACAGCACCGCTGAGAGCCACCAGCGCGTGATGGTGGTCGAGGTGATGGGCCGCTACGCTGGCTGGATCGCCCTGCACACCGGCATTGCCGGCAACGCGCACGCGGTGCTGATCCCCGAAATCCCTTTTGACCTCGACAAGATCGCCGCCAAACTGCGCGCCCGCGACAGCGAAGGGCGCCTGTATTCCATCGTGGTCGTGGCCGAAGGCGCGCAGGCCAAGGACGGCCACCGCGAGTTGCTCGCGGCGGCAGAGGTTGGCCATGCCGAGCGCCTGGGCGGCATGGGCGAGCGCATCGCACACGCTCTGACCGAGCGCACCGGCAAGGAGACCCGCGTCGTGGTGCTGGGCCACCTGTTGCGCGGCGGCAGCCCCACCTCGTTCGACCGCCTGTCGGCGCTGCGGTTTGGCGCGGCGGCCGTGCGCGCGCTCGATGAGGGCCAGAGCGGCATCATGGTGTCGCTGGGCCTGGACGGCGTCGACTACGTGGCGCTCGAGGAGGTGGCCGGCCGCATGAAGGCCGTGCCGCTGGACTGCGACACCCTGCAAACCGGGCGCGACCTGGGCATCTGTTTTGGGGACTGAGGGCACACCCTTGCTGGTGGTGTGCCTGTGCGCCGAATGGTGCCACGTGTGCGGCGACTACCGCAGCAGTTTTGCGCAGGTCAAGGCGGCCATTCAGGCCGATCACCCGCAGGCGCAGTTTCTGTGGCTCGATGTCGAGGACGAGGCCGACCTGCTGCACCCGCTGGATGTGGATGATTTCCCCACACTGCTGATTGCGCTGGGCGACGCCCCGCGTTTTTTTGGCCCGCTCACGCCCCAGCCGCAAACCCTGGAGCGCCTGGTGCGAAGCATGGCCGGTGAGGCCTTGGGCAAGGCACTTTCCGACCCGGTTTTGCACGCTGCGGTGGCGCGAATGCGGCGACTTTAGGGTCGACTTCAGTCGACCTGGCGGACTGAAATCCGCCCTACAAAAGCCCTGCAGTTCATCTGATCAATCACGCGCTGGGCTTCTCCAGCAAAAGGCGCCCAAGCGCCTGTCCCGACACCAAGGTCACACCCTGTGCCTTGGCAAAACGCGCGGCGGTGTCGCTGACCGGGGCCAGGCTGAGGTAGGCGCACTGCTGTGCTTCGGCCGCTTCTTTGGCGGCGACGAGGTCACGCAGCGCCTCCACGCCATGGGTGGCGGCTTTCCAGCGCTTGCAACTGACCAGAGTTTCACGTCCGCCCTTGACCACCTTGAAGTCGGCTGCCGGGCTGTTGAGCCGCGCGACCACATGGCCCTGTTGCAGGTAGGTTTGCTCGACCAGGACGGAAAATTCCCGCCACGACATGGCGCCCGCCCGGGTCAGCACCCCGGACACGCTGGCCGCGCTGGGGGCGTGCCACTGTTTGCGCGCGGCCATGATGCCGATGACCAGAAATGGAAAAGCGCCCATCACGCCAAAGCCGACATAGGGCTCGGGCAGAAGGGCAAAGGACAGCAGCGTGAACCCGGCCACCACGAGCATGCTGATCCACCACGGTGAGCGCAGCAAGATCGCAAACAGCGAGTTTTCGGACATTTTCAGTTTCATGGGGATGGCGTGTCTCGGACTTCTGGTTTAAGTGGGCGCGATTGTGCCTGTGCGCCAGTCCGGCAACGGTTCCGGCCCCATGAAACCCGTCATCAAATGCGGCGATCTGCTCAATAGTCGCTGGTAATGCCAGAGTCCGTCGGGTTGGCGATCACCCCTTTCAGGACGTCGCTCATGGCGGCGTTGAGCCTGATGTTCTTCGGCGGAATGGGTGACATGAACCATTTGTCGTAGATCTTGTGGATCTCGCCTGACTTGAAGAGCGCGCGCAGGGCATCGTCGGCGACCTTCTTGAACGCCGGATCGTCCCTTCGCATCATGATGCCGTAAGGCTCTTTGGAAAGCGCTTCGGTCGAAACCGCGTAATTGCCCGGCTCCGGCGCTCCGGCGATGATGCTGTACAGCAGGATGTCGTCCGACACAAAGGCCGCGGCCGAACCCTTGTCCATCATGGCGAACGCGTCGTTGTGGTGCTTGGTCGGGATCAGGGTCATGCCGAGGTTTCGCTGCGTGTTGATTTCGGTGATCTGGCGCAGATTGGTCGTGCCGGCAACGGCGACCACGGACTTGCCCTTCAGATCGCCCAGGGTCTTGAAGTTGGCGCTCTTCTTCCACGCCAGGCGACTCGCCGCGACAAAGGTGGTCACGGCAAAAGAGACCTGCTGCTGGCGCTCCGAGTTGTTGGTGGTCGTGCCGCATTCGAGATCGACTGTGCCGTTGGCCGTCAGGGGAATGCGCGTGGCACCCCCGACAAGGACGAACTTGACGTCGAGCTTCGGCAATTTCTGGGTGAACTTGACCGCGTCGACGATCTTCATGCACAGGTCCACCGAGTAACCGATGGGTCGCCTGTTGTCGTCAAAATAGGAGAACGGCACCGCCGTGTCGCGATGGCCGATGGTGATCGAGTTGGTGGTCTTGATCTTTTTCAGCGTGTCCAACTCCTGGGCCAGCGCGGGAGGGGCCAGCAAGTGCCCCAGGAACGCGCATCCCAGCGCCAGGCCTGTCGTGATATTCCTCATGATTCCTTCCAGCTCTCGGTGAGCGTCAACTTGAAGACAAAATGACCGCCAGGACGTCCTTCAGTGGCATCATCGCGGCGGCAACCTTCGAGGGCCCGATCAGGCCGTCAATCCAGGCGAGATAACACATGGCGGCACTCGAGGCTGCTGTGAAAACGCCCACGGAGGTGCGCATGGCATCGCCCTTGCCGAC
>JAIPCZ010000056.1 GCA_021737975.1 Polaromonas sp. | reverse complement strand
CCGGCCAGGTCGGCCAGCCACTTGCCCGGCGCCAGCGGTTTGAAGCAGCCGCCCGCCAGCGGATCCGTCGCGGCGAAGGCGGCGCGGACCTCGTCACCGACCTCGAAGACCCGCGGGCCAATACAAGGCCCGAGCCAGGCGATGATGTCAGTGGCCTGCATGTGTTTGACCGTCGCCTCAAGAATTCCCTGCCCGCCCTGCCCGGCCAGACCCCGCCAACCGGCGTGGGCCGCCGCCACACGGCGACCATCGACCGAGGCAAACAAGACCGGCAGGCAGTCGGCCACCATCACGGTGCAGGCCAGGCCCGGCTGGTCGGTCAGGCAGGCATCGGCCACGGTGCCGTCCGGGGTGAATGCATCGAGCGCCACCACCTGGGCGCCGTGAACCTGGTTCAAGAAAACAGGCCGGGCGCCAATGGCCTCTTGCAAAATGGCCCGGTTGGCTGCCACATGGGCCGGGTCGTCACCGACATGGTCGCCGAGATTCAGGCTGTCATAGGGCGCAGCAGACACCCCGCCCGTGCGTGTGCTGCACACCGCATGCACACCCGCGGGTGCGGGCCAGTCAGGGGTCAGCATCCAGGAGGCCCTGCCTCTGTGGGAGGCCCGCCCTCGGGCCGATGGCTGCTGGAGGCAAACGCGGCGAGGGCAACATTCCCACAAAATGCAGCTACCACGTCACACCGCGGCATGGATCTTGTCATAGGCGGCCAGCAATTTGTGGTGCATCTCGCAGCCATCGAGCGCCAGGCCGGGGGCACCGAGGCCCATGAAGCGGTCTTCCTGCATGATGAGCGCGTGCGCCTGTGCCAGCGGGCCGGCACCATACAGCAGCGCCAGGGTGTCGAGGTAAGGGCCACTGTCACCGATGTCGGCAAAGTTGATGAGGTTCTGAATGCAGGCGTAAACCCGTTTGCGCTGCGGGTTGACCTGGTCGAAGTTCAGAATCCATTCGCAGCCCTCGAGTGTGGCGGCCTCGTCACCCACGGCCAGGGCCAGCAGGGTCTTGAGTTCACCCAGGCGCAGGTCGCTCCAGAACGAGCCGGCATCGGCGGCCAGGCCAATCAGGCCCGCCACCGCGCGGTGGTCGGCCAGGTTGGATTCGTTCAGGGTTTCCAGCAGGTCGGTGCATTCCTCGTCGTCGAGGTCGGGCAGGTTCAACACGGCTTCGCGGAACTGGTTGGCGATGCTGTTGTTCTCGAACTCCAGGTCGTCAATGGGGTAGATTTCGGACAGGCCCGGCACCAGAATGCGGCAGGCATAAACACCGAGCTGCTCGAAGTCGGAAACATACACTTGATGGCCGTCGCGGTGCAGGCGCGCCAGGCTCCAGGCATAGTCCTCGGCCGTGGTGCTGCTGAAGTTCCAGTCGGCAAACTCGAAGTCGGGCACATCACCCAGAAACTTCCAGTGGATGACACCGCTGGAGTCGACAAAATGGATCTCGATGTTGGTCGAGCTGGCGGCTTCTTCGAGGTCGAAGCCGGGTGCCGGAAAGCCTGACAAGGCATCGAGCGCGCGGCCCTGCAGCAGTTCGGTGAGCGCACGCTCCAGCGCCACTTCAAAACGCGGGTGCGCGCCAAAGCTGGCAAAGCAGCCCTGGTCGAGCGGGTTCAGCAGCGTGACGTTCATCACCGGGTACTGGCCGCCCAGCGATGCGTCCTTGACCAGAATGCCAAAACCGGCCTCGCGCAGCGCGGCAATGCCACGCGCCATGCGCGGGTAGCGGGCGATCACGGCCTCGGGCACGTCGGGCAGGCACAAGCCCTGGCTGATGATGCGGGCCTTGACGGAACGCTCGAAAATCTCCGACAGCGCCTGCGTGCGCGCCTCCATCTGGGTGTTGCCGGCCGACATGCCGTTGCTGACATACAGGTTGCCGATCAGGTTGACCGGGAAGTAGACCGTTTTGCCGTCGCTCTGGCGCACGTAAGGCAGGGCGCAGATGCCGCGCTCGGCGGCGCCCGAGTTGAAATCGACCAGGTTGCTTGCGTCGATGTTGCTTTGCGGGTTGTACAGCGCGTGTAATTCGGGCGTAAGCAGCTCGGTGGGCCACTGCTCGTCTTCTGGCACCGCAAACCAGCGCTCCTGCGGAAAATGCACATGGTCACGCCCGGTCACGTCAGGGCCAAGGTAAAAATGGGTCCAGAAGTAATGGGTCGACAGTCGCTCGACAAACTCGCCCAGGGCGCTGGCCAGGCAGGCCAGGCGACTGGCGCCCTTGCCGTTGGCGAACAGCAGCGTGCAGTCGCGGTCGCGGATGTGGACCGACCAGATGCCGTCGACCGGGTTGAGCCAGCTGCGCTCTTCAATATGGAAACCCAGGGCTTGCAGCTTGCCTTGCAGGGTGCTGATGGTCGTTTCGAGGGCGGCATCTTTGCCAGGAATAAAGGTGGTGTGGTTCATCTCCCCAGCATACCTTAGTCCCGATACCGTTGAACTTTGTGGTTGGAGCGAAAACGCTAGACTCGCTACTTAGCGAATTAAACCACCCCCAGCGGAGACTTTTATGATTCTTGAACTCGCCGATATCTCGATCCAACCCGGCCAGAACGCCGCTTTTGAAGAGGCTATTCAACGCGGCCTGAAAACCGTCATTGCCCACGCCAATGGGTTCGAGGGCTTCAAGGTAAACCGAGGCATTGAAAGCCCGCAGCGCTACATTCTGCAAATTTTCTGGACCACGCTGGAAGACCACACGGTGGGTTTCAGGGGTTCCCCGGCGTTTGCCGAGTGGCGCGCCATCGTGGGACCATTTTTTGCCAGCCCGCCCGTGGTGGAGCACTTCGAGCTGGTCGCCAAGTCGGTTTGATGCATCTTTAAGGGCCGCCATGAACACCGTTTTTCCTCCTGCGCCCGGCGTGACCGTGCCCGTGGTCGGCAGCAGCGCGCAGTTTCCGGTGCACCGCATTTACTGCGTGGGCCGCAATTACGCAGAGCACGCCCAGGAGATGGGCCACAGCGGGCGCGAGCCGCCCTTTTTCTTCATGAAGCCGGCCGACGCGGTGCTGGTGGCCCCGCCCGGCAGCGTCACGCCCCTGCCCTACCCCAGCCTGACCAAGAACCTGCACCATGAGATTGAACTGGTGGTAGCCATTGGCACGGGGGGCAAAAACATACCGGTGGAACAGGCTGAAAACCATATTTTTGGCTACGCCGTGGGTCTGGACATGACCCGGCGCGACCTGCAAAACGAGATGAAGGCCCAGGGCCGCCCGTGGTGCATCGGCAAGGGTTTTGACCATTCGGCCCCGATCGGCCCCATCACACCCAAGGACGCGGCGGGCGACATCAGCCACGCCAGCATCAGCCTTCAGGTCAACCGCGCGCTGCGTCAAGACAGCACGGTGGAACAGCTGATCTGGAACATTGCCGAAACCATTGCCCAACTGTCGGCCGCCTGGGAGCTGCAGCCCGGCGACCTGATCTACACCGGCACCCCGGCGGGCGTGGGTGCGGTGGTGCCGGGCGACACGCTCAAGGGCAGCATCAGCGGCCTCACCGACATTGAATTGAAGGTGGTTTAGGCTCATGCATCGGCCGCCAATCAAACACTGCAAGAACTGTGGCACGGCCGTGCAGTACCGGCTGCCTGACGATGGCGACACCAAACATCGCGCGGTATGCCCGGGCTGCCAGACGGTTCACTACGAGAACCCGCTCAATGTGGTCGGCACCATTCCGGTCCTGGGCGACAAGGTGCTGCTGTGCAAGCGCAACATCGAGCCGCGCTGGGGCAAGTGGACGCTGCCGGCAGGCTTCATGGAGCTCAATGAGACCGTGAGCGAGGGCGCGGCGCGCGAGACCCTCGAAGAGTCTGGCGCACAGTTCGAGATGGGCGAGTTTTTCTCGATGGTGAACATCCCCCGCGTCGGGCAGGTGCACCTGTTTTACCGCGCCCAGTTGCTGAGCGACCAGTTTGACCCGGGTTTCGAGACCCTTGAGGCGCGCCTGTTTGCCGAGCATGAAATCCCCTGGGACGAGATCGCCTTCCGCACGGTGGGCGAAACCCTGAAGCGCTTTTTTGCCGACCGCCGCCAGGGTAACTTTTCCATCCATGTCTTTGACATTGTTTAAGCGGCGCTGAGGCCACACGCATGCTGCCCTGCTACGTGCTGCTTGACCTGGAAACCACCGGTGGCAACCCGGTGCATGACCGCATCACCGAAATTGCCGCCGTGCGGGTGGAGCACGGCGTGGAGGTCGCCCGCTGGAGCAGCCTGGTGAATCCGGGCGTCTATGTGTCGGGCTTCATTGAGCGACTGACCGGCATCAGCAATGCCATGGTGGCCAATGCCCCGCGTTTTTCCGAGGTCGCCCCTGAGTTGCTGGCCTTGTTGGATGGTGCCGTGCTGGTGGCCCACAACGTGCGGTTCGACCATGGTTTTCTGCTTAATGAATTGAGCCGCATGGACGTGGCGCTGCGCGTCAAAACCCTGTGCACGGTGCGTCTCTCAAGGCTCTTGTATCCGCAGTTCAAGGGCCACGGCCTGGATGCCATCATGCAGCGCCACGGCCTGACCAGCGCCGCCCGGCACCGCGCCATGGGTGATGTGCAGGTGATGCAAAGCTGGCTCAGCTTGGCGCAGACCGAGCTGGGGGCCGATCATGTGGCAAGCCAGGCGAAAAGTTTGTTGCAAGGCAGCGCGGCGTTGCCACCGCAGCTGGAAACCCAGGTCTCGGACATCCCCGACACGCCCGGGGTCTACCTTTTTTTTGGCGACAGCGCGCTGCCGCTGTACATCGGCAAAAGTGTCAGGCTGCGCAGCCGGGTGATGTCGCACTTTCAGGCGGCCAGCCGCAACGCCCGCGAGATGCGCATGGCGCAGGAAATCAGGCGCATTGAATGGGTCGAGACCGCCGGAGAACTCGGCGCCCTGCTGCTGGAAGCGCGGCTGGTCAAGGCGCGCCAGCCCATCCACAACCGCCAGTTGCGCCGCGAAGGCGACCTGTGCGCCTGGCGGCTCGAGGCCAACCCCAACAGCCGGCCGCTGCTGACGCTGGTGCGTGGCAGCGAACTGGCGCCGGAACAATTCGGCGCGCTGTACGGCCCCTACCGATCCAAAAGCCAGGCCCAGAGCCAGCTGCGTGAACTCGCCGAGGCCCATGGCTTGTGCCTGCAGGCGCTGGGGCTGGAGTCGGGCAAGGGCCGCTGTTTTGCCCATCAGATCGGTCGGTGCAAGGGCGTGTGTTGTGGCGAGGAAGCACCCGAGCGCCACCACCTGCGCCTGCAGCTGGCGCTGGCTGGCAACAAGCTGCAGGCCTGGCCTTTTGCCGGCAAAGTGGGTGTGCGTGAACACAACGCGCGCACCGGGCGCACCGACATCCACCTGTTTGACCAATGGTGCCACCTGGCCACGGTGCATTCGGACGAGGACCTGCAGGAGGCCCTGCACAGCCGCGCGGAGCCGCTGGCGTTCAACCTCGACACCTACCGCCTGGCCATCAAGCACCTGCTGGCGCCGGGCCCGGGAAAGCTCAAGATTCTGGAATTTCCCGCAGTAACATCCACTACTAACGTCCTTGTGGGTCAGACCACTCGCAAAGCGACGTGCTCTGACCCCAACTGATTAGGCACCCATGAACAGTTCAAGCATCTCAATTTCGAGCCACGACGGCCAACAGTTCAACGCCTACCTGTCACTGCCACCCTCAGGGCACGGGCCGGGCCTGGTGATCATCCAGGAGATCTGGGGCGTGAACGAGCACATCAAGGCAGTGGCCGACCAGTACGCCATGGACGGTTATGTGGTGCTGGCGCCAGATGTGTTCTGGCGGCAGGAGGCCAACGTCAACCTGAAATACAACGAGTCCGACACCCAGAAGGCCTACCAGCTCATGACGAACCTGGACGAAGCCCATGCCGTGGCCGACCTGGTGAGCACGGCAAAAGCCCTGCGCGCCCGACCGGAAGTGAACGGCAAGCTGGGCTCGATTGGTTTTTGCATGGGCGGACGCCTGAGTTACCAGTTGGCCGCCAGCGGCGCAGTGGACGCAGCCGTGTGTTACTACGGCGGCGGCATCCAAAACCACCTGGACAAGGCACCGGCCGTGAAGGGTCCCATTTTGTTCCACTACGCGGCGCTTGACGGCTATATCCCGGCAACGGCGGTGGCTGAAGTCAAGAAAGCATTTGAAGGCCGCGCCAACGCGCAATTTCATGTGTACGAGGGCGTTGACCACGGCTTCAACTGCTGGGGCCGCCCGATGTACCAGCAGCGCGCTGCCGCACTGGCGCGTGGCCGCACGCTGGCGTGGTTGTCTGAGCAGCTGGCCTGATGAAAAAACCCGCGCTGTCCATGCTGGACCTGGTCTCGCTGCGCGAAGGCGGCACGGTGGCGCAGGCGCTGGCCACGGCCTTGCGCACCGCGCAGCATGCCGAGGCGCTGGGCTTTACCCGCTACTGGGTGGCCGAGCACCACAACATGGCCAGCATTGCCAGTTCGGCCACAGCCGTGCTGGTGGGCTACCTGGCCGGGGGCACACACCACATTCGGGTCGGCTCGGGCGGCATCATGCTGCCCAACCACGCGCCGCTGGTGGTGGCCGAGGCCTTTGGCACGCTGGCCGAGCTGTACCCGAATCGCATTGACCTGGGGCTGGGCCGGGCACCGGGCACCGACCGGCTCACCATGCAGGCCCTGCGCCGCGACCGCGTTGAGACCGAGCAGGATTTTCCGCGCGACGTCGCCGAGCTGCAGCATCTGCTGGGGCCGGTGCAGCCGGGCCAGCGCATTGTGGCCATGCCGGGCGCGGGCACCGAGGTGCCGATCTGGCTGCTGGGTTCGAGCCTGTTCTCGGCCCAGCTGGCGGCAGAACGCGGCCTGCCCTACGCCTTTGCCTCGCACTTTGCGCCGCGCATGATGCTGCAGGCCATTGACCTGTACCGGCGCTTGTTCAAACCGTCCAAGGTGTTGCGCCAGCCGTATGTCGTGATCGGCGTGCCCTTGATCGCGGCCCCCAGCGATGACGAGACCGAGTTTCTGGCCAGCAGCACCTACCAGCGCGTGTTGGGCATCCTGAGCGGGGACCGCCAGCCGCTGCAGCCGCCGGTGAAAAACTTCATGGAACAACTGCACCCGCAGGAGCGCGCTGCCATCAACGACTTTTTGGGCGCGGCGATCATCGGCGGCCCGGACAAGGTGCGAGCCGGTTTGGCGGCCCTGGCGCAGCAGACGCAGGCCGACGAGTTCATGCTGGTGTGTGACATGTTCGACCCGGCGTTGCGCCTGCAATCACTGGACATTGCCGCGCAGGCAATGGCAGCTTGACCCCGCAGGAGCTGCGCCGGAATTTGTGGGAGCGGCGCCCCCGCCGCGAATGAGTCCATCGGCGATTTGGCTATACTGTGTTTTTAAACAGTATTCATAAAAAGCCAAAACGCCATGCCCGCCGCACTGCAATGGATCGTCAACGCCACGCCCGCGCCGGGTGATGCTGCGTATCCATCTTTTGGCCAGCCGTTTGACATCGGGCAACTCCCGGGCAGCGTCGCCCAGGCGATCTGGCGCGGCTCCCAGGTGGGCCAGGCCGGCCAGTCGGTGGTGTCGAGCGGCTTTGCCGCGCTGGATGCAGAACTGCCCGGTGGCGGCTGGCCCTGCAATACCCTGACCGAACTGCTGCAACCCCAGCCTTCGTTATGTGAATGGCGCTTGCTGGCACCTGCGCTGGCGGGGCTGGCCGCTGGCGGTGGGCACATCCTGCTGGTGGGGCCGCCCAAACGCCCGCACGCGCCGGGTTTGGTCAAACTCGGCATCGCAGAAAAAAACATCGTCTGGATCGCTGCCGACACCCCGGCCGAGCGGCTCTGGTCCACCGAACAGCTGGTCAAGGCCAACCCGCGCGGTGGCGCCATTCTGGCCTGGCTGCCCCAGGCCCGTGCCGAGCAATTGCGCCGTCTGCAGGTGCACGCCCAATCCTGTGACTGCCCGGTCTTTCTGTTCAGGCCCGAAGCGGCCCAACTGGACGCTTCACCCGCACCGCTGCGAATTTTGAGCACCCTTGGGCCCGACTGGGAGTTACACGTTCATATTCTCAAGCGCAAGGGCGCCTTGCTGGAGGGTCCCCTCGTGCTGCCATCGGTGCCGGGAACACTTGCCAGCGTGTTGACACCCCGCCTGATGCGCCCCAGCCAGTTAATAGCAAGAACGGAGGCTGCCAATGACCATGCATTGGGCCGCGCTGTTGACCGACGCCGACCGCGACAACTCGCCGCGCATTGACCCTCAAGGCGTGGCCATTTGGGCGCTTCAATTCACCCCCCGGGTGGCACAGAAGGAGCAAACGGTCTGGCTGGAGGTGGCACAGAGCATGCGTTTGTTCGGCGGCGAAGACCCGCTGCACCAGCGGGTGGAAGCCGGTGCGACCGAGCTCGGAATCAAGGCACTGGCCTGGGCACCGACCAGCCTGGCGGCCCTGGCTTGCGCGCGAATGGGCATCCGCGACGGTTTTGCAGCACCACTGAACCAGGTGCTCGACCCCTTGCCCATTGAATCCATCGATGCAGTCAAGACCCATCAGGCCACGCTGGCGCGCCTGGGCTGCCAAACCCTGGCCGATGTGCGCAAACTGCCGCGCGGCGGCATCAGCCGGCGTTTTGACAGCGCGTTGCTGCTGACACTGGACCAGGCCTACGGACTGCGCCCCGAGGGCTACCCCTGGGTCAAACTTCCAGAGGTTTTCTCGGCCAAGCTGGAATTGCCCGGCCGTGTCGACACGGCCCCGGCCCTGATGTTTGGCGCGCGGCGTTTGCTGCTGCAAATGGGTGGCTGGTTGGTAGCCCGGCAATGCGGCGTGACGGCTTTCACATTGCACTGGTGCCACGACGCCATGCGTGCCCGGGACGCCGGTGAAGGCGGCGCCATCACGGTGCGCACGGCACAACCGACCCAAAACGTCGACCATCTGTGCCGGCTGCTGGGTGAAAACCTCGCCAAGGTGCAACTGCTGGCCCCCGCGGGCGAGCTGGCCCTGAGCGCCACCGAGGTCACCCCGTTCATCGAGACCAGCCGCTCCCTGCTGCCCGATGCCCGTGCCAGCGGCGAAGCACTGAACCAGGTGCTGGAGCGCATCGAAGCCCGGCTGGGTCAGAAACGTGTGCTGCGGCCGGTGCTGGTCGAGGACAGCCGCATGGCCTGGATGGCCCATTGGCAGCCGATGAACGCCACAAGGCCTGCAACCAAGGTGCGCCAGGTGCCGGGGCCACAACCGACCTGGATTCTTAAAAACCCGCTCAAGCTCGATGTGCGGGACGACTGCCCGCTGTACCAGGGGCCGCTGCAACTGCTGCTGGGCCCCGAGCGTGTTGAGGGCGGCTGGTGGCACCGCGTCAAGGATGCCGAGGGCGGCCAGCTGAGCCTGCAGGTGGCGCGCGACTACTGGGTGGCCCTGAGCCAGCATGCCGGCGCGCTCTGGATTTTTCAGCAGCGCCTGCCCCGCAACGAGGCGGCGTGCTGGTATTTGCATGGCATCTTTGCCTGAAGAAGCGCCATGGCCGCCCTGCCCGCTTTGTCCCGACAGCCCCAGCTTTCCGATTACGCCGAGCTGCGCTGCCTGTCGAACTTTTCGTTCTTGAAGGGGGCCAGTCAACCCGAGGAACTGGTCACACGCGCCCAGGCGCTGGGCTACGCGGCGCTGGCCATCACCGACGAATGCAGCATGGCCGGCGTGGTGCGCGCCCATGTGGCGGCCAAGGCCTGCGGCCTCAAACTGCTGGTGGGTTCGCAGTTCCTGGTCAGCGGTGAAGCTCCTTTTCATCTGGTCGTGCTGGCCTGCAATCTCAACGGTTACGGCAACCTGTGCGAGTTCATCACACGCTTGCGGCGCAGCGCTGAAAAAAAGGGCAGTTACCGCCTGCGGCTGGAAGACATCCACGGGGCTGCGCTGGCCGATTGCCTGGTGCTGGCCAG
>JAIPCZ010000020.1 GCA_021737975.1 Polaromonas sp. | reverse complement strand
CAAGGGCCGAGTTGCTCTTTCAAAAACGCCAGCAAATGCAACTGCTCGGTCCGTAGCGCTTCGCTCGGGTCGTGACGACCTGGCACCGCGAGCAGTTGCACCCTGCCCTCTTGACCGGCCGCCAGCAGACGCCTGGCGTCATCAAACGGCACCATGTCGTCGTCTTCGCCGTGGACCAGCAAGACCGGGCAGCGCGCCCGGGTCATGCTGTGAACTGGCGCAATGTCGTCAAAGCGCGCCCCAATCACACGCTGCACATGACGCAGGACATACCAGCCGACGCCAAAATAGGGAATATGGTTTTGCGCCAGCAAGCGTCGCATCACCTCATGCGGATGGGCAAAGGCGCTGATGCTGATTACAGCCCGAATGTCATCGCGCCGCGTGGCGCTCAGCAGGGCCGCGCCGGCGCCCACTGAATGCCCGATCACAGCCAATCTGCCGGCATCGACCTGCCTTTGCCGGGCCAGCCAGTCCAGGCCCGCTTCGATGTCCTGCGCAAAACGCGGCAGCGAGGTAAAGGCTTCATCCCCACTCGCGCCATGGCAGCGCGCATCGAGCAGCAACACCGCCAAACCCGCATCCAACAAGGGGGCGGCCGACGGCAACATCATGCTGGCATTGGCGCCCCAGCCGTGCATGACCACGATGCCAGCCGTCCTGGCCTCGCCAGCGGCCGGAATGAACCAGCCGAACAATGTTTTGCCGTTGGGTCCGGGGATTTGCACAGGCTGCGCGGCCAAGCCCAGTGACTCGGGGCTGGTCAGCGCGACAAGCCCTGGCGCGCGCAAACTTTTGAGAATCAGGGCGTGGACACCCACACGGGCTGCCCACAAGCCAGACAGCCCGAGCCCCAGACCCGTCAACACCGAATCAAGCGGCTGCAACACCACCCTGCTTCACTGCGGAATGATGAACTTGGACTCTTCCCTCAAGCGGCCCGGGCTGTCCAGGGACTCAATGAGGAAATGAATTTCATGCGATCCGGGCTTGGCGGCCTCCGGCGGCACCTGGACCCGCACGGGCACCCAGCGGGCTTGGGTGGAGGCAATGCTGAGGGTGTCTTCCGACATGATCTTGATGTCAGGCAAACCTTCCACCAAGATCTTGTAGCGCTGCGGAGCTTCTGTTGCGTTCATGACCTGAATGCTGTAAACATTCTCCACCTTGCCGGCCTCCACGACACGTGCCATCACGCCACGGTCGCGCACCACGTCGGCCTTGAAGGGCGTGCGGGTCGCCAGGCTGGCAAAAATGGCCACAACGATCGCGAGCAAGATGGCGGTGTAGACCAGCACTCTGGGCCGCAGCACGCGTTTGACGGCCTCCTCTTTGGTCCAGTGGTTCTTCATGGCGTTTTCGGTCGAGAACTTGACCAAGCCGCGCGGGTAGCCCACCTTGTCCATCACGGTGTCACACACGTCGGCGCAGGCGCCACAACCAATACACTCGTACTGCAGGCCGTTACGGATATCGATGCCGGTGGGGCACACCTGGACGCACAAGCTGCAGTCCACACAGGCGCCAAGTTTCAAAGTACTCAGGTCGGCCTTTCTGGAACGGGCGCCGCGCGGCTCACCGCGGTCGGCGTCATAAGTCACGATCAGCGTGTCCTTGTCGAACATGGCGCTCTGAAAACGGGCATAGGGGCACATGTGTTTGCAGACCTGCTCGCGCATGAACCCGGCATTGCCGTAAGTGGCAAAACCGTAAAAGAAGACCCAGAAAAATTCCCAGGCCGCCAACTGTCCGCCCAAAAAAGCACCGGCCATCTCGCGCATCGGCACGAAGTAGCCGACAAAGGTGAAGCCAGTCCAGAAAGCAAACGCGATCCACAACAATTGCTTGCCCGCCTTGCGGGCAAATTTCTCTGCAGTCATCGGGCCTTCGTCACGGCGCATGCGCGCGGAACGGTCGCCCTCCAGCCTTTTTTCTATCCATAAAAAGATTTCGGTGTAAACCGTCTGCGGACAGGCGAAACCGCACCACAAGCGCCCGGCCACGGCCGTGAACAAAAACAGCGACAAGGCTGAAATGATCATCAGGCCGGTCAGGTAAATGAAGTCTTGCGGGTAAAGCACCAGGCCAAAAATGTAAAAGCGACGCACGCTCAAATCAAACAGCACCGCCTGACGCTGACCCCATTCGATCCACGGCAGGCCATAGAAAATGATTTGTGTCACCCAAACCATGATCCAGCGCCACCGCGTGAACACCCCGGAGACGCTGCGCGGATAAATTTTCTGGTGCGCCGCGTACAGCGACACCAGTTCATCGTCAGGCTCCGCGGCGGCGATGGGTATCACCTTTCTGGACGCTTTGCTTTCATTGTTCATAAGGGATTCCTCAAAAGATAAAGACAGATCAAATTCTTTCGGGCAGCGCAGTCATGTGCGCCAGAAATTCATCGCGGGTCTGGCCCGCAAAATGGGGGTGCCAGCGACGCTGCTCCAGCACGGTGCTGACGGCGCGCGCGCGTTGCTCGTGGCCGGCAAACAACAGCGTTTCATCGGGCAGGGTGAAGATGCGCTGGGTCACGCTGTCCCAAAGCGCCTCGGGCTCTGCCGGGCGCCGCTGGTGCGGACACGCGGTGACGGCCAGCAAACCGCCGCAAAAAAAGCGGTCGCGCCAGCCAAAACTCAGGCAATGGGGGGTATGCCCGGGCGTGGCAAGGATACGCACCAGTTCAGCACCAAAAGGCAGTGCATCGCCATCAGCCACTTGCAACGCTGCCAGCGCGTCACCTTGCACCACCGGGGCACCCAAGAGCGCCAAGCGCTCGGGCTCGTCGGGCAGCATGGCATCGTGGTGATGGGTGCGCAGGATCGAGCACAAACGCAATTCCCGCTCGGCCAGCAACGCCCGCAACAAGGGCAGATCCGCACCATGGGGGTCGATCAGCACCGCTTCGCGGGCGTCGAGGTCAGCCAGCAAATAGGTCAGCTCACCGCTGGCATCGTTGTTCAAAATACGGAAGTACACATTTATTCCAGAGGTCACACACCTATTAGCCTATCCAAGAAACGTGCCATCCGTGTTCAAGTTGAAAACTCGATAAAAAACAAGTACTTGGCACTTTTTCACCTAACCAGATCAGCCCATCAAAACAATTAGACTGCCATAATTGACATATTTAAGTCATTTTTGACATGGATAACTGCCTAACCTGCTGAAAGATTTTCCCATGAAACCTTTGCCAGAGCTGATGTCGTTCATCGAAGGTTTGCCCGAGCCGCACATTCTGTTCGACACCCAGTACCGCATCCTGGCCGCCAATGCGGCCTACCGGCGCCAGTTCAGTCCGCAACACAGCGTGGTGGGCCGCACGTGTTTTGAGGTGTCGCACCGCTTCAGCGTGCCCTGTGATCAGGCCGGCGAATCCTGCCCGCTGGCGCGCTCGCGCGAATCGGGCCAACGCGAGCGGGTGCTGCACCTGCACCACACCCCGACGGGCGAGGAATACGTCAACATCGAACTCGCGCCGCTATTCGATGCCAACGGCCAGCAAGCCTTTTATGTGGAAAAAATGGAGCCGCTGCGGGTGGCGCAGGGCCCTGCCACGGCGCAGGGGCTGATCGGCCGCAGCCCGGCCTTCCTGCACATGCTTGGCCTGGTGGCGCGGGTGGCGCCATCCCAGGCAACCGTCTTGTTGCTGGGCGAATCGGGCACGGGCAAAGAACTGGTGGCCCGTGCGGTGCACCAGGCCAGCAACCGCGCCGCCAAAGCGCTGGTGCCGGTGGACTGCTCCAGCCTGCCTGAAAATTTGTTTGAATCCGAACTGTTTGGCCACGAGCGTGGCGCCTTCACTGGTGCCAACACCGCACGCGGCGGCCTGGTGGAGGCTGCCAGCGGCGGCACCTTGTTTCTGGACGAGGTCGGCGACATCCCGCTCACCATGCAGGTCAAGCTGCTGCGCCTGCTGGAAACCGGCACTTACCGCCGTGTCGGCAGCACCGAGCAGCGCCATGCCGACATCCGGGTGGTATCAGCCACCCACCGGGATCTCGACCAGATGGTGGCGCAAGGGCGCTTTCGCGAGGACCTTTACTACCGCCTGAGTACCTTCCCGATTCATCTGCCGGCCTTGCGCGAGCGGCGTGACGACATCAAACTGCTGACCAGCGCCCTGCTGGAGCGGGTGGCCCCGAAGCGCAAACTGGGTGTCAGTGACCGTGCGCTGCAGGTGCTGCAAGCGCAAGACTATCCCGGTAATGTGCGTGAACTCCGCAACCTGCTGGAGCGCTCTGCCCTGCTGTGTGATGGCGACACGCTGGAGGCCAGCCACGTCACGCAAGCACTGCTCTGCGGCCGTCGCGGCCACAACAGCCCGGCGCCGGCGCCGCCGGCGTCACCGCTGTCGCTGAAATCAGTGGCCAGGGCAGCGCTCCAGCACATGGCCGAGCGGCATACCGGCAGTCGCGCTGAACTGGCCGCCCAACTTGGCATCAGTGAACGCTCCTTGTATCGCAAGCTCAACGCGCTCAAACCAGATGGTTGCACATGACACCAGCGTGTGTCAGCCGATAATGCGCTGTCTCAAATTTCTCAACACCTCGTCACCCAACTCAGGAGCACAACATGGCAAAAGGACAGCAGGGCAACAACAAAATGGTGAAAAAACCCAAAAAGGACACGTCACCACCCAAGCCCGTGTCGGCTGACGCGGTGCGTCCCACGGTCACCACCGTGGTCCCGGTGCGCGGCAAGCTCAAAAACGCCCCGCGTTAAGCCCGTCTAAAAGCGCACCCTTGGCAGAATTCAGCGTCGTATACGCCGATGACACCCTGCTGGTGCTGGACAAACCAGCCGGTTTGTTGTGTGTGCCCGGCAAGGGTGAGGACAAACAGGATTGCCTGAGCAGCCGGGTGCAACAGCACCACGCCGATGCCAGGGTGGTGCACCGGCTGGACATGGCCACCTCCGGCCTGGTGGTCATGGCGCTTGGTGCCACGGCCCAACGCATCTTGAACGATGCCTTTGCCAGCCGCCAGGTGCACAAACGCTATGTGGCCGAGGTGGCCGGTTTGCTGGCGCCACCCGGTGCAGGCTGGGGCGTCATTGATTTGCCGATCCTGCTGGATTGGCCGAATCGGCCCCGGCGCATGATTGACCCGCAAGGCAAACCCAGTTGCACCCGCTGGCGCGTGTTACAGCACAACCCGGCCAGACAAACAACGCGACTCGAGCTCGAACCCGTCACCGGACGATCACACCAGTTGCGGGTGCACCTGCAAGCCTTGCAGCACCCGATTCTGGGCGACTTGCTGTATGGCACGCCGGCCAGCCTGGCCAAGGCCACTCGCCTGCTGCTTCACGCCACCCGGCTCGAATTGACACACCCCGTCAGTCACCAAGCCATGGTGTTTTCAAGCGAACCGCCGTTCTAAAAATCAAACCCGCGCCGTGCGACCGAGGGTGTTGTCAATCAGGCGCACCAGCTTGTCAACAGCGCCGTCAATTGCCTGGTTCAGGTTGGTGGCAGTGTGTTTGACCGCCAGCGGTTGGTGCCCTTCGAGCCGGGCCTCGAGCCTGCATTGTTTGTTTTCCGGATTTGTTTTTTTGCCCCCATTTTCATCGCTCAGGTGGACTTCAACGCGGGAAATCTGGCCGCTGAACCGGGCCAGTGCGTCCTGGACAGCACTGCCGACCCATTTGCCCATGGCCTCGGTGCCCTCAATGTGGTGATCGGTGTGAATTTGAACTTGCATTTTTCTTCTCCTAGTCATACAACCACTTCGGTTGGGATTAATGATAGTCAGCTGAATCTGGGAAAATTTGACCTCCCTCAATCAAGGCCACAAAACATGCAAAGACATTTATTCATCCTCACGGGAGCCTCCCGCGGCATGGGTCTGGCCATGGCAAAACAGCTGCTGGCGCACGAAAACCGTTTGTTGTGCATTTCTCGTCATCCGGAACCCTCGCTGGCCTCGCTCGCAACGCAGAAAGATTGCCCGCTGGAACAATGGGCCATTGACCTGACGCAGTCCGAAAGCGCTGCGGCTCGCCTCAAGATCTGGCTTGACAGCCTGGCGCCGCAGCAGTTCCTGAGTGTCACCCTGATCAACAACGCGGGGACAATTCCCACCATTGCCCCCTTGAGCGCGTCAGAGCCAGCGGAGCTGGCCCGCGCCTTGCGGGTCGGCCTGGAAGCCCCGATGCTCCTGACCGCGGTTTTTTTGGGCGCCACCAACCAATGGACCGCGCAGCGCAGGGTTCTCAACATCTCGTCCGGTCTGGGGCGCCGACCCATGGCTTCACAGGCCGCCTACTGTGCCGCCAAGGCGGGCATGGACCATTTCACCCGCTGCCTGGCACTTGATGAAGCCCGTCTGGCCAACGGCGCGCGGGTCTGCTCGCTGGCACCGGGTGTCATCGACACAGACATGCAGCTGCAACTGCGCAGCGCCGATGCCGCCGGCTTTCCCGATCAGGCCGGATTCGAGCAGCTCAAGGCAGCAGGCCAACTCAGTTCTGCCGGCGACGCTGCCAAACGTGTGCTGGACTGGCTGGCGCGCCCTGACTTCGGCCAGCAAGCCGTGGCCGATGTGCGGGACGCCGCTTGAACCGGGCCGAGATGAGTGTTCTGGCAGCGTTGGTTCGCCGTCAGCAATCAGGACTAGGATGTTTCAGTAAATTTTGACAACCCCGAGGAGAGTTTTAATGACCCGTGAAGTCGTGATTGTGAGTGGCGCCCGTTCCGCCATTGGAACCTATGGCGGCAGCCTGAAAGATGTGGCACCCACCGAACTGGCCGGCCAGCTCGTGCGTGACGTCCTGGCGCGCGTTCAGGTCCAGGGAGACGAGGTCGGCCATGTCGTGTTCGGCCACGTCATCAACACCGAACCCAAGGACATGTACCTGGCGCGCGTCGCCGCCATCGACGGCGGTTGCGCCGAGAGTGTTCCAGCCTTCAATGTGAACCGCCTGTGCGGCTCGGGCCTGCAGGCCATCGTTTCGGCCGCTCAGAGCATCATGCTGGGCGACTGCGATGTTGCCATTGGCGGGGGTGCCGAGGCCATGAGCCGGGCGCCCTACGCCAGCCTGAACATGCGCTGGGGTGCCCGCATGGGCGACACCAAAATGGTCGACATGCTGGTCAGCACCTTGCACGATCCCTTCCACAACATCCACATGGGCATCACGGCCGAGAACATTGCGGCCAAGTGGGGCATCAGCCGCGAAGACCAGGATGCGCTGGCCGTGGCGAGCCACAACCGCGCCCAGCACGCCATTGAAGCCGGCTATTTCAAGAGCCAGATCATGCCGGTGACACTCAAGGGCCGCAAGGGCGACGTGGTGTTCGACACCGACGAGCACTACCGCCCCGACTGCACGATGGCCGACCTGGCCAAGCTCAAGCCCGCTTTCCTCAAGGACAAGGGAACCGTCACTGCGGGCAACGCCTCGGGCATCAACGACGCGGCGGCTGCCGTGGTGCTGATGGAGGCGGGTGTGGCGAAGGCCCGCGGCCTGAAACCATTGGCCCGCCTGGTCGCCTATGCACACGCCGGCGTGGACCCCAAATACATGGGCATTGGCCCGGTGCCCGCCAGTCAAATGGCCCTGAAAAAGGCCGGCCTGACGGTCAAGGACCTGGACGTAATTGAAGCCAACGAAGCCTTCGCGGCCCAGGCATGTGCCGTCAGCCGCGACCTCGGGCTCGATCCGGCCAAGGTCAACCCCAACGGGTCCGGTATTTCGCTGGGCCATCCGGTTGGCGCAACCGGCGCACTCATCACGGTAAAGGCCTTGTACGAGCTTGAGCGCATTGGCGGGCGTTATGCGCTGGTGACCATGTGTATTGGCGGCGGTCAGGGCATTGCAGCCATTTTTGAGCGCCAGGCTTGACCATAGGAACGACCGCGTCATGACCAAGCAACGCCACTGGAGCCTGGGCGCCAAACTGCTGATGGTGGGGGCTCCGTTTTTGCTTCTGATCTTCATGGCCACCGTCGCCACCTTGTGGGTCTCGTGGCAACTCGACGGCGGCGCGGCGGCAGTCAACGAGGCCGGGCGCATGCGCATGCAGTCCTACCGCATGTCGCTGTCCATTGGCACCCGTGAAACCAGTCAACTTCCGGAACAAATCGCCGAATTCGACCGCAGCCTGGCCAAGCTCAGGCGAGGCGATCCTGAGCGCCCGCTGTTTGTGCCATGGGACACCGACACGCACCAGCGCTTTGCCGTGGTGGAAACCAACTGGGCGGCTTACCAGGCGCGCTGGATCCGGGCCGAGCCCGCGACCTATGACGAATTGCGCGTGGACACCGTGACCTTTGCCTCCCACATTGACGACTTTGTCAACAGCATCGAGGTGCATATTGCCCAATGGACCGCTCTGCTGCACTTGCTGCAAATGAGCATGCTGGCGTCTGTGGTCGTGGGCGCCGCCGTCTTGCTCTACACCGGCTACCTGTTTGTGCTGGAGCCCGTGGGACAGCTGAAGCAGGCCATAGAGAAAATTCAGGAAGGAAATTTCGATGCGCGGGTGGAGCGTGTCTCCAGCGATGAGCTCGGCACGCTCGCCGACGGTTTTAACGGGATGGCGGAGCATTTGCAGTCCATGTACCGGAACCTGGAAGCCAAAGTGGCTGAAAAAACTTTGTTGCTGAAGGAAAAGTCGGACCGGCTGGAGAGTCTGTACGAGGTCACTGCGCTGGTGGCCAAGGCCACCTCGCTGGATGCCTTGGCGCAGGATTTCACGAAAAGCCTGGCGAAAATTTCCCATGCCGACGGGGTCGCGCTGCGCTGGTCCAGCCAGGGGGGTCAGCGTCATCTGATGCTGGCCGCCCACGGCCTGCCTGCAGGCATGGTCGATGACGAGCAGTGCCTCTATACCGGTGATTGCCACTGCGGTTCGGCCACGCTGGATTCAGACTTTCGCATCATTCCAATCCGGGACGAATCCAGTGCGCCGCTGAAACATTGCCTCAAAGCCGGGTTTGAGACCGTCATCACCCTGCCGGTCCGGCTGCACGAGCACATGATGGGTGAAGTCGACCTGTTTTACCATGCCCGAATCAGCGCCACACCTGCCGAGCGCTCGCTGCTGGAGGCCCTGAGCAGTCACCTGGCCAGCGGCATGGAGAATCTGCGCCTGAACGCCCTTGAGAAAGAAGCCGCCGTGTCCCAGGAGCGCCACCTGTTGGCGCGCGAATTACATGACTCCATCGCGCAGTCGCTGGCGTTTCTGAAGATCCAGGTGCAGTTGATGCGCGACGCGGTCAGGACCTGCAACGAGACCGAGATAGCCAAAATTCTGGAAGAAATCGACGTGGGGGTGCGCGAGAGCTACAGCGACGTGCGCGAACTGCTGCTGCACTTCAGGACACGCACCAACGCCGAAGACATTGAGCCCGCGCTGGCCACCACGCTGCAAAAATTTGAACATCAAAGCGGCATCAGAACCACCCTGACAATGCAGGGTCAGGGCCTGCCACTGGCCCCGGATGTCCAGATTCAGGTGCTGCACATCCTGCAGGAAGCCTTGTCCAACATCCGCAAGCACGCCCGTGCGTCGCAGGCCTGGCTGGATGTGCAGCAGCAACCCGCCTGGCGCTTTGAGGTGCGCGACGATGGCATTGGCTTCAACCCCGACACCGACCAACTCGATGAAACCCATGTTGGTTTGCGCATCATGACCGAGCGCGCGCAGCGTATTGGCGCGCACATCGAGGTGCTGTCAACGCCCTTGCGCGGCAGCTCGGTGATTTTGACCCTGACGCCGCAGTCCCACCCCAGCACCAGCAACGCGGCCCGCATCGACAGCTTGTCGAACAACCCCGCTGACAACACCGTCTGAACATGACAACTACTCCGCTTGACAACATCCCCATCCGCATTCTGGTGGTGGACGACCACACCCTGTTTCGCCGTGGCCTGACCGCGCTGCTGGCCCGCGATGCAGGCCTGCTGGTGGTCGGCGACGCTGCAGATGCCGGGCAGGCGCTGCGCAAAGCCCGGGAGTTGCAGCCCGATGTGATCCTGCTAGACAACCACTTACCCGGCGTCAACGGTGTCGATGCGCTGCCCTCGCTGCTGGAAGCGGCGCCTGACGCCTACGTTTTGATGCTGACCGTGAGCGAGGACGAGAACGACCTGGCCGCGGCCCTGAGGGGTGGCGCCAGCGGCTACCTGCTCAAGACCATGGAAGGCGACGAGTTGACCGCTGCCGTGCACCGCGCCGCGCAAGGTGACAGCATCATTGCCCCCGAGATGATGGGCAAGCTGATTGCCACTTACAAGAGCACCACGTTCAAGCTGGAACCGGCCGCGCCGACCCCAAGCCCGTCCCCCGCCGCAAAGACCAGCACAGCCACCGAACTGGCCATGGCCAGCCTGTCACCGCGTGAACTTGACATCCTGCGCGGCATCGCCCGCGGCGCGAGCAACAAGGAAATTGCGCGCGACCATGGCATTGTGGAAACCACCGTCAAGATCCATGTGCAACACGTGTTGCGCAAACTGGGCGTGAGTTCACGGGTGCATGCCGCCGTCATGGCGACTGAGCAGGGTTTGCTGTAAGCCGACCGCATGGCATCAGGCAGATGCCAGGGCCACCCGCTTATAGAGCGCCGCCAGGGTATCGGTTTGCGTCACGATGCCCAGCACTCGACGATCATCGTCAAGGACGGGAATATGCGGCAGGTTTTTCTCGATCATCATGCCGATCACCTCGGTGATGGGCGTGCCAAGCCTGGCGCTGCTCACCACCGTGGACATGATCTGGTCCACATGAATGGCCCTCTTTGGTTTTGCACCAGGCATGCGCTGCAACATGCCCTGCAAGTGCCCGGCCAGGCCGGCCGCCGAAGTGTCGTCCATTTGGCGCAAAAAATCAGCCACACTCAAAATGCCAACCAAGCTGTCTGCATGGTCCAGCACCGGCAAGGCCTTGATTTTATGGTGGCGCAGCCGGTTCCAAGCTTGCTCGATGTCGCTGTTGGCTTTGACCGTGATCACATCGCGTGACATGACGTCCCCGCAGGTCAGGCCAATGTGGCGCTCAAACGCATGCTCCACCGCGAGCTTGTACAGCGACACCAACTCGTCCTCGTGAATATCCACAAAGGTATTGAGCGCCACGACGGCGCTTGCCAGGTCTGTGTGATCCAGTCCACTGCGCTGCATCGGCGCCAGGTCCCGGGTGTGATGGCTCTGCACCTTGTCCGGGCTGGCCCGGTAAGGGTAGGGCCGCCCCAACACCCAGGTGTTGACAAGCCAGGCGAATAGCAGCATCAAAAAAACATTGAAAGCAACCAAGCTCACCGTCTGGAATGTCTGAGCCAAGTCGAGCGGCCCGCCAAGCACCATCAAAAGCACCAGGGCACCCCCAGCGGGATGGACGCAATTGAATTTGATCATGAGCCAGACCGTGGCGGCGACGCCAACCGCAGCGGCAAGCACGGTATTGGAGACCAGGTGGGTGCACAAGAGGCCCACCAGGGTTGCAAAAAAATAGCTGCTGATCACGGACCGCGGCTGCGCCACCGGACTGTGTGGCTGCACAAACAAAATCACCACACTTGCGCCTACGGGCGCAATCAGCCAGTGTGAATGCAAGGGCATGGCGAGCAGCGAAAAGCCGCACAAAACGATGCCGAGCAAGGCGCCCAAACTGGAGCGCCATTGCTCTGCCGCCGACATGGAGGGCAAGCCATTGGCCACCCAGGCCCGGGCCAAACCGGAAAACCGTGCCGTCAATAAACTCATCACGCGTTCAAACCTTTGCGCCAGGCAGGCCGGGAATTCCCTGCAGTGGCCTGGTCTTGCTCAGATTGACAGCGTTGCTGGCGGGGGCCACAAGATCTGCCAGCGTGGTGCCGTCCAGCACGGCCAGGAAACTCTGTGTGGCTTGGTTCAAGACCCCCTTGAGTCGGCAGTTCCGGTTCATACGGCACTGATTCAGGCTCGGCTCGAAACACTCGACCACCGAAAAATCAGTCTCGGTGGCACGCACCACGGTACCCAGGCAGAGGTTTTCAGCCGGCAGCGCCAATCGCATGCCACCACCGCGACCACGGGTGGTTTCCAGCCAGCCACGTGCCGCGAGCTGCTGCACGATTTTGGTCAGGTGACTGCGCGAAATGCCGTGACTTTCAGCAATCTCGGTGATCGTCACTGGCTCAGCGCGGTCCTTGCTGGCAGCACAGTACATCAATACGCGCAAGCTGTAGTCGGTCCATTGTGTGAGTCGCATGGGTTTGAGCAAGTTAAATTAAAGATTCATTTAAAGTGCTTATTATCAGGATAAAATAATGTTCATACAACATTCCTCTTTAAGCACGGCACACACGCTGGAACCGCGACCCACCGGCGTAGCTCGAAACTGATGAAAAAACCGCTCACCCAAAAGATCATTCCGATCCAGCCCACCCCAATTGGCACGGTGGCCCGCCGGTTTTTTATATTTGGCCTGGTGTTGCATGCGCAGGACCTGACCTATTTGGCACTTTTGCCGGTTCTTGCAGCGCTGACGCATTTTTTTACCACCGTGATCGTCGAAGAAAAATCGACTTTTCTCATTCCCTGCTAAGCGTTATGGCCAAAAAATTCCCCCTCCACCCGGCCAACCCGGAGCGCATTTGCTGGGGCTGCGACCAATTTTGTGCCATCACGGCCATGGCCTGCGCCAACGAGCGCTCGCCGCATCCGTCCGAATTGTTTGGCGACGACTGGCTTGCCTGGGGCGAGCGGCAGTTCGCACCCGCCAAGCCGCCCACCGCCCCAGGCGATCCGACAGACTACCCCACGAGGCACCCCGCATGACACTCCCGATCCTCAACAACACTCCTGCACCGGCCGCACCCAGCGGCATGCCCCTGCTGCGGCTGGCTTTTCGCCCGTTTTACCTCGGTGCGGCCATGCTGGCGGCGCTGATCGTGCCGCTCTGGGTGGCGGTATTTCTTGGCGCGGTCAGTTGGCAACCCGCGCCGCAGCCCCTGCTTTGGCACGCCCATGAAATGCTGTTTGGCTTTGCCATCGCGGTGATCGTGGGTTTTCTGCTGACCGCGGGCAAAAGCTGGACCGGTTTGCAGACCCCGCGCGGGCCGGCTTTGGGGGCCTTGTTTTTGCTGTGGCTCAGCGCCCGCGTGGCGTCGCTGGCAGCGCCCTATGCGCTATTTGCCGTGCTGGACCTGGCACTCCTGCCCATCGTCGGGCTGGTATTTTTGCGCTTGTTGGTCCGCTCACGCAACTGGCGCAATGTGCCGCTGGCGCTCATATTGCTGCTGCTGACAGGGGTGAACCTGGGCTTCCACCTGGCAGTCAACGGCCTGATTGACCTCGACCCGATGCGCAGTTTGTATACCGCTTTAGGTTTTGTGGTCATCATTGAATGTGTGATGGCCGGGCGCGTGGTGCCCTTCTTCACCACCAGCGCCCTGCCGAACCTCAAAATCGTCACCCTGCCCCGGCTGGAACTCGTTGCGCTGGCGACCATCGTGGTGGGCATGGCGCTGTGGGTGACCGGCTGGCACAGGGGCCTGGCCGCTGCAGCATTGGGACTGGCCTTTGTGCTGAACCTGGTGCGCCAGTTGCGCTGGCACCCGCTGGCCACGCGTGGCCGCCCCATTTTGTGGATCTTGCACGCGGCCCACCTTTGGCTGACTCTGGGCTTGGGCTTGCTGGCGCTGGCGCAGTTGGGCCTGGTCACAACATCGCTCGGGGTCCATGCGCTGGGTGTTGGCGCCACCGGCGGCTTGATCCTGGGCATGATGACCCGCACCGCGCGCGGGCATACCGGCCGGCCCTTGACGGCCGATGCGCCCGAGATGGCGATCTATGGGCTGATCATGCTGGCCGCCGTTCTGCGCGTGCTGCTGCCCTTGCTGGCGCCGTCCTTTTACATCAGCGGCTTGGTGACCTCAGCCGCCGCCTGGAGCGCCGCTTTCCTGATTTACCTGTGGCAATACACGCCGTGGCTGGTCAGCGCGCGGCCGGACAGCAAGGACGGTTGAACCGTTGGCGGGCGGCCTCAGCAGGCCCTTGCCCCAGAAGCAGTCCCTCCGTTGCACAGTGGCTTGGGGAATCGCACCATGACTCAGCGCAGGTTTCATGAGGGCCGCTGAGCCTCGGCCGGCGCCCGGTCTGTCAGCTGCGGGCAAAGTCAATCACGATGGCACCGGTCGCACACTGCACGTAGTCAATGGCCAGGGCAGCGCCATAAGTTCTGGAACAAGACCCACCCCCAAACTCCTGTCACTAGTTCTTCAGAACTAGTCCCTTCGATTGGCTCATAGTTCCAAATTCTGCTCATACACGTTCCACAGAGGGATACCCGAAAAGCGCCGTCAAACCTACAGTCTTGCCATACAAAAAGGAGTTTTTGATATGACCAAGAAAGGGCAAGCCCTCTCGGTGCTGATCGTAAGCACCTTCGCCTTCACCGTGTGCTTCATGGTGTGGATGATGTTTGCCGTGATCGGCATTCCGATCAAGAAAACACTCGACCTCAACTCGACCCAGTTCGGTTTGCTGATGGCCACACCGGTGCTGACCGGCTCGCTGATCCGGGTCCCGCTGGGCATCTGGACCGACAAGTTTGGCGGACGCATCGTGATGACCTTGCTGATGGCGTCGACCGTGCCGGCGATCTGGCTGATGTCGTATGCAACGGAATTCTGGCAGTACCTGACCATCGGTCTCTTCGTGGGTCTCGCAGGTGGCTCGTTCTCGGTGGGCACGCCTTACGTGGCGCGCTGGTTCCCTAAAAACCAGCAGGGTTTCGCCATGGGCATTTACGGTGCCGGCAACTCGGGTGCGGCCGTCAACAAGTTTCTGGCGCCGGCCCTGGTGATTGGGTATGGCTGGACCATGGTGCCGCAGGTGTACGCCGCCATCATGCTGGGCACGGTGATTCTGTTCTGGTTTTTCAGCCACAGTGACCCGTCCCACCTCGTTCCGAGCCATGTCAAGTTTCGCGACCAGCTCAAGTCGCTGAAAGACCCGAGAGTCATCAAATACTGCCAGTACTACAGCATTGTGTTTGGCGGCTACGTGGCACTGTCACTGTGGATGGTGCAGTACTACGTGGGCGAGTTTGGCCTGGACATCCGCACCGCGGCCCTGCTGGCGGCCTGCTTCTCGCTGCCCGGCGGTGTGCTGCGCGCCGTGGGTGGGTGGCTGTCAGACAAATACGGCGCCCATGCCATGACCTGGTGGGTGCTGTGGGTGAGTTGGATCTGCCTGTTCTTGTTGAGCTACCCGCAAACGGATTTCACCATCGCCACCGTCGATGGTCCCAAAACCTTTCACATCGGCCTGAACGTCTACCTGTTCACGCTGCTGATGTTCACGCTGGGCATTGCCTGGGCCTTCGGCAAGGCCAGCGTCTTCAAATACATCAGTGACGACTATCCCGACAACATTGGCACCATCAGCGGCATCGTTGGTCTGGCCGGCGGCATGGGGGGCTTTCTGCTGCCCATCATGTTCGGCGCCCTGATGGATCTGACCGGCATCCGCTCCAGCGCCTTCATGCTGATGTACGGCGTGGTCTGGGTGTCGCTGATCTGGATGTACTGGACCGAAGTGCGCGCCAAGGAGTACATGGCCCACAAGAGCCCGCCTGAGATCACCGCACAAATTATTTCCAACTGAAAGAACCTATGAGCAATACAAAAGCATCTGGCACAGACATCGCCGACTGGCGCCCGGAAGACGCCCAGTTCTGGGAAACCACAGGCAAGCGCATCGCCAGCCGCAACCTCTGGATTTCCATCCCCAATCTGCTGGTGGCCTTCGCCGTGTGGGCGATGTGGGGCATCATCACCGTGCAGATGCTCAACCTCGGCTTTCCGTTCAAGCCTGCCGAAATGTTCACCCTGACCGCCATCGCGGGCTTGATGGGTGCCACCTTCCGCATTCCGGCGTCCTTCTTCATCCGCCTGTCAGGCGGGCGCAACACCATCTTCCTGACCTCGGCGCTGCTGATGATTCCGGCGGTGTGGACCGGCATTGCGCTGCAGGACACCAGCACACCTTTGTGGGTGTTCCAGGCCTGCGCCTTCCTGAGCGGCATTGGTGGCGGCAATTTCGCCTGCTCGATGTCCAACATTTCCGGCTTTTACCCCAAGCGCTTGCAAGGCACCGGGCTGGGCCTGAACGCCGGCCTGGGCAATTTTGGTGTCACCACCATGCAGGTGCTGATTCCCCTGGTTATGACGGTTGGCCTGTTTGGCGCTGTCGGCGGTGGCTCGATGGTGCTGACCAAGGACAGCGGCTGGATCATGGGCAAGATTCTTGCGGGCACCCCCACCTTCATTCAAAACGCCGGCTTCATCTGGGCCGCCATTTTGCTGCCGCTGGTGGTTGCGGCCTGGTTTGGCATGAACAACCTGCTGCCGCTCTCACCCAACTACGGCGGCACTCTTGCCGCATTTGCCAAGATCCTGTACCTGTGGGGCATCACCTGCCTGATTGGTGGCCTGGGGCTGTACCTGTACCTGCCAGCCCCCACTGGCCTGGGACTGCTCAACATGTGGGTGGCCTTGCCACTGACCATCGTCGCCACCCTGATGGCCATGCGGCTCGCGGCATTTGGCGAGATGAAGGGCAACATTGCAAAACAGTTTGAGATTTTCAAAAACAAGCACACGTGGTCCATGACGCTGCTCTACATCGTGACCTTCGGCTCTTTCATCGGCTTCTCGATGGCCTTGCCGCTGTCGATCACCGTGATCTTTGGCATCAGTCACGTGCCCGACGCCGCCGGGATCATGCAGCACACCCTGAAAAATCCGAACGCGCCATCCGCCCTCACCTACGCTTGGATCGGCCCGTTTGTCGGCGCCCTGATTCGCCCGGTGGGCGGCTGGATCTCTGACAAGGTGGGCGGCTCCATCGTGACCCAGGTGATCTCGGCCGTCATGGTAGGCGCCTCGACCGGAGTTGGCTACGTGATGATGCAGGCCTACGGATCGGCCTCGCCAGAGCAGTATTTTTCCACCTTCATGTGGCTGTTTGTGCTGTTGTTTGCCGCCAGCGGCATCGGCAATGGTTCCACCTTTCGCACCATTGGTGTCATTTTTGACCGCCAGCAAGCGGGCCCGGTGCTGGGTTGGACCTCTGCGGTGGCGGCTTACGGCGCCTTCATTGCCCCGGTGGTGATTGGCGCCCAGATCAAGGCCGGTACACCGCAAACGGCCATGTACGGTTTTGCCATTTTTTACGCCCTGTGCCTTTTCCTGAACTGGTGGTTCTATCTGCGCAGCGGCTCGGAAATCAAAAACCCCTAAACGCCCTGGTTGTCATTGCGGACTTGATCCGCAATCCATGAATTCCTGTAGGCAGGGATGCCGGATCGGGTCCGGCATGACAACAAGAAATCAACAAAAAATTTTCTTAAAGAGGTCATCCATGAGCCACTTTCTTGATCGACTCACATATTTCTCGCAACCCAAAGAAGCTTTCTCGGGCGAGCACGGTGACACCACGGGGGAAGACCGCACCTGGGAAGACGCTTACCGCACCCGCTGGGCGCACGACAAAATCGTGCGCAGCACGCACGGCGTGAACTGCACCGGTTCCTGCTCCTGGAAAATTTATGTCAAGGGCGGCATCGTCACCTGGGAAACCCAGCAAACCGACTACCCGCGCACCCGTTGGGACATGCCCAACCACGAACCGCGCGGCTGCGCTCGCGGTGCCAGCTACAGCTGGTATTTGTACAGCGCCAACCGTGTCAAGTACCCGCTGGTGCGTGGCCGCCTGCTGAAACTCTGGCGTGAAGCCCGCCTGTCGATGGACCCGGTGGATGCCTGGGCCTCGATCGCCCAGGACGACGCCAAGCGCAAGGATTACCAAAGCGTGCGCGGCCTCGGCGGTTTTGTGCGCTCGGGTTGGGACGAGGTCAACGAGATGGTGGCCGCAGCCAACATCTACACCATCAAGAAACACGGCCCCGACCGCGTCATCGGTTTTTCGCCGATTCCAGCCATGTCCATGGTCAGTTATGCCGCCGGCAGCCGTTATCTGAGCTTGATTGGTGGCGTCTGCATGAGTTTTTATGACTGGTACTGCGACCTGCCACCGGCCAGCCCGCAAATATGGGGCGAGCAAACCGACGTGCCCGAGTCGGCCGACTGGTACAACTCCTCCTTCATCATTGCCTGGGGCTCCAACGTGCCGCAAACCCGCACGCCCGACGCCCACTTCTTCACCGAGGTGCGCTACAAAGGTACCAAGACCGTGGCGGTCACGCCTGACTACTCGGAAGTGGCCAAGCTTTCCGACATCTGGATGAAACCCAAGCAGGGCACCGACGCGGCCGTGGCTATGGCCATGGGCCACGTGATCCTGAAAGAGTTCTACTTCCCCGACAAGGGTGAGCGCAGCACGTACTTTGACGACTACGTGCGTCGTTACACCGACATGCCCATGCTGGTGATGCTCAAAGAGCAGACCCTGCCCAACGGCGAGGTGGTGATGGTGCCCGACCGTTATGTGCGCGCCTCCGACTTCAACGGCAAGCTTGGTGCCGCCAACAACCCCGAGTGGAAAACTGTCGCCCTCAACGAAGACGGCAAGGTGGTGTTGCCCAACGGCGCCATCGGGTTCCGCTGGGGTGCCGACGGCCGCGCCGACGAGGGCCAGTGGAACCTGCAGGCCAAGGAAGCGCGCCACGGCACCGATGTCAAGCTCAAGCTCACGGTCATGGAGGGCGAAAACGCCAGCCTTGAGACCGCCAAGGTGGGTTTCCCCTACTTCGGTGGCATCGTCAGCGAGAACTTCCCCAACAACGCCACGGGTGATGCCGCCAACAACGTGCTGGTACGCACCGTGCCGGTGCAGCGTATTTCACTCGGCAAGGAAGGCGACAAGCGCGAGGCGCTGGTGGCCACCGTGTTCGATCTGCAGGTGGCCAACTACGGCGTGGCCCGCGGTTTGCCCGGGGAACTGGCGGCCAGGGACTTCGACGACGACACCCCTTACACCCCCGCCTGGCAAGAGCGCATCACGGGCACGCCGCGTGAGCAACTCATCACCGTGGCGCGCCAGTTTGCCGACAACGCCGACAAGACCCATGGCAAGTCCATGGTGATCATCGGTGCCGCCATGAACCACTGGTACCACGCCGACATGAACTACCGCGGCGTCATCAACATGCTGATGATGTGCGGTTGTATCGGCCAGTCGGGTGGCGGCTGGGCGCACTACGTGGGCCAGGAAAAACTGCGGCCGCAAACCGGCTGGACCGCGCTGGCCTTTGCGCTCGACTGGATCCGTCCGCCCCGGCAAATGAACTCCACCAGCTTCTTCTACGCCCACACCGACCAATGGCGCTACGAAAAACTGGGCGTCGATGAAGTGCTGAGCCCGCTGGCCGACAAGTCCAAGTTTGGCGGCAGCATGATCGACTACAACGTGCGCGCCGAACGCATGGGCTGGTTGCCTTCCGCGCCCCAACTCAAGACAAACCCGCTGCAGTTGGTCAAAGATGCGGCAGCCGCCAACATGGAACCCAAGGACTACCTGGTCAAGGGCCTGAAAGACGGTAGCCAGGCCATGAGTTGCGAAGACCCGGACCACCCGGACAACTGGCCGCGCAACATGTTCGTCTGGCGCTCCAACATCCTGGGCTCCAGCGGCAAGGGCCACGAGTACTTCCTCAAGCACCTTCTGGGCACCAGCAACGGTGTGCAAGGCAAGGACCTTGGGACCGACGACGCCAAGCCCGAAGAAGTAGTCTGGCATGACAAGGCGCCCGAGGGCAAACTCGACCTGCTCGTCACGCTGGACTTCCGCATGAGCACGACCTGCCTGTACTCCGACATCGTGCTGCCCACCGCCACCTGGTATGAGAAAAACGACCTCAACACCAGCGACATGCACCCCTTCATCCACCCCTTGAGCACCGCGGTGGACCCGGCCTGGCAGTCGCGCAGCGACTGGGACATCTACAAGGGTTTCGCCAAGAAGTTCAGCGAGATCTGCGTCGGCCACCTCGGCGTCGAGCGCGAGATGGTGTTGTCGCCGCTCATGCACGACTCCCCGGCCGAGCTGGCACAACCCTTTGGTGTGCAGGACTGGAAGCGAGGCGAGATTGAGCTGATCCCCGGCAAGACCGCGCCCAACATGGTGGTCGTGGAACGGGACTACCCCAACCTTTACAAGCGCTTCACGGCCCTCGGACCGCTGATGAACAAGGTCGGCAACGGCGGCAAGGGCATCAGCTGGGACACCAAGATCGAGGTCACCCAACTCGGACAGCTCAACGGCCTGGTGACCGACGCGGGCGTGACCTGCGGCATGCCCAAGATCGACACCGACATCGACGCCTGCGAAGTGGTGCTGCAACTGGCTCCCGAGACCAACGGCCACGTGGCGGTGAAAGCCTGGAAGGCGCTGGGCAAGCAAACCGGCATCAACCATACGCACCTGGCGCTGTACCGCGAAGACGAGAAGATTCGTTTCCGCGATATCCAGGCCCAGCCGCGCAAGATCATCAGCTCGCCGACCTGGAGCGGCATCGAGAGTGAGACCGTCTCGTACAACGCCGGTTACACCAATGTGCACGAGATGATCCCATGGCGCACCCTGACCGGTCGCCAGCAGTTCTACATGGACCACCCCTGGATGACCGCGTTTGGAGAAAACTTCAGCAGCTACCGCCCGCCAGTGGACCTGAAGACCACCGCCGGCATTCACAACATCAAGCCCAATGGCAACAAGGAAATTGCGCTGAATTTCATCACGCCGCACCAGAAGTGGGGCATTCACTCCACCTACAGTGACAACCTGATGATGCTCACGCTCAACCGCGGTGGCAGCGTGGTCTGGCTCAGCGAAGAGGACGCCAAGAGCGCCGGCATCGAGGACAACGACTGGATCGAAGTCTTCAACATCAACGGCGCCATTGCGGCACGTGCGGTGGTCAGCCAGCGTGTCCCCAACGGCATGACGCTGATGTACCACTCGCAGGAGAAGATCATCAACACCCCGGGCTCGGAAATCACCGGCGTGCGCGGTGGCATCCACAACTCGGTGACACGGATTGTGCTCAAGCCCACCCACATGATCGGCGGCTACGCCCAGTTCAGCTACGGCTTCAACTACTACGGAACCATCGGCACCAACCGCGATGAGTTTGTAGTGGTCCGCAAGATGGCCAAGGTCGACTGGCTCGACGACGAAGGCTCGTCCACCGAAGCCACCGCTACTCACGCCTAAGGAGAACACACATGAAAATTCGCGCACAAATCGGCATGGTGCTCAACCTGGACAAATGTATTGGTTGCCACACTTGCTCGGTCACCTGCAAAAACGTCTGGACCAGCCGTCCCGGCATGGAATACGCCTGGTTCAACAATGTCGAGACCAAGCCCGGCATCGGCTACCCGAAAGAATGGGAAAACCAGGACAAGTGGAACGGCGGCTGGATCCGCAAGAGCAATGGCGCCATTGAGCCGCGCCAGGGCGCCAAATGGAAGCTGCTCATGCGCATCTTCGCCAACCCGAACCTGCCGCAAATTGACGACTACTACGAGCCCTTCACCTTCGACTATGCACACTTGCAGTCGGCGCCCGAGTCCAAGGCCGCGCCCACCGCCCGCCCGCGCAGCCTGATCACCGGCAAACGCATGGAGAAGATCGTCTGGGGTCCGAACTGGGAAGAAATCCTGGGCGGTGAGTTCTCCAAACGCAGCAAGGACAAGAATTTCGACGACATCCAGAAGGACATCTACGGTCAGTTCGAAAACACCTTCATGATGTACCTGCCGCGCCTGTGCGAGCACTGCCTGAACCCGGCCTGTGTGGCGTCCTGCCCGTCGGGCTCGATTTACAAGCGCGAGGAGGACGGCATTGTGCTGATCGACCAGGACAAATGCCGCGGCTGGCGCATGTGTATCAGCGGTTGCCCCTACAAAAAGATTTACTACAACTGGAAGTCCGGCAAGGCCGAGAAATGCATCTTTTGTTACCCGCGCATCGAAGCCGGCCAGCCCACGGTGTGTTCCGAGACCTGTGTCGGGCGCATCCGTTACCTCGGCGTGCTGCTGTACGATGCCGACCGCATCCAGGAGGCCGCGAGCGTGGAACATGACCGCGACCTGTACCAGGCGCAGCTCGATATCTTCCTGGACCCGAATGACCCGAAGGTGATCGAACAGGCGCGCATCGACGGCATTCCCGACAAATGGATGGAGGCCGCCCGTAAGAGCCCGGTCTACAAGATGGCGGTGGAATGGAAAGTCGCCCTGCCCTTGCACCCCGAGTACCGCACGCTGCCGATGGTCTGGTATGTGCCACCGCTGTCCCCCATCAGCGCGGCGGCCAACGCGGGCAACATCGGCATCAACGGTGAAATCCCCGATGTCAAGCAACTGCGCATTCCAGTCAAGTACCTGGCCAATCTGCTGACGGCCGGCGACACCTTCCCGGTGGAGCGGGCGCTGGAGCGTATGCTCGCGATGCGCGCCTACCAGCGTGGCAAACACGTCGACGGCAAACCCAACATGGCAGCGCTGGAGCAAGTGCAGATGACGACCCTGGAAGTCGAGGAGATGTACCAGGTGATGGCCATTGCCAACTACGAGGACCGCTTTGTTATCCCCAGCACGCACCGCGAATACGCGGAGAACACCTTTGACGTGCGTGGCGGCTGCGGTTTCTCGTTCGGCAACGGCTGCTCGGACGGCGCCAGCGAAGCCAGCCTGTTTGGTGGCAGCAAGCGTCGCACCATTCCGATTCAGGCGGAGGTCTGATCATGAGTATGTTTTCCACTCCAACACCTGCTTCCCTGAGCCTGCGCGTTCTGGCGCGGCTGCTGTCCTACCCCGACGTGCAGCTGCGCGGCGACCTCGACGACATGCGCCAGGCGCTGTTGTCCGAGAATGCCATCGCCCCGGCGCGACTCGACGAGCTCAACATGCTCATCAGCAGCCTGGCGCGCGGCAACGCGCTTGAGAACGAGGCCGAGTACGTCGAGGTCTTTGACCGCGGCCGCGCCACCTCACTGCACCTGTTCGAACACGTGCACGGTGATTCGCGCGACCGTGGCCCGGCCATGATCGACCTGGCGCAAACCTACGAGAAGGCCGGCCTGTTCCTCGGCCCCGATGAAATGCCGGACTACCTGCCGGTGGTGCTTGAATTTGTCTCGACCCAACCCCCCAAGGAGGCGCGCGCCTTCCTGGGCGAGATGGCGCACATTTTTAATGCCATTTTCAACGCCCTGCAACAGCGCAACAGCCCCTACGCCAGTGTGCTGGGTGCCTTGCTGGAACTCAGTGGCGAAAAGGCGCACCCCGTGAAGATCGTGGCCGACGAGCCACTCGACACCAGTTGGGAGGAACCGGTGGTGTTTGATGGTTGCTCCGTCAAGGGGCAGACCCGGCCGGACCAGGCCCAACCCATTCATTTTGTTAAAACCGATGCGGCAAAACCCCGTCAACGCGCGACCGCAACTGCTGGAGTCCCACAATGAACACTCTTGACTATCTTCTGTTTGGCATCTACCCCTACGTCGCCTTCGCCGTCTTCCTGCTCGGCAGCCTGATCCGCTTCGACCGCGACCAGTACACCTGGAAGAGCGACTCGTCGCAGATGCTGAAAATGGGGCAATTACGCTGGGGCAGCAACCTGTTCCACATTGGTGTGTTGTTCCTGTTCTTTGGCCACACCTTTGGCATGCTGACACCGCACTTTGTCTACGAGCACTTCGTCAGTGCCGGTGACAAACAACTCATGGCCATGATCAGCGGCGGGATTGCCGGCTTGCTGGGCTTCATCGGGGTCACCATTTTGCTGCACCGCCGCCTGACCGAGCCACGCATCCGCATCAACTCCAAAACCAGTGACATCGTGCTGCTGGTGCTGCTGTGGCTGCAACTGGCGCTGGGTCTGGCCACCGTGCCGCTGTCAGGTCAACACCTTGACGGCAGCATGATGATGAAGCTCGCCGGGTGGGCGCAAGCCATCGTGACCTTCCAGCCAGGAGCCGTTGATCTGCTGGCGGATGCGGGCTTCATCTTCAAGGCGCACATGTTCCTGGGAATGAGCATTTTCTTCATCTTCCCGTTCACCCGCCTGGTGCACGTCTGGAGTGGCTTTGCCTCGGTGACCTACCTGATGCGCCCCTACCAGGTGGTTCGGGCCCGGCGCCTGAATGTGCCTGCCGGACAAAACCAGCCACGCCGCCCCGGCGCGGGTGTTTGAGGTGACAAGCATGCAAACCACTCACCCGACCGAAACCCCGGTGGCCAGCATCAACGGTGTGGCGCTGCACATCGCCGACGATGCCTTGACGGCCGACGAGTTGCGCCAGCGCGCTTACGCCGAATTGCTGCGTCAGGCCGCCATTCAAAAGGGCCTGCTGGACGCTAGTGACATTGCCAGCACCGACGGTGTTGCCAGTGAGGCGGCATCCATCGCCATCGAAACCTTGCTGGACCAGGAACTGCAGGTCCCGGGGCCGTCCGAGGAAGCCTGCCGTCGCCACCATGCGGCCAACCAGGCCAGCCACTACACCACAGGTGAACGCGTCCATGTGCGTCACATCCTGTTCGCAGTGACACCCGGCGTAGACCTGAACGCCCTGCGCAAGCAGGCCGAAGGCACGCTGCTCAATGTGCGCTGCTTTGACAGCAACAACACCGACGACGCGTTTGCCAAGGCTGCCAAGACCTTGTCCAACTGCCCAAGCGGCGCCGAGGGCGGCCAATTGGGCTGGTTGACCAGCAGCGACTGCGCGCCCGAGTTTGCCAAGGAACTGTTTGGCCACGTCGAAGTGGGCGTGCTACCGCGCCTGGTGCACAGCCGTTTCGGTTTGCATGTGGTGGAGGTCATGGGGCGTGAGGCCGGCGTGGCCCAAGCCTTTGACTCGGTCCACGGCGCCGTGCGCATGACGCTGAAACAGCAGACTTTTGTGACGGCATTGCGCCAGTACCTGAGCCTGCTGGCGGGCGAAGCAAGCGTTTACGGTGTGGACCTGGAAGCCGCTGACACACCGCTGGTGCAATAGGGCTCCCGAAAATGCCCTCTGCTGCAGTGCCTGATGAATTACTTGCGCGTATCCGGCGCTTTCACGACCACACCTTCCCGGGTGTGCAGGAGCAGTTCCAAACCCTGATTGCAGAGGGGCAACATCCCACCATTCTTTTCATCGGTTGTTCGGACTCGCGCTTGGTGCCCTACATGCTCACCGGCATGGGCCCGGGCGAGTTGTTTTTGGTGCGCAATGTGGGCGCCTTTGTGCCGCCCTACGACGGCTCAGCCGGTTTTCATGGCACCTCAGCTGCCATTGAATTTGCCGTGCTCAACCTCAAGGTGTCGCGCATCATTGTTTGTGGTCACAGCCATTGCGGCGGCATCCGGGCCCTTTACGAAGAGGTGAATCCACAGGCCAAGAACCTGATCGCCTGGCTGGAGCTGGGCCGTGAGGCCATGCTGCCGGTGCAGGTCACGGAAGAAGCCTTGCGTCGTACCGAGCAACGCGCCGTGGTGCTGCAACTGGAGCGGCTCATGGGCTACCCCATGGTGCGCGCCCAGGTGGAAGCTGGCCTGATGACGCTGCATGGCTGGCACTATGTCATTGAAGAGGGCGAAATCCATGTCTTTGATGTCCATAGCGGTCAATTCATACCCGCCTCCGTGGCCTCGCACAGTGGTCATGGCCCCTACGTGGAGCATTTGTCAGAACCCATGTTCAACGAGATAGACTCCGCCTACAACACTCAACCCGTACCATGACCATCAACATCGCCAATTTTGACGACTTGCTGCAGGCCGCTCGCCAGCAGGCACAACCGCAACGCCTGCTGATGGTGTTCACCAGCGCCGAGTTGCCCGACGACTGCACACCGCAACAACGCCAGGATTTTGAAGCCGGTCACGGTGGTGCCCTGGTGCCGGCCATGTTTGCCGACAAGTCGCCCGACGACATCCAGAGCTTTGCGGCGCTCCAGCAGGAGTCCGGCCAGTTTCAAAGCCGATGGGATGTGGTGTTTGTCGCGTCCCTGTCGGGCACCAGTGACATGCCGCCCAGCAGCAGTGACATCGAGCAAACGCTGGAGCGCATGGTGGAGTCGGTCAAGCTGGGCGCACTTGACAACATGATCGCCTTCGACACCTCGGGCAGCGCCATCATGCTGGAATAGCCATGGGCTTGGACCAGCAGTTCTTTGACAAGCCGCGCTTTCTGGCAGGCTCGCCGCTGTTCAGTGGCTTGTCCCCGGATGAACTCTCGCGCATCGCGAGGAACTGCCAGCTCAGCAGTTACGCCAAGGGCGAGATGATTTTTCGTGTGGGCGAGGCCTGCGATGCCTTTCACATCGTCGTCAGCGGACAGGTCAAGCTGTTTGTGGTTTCGCCTGGCGGCCAGGAAAAGGTGATTGAAATCATCAGCCCCGGGCAAAGTTTTGCCGAAGCGCTGGTGTTTCTGAACAAACCCTACATCCTGAGTGCACAGGCGCTCACTGACACGGTGCTGCTCAACGTCAGCAAACGCGGCGTGGTCAGTGAAATCGAGCAGGACCCGCACTTCGCCCTGCACATGCTGGCAGGCGTCTCGCGACGACTGCATGGCCTGGTCCAGGACGTCGAGGCCTATGCCTTGCAAAGCGGCATGCAGCGCCTGATCGGCTACCTGTTGAGAGGCGTCGAACTGGACGCTTCGCCAGGCCAAAACACCTTGACGGTGTCGCTGCCCGCCAGCAAGGCCACCATCGCCTCGCGCCTGTCGCTCACGCCCGAGTATTTTTCGCGGGTCTTGCATGAGCTCGAAGCCCAACAACTCATTACCATTGACCGCCGCGAGATCCGGATTCTGAATGTGGAAAAACTGCTGGGCTACGGAACGCAATAAGGGTGTGATCGCCAACTGCGTGCTGAACTGCCACTACACTGTGCGCTGGCCGTGATGGAATCAACATGAGGAGCTTGCCATGTCCGACGACACCGTTCAATTGAATGCCGCTGCAGAAGACTACTTTCACACACTTGCAGGCCTGAAATACCCGCAAGCGCTGGCAGATCAGTACCCTCGCATTGCGCAAACGATCTTTAATCTCAAGGATAACCAAACCCAACTCCGCGCCTGTTTTGCCTCCCTCATCGAGGATGGTCGCGGTGATCGCCATGGTTTTCCATTCGATGTCCTGATGGACATCCAGGGACTGCGTGAGTTCATGCTTGGCGACGTCAACCAATTTGTCGCCGATGACACCACCAAGTGGGTGTCCTGACGCCATTTTGAGCGGACAGACCTGCCTGCCGCAACGGCTGCGCGGGATGACCACGGCGGTTTGACCACCCACGCGCGCGACGCCTCGCATGGACGAGACGCCATCGCCGCGAGGGTACTGCTCCCACAAGGAACCCCATGCTTTTGTGCAAGGCCCAAGCTTGCGCCGAGGGCTGTCTATGATTCTTTGGAGCCATCTTCTTGACACCCGAGCCAGCCTCCAAATACACTACATCTAGGTAAAGTAATAGGTAAAAACACTAGGTATAGCGTTTATTTATTTTCATTTAGGCCGCCATTTTTGTTCTGGATCAACGAAACTGCGACATCGGCCGACTACCATGGCGACTCGTTTTTCAGGAAAGAAACCATGACACAGCACACCACTGCCCCCAACTTGACCGCCTTGCAGACCCAGCCCATCAGCATCGAAGTGCTGATCGAAAAATACAGCAAAGGCACTGAAAAGAGCATTACCGACGTCAACCGGCGCGTGGCGCGCGCACTCGCCAAGGTCGAGGCGCCAGAACAGCAAGCCCAGTGGGAGGCCCGCTTTCTTGACACGCTCGAAGCCGGTTTTTTGCCGGCCGGGCGCATCCAGTCGGCGGCCGGCACCGACCTGGCGGCCACCCTCATCAATTGTTTTGTGCAACCGGTGGGCGACTCGATTGCCCACGTCGAGGACGGCCATCCTGGCATCTACACCGCGCTGACCGAAGCCGCCGAAACCATGCGCCGTGGCGGCGGTGTGGGTTACGACTTTTCCCGCATCCGTCCACGCGGCGCCTGGGTCGGAAGCACCCAAAGCAGCGCTTCCGGGCCGGTCAGCTACATGCGCGTCTTCGACCGTTCGTGTGAGACGGTCGAGTCAGCCGGTGCCCGCCGCGGCGCCCAGATGGGCGTGCTGCGCTGCGACCACCCGGACATCGAGGAATTCATCCACGCCAAGGACCAGGGCGACCTGAAAAACTTCAATATCTCGGTGGGCGTGTCCGATGAATTCATGGACGCTGTGCAAGCCGATGGCGACTTCTGCCTGTTGCACAAGGCCGAGCCCGGCATGGCCCAAAAGAACGCCGGCGCCTACCACGATCAGGACAAGGGCGTGTGGGTCTATCGCAAGCTCAAGGCCCGCGCCCTGTGGGACCAGATCATGCGCTCCACCTACGACCACGCCGAACCCGGCGTGTTGTTTCTGGACCAGATGAACCGCGACAACAACCTGTCGTATTGCGAAACCATCGCCAGCACCAATCCTTGCGCGGAGCAACCGCTGCCACCTTACGGCTGCTGCTGCCTGGGATCGATCGACCTGACCCGTTTTATCAGCGAGCCGTTCACTGAATCGGCCAGCTTTGACCGCAAAGCCTTCGCTGAAGTCACCAAAGTGGCGGTGCGCATGCTTGACAACGTGCTCGACGCCACTGTCTGGCCACTGCCGCAACAGCAACAGGAAGCGGCCTCCAAGCGTCGTGTCGGACTGGGCTTTACCGGCCTGGGCGATGCGCTCATCATGCTCAACCTGCGCTACGACACCCAGGCCGCGCGCGACATGGCGCGGCATATTTCCGAGCTCATGCGTGACACCGCCTACCAGGCTTCCAACGACCTGGCGCAGGAGCGCGGTGCGTTCCCGCTGTTCAATGCCGACCTCTATCTCAGTGGCCAGAACTTTGCCTCACGCCTGCCCGCCGATCTGAAAAAGCGCATTCACAAGCACGGTCTGCGCAATTCGCACCTGCTGTCGATTGCCCCCACTGGCACCATCAGCCTGGCCTTTGCCGACAATGCCAGCAACGGCATCGAGCCCGCCTTCAGCTGGACCTACAACCGCAAGAAGCGCATGCCCGACGGCGGTTTCAAGGAATACGCGGTGGAAGACCACGCCTGGCGCCTTTACCGGCATTTGTTCGGCGCCGAAGCGCCCCTGACCGACGCCTTTGTCACGGCGCTGGAAATGAGCGCCCAGGCCCACGAAGAAATGGTCGCGGCTGTCGCGCCCTTCATTGACACAGCCATTTCCAAAACCGTCAATGTGCCCGCCGACTACCCCTATGCCGACTTTCAGGGCCTGTACACCCAGGCCTGGCAGTCGGGCCTGAAGGGCCTGGCCACCTACCGGCCCAATTCAGTGCTCGGCTCGGTGCTGAGTGTGACGCCGTCAGCCCCTGCCACCAGCGGCGCCAAACCCCTGCAAATCGACGGCGCCAACCAGCGCCTGTTGCTGGACCGCCTGCCCGCGCCCGTGCTCTCAAGCCTGCGCTGGCCCGGCCGGCCGGACCTGCCGGGCGGCAACCCGGCCTGGACCTTCATGGTGCACCACCCGTTTGGCGACTTTGCCTTGTTCATCGGCGAGCTCTCGCTGGTCGAGGGTGGCGCACCGCAGCCTTTTGAAGTGTGGGTCAATGGCGCCGAGCAGCCGCGCGGCCTGGGCGCCCTGGCCAAAACCCTGTCGATGGACCTGCGCGCCAACGACCCTGCCTGGCTGCAACTCAAGCTTGACGCCCTGGCCACGGTCAGCGAGGAGCATGCCTTCGAGATGCCCTTCCCGCCCCATGGTGAAAAACGCCTGTTTCCCGGCGTGGTGGCTGCCACAGCCGCGGTTATTCGCTGGCGCTGTGAACAGATCGCCGCACAGTCCAGCAAAAAACCAGCTGACAACAAACCTGTGTACACCCCGGTGATCGATGCCATGTTCAGCCGCAACGAACCCATCACCGGGCCATCGGGCACGCTGGCCTGGGCTGTGGACGTCAACAACCCGGCCACCAGTGAAGACTTTACCGTCACGCTCAAGGAGGTCAACCTGGCCGGGCCCGATGGCAACATGGTGACACGGCCCTGCGCGGTGGGTTTCAGCGGCAACTACCCCCGGGCCATGGACGGCCTGGCGCGCCTGCTGTCGCTCGACATGCGCGTGATCGACCCGGCCTGGATCGGCATGAAACTGCGCAAACTGCTCAATTACGCCGAACCCCTAGGCCACTTCATGGCCTTTGTGCCGGGTCTGCCCAACGGTGAAAAACGCCAGCAGACCTGGCCGTCGACCGTGGCCTACATTGCGCGTTTGATCATCCACCGCTATGCGATGCTGGGCATTCTGAATGAGGAGGGTTATCCGCTGCGCGACATGGGTGTGCTCGACACGCCAGAGGCGCGCGAAGCCAGCAAGACCATGGCCGGCAAAACCTGCCCCGAGTGCGGCAACCCCACCGTGATCCACAAGGACGGCTGCGACTTCTGCACCGCCTGTGGTTATGTGGGGCAGTGTGGCTGATTATTTGGCGTCGCGCACCACCAGCACAGGAAGCTTGGTGTGCGACAGCACGGCCTGGGCCACGCTGCCGAGCACCAGTTTTTCCAGGGCATTACGACCGTGTGAGCCCATCACGATCAGGTCGGCCTGCAAGGAATCGCCCGCCTCGACAATACCGCGCCATGCGGTGTGCGCCTCGACCACCGAGGTGTCGACGCTCACACCGGAATCTGCAAAAGACTGCTTGGCCAATCTGACCGCCTCATTGGCCTCGGCCGTCGCGGCATTCAGATATTCGGCCTGGCCATAGGCAAAGTCGGTGCCCACGCCGGTAAAGGGATAGGGATCGATCACATAGATCACCGTGACCAGGCTGCCAAACGCCTTGGCCAGAGCAGTCGCCTTGTCGACGGCCATTTGTGCCGTCTCTGAACCATCGACGGGGACCAGGATATGTTTAAACATGACAGACTCCTTTTAAGAAAAATGACCAGCGCATTTTGAACCAGATCATCGGTCCCAGCCTGATAAAACGCATGAAACGAATCAAATCTCTTCCGGCACCATCTTGATCGAACCACAAGGGCATTCCGAGACACAAATGCCGCAGCCCTTGCAGTAGTCGTAATTGAATTCGAAACCTTTGCCAGGGCCCAGCTTGATCACCGCGTTGTCCGGACACACACCATAACAGTTGTCGCATTCAAAACAGTTGCCGCAGGACAGGCAGCGCCTGGCTTCAAACAGCGCATTACTCTCATCCAGGCCGCCCTGCACTTCCTCGAAGGTGGATTGACGGCGGATGATGTCGAGCATCGGCCGCATCGTTTTGGGCGCATCGCTGTAGTACCAGGTGTTGAGCAGATCAAAGCTCGCCACTTCGTTTTTTGGCGCCGACGCATGAACCCTGCCTTGCAGCCAGGCATCGATGTTGCGCGCAGCCTTTTTGCCGTGGCCAATCGCCACCGTCACGTTGCGCTCTGCCGGCACCATGTCGCCGCCGGCAAAAATGCCGTCGTGGCCGGTCATCATCTGGGCATTGACCTGGACCACGCCATCCTGCACCGCCATGCCGGGTACGCCCTCGATCAGGGACAAGTCCACATCCTGGCCCAGCGCCAGCACAACCGAGTCGGCCTCCAGGGTCTCGAACTCGCCAGTGGGCTGCGGAAAACCCTTGTCGTCCAGCGCCATTTTTTCAACCATGATGGACGACTCGCCGGCCTGCTTGATGGTGGAGAGCCACTTGATCATGACACCCTCTTGCAGCGCCTCCTCGACCTCGAAGTCGTGCGCAGGCATCTTGTCGCGATTGCGTCGGTAAACAATGATCGACTCGGTCGCACCCAGCCGTTTGGCGGTGCGCGCCACGTCAATCGCCGTGTTGCCGCCGCCATACACCACCACGCGCCGCCCGAGCAAGGGTTTGTCTTCACCCTCCATGGAACGCAGCACCGACACCGCGTCGAGCACCTTGGCGGAATCACCGGCTGGAATATAGGCGCGTTTGGCAAGGTGCGCGCCCACGGCCAGGAAGACGGCATCAAAGCCACCCGCCCGCTTGGCCTCGAGCACGTTATCCACCTTGGTGTTGTACTCGATGCGCACACCCAGTTCCACGATGCGCTGCACCTCGGCGTCGAGCACCTGGCGCGGCAAGCGGTATTGGGGTATGCCAAAACGCATCATGCCGCCCGGCAAGGGTCCCGCTTCGATCACGGTCACGGCGTGACCCAGCCGAGCCAGGTGGTAGGCCGCCGACAGGCCTGACGGCCCAGCGCCGACCACCATCACCTTTTTGCCCGAGCTGGCTGTCGGCTTTGGAAACTGCCAGCCCTTGGCGATGGCCTCGTCACCCAGAAAGTGCTCAACCGAGTTGATGCCAACAGGCGAATCGAGTTGACCCCGGTTGCATGAACCCTCGCAGGTGTGGTAACAAACCCGCCCCATGATGGCCGGAAACGGGTTGTCTTCGACCAGGGCGCGCCAGGCTGCCTGGTAATTGCCGGACTCGGCATGGAACAGCCAGCCCTGGATGTCTTCACCAGCGGGGCACTGGTGGTTGCACGGGGGTTTGCGGCTCAAATAAACTGGACGCTCATTGCGCCAGGAGCCCGTGTGGTTGGCCAAAGAGCTGCCGACATCGAGTGTGATGGCAAATGGTTTTTGCATAGAGTCCTCAACTGATTAGGTCAACAAACCAAAACGGCGGATATTGCGGTCGGCGCGCGCCTGCAAGCGCGCCAGCGTGGCCACATCGGGCTTCTTGCCAAACAGGTGGGCGAAGCGTTTTTGCGGCTTCAGGTAGTCTTCCACGGGGACCTGATGACGAATCTTCAGGACCCCGGTGACTTCACCGCGCTCGGCCTCGAACACCGGAAAGACGCCGCTTTCGACCGCCAGGCGCGACAGCTTGATGGTGTCGTGCGAGGCGGCGCCCCAGCCCAGCGGGCAGGGCACAAAGATGTGGATATAACGCGCGCCACGAAACGACATGGCCCTGGTGACCTTGTATTCCAGGTCATGCAAGTCCGCCACCGTGGCGGTGGCCACATAGGGTATCTCGTGGGCCATGGCGATTTGCGGGACGTTTTTGCCCTGACCAAATTCATTGCCCGGATGCTCCCCCACGGCCATGGTCGTGGCGGTGCGTGCCGCCGGCGGTGTGGCGCTGGAGCGCTGAACGCCGGTGTTCATGTAAGCCTCGTTGTCGTAGCAGATGTACAGCACATCGTCGTTGCGCTCAAACATGCCGGACAGGCAGCCAAAACCGATGTCGGTGGTGCCGCCGTCGCCGCCTTGCGCCACCACCCGCACCTCAGTGCGGCCTTTGGCTTTCATGGCGGCGGCGATACCGGTGGCCACGGCTGCGGTGTTGCCAAACAGCGAGTGAATCCATGGCATTTGCCAGGAAGTTTCCGGGTACGGCGTGGAAAACACCTCCAGGCAACCCGTGGCGTTGGCAGCGATCAGCTGGCCGTTGGTGGCCGCCATGGCGGCATCAATGGCATAACGTGCCCCCAGCGCCTCGCCGCAGCCCTGGCAGGCCCGATGGCCGGAATTGAGCGAATTGCTGCGGGCCGCACCCGACTGCACGCTGCGTTGCTCGGGGGCGAGCAAGCGGTTTCCGACAGTGAACGTGCCGGTTTGGTAAAACTTGACCAATGACTGTTCCATGATGGTTCTTTCAGTTCGGTTGGACATCAGGCGCCGGGCGCCGACACCGTGCCCATGTCGCGCAGGATGCCCTCGGCAATCGGGCCGGAACGGCGTTGCGTTTTTTCGCGCTCCAGCACCCGGTTGACCACCGCCCAGTCCAGGTCCAGGAAAGTCAACAGCTCCAGCTTGTCGGCGATGGCGTCCATCAGCAACTGATGCACCGACTCTTTGGTGATGGGGCGCCCGCCCAGACCGGCCACCACGGTCAGCACCGGCTGCGGGCGGTTGCGCACGGCGCTGCGCACGTCGCGCGACACGATGCCGCCAATACCCACGGCAAAACACTTCTCGATGACCACAATGCGCTTGGCATGGGCTGTGGCATCACGGATGGCGGAAATGGGGAAAGGACGGTACGAGGTGATGCCCAGCACACCCACCTTGACCCCCTCGGCGCGCAAGTCGTCGACCGTGTCCTTGATGGTGCCCAGCACCGAGCCCAGCGCAATCACGATGGTTTCGGCGTCCTCGGTCTGGTAGGTTTTGATCAGGCCGCCAGAGTCCCGGCCGAATTCCTTTTTGAACTCGGCGGCAATCTGCGGGATCAGGTCGAGCGCCTGCATCTGCTTGGCGTGGGCCAGGTACCGCACCTCGGTAAAGGCCTCGGGGCCGACCATGGCGCCGATGGTGACCGGGTCATTGGGGTCGAGCACCTGGCGCGGCTCGTAGGGCGGCAAAAACCGGTCGACCTGCGCCTGGTCGGGCATGTCAACGCGCTCGTAGGCGTGTGTCAGGATGAAACCGTCCATACACACCATCACCGGCAGCGACAGCTCTTCGGCAATCTTGAAAGCCTGGATGTGCAGATCCAAGGCTTCCTGGTTGGTCTCGGCAAAAATTTGCAACCAGCCGGCATCTCGCATCGACATGCTGTCGGTGTGGTCGTTCCAGATGTTGATGGGCGCGCCAATCGCGCGGTTGGCCACTGTCATGACAATCGGCAGCCCGAGGCCCGAGGCGTTGTAAACCGCCTCTGCCATGAACAACAGTCCCTGGCTCGCCGTGGCCGTGTACGACCGAGCGCCGGCGGCCGAGGCACCGATCGCGACGCTCAGGGCGGCGAATTCGGACTCGACATTGACAAACTCACAGGACGTCAGGTCACCCGCCTTCACCATCTGGCCCAGGCCCTCGACGATGTGGGTTTGCGGCGAAATGGGATAGGCACAAATCACTTCGGGGCGGCTCAGCGCCACGGCTTTGGCCACGGCATGCGAGCCTTCGCATTGTTCAAGCATGGAGTGTCTCCTCGGCATTGTTTTTCATGACGGTGTTGTAGGCTTGCACGGCGGCTGCCTTGTTTCCCAGCGCGACCGCACCCTTGAATTTCTGATCGATGGCGCTGTGCACGGCCTCCAGTGAAATCAAGCCGCACAGGGCAGCAAAGGCCGCCAGCAAGGGCACATTGGGCACGGCGCGCCCGACATGGCTCATGGCCAGCTCAGACGCGGGGACCGTCAGCAGGCGCTCCGGCTTGAAGTCCTTGACGAACTCGCCCAGGCCCAACTCGGCAAAACTGCGCGTGGTGTTGATCAGGATATAGCCGTCCTTTTTAAGACCGCTGAAGACATCGACCTGGTGCAACAGGGTTGGGTCCTGGATGATGATGGCATCGGGCTGCATGATCGGCTCGCGCAGACGGATTTCCTTGTCATCCATACGGCAAAAAGCCACCACCGGCGCGCCGGTGCGCTCTGAACCAAAACTGGGAAAAGCCTGCGCATGGCGGCCCCCAAGAAACGCCGCGATGGACATCATCTCTGCGCCCGTGACGACGCCTTGGCCGCCGCGTCCGTGAATGCGAACCTGAAACATGTTGTGCTCCTCAAATGTTGGCGGCGCATACAGGCAAGGTGCCTGCGGCCTCTTTTCAACAAGCTGGATGATGATCCGACGACAAACTGAATATTTGATTTGGATCAAACTCTTCTACGATAAGGAAAAGCATTTCATATCAAGAAATAAACAGTCAATCCAGCAGGGCCGCGTACACTAGGTCCCGAAACAGCATGCGGTAATATTCGCGCTGGTTCGGCGCCTGCAGCATCAGGATGCCAAAGAGGTCCAGGGCAGGATCCACAAAGAACGTGGTGCCCGCCAGGCCTCCCCAAAAGTAAGTGCCGACCGAACCCGGCACCGGCGCCACCCCCAGATGTTTGCGCACCGCAAAACCCAGTCCAAAACCGTGACCGGCCGGCAGCAGCGCGCGCGAACCGGCGCTGAACACCGGGATCTCACCCAGGTGATCGGTGGTCATGAAGTCCACCGTGCGCGGGCCCAGCAGACGCACCCCGGCAAGTTCGCCACGGTTCAGCATGAACTGCAAAAACCGTGCGTAATCCATGGCCGTGGACGTCAAGCCGCCGCCGCCCGAGGCCAGCGCCGCATCGTTGCGCACATCGATCACACGCATCTGCACACCGCCGTCGGGGTCGCGCGCAAAGGGTTCGGCAATCAGCTCATGGTGCTGCACAGCCACGGCAAAGGCAGTATGGTGCATGCCCAGCGGCTCGAAAATGCGCTCGCGCAGAAACGCTTGCAGGGTCTGGCCCGATATGACCTCAAGCACCCGCCCCAGCACGTCGGTGGCACGGCTGTACTCGAACGCGCTGCCCGGCTCAAAGACCAAGGGCAGTGAAGCCAATTGCCCGGTGAATTCGGCCAGACTGCGCTCGCGTGAACCAATGCGCAACTGGGTGTACTGGCGCTGCACCGGCGTGCTGCCCAAAAATTCATAGGTCATGCCCGCCGTGTGGCGCAGCAGGTCATGCAGGGTGGCTTGGCGACCAGCGGGCTGCAAATGCACCGCGCCAGCCGCCAGTGTGGCCACCTGCTGGGCCGCAAATTCCGGCAAATATCTGGCCACCGGGTCATTCAGCAGCAACCGACCCTCCTCCATCAGCATCATGGCCGCCACCGAGACAATCGGCTTGGTCATGGAGTAGATGCGAAAGCGGGCATCATGCGCCATGGCCACACCGGTGGCCGGGTTGAGCTGGCCCACGCTGTCAAACAAGGCAATCTGGCCGTGACGCGCCACCATGGCCACCGCGCCGGGCAGCCGTTTCTTGTCCGCCTCGCCCTTCAACACGTCCATCAGGCGCTGCAGGCGGTGCGTGCACAGGCCCACTTTTTCGGGGGCTACCAATTTCAAGCTCATGTGATCTCCGGGTTAAACAGCACTCAGGCCTGCGGCTCATCACGGGCGTAGACCGACAGACGGGCGCCACAATGGTGGCAATAGTTCGCGTCGGGCATGTGGCCCTCGGTCAGACAATCATGGCAGGTGCGTGTGGTGACCGCGGCTCGGCGCGCATAGGTCATCTCGGCAGTCACGATGCCCGTGGGCACCGCCAGCGTGCCCCAGCCCAGCAACATCATGGCCGACGCGATCAGCCGCCCCAGGTCGGTCTTGGGCGTGATGTCGCCGAATCCCACCGTGGTCATGGTGGTGATGGCCCAGTAAACCGAGGTCGGGATACTGGTGTAGCCGTTGGCGGGGCCCTCAACCACGTACATCAAGGTCCCCACCACCAGCACAATCATCAAGACTGCCGTCAGAAAGACCATGATCTTGCGCCGACTCGCGCGCAACGCCTGCCCGAGCGCCTGGTATTCCGACACGTAGGCCGTGAGTTTGAAGACCCGAAAAACCCTGAGCAAACGCAAAATGCGCACGTCAATGAGCACGCCGACCTCCGGCACCAGCAGCGCCAGATAAGTGGGCAAGACGGCCAGCAGGTCAACCACACCATAAAAACTCAGGACATAACGCCAAGGGTGCCGCACACAGGCCAGGCGCGCCAAGTACTCCAGGGTGAACACCAAGGTAAAAAACCACTCGGCCAGCGTGAGCCAGCCGTGAAAGCGTTCACTGATATGGTGCACGCTGTCGGCCATCACCACCGCCACGCTGGCCAGAATGACCGCAATCAGCACCTGGTCAAAACGGCGGCCGGCACGGGTGTCGGCTTCGAAAATAATGGTGTAAAGCTTCAGGCGCCAGCCACTCAGGGGTTTGCCAAGTACATCTGCTTTTGAATTTGCCATCCATAGCCCGGGGTCATTTTGAAGAATCAGGATTTTGACACCCAGCGCCCTTCATGGCATGCTTGCTGCTTGCATTTTTTCGGTGATACTTTTGTTTCAGTCAAACGAATAGGTTTATGCATTCCTTGCATAAATCTCAAGCGTAAACCCGAATGCCGAAGCAATTAACGCACTGTTAAAGTACGAATCCTGTTGAATCATTATCAAATTCTGTTCAACATAGTTGTTTTTTACTGTTTTTAAGTATTTTCTAACTGGAGTTATCACGCATGCGAATCTTTAATATTAAAAATGTGGCTGTCGTTGCGGCCGTTCTGGGGACCCTGGCAGCGCTGCCGGCCCATGCCGGAAAAACCCTGGACGGCATCAAAGCCCGCGGCCAGGTCGTTTGCGGTGTGAACACCGGCCTGGCTGGGTTCGGCGCTGCCGACTCCAACGGCAAATGGACGGGTCTGGACATCGACATGTGTCGCGCCCTGGCTGCCGCCACCCTGGGTGACCCTGAGAAAGTCAAATACGTGCCGCTGAACGCACAACAGCGCTTCACCGCGCTGCAGTCCGGCGAGGTCGATGTGCTGTCTCGCAACACCACATTCACCCTGACCCGTGACGCCTCGCTTGGCCTGCATGCCACGGTCACGACCTATTACGACGGCCAGGGATTCATGGTCCCGGTCAAGAGCAAGATCAAGAGCGCCAAGCAGCTCAAGGGTCAAACGGTGTGTGTGCAGTCCGGAACCACCACTGAAAAGAACATGACCGACTACTCCAAGGCCAGCGGCCTGAACATCAAACCTGTCGTGTTTGAAAAACTCGAGGCCGCTGAAAACGCCTATTTCACCGGCCGTTGTATTGCCTACACCACCGATGCCTCCGGTTTGGCCTCCACCCGCAACAAGGTGGCCAAGGTCCCGGCCGACCACGTCATCCTGCCTGAGTTGATCTCCAAAGAGCCCCTGGGCCCGATGGTGCGCCGCGGTGACGACGAGTGGTTTGCCATTGTCAAGTGGACTATCTACGGCCTGCTCGAAGCCGAGGAATACGGCATCACCCAGGCCAACGTGGACAGCCTCAAGACCAGCAGCAAAGACCCGGTGGTCACGCGTATTCTGGGCGTGTCCGAGGACACCGGAAAGTTGCTGGGCCTGAGCAAGGACTGGATGGCCAACGCCATCAAGGCCACCGGCAACTACGGCGAAATTTTCGAGCGTAACGTGGGTCCGAAATCTGCCCTGGGTCTGCCCCGTGGTGTCAACAACCAGTGGAACAAGGGCGGCCTGATGTACGCCTACCCGGTTCGTTAATCCACGCAGCTAGCGTAACAAGCGCCGCCTGATGTCGCCACAAGCGATTCACGCGGCGCTTTTTTGATGGATGCCAAGCACATGAAACCACAAACTCCACCCAAAAAAAATAACTGGTCCTGGCGCAGTCAGGCCTTCAGGGGCCTGATTTACCAGTTGATCGCGATCCTTGCGATTTCAGGGGTGGTCTGGTTTCTGGCCCACAACACCCTGGAAAATATGCGGGTGCGCGGCATCCAGAGCGGTTTTGATTTTTTGAACCAGGCTGCCGGCTTTGACATTGGCGAAAGCCTGTACCCCTTCGACTCCGGCGAAGCCTATTGGCGAGCTTTCCTGGTCGGGGTCACCAACACCTTGCGCGTGGCCGTGCTCGGCATCATCCTGGCGACCGTGCTGGGCACGCTGCTGGGCGTGGGCCGCTTCTCGCGCAACGCGCTGGTGCGTGGCCTGTGCCTGTCTTATGTGGAGTTTTTCCGCAACATTCCGGTCCTGCTGCAGTTGCTGATGTGGTACGTGATCCTGACCGAGGTGTTGCCCGCAGCGGCCGACGCCTGGACCGTGGGGCCACTTTTCTTGAGCAAGGGCGGCCTCAACTACCCGATTCCAGTCTGGAGCACCGGCCAGCTGTGGGCTGCCTATGGTCTGTTGCCCGGCTTGCTGCTGGCTTGGCTCTACCGGCGCTGGGCTGTCAAGCAGTTCGAGGCCACCGGCCAGGTCCGCAGCATGGTGTGGCTGCCGCTGCTGATCATTGTCCTGTCCAGCCTGGCGGGCTGGGCCCTGGGGGGTGCTCCCACCGAATTCAACCGCCCGTTCAAGGGCGATTTTTCGATCGAGAACGGCGGCGCCCTGACCCCCGAATTCCTGGCGGTGCTGATGGGCTTGACGCTTTACACGGCGGCTTTTATTGCCGAGGTGGTGCGCGGCGGCATTGCAGCGGTGGCGCGCGGCCAGGGCGAGGCAGCCTCGGCTCTGGGCCTGAACCGAAAGCAGGAAATGCGTCTGGTGATGCTGCCACAGGCCCTGCGCGTGATCATCCCGCCCCTGACCAACCAGTATCTAAACCTGACCAAAAACTCATCACTGGCGGTGGCCATCGGCTACCCCGATGTCGTGTCCATTGCCAACACGGCGCTTAACCAGACCGGCCGCGCGGTGGAATGTATTGCGCTGGTGATGCTGGTCTATCTGATCACCTCGCTGGGCACCTCGCTGCTGATGAACTGGTACAACAGCCGTGCCGCGATCAAGGAACGTTGAAGAGGAACCGACCATGAACACCACTACTTTTCAACCCATCGCCCCGCGACCGGCCCCCGTCAACACCGAGGGCCCAGTGGCCTGGGTCAGGGCCAATTTGCTGGCCGACTGGAAAACTTCGCTGGCCACGCTCCTCATTGGCGCGGTGCTACTCTGGCTGGTGCCCCAGATCCTGAACTGGGCCATCCTCAAGGCCGTCTGGGCGGCCGACTATGACGCCTGCCGTGCCGAAGGTGCCGGCGCCTGCTGGGGCGTGATCACCGAAAAATACCGCATCATCATCTTTGGCCGCTACCCGTTCGAGGAACAATGGCGACCGCTCGTGGCCACCCTGCTGCTCACCAGCCTGCTGGTCGCGAGCTGCATGCGCATGTTCTGGCGCGCCTGGCTGCCGCTGTTATGGCTGGTGGTGCTGGCGGTCTTTTTTGCGCTCATGTACGGCAACACGCTGGGCTTGAGCAAGGTTGAAACCGACCGCTGGGGTGGCCTGCCACTGACCATTTTGCTGGCTTCGCTGTCCCTGGTGATGTCGTTTCCGCTGGCCTTGCTGATTGCGCTCGGGCGGCGCTCCAACCTGCCCGCCATTCGCACTTTCTGCACCATTTATGTCGAGCTGATTCGCGGCGTGCCGCTGATTTCGGTGCTGTTCATGGCCTCGTTCATGTTCCCGCTGTTCATGCCGCCAGGGGTCAATATCGATGTGTTGGTCCGGGTGCTGGTGGGCATCACGCTGTTCGCCGCGGCCTACTCGGCCGAGGTGATCCGCGGCGGCTTGCAGGCCGTTCCCAAGGGCCAGATCGAGGCGGCTGCCACGCTGGGCCTGTCGTACTGGCAAACCCAGCGCAAGATCGTCTTGCCACAAGCCCTGGCCATGGTGGTTCCGGGCATCATGAACAACTTCATCTCGACCTTCAAGGACACCTCGCTGGTGACCATCGTGAGTCTGTATGAATTGACCGGTGCCATGAGCCTGGCGCTCAACTCCGACGCCAACTGGCGCCCCTTCACGATCGAGGGTTACATCTTCATCGCCCTGATCTACTTCGTGTTCTGCTTCTCCATGTCGCGCTACAGCCACTGGGTCGAGAAGCAGGTCAATAAAAGCAAATTGAGGTAAATGCGGGACAGACCGCATCGACACGAAGCAAACAAGCTCTGTCCTCGACTGATTAAAAACTTAACCGAACATCATCATGGCTGACACCAAAACTCCCTCCCCCATCATTACCTTCGACAAGGTCAACAAGTGGTATGGCAACAACTTTCATGTGCTGCGCGACATCGACCTCACTGTCGCCAAGGGCGAGCGCATCGTGATCTGCGGGCCATCGGGCTCGGGCAAATCCACCCTGATCCGATGTATCAACCGCCTTGAAGAACACCAGCAGGGCCACCTGACGGTCGACGGCATCGAGCTCACCGACGACGTCAAGGCCATCGACGCGGTGCGCAAGGAAGTCGGCATGGTGTTCCAGCAGTTCAACCTGTTTCCGCACCTGACGGTGCTGGAAAACCTGACGCTGTCACCGATGTGGGTTGGCAAGATGCCCAAGAAAGAGGCCGAAGAAAAGGCCATGGTGCAGTTGAACCGGGTGCGTATTGCCGAACAGGCCAACAAGTACCCGCTGCAGCTCTCGGGCGGCCAGCAGCAGCGCGTGGCGATTGCCCGGGCGCTGTGCCTCAAGCCCAAGATCATGCTGTTCGACGAGCCCACCAGCGCGCTCGACCCCGAGATGATCAAGGAGGTGCTCGACGTGATGATTGCCATGGCCGACGAAGGCATCACCATGCTCTGCGTGACCCACGAAATGGGCTTCGCCAAAGCCGTTGCAGACCGCGTGATCTTCATGGACCAGGGCCAGATCGTCGAGCAGAACAACCCGCACGACTTCTTCAACAACCCGCAAAGCGAGCGCAGCAAGGACTTCTTGTCAAAAATCCTGGGGCATTGAACGATTTGACAATTCGTCAGTGCGTCCAGCGAGGTGGGCCGTCCGGGGGGCTGACGATTTCTGGTACCCCAGTATGAGGAAGCCGCCCGGACGGCCTGCCTCGCAGGTTCATGAATGGCTCAGCTCCCCGCCACCTTCATCTTGTTGATCAGGATCGAGCCCACGGTCTTGGCGCCGTGGTTGTAAGCGTCGGCGCCCACCGCCACGATGCCCTTGAGCATGGCCTTCATGTTGCCGGCAATCGTGATCTCATGCACCGGATAGGCAATGCGGCCGTTTTCCACCCAGAAACCGCTGGCACCGCGCGAATAGTCGCCGGTCACATAATTCACACCACTGCCCATGAGTTCGGTCACAAACAGGCCGGTGCCAAGGCGCTGCAACATGGCGTCGAGGTCATCGCCGGGGCGAGTGAGGCGTGAAGTGAGCGTCAGGTTGTGCGAGCCGCCCGCGTTGCCGGTGGTTTTCATGCCCAGTTTGCGCGCCGAGTAGCTGCCCAGAAAGTAGCCCTGCACCTTGCCCGCTTCGACCACGCATCGCGGCTGCACGCGAACACCCTCGTCGTCGAAGGGCGAGCTGCCCTTGCCGCGTTTGATAAACGGGTCTTCCAGAATGTCGATGTGCTTGGGGAACACTGGTTTGCCCAGGCTGTCGAGCAGAAAGCTGCTCTTGCGGTACAGGGCGCCACCGCTGACAGCCTGCACAAAACTGCCCAGCAGGCCAGCCGCCAGCGGTGACTCGAACAGCACAGGGCATTCGGTGGTGGCGATCTTGCGGGCGCGCAGCCGGCTCAAGGCGCGCTCGGCAGCGTAACGCCCCACCGCTTGAGGGCTGGCAAGCTCGGCAGCATCACGCTGCGAGCTGTACCAGGCATCACGTTGCATGTCGTCGCCCCGGCCCGCAATCGGCGACACCGACAGGGAATGCCGCGAGCTGGCGTAACCGCCGCGAAAACCGTGCGTGTGGGCGCTGAAAAAGTGCGACTGCTGGGCCGACACGCCGGCACCCTCGCTGTTGGTGATGCGCTTGTCCACGGCAAAGGCTGCCGCTTCGGCTTGCAGCGCGATCTGCGCGGCCTGTTCGCTGGTGATCACCCAGGGGAAAAACAGCTCCAGGTCAGTACGCTGCTCCTCGGGACGGGCAATATCGGGCTCATCGGGCAAGGCGGCAAACGGGTCTTCAGCGGTGAAACGGGCAATGTCAAAAGCCGCCTGCACTGTCTGCCTGATCGCTGCCAGAGAAAAGTCGGAGGTGCTGGCGTTGCCGCGGCGCTGGCCCAGGTGCACGGTGATGCCCAGGGACTTGTCGCGGTTGCGCTCCACGTTTTCCAGCTCGCCCTTGCGCACCGAAACGCTCAGGCCGCAGCCTTCCGAGGCATGCGCCGCGGCATCGGTGGCACCGAGTTGCTTGGCATGGGCCAGGGCCGAATCGACCAGACCCTCAAAGAAAGAACGGCTGTAGCTGAAGCCATCAGCCGGGGCATCTGCGCTTTTGGCAGCGGACAGGGAAGCAGTGCGGCTCGGCTTGGGAGCGCGCTTGGGCATGTTGGATGTGTTCATAGCGCGGCTATGATACTTGTCTATGTCAAGAAAACTCAAAAAAGGCTATTTCGTGCGTGGTGAGTTCGTCGCCGAGGGCAGCGAACGCGACATTGAGCTCAAAGCCGAGCTCAAGGGCACCGACGACCAAAGCCGCACCGACCTCAAACGCGAGAGCACCGAACTGCAAAAGTTGGGCGCCGATCTGCTCGACCTGCGCGCGGACCTGCTGGCGCGCCTGGACCTGTCCGACAAGTTCAAGGACGCCATTGCCGACGCCAAACGCATTACCAATTTTGAGGGCAAACGTCGCCAGATGCAGTTCATCGGCAAGCTCATGCGCAAGCTCGAACCCGAAGTGGTGGAGGCTGTCAAAAAAACGCTCAGCGAAGAAGCCACCGGTTCGGCCGCCGACAACCTGGTGCTGCACCAGGCCGAAATCTGGCGTGACCGCCTGATTGCCGACGATGACGCTGCCGCCCAATGGATCACCCAGAACCCGAGCTGTGACAGCCAGGAATTACGCGCGCTGATTCGCCAGGCGCGCAAGGACGCCAAGCCTTCCAAACCCGGCGCCCTGCCGCGTCATGGCCGCGCTTACCGCGAGATTTTTCAGCTGGTGCGCGAGCATCTCGGCGCCATCCCGCCGCACGACCATAGCGACACGACGTTCAGCGCCGCCCGAGAAGCCTCATGAACACGCCCGCTGCCAACCCCTACCCGCCCGTCAAAATCGGCATCGTGTCGGTCAGCGACCGCGCCTCCACCGGTGTGTATGTCGACAAGGGCTTGCCCGCGCTACAAGATTGGTTGATCCGCGCCCTCAAGAACCCGCTGCAATTCGAGCCGCGCCTGATCCCCGACGAGCAGGCCGACATCAGCGCCGCGCTGATCGAGCTGGTGGACGCGGGCTGCGCCCTGGTGCTCACCACCGGAGGCACCGGCCCGGCCCTGCGCGATGTGACGCCTGAGGCCACGCTGGCGGTGGCGCACAAGGAAATGCCCGGTTTTGGTGAACAGATGCGGAGAATCAGCCTGAACTTTGTGCCCACGGCCATTCTGTCGCGCCAGGTGGCCGTGATCCGCCAGCAGAGCCTCATCATCAACCTGCCGGGCCAGCCCAAGTCGATCGCCGAAACCCTGGAAGGCCTGCGCGACGCCGAGGGTAAATCCGTGGTACCCGGCATCTTTACGGCCGTGCCCTACTGCATCGACCTGATCGGCGGGCCCTACCTGGAAACCGATGAAGCGGTGTGCAAGGCGTTCCGGCCCAAAACCGCTGTCCGGACTTTCCCCAAAGCACCCGAATTGAATTAAGCGCGCTGCGGCGCGATCTCGCTGGCGTAATCGTACAGCGCGCCGAGGATGGCTTCGTCGCGCTCGCTGGCGTTTTCTGCCAGCTTGTCCAGTGCTTCGAACAGGGCGTCCAGCGTCAGCGCGCCGCCCTCGCCGTCAAACAGGCGTGTCGCGCGGTGGGCTTCCCAGCGTTGGACTTCTTCCACACTGAGGCTTTGCGGGAAGTTGCGCGCCCGGTAGCGCCACAGCAATTCAGACAAACGCGCGTCGTCAAACGCGGGTCGCATTGTGGCCAGTTCGGCCGGGCTGCAGCGGCGCAGGTCATTGAGGCGGCGGCGGTCCGCATTGCCGACAAAGCCGCCGTACAGGTCTTCATCGACATCCACTGCTGCCGCTGCAGGCCGGGCAAACACCTGGGCCCAGATGGCGCTCATGTCGGGCAAATCGCGGGCTGCCGCCGCATGTTGCAACTGCGCTGTCATGTCGATGCCCCAGCGCTCGGCCATGGCCGGGCTCAGCACCTTGAGGTTGCTCATGACCATGGGCGACTTGTTGAGATGCACCGACTTGACCGGCAGACGGCGCACGCCCTCGGGCAGATCGGCAGACTTGCTGAACAGGCGCAAACGGATTTGCTCGGCGTTCAGGCTGGCCAGCTCACCTGGGTCGAAGGCCAGATCCCAGGCCAGCAACTCGTTCTTGTTGGCGGGGTGCATGGCCAGCGGCCACATCAGCGCAACACAGCCGCGTTCGGGCGCAAACATGCCTGAAACATGCAGAAATGGCTTCGCGTGCGTCAAGCTGGTGGGCAAGCCCAATTCCGCCATGACCCGGTCCTTTTTGTGCAAGCCAAAACAAAAGTCAAAGAGCTTGGGCTGCGTCGTCTTGATGAGCCGCGCCAGGGCGATGGTGGCCTGCACGTCACTCAGGGCATCGTGGGCAGCCTCGTGAAGCAGGCCGTTGGCCGCGCTCAGGTCGGTCAATTTGAAGCTGGGCTTGCCATCGGGCTTGACAGGCCACTCGATGCCTTGCGGGCGCAAGGCATAGGCGGTGCGGACCACATCGAGCAAATCCCAGCGGCCGCAGTCGTTCTGCCATTCACGCGCATAGGGGTCGATCAAATTGCGCCAGAACATGAAGCGCGTGATCTCGTCGTCAAAACGAATGGTGTTGTAGCCCACGCCCACGGTGCCGGGCTCGCTGAAGACTTGTTCGATCTGCGCCGCGAAACGGACTTCAGGCAGGCCCTTTTCCAGGCATTCCTGGGGCGTGATGCCGGTGATCAGGCAGGCCTGCGGCTCGGGCAAAAAATCGTTGGCAGGCCGGCAGTACAACATGACCGGGGCACCGATGGGATTTAGGTCAGCATCGGTGCGAATGGCGGCAAACTGCGCCGGGCGCGTTTGCCGGGTGTTGGCACCAAAGGTCTCGTAGTCGTGCCAGAGGAAGGTGTGCATTTTTTGGAACCTGGTCAGTCCAGCTTGGGCTTGTCGCTGTGGGAGACGTCATAACCATCGGCCACGTAAGCCGGCCCTTTCATGAGCCAGACGACAACACAACCAAACGAGACCGTGAACACGGCCGTCCAGACCAGCACCGTCAAACCGATCATGCCGAAATCAAAGAGCTGAATATGCCGATCGATTTCGGCCGCCGTTCCCCGCGTGTAAAACAGCCGCGCCAGCCCTGACAGCAGCAGGGGAAAGAGTGTACCCAGCAACAGCACTCGCGGCATCATGCGCAGCAAACGCAGCTCGAAGCCGTAGGGCGTGCGTTGGTAGCCGGGGAGTTTTCTGAGCCAGTTCATGGTGTCAGGGTCTGAAAGTCAAAGCCATTTTTGCA
>JAIPCZ010000055.1 GCA_021737975.1 Polaromonas sp. | reverse complement strand
CGACGTGGCCGCCGCCAAGGGCCTGACGCCCACCCGCACCCAGGCCTACCTCTACGACGGCCGCACCGGCGACCGCTTCGAGCGCCCGGTCACAGTGGGCTACATGCATTACCTGAAACTGCACCACCTGGTGGACGACAAGATGCATGCCCGCTCGACTGGCCCGTACAGCCTGGTCACGCAGCAACCGCTGGGCGGCAAGGCCCAGTTCGGTGGCCAGCGTTTTGGTGAGATGGAAGTGTGGGCGCTGGAGGCCTACGGCGCCGCCTACACCTTGCAGGAAATGCTCACCGTCAAGTCGGATGACGTGCAGGGCCGGACCAAGGTCTACGAAAGCATCGTCAAGGGTGAACATTCGATTGAAGCCGGCATGCCGGAATCGTTCAACGTGCTGGTCAAGGAAATTCGTTCCCTGGGCCTGGACATTGAGCTCGAGCGCTCTTGATTGTTTGACACAAATTTAAGGATTTACACACATGAAATCATTACTCGATCTGTTCAAGCAATTCACGCCTGACGAGCACTTTGATGCCATCAAAATTGGCATGGCTTCGCCCGAGAAAATCCGTTCCTGGTCTTTTGGCGAGGTCAAAAAGCCGGAAACCATCAACTACCGCACCTTCAAGCCCGAGCGTGACGGTCTTTTTTGCGCCAAGATCTTTGGCCCCATCAAAGACTACGAATGCCTGTGCGGCAAGTACAAGCGCCTCAAGCACCGCGGTGTCATTTGCGAGAAATGCGGCGTCGAGGTCACCCAGACCAAGGTGCGTCGCGAGCGCATGGGTCACATTGACCTGGCCGCGCCCTGCGCCCACATCTGGTTCCTGAAGTCCCTGCCATCGCGCCTGGGCCTGGTGCTGGACATGACGCTGCGCGACATCGAGCGTGTGCTGTACTTTGAAGCCTACGTGGTGACCGACCCCGGCATGACCCCGCTGAAGAAATACAGCATCATGTCGGAAGACGACTTCGACGCCAAGTTCAAGGAATACGGCGACGAGTTCCAGGCCAAGATGGGTGCCGAAGGCGTCAAGGATTTGCTGCAAAACCTCGACATCGACAGCTCCATCGAGAAGCTGCGCAACGATCCGAGCGGTTCCGAGCTCAAGATCAAGAAGAACACCAAGCGCCTCAAGCTGCTTGAAGCGTTCAAGAAGTCCGGCATCAAGCCCGAGTGGATGGTGCTCGACGTGCTGCCGGTGTTGCCGCCCGACCTGCGTCCCCTGGTGCCGCTGGACGGTGGCCGTTTTGCCACCTCGGACCTGAACGACCTGTACCGCCGCGTCATCAACCGCAACAGCCGCCTGCGCCGCCTGCTTGAACTCAAGGCGCCTGAAATCATTGCCCGCAACGAGAAGCGCATGTTGCAGGAAGCCGTTGACTCCCTGCTCGACAACGGCCGCCGCGGCAAGGCCATGACCGGCGCCAACAAGCGCGCGCTCAAGTCGCTCGCCGACATGATCAAGGGCAAGGGCGGCCGTTTCCGTCAGAACTTGCTGGGCAAGCGCGTCGACTACTCTGGCCGTTCGGTCATCGTGGTCGGCCCCACGCTCAAGCTGCACCAGTGCGGCCTGCCCAAGCTGATGGCTCTGGAACTGTTCAAGCCCTTCATTTTTGCGCGCCTGGAAGCCATGGGCATTGCCACCACCATCAAGGCGGCCAAGAAAGAAGTCGAATCCGGCACGCCGGTGGTCTGGGACATCCTTGAAGAGGTCATCAAGGAACACCCGGTCATGCTCAACCGTGCGCCCACGCTGCACCGTCTGGGCATCCAGGCGTTTGAGCCCATTCTGATCGAAGGCAAGGCGATTCAGCTGCACCCGCTGGTTTGCGCGGCGTTCAACGCCGACTTCGACGGTGACCAGATGGCCGTTCACGTGCCGCTCTCCGTCGAAGCCCAAATGGAATGCCGCACCCTGATGCTGGCCTCCAACAACGTGCTGTTCCCATCCAACGGCGAGCCCTCCATCGTGCCGTCGCAAGACGTGGTGCTGGGCCTGTACTACACCACCCGTGACCGCATCAACAGCAAGGGCGAAGGCCTGGTGTTTGCCGATACCGGTGAAGTGCAGCGCGCCTTCGACGCGGGCGAGGTCGAGATGAGCTCGCGCATCAGCGTGCGCCTGACCGAGTACACCAAGGACAAGGAAACCGGCGAACTCACGCCCAGCACCAGCCTGGTCGAAACCTCGGTCGGTCGTGCCCTGTTGTCGGAAATCCTGCCCAAGGGCCTGCCCTTTGCCTTCATCAACAAGGCCTTGAAGAAAAAGGAAATTTCCCGCCTCATCAATGCCTCGTTCCGCAAGTGCGGCCTGAAGGAAACCGTGGTGTTTGCCGACAAGCTGTTGCAATACGGTTTCCGCCTGGCCACGCGCGCCGGCATTTCGATCTCGATCGAGGACATGCTGGTGCCCACCGAAAAACCGGGCATCATCGAGCGCGCCGAAAACGAGGTCAAGGAAATTGCCCAGCAATACACCTCGGGTCTGGTGACCGCCGGTGAGCGCTACAACAAGGTGGTGGACATCTGGGGCAAGGCCGGTGACGAAGTGTCCAAGGTGATGATGGGCCAGCTCTCCAAAGAAACCGTCATCGACCGCCACGGCAACCAGGTGCCGCAAGAGTCGTTCAACTCCATCTACATGATGGCCGACTCCGGCGCCCGCGGTTCTGCCGCCCAGATTCGCCAGGTGGCGGGTATGCGCGGCTTGATGGCCAAGCCGGATGGCTCGATCATCGAGACGCCGATTACTGCCAACTTCCGCGAAGGCCTGAACGTGCTGGAGTACTTTATCTCCACCCACGGCGCGCGCAAGGGTCTGGCCGACACGGCTTTGAAAACCGCCAACTCGGGCTACCTGACGCGTCGTCTGGTCGATGTGACGCAAGACCTGGTGGTGACCGAGCAGGACTGCGGCACTCACGCCGGCTACCTGATGCGCGCCATTGTCGAAGGCGGCGAGACCATCGAATCGCTGCGCGACCGCATTCTGGGTCGCACGGCCGCCGAAGACATCCTGCACCCCGAGAACCAGTCGGTGCTGGCCCCGGCCGGCACCATGCTCGATGAAGACATGATCGACGAGCTGGAAGTGGCCGGTGTCGACGAGGTCAAGGTTCGCACCGCGCTGACCTGCGAAACCCGCTTTGGCATTTGCGCCAGGTGTTACGGTCGCGACTTGGGTCGTGGCGGTCTGGTCAACGGCGGCGAGGCCGTCGGTGTGATCGCCGCGCAGTCGATCGGCGAGCCCGGCACCCAGCTGACCATGCGAACCTTCCACATCGGTGGCGCGGCGTCGCGTGCGGCGATCGCTTCCAGCGTCGAAGCCAAGTCAAACGGCAACATCGGCTTTAACACCACGATGCGTTATGTGACCAACGGCAAGGGCGAACTGGTGGTGATTTCGCGCTCCGGCGAGATCGTCATCCACGACGAGCACGGCCGTGAACGCGAGCGCCATAAAGTGCCTTACGGCGCCATCCTCACGATCAAGCCCGACCAGACCATCAAGGCCGGCACGATCCTGGCGAACTGGGACCCGCTGACGCGCCCCATCATCACCGAATACGCCGGCCAGGCCCGTTTCGAGAACGTCGAGGAAGGCCTGACCGTGGCCAAGCAGGTCGACGAGGTCACCGGCTTGTCGACACTGGTGGTGATCGACCCCAAACGCCGGGGCTCCGCCAAGGTGGTTCGTCCGCAGGTCAAGCTGATCGATGCGAGCGGCAACGAGGTCAAGATCCCTGGCACCGACCATGCGGTGACGATTGGCTTCCCGATTGGCTCGCTGGTTCAGGTGCGTGATGGCCAGGATGTAGGCCCCGGCGAGGTGCTGGCCCGTATCCCGGTCGAAGGGCAGAAGACCCGCGACATTACCGGCGGTTTGCCGCGTGTGGCCGAGCTGTTCGAAGCGCGCTCCCCCAAAGACAAGGGTGTGCTGGCCGAGATGACCGGCACCATTTCTTTCGGCAAGGAAACCAAAGGCAAGATCCGCCTGCAGATCACCGATCCCGAAGGCAAGGTCTGGGAAGATCTGGTGCCCAAGGAAAAGAACATGCTGGTGCACGAGGGCCAGATCGTCAACAAGGGCGAAGTGGTGGTGGACGGCCCGGCCGACCCGCAGGACATCCTGCGCCTGCTGGGCGCCGAGGAACTGGCGCGCTACATCGTCGACGAGGTGCAGGACGTCTACCGTCTGCAGGGCGTGAAGATCAACGACAAGCACATTGAAGTCATCGTGCGCCAGATGTTGCGTCGCGTGGTGGTCGAGGCTGCGGGAGACTCCAACTACATCAATGGTGAACAGGTGGAACGCTCGGAAATGCTCAATACCAACGACGCCCTGCGCGCCGAGGGCAAGATTCCGGCCACCTTCACCAACTTGCTGCTGGGTATCACCAAGGCGTCCCTTTCCACCGACAGCTTCATCAGCGCGGCTTCCTTCCAGGAAACCACGCGCGTGCTCACCGAAGCCGCCATCATGGGCAAACGCGATGGACTGCGTGGCTTGAAGGAAAACGTCATTGTGGGTCGCCTGATTCCGGCTGGCACCGGCCTGGCTTACCACGAAGCGCGCAATGTCCGTGAAAACATGGACGATGCCGAGCGACGCGCCATCGCCGAAACCGAAGCTGCTGAACTGGCGCTGGCCACCGAGCAGAACCAGGATCAGGATGAGGGTGTAGACGTCAAGTAATTGACCAAGTACCAAAAAGCGCCTCAAGCCCTGGTCTGCACGGGCGTGAGGCGCTTTTTTTTATAACGGATCATGAACATTCCAACCCAGATTCCGCTGTGGCGGCAGCTGCAGGCTGTCGCCAAGGTGCTGCAGGCCATATTGGCCGGAACTTCCGGCACTGCGGCCATCGGGGCGGTCGATACGTCGCTGCGCCCGGGCGTGCAGGCGCTCAGCTTTGCGGTGCTGCGCACGCTGGGGCAGGCGCAGGCCTTGCGTCGTCTGCTGGCGCCGCGACCACCCGCGCCAGCGCTGGACGCCCTGCTGTGCAGCGCACTGGCGCTGTTGTCGCAGGGTGACGACGCGCCCTACGATGCCTTCACCCTGGTCAATCAAACGGTTGAAGCGGCCAAGAAATCACCCAAACTGAAAACACAGGCCGCTTTTGTCAACGCCTGTTTGCGCCGCTTTTTGCGCGAGCAGCCCGCCTTGCTGGCCCAGGTGGCGCAGGATCCGGTGGCGCGCTGGAACCACCCGGCCTGGTGGCTGGCCCAGATGCAGGCCGAGTGGCCGGCCCAATGGCAAGGCATCCTGGCGGCCAACAACGCCCAGGCGCCCATGGTGCTGCGCGTCAACACGCGGCGCATCAGCGTGGCCGATTACCTCAAGATGCTCGCCGCCGCCGGCATGGCTGCCGAGCCGTTGGGCCCGGTCGGCGTGGTGCTGCAGGCGGCCACAGCGGTGCAGCAGATCCCCGGGTTCAGCGACGGTCTGGTGTCGGTGCAGGACAGCGCGGCGCAATGGGCGGCACCACTGCTGCTGTCGGGTCTGACCGGCCAGGCGCCGCTTCAGGTGCTTGATGCCTGCGCGGCCCCAGGCGGCAAGACGGCACACTTGCTGGAGTTTGCCGACGTGTCGGTCACAGCGCTTGACATTGACGCGCAGCGCTGCCAGCGCATTCACGAGAACCTGCGGCGCCTTGGCCTCAATGCCCGGGTGCTGGCGGCCGATGCGGCTGATCTGCCGAACTGGTGGCAGGGTCAAAGCTTTGACGCAATCCTGCTCGACGCCCCCTGCTCCGGCTCGGGCGTGGTGCGACGCCACCCCGACATCCGCTGGCTGCGGCGCCCCACCGACGCGGCGCAGCTGGCGCGCCAGCAGGCCAGGCTGCTCGCGGTGCTTTGGCCCTTGGTCAAACCCGGTGGCCGCTTGCTGTATTGCACCTGCTCGGTCTTTCGGGCCGAGGGCCAGGACCAGATCAAGTCGTTTCTCGACAACAACAGCAAGGCCACATTATTACCGTCGCCCGGACATTTGTTGCCCGGGCAGGCGGTGCAATGGGCGGGTCTGGTTGACAATCCCCAACGTGAGCATGATGGTTTCTATTACGCGTTGCTTGAAAAGTCTGCTGCCTAGCCTCTTGCTGGGCTGGCTGCTCATGGCCGTGCCGGGGCTGGGCACGGTGCTGGCGCAAGCGCCCTCGGCGGGCACGGAGTCGCCGGTGCTTCGGCTGGAGCGCTCGGACGATGCGCTATGGCTGTCCACACAACTCCAATTTGACTTGTCGCCGGCCGTGTTGGATGCGCTGCAAAAGGGTATTCCGATTTTCTTTGTCGCTGAGGCCGACGTCTTGCGCGAGCGCTGGTACTGGACCAACAAAAAAATTGCCACGACCAGGCGTCAATTCCGTCTGGCCTACCAGCCCCTGACCAATCGTTGGCGACTCAACATCACATCCGGCGAGATCGCCGAGCCGGCGTTGGGATTGGCCTTGAACCAGAACTTTGATTCCTGGACTGAAGCACTGGCCACCGTGCGCCGCGTGACACGCTGGAAAATCGCCGATACCTCAGACCTTGCTCCCAATGTGCGCCACCTGGTGGAATTTCGCTTTCGGCTTGACCTTTCCCAACTGCCACGGCCCCTGCAAATTGGCACCCTGGGTCAGGCGGATTGGTCGGTGGTGCTCGCCAGCGAGCAGATTCTTGACACCGAGTCGGGCAAATGAAACCCGCCTCAGCCACTGACAAGCCGCCGACAAGCCATTCCCGCTCGGTGCGCTGGTTGCTGGGACTGGGTCTGATTGCTGTGGTGGCCATTGGCCTGGTGCTGCTTTTCCTGTTGACCCAGGCCACCACCAACAGGGACCTCTACGAGCAATACTATGAGCGGCTCTTTGCTGTCAATGTGGTCGTGGCTGCGCTGCTGCTCGGGGTGATCGGCTGGATCGCCGTGCGCCTGACCCGGCGCCTGGCACAAAAAAAATTCGGCAGCCGTTTGCTCGTCAAGCTGGCGGCGATTTTTGCGCTGGCGGGCTTTGCCCCGGGCATGCTGATCTACGTCGTGTCCTACCAGTTTGTCACGCGCTCGATCGAAAGCTGGTTTGACGTCAAGGTCGAGGGCGCGCTCAATGCCGGCCTGAATCTGGGGCGCACCACGCTGGAGGCCCTGTCAACTGATCTGGCCGCCAAGGCACGCGCTGGCGCGGCCCAGCTCTCGGACACACCCGAATTCAGCGCTGCCTTGCCGCTGGAGCGTGCGCGCGTCGCCGTGGGGGCCGACGACATGATGCTGTGGGGCGCGTCAGGGCGGCTCATTGCGGCGGCGGGCCAGTCGCGCTACCAACTCAACCCCGAACTGCCCACGGTCAAGCAATTCAGGGCCGCACGCGAGCAGCGCGTCATCACCTGGATCGAGGGCCTTGACGATGTTGAGCCGGGTGCCGAGCCACGGGCAAGGGTCAAGGCCCTGGCGCTTGTTACCAGCGATCAACTGGACATTCTTAATGAGCCGCGCTATTTGCTGGCGGTCAAGGCGCTGCCCGACACGCTGGTGGCCAATGCCCTGGCCGTGACCCTGGCCAACCGCGAATACCAGGAGCGGGCGCTTGCCCGCGATGGCTTGCGCCGCATGTACATCGGCACGCTCACCTTGAGCCTTTTTATGGCGGTTTTTGGGGCGGTGCTGCTCGCGGTGGTGCTGGGCAACCAGCTGGCCCGGCCCCTGTTGCTGCTGGCAGATGGCGTGCGCGACGTGGCCGCCGGTGATCTCACGCCCAAATCCTATCTGAGTGGCAGCGACGAGCTTGACGGTTTGACGCGCTCATTTGCCCAGATGACCCAGCAGCTTGCCGATGCGCGCCAGGCGGTCCAGTCCAGCATGGCGCAGGTCAGCGCGGCGCGCGCCAATTTGCAGACCATTCTTGACAACCTCACTGCGGGCGTCATGGTGCTCGACGCCAAGGGTCTGATTTACGCGTCCAACCCCGGCGCCACCCGTATTTTGCGGGTGCCGCTGGCGGCGCACCAGGGGCGGGCACTGGCCGAAATTGAAGGACTGCAGACCTTCGGGCAGCAGGTGCAGGAGCAATTTGACAGCTTTTTCAGCAGCCACGGCGAGCGCACGCTGGACCATTGGCAGCAGTCTTTTGAGCTCGGTGGTGTCGGTCGCGCCTTGAGCGGACGCCTGGCCAATGACGTGATTACCCTGGTGACACGTGGCGCCGCCCTGCCGGGTGAGCAGCGCTTGCTGGTCTTCGACGACATCTCGGAAATTGTGTCGGCCCAAAGGTCTCAAGCCTGGGGTGAAGTGGCGCGGCGGCTGGCGCACGAAATCAAGAACCCGCTGACCCCGATCCAGTTGTCGGCCGAGCGGCTTGAGATGAAGCTCACGGGCAAGCTGGGCCCGCCTGAGCAGGCCATGCTGACCAAATCGGTCAAAACGATCGTCGACCAGGTTGATGCCATGAAGCGGCTGGTCAATGAATTCAGAGATTACGCGCGCTTGCCTGCTGCCGAACTCAGGCCAGTCAACCTCAACGAGCTGGTCAATGACGTGTTGCACCTGTATGCCGACGATCTCGGGCAGGTGCCGGTCGAAACCGAGTTGGATCCCGACTGCCCCAACATCCTGGGCGACACCCAGCAACTGCGCCAGGTGTTGCACAACCTGCTGCAAAACGCCCAGGATGCCACCGTGAGCGCTGGGCATGCCGACGCGGCGCATGCCGTGCTGGTGAAGACCCAGTGGCAAGCCAACGCGCGCCGGGTGCGCCTGGTCGTGTCCGACTGCGGCACCGGATTTCCTGATCACATTCTGAAGCGGGCGTTCGAGCCCTATGTGACCACCAAGGACAAAGGCACCGGGCTGGGCCTGGCGGTCGTCAAGAAGATCGCCGACGAGCATGCCAGTCGGGTGTCGATTGCGAACCGCATGCACAATGACGAGATCCTCGGTGCCCAAGTATCGTTATCATTCGCCGTTGAGCCTGCGACAGGACCTCAGACAAGTTGATGTGACATTGCTGATACCAATATCAAGGGAAGTACAAGTACATGGCTAACATTTTGGTAGTGGATGACGAACTGGGCATCCGCGATCTCCTGTGCGAGATTCTGAATGACGAAGGTCATACCGTGGAGTTGGCAGAAAATGCCGCCCAGGCCCGCGCCGCCCGCTTGCGCGAGGCGCCCGACCTGGTCCTGCTCGACATCTGGATGCCCGACACCGATGGCGTCACCTTGCTCAAGGAGTGGTCCACCTCGGGCGCCCTGACCATGCCCGTGATCATGATGAGCGGCCATGCCACCATTGACACTGCGGTTGAAGCCACGCGCATCGGCGCCCTGGCTTTTCTGGAAAAACCGATCACGTTGCAAAAGCTGCTCAAGGCGGTCGAACAGGGCCTGACCCGCGGCGCCCTGCGCAAGCTCACGCATTCCATGCCGTCCTTGTCGTCCATGGGTGCGAAGGCGGGCACAGTGGCGCTGGCCGACATGCCCATCAGCGCCGCCGAACCGGCGCCGGACGCCGGACCGCAAGCCACGCAAAACTTCATGCTCGACAAACCGCTGCGCGAAGGCCGCGACGAATACGAAAAAGCCTACTTCGAGTTCCACCTGGCCAAGGAAAACGGCTCCATGACGCGTGTCGCCGAAAAGACCGGACTGGAGCGCACCCACCTGTACCGCAAGCTCAAGCAATTGGGTGTGGACCTGACACGCAAACGCATTTGAAAAATCAGACCTGCGTCTCAAAACAACCTTTTGCACTGCTAGAATATGCCGCTTAGGCCTGGTAGCTCAGTCGGTAGAGCAGAGGATTGAAAATCCTTGTGTCGGTGGTTCGATTCCGCCCCGGGCCACCAAATCAGATAAGGGTTCGTTACTATTAAAACAGTAGCGAACCCTTTTCCTTTGGCGGGGTTGTAGGCAATCTGTAGGCAATTTGCCCAAATCAAGCACCAGCAAAGCAAGCAAAAAGACAAAAAAACCCAGCGGGTTAGGCTGGGTTCAGTCCCTTTCGGGCTATGTCCAAGAAGTTTAATTAATTGACTACTTAGCAATCTCGAACAAATCCCCTGAACAGGACATAAATTCGGCTACAGGTTTGTTACTTCTTGCTCTGACAACCTCGTTGTCTTTTATCTGTATGTCTACGACAGTCAAGTCGAGGGAGACGATGACATCTTGCTGCCCAGCCTTCCTATTGAAACCTACAACAAGTTGACTCTTTTCGGCAATGGCAGCATATGCGGCTATTACTTCGTCATCAAGTGCTCCAACAAAAAGCGCGAAACCGGCATTTTCAGCTGGTACTCTTTTCGCCTTAATTGGGGCCTTTCCGTCTGGTGCGCGGATGAATGCATTGTGCGGCGCAAATCCGTTATCAGAAGAATAGCCATCGTACAGGCCAAGCTTAAGTGTGTACACAGTCC
>JAIPCZ010000019.1 GCA_021737975.1 Polaromonas sp. | reverse complement strand
GAGGAAAACTTGCCATTGGCGGTTTGCAGCGCTTTGAATTCGCGCACCTTGTCCCAGAAGGCATCGACCCCCTGGGCATGCAGGGCGCTGAGCTGGATCACCTGCGGGTGCCATATTCTTTGGTCATGGTGCAGGTGGTCCGGGCTGCCATGCAGGCCAAGCAAACGCAGGCTGGAGCTGATCTGGGCGCGCGCCCGCGTGGCGGCATCGGGGTCGATGTCGGCCTTGTTGATGACCACCAGGTCGGCCAGTTCCATCACGCCCTTCTTGATGGCCTGCAAATCGTCCCCCGCATTGGGCAACTGCATCAGCACAAACATATCGGTCATGTTGGCCACGGCGGTCTCGCTTTGCCCCACCCCCACAGTTTCCACAATCACCACGTCATAACCCGCCGCCTCGCACACCAGCATGGCCTCGCGGGTTTTTTCGGCCACGCCACCGAGCGTGCCGCTGCTGGGGCTGGGGCGGATGTAGGCTTTGTCATTGACGGACAACAGCTCCATGCGGGTCTTGTCGCCCAGGATGGAGCCGCCCGACACGGTGCTGGAGGGGTCAATCGTCAGCACCGCGACACGGTGGCCCTGCCCGATCAGGTGCAGGCCCAGCGCCTCGATGAAGGTCGACTTGCCCACGCCGGGCACGCCGCTGATGCCCAGCCTGAAGGACTGGCCGGTGTGCGGCAGCAAGCTCGTGAGCAACTCGTCGGCCTGCAGGCGGTGGTCAGCGCGGGTGGATTCGAGCAGGGTGATGGCCTTGGCCATGGCGCGGCGCTGCACGGTGGCATGACCCCGCAGCACGGCCTCAGCCAAAGCGCCTGGAATCACTTCAGCGCAGCCTTGATCTGCTTGAGCACGTCCTTCGCGCTCACCGGGATCGGTGTGCCGGGGCCGTAGATGCCCTTGACGCCGGCGGCATAAAGCATGTCGTAGTCCTGGCGCGGAATGACGCCGCCAACAAACACGATGATGTCGTCGGCGCCCTGCTTCTTGAGCTCGGCGATGATGGCCGGCACCAGCGTCTTGTGGCCGGCGGCCAAGGTGGACACACCCACAGCATGCACGTCGTTCTCAATGGCCTGGCGCGCGCATTCCTCGGGGGTCTGGAACAGCGGCCCCATGTCGACGTCAAAGCCGAGGTCTGCAAAGGCCGTGGCCACCACCTTCGCACCTCGGTCATGGCCGTCCTGGCCGAGCTTGCTGATCATCACGCGCGGGCGACGGCCCTGCTCGGTGGCAAAGTCGGCAATTTCGGCCTTGAGCGCGTTCCAGTAGTCCATGGTGTCCCCGTCAGTGGCATCCGTATCGTACGCCGCGGCATAGACGCCCGTCACCTTTTGTGTGTCGGCACGGTGGCGGCCAAAGGATTTTTCCATGGCATCGCTGATTTCACCCACCGTCGCGCGCGCGCGCACCGCCTTGATCGACAAATCGAGCAGGTTGCCCGTGCCGCTGGCGGCGGCTTCCTCGATCGCCTGGAGCGCCAGTTGCACCTGGGCTGCGTCGCGTTGCTGCTTGATGGCATTGAGGCGGGCGATTTGCGAGACGCGCACTGCGACGTTGTCGATGTCGCGGGCCTCGATGGCGTCCTCGGTCTTGAGCTTGTACTTGTTCACGCCCACGATCACGTCCTTGCCACTGTCGATGCGCGCCTGCTTTTCTGCCGCTGCCGCCTCGATCTTGAGCTTGGCCCAGCCCGAATCGACGGCTTTGGTCATGCCGCCCATGGCCTCGACTTCCTCGATGATGGCCCATGCCGCATCGGCCATGTCCTGGGTGAGCTTTTCCATCATGTAGGAACCCGCCCAGGGGTCGATCACGTTGGTGATGTGGGTCTCTTCCTGGATGATGAGTTGGGTGTTGCGCGCAATGCGGGAACTGAATTCGGTGGGCAGCGCGATGGCCTCGTCGAACGAATTGGTATGCAACGATTGCGTGCCGCCAAACACCGCCGCCATCGCCTCGATGGTGGTGCGCACCACGTTGTTGTAGGGGTCCTGCTCGGTGAGCGACCAGCCGGAAGTCTGGCAGTGTGTGCGCAGCATCAGACTCTTGGGAGATTTGGCGTTGAAGCCCTTCATGATGCGGCACCACAGCAGGCGCGCGGCGCGCATCTTGGCCACTTCCAGGTAGAAGTTCATGCCAATGGCCCAGAAAAAGCTCAGGCGCCCGGCGAAGCCGTCGACGTCCATACCCTTGGCGATGGCGGTCTTGACGTATTCCTTGCCGTCCGCCAGCGTGAAAGCCAGTTCCAGCGCCTGGTTGGCGCCTGCTTCCTGCATGTGGTAGCCGCTGATGGAAATCGAGTTGAATTTCGGCATGTGTTCGGCCGTGTACTCGATGATGTCGCCGATGATGCGCATGCTGGGCCCGGGTGGGTAGATGTAGGTGTTGCGCACCATGAACTCTTTCAGAATGTCATTCTGAATCGTGCCGCTGAGTTTGTCCTGGCTGACGCCCTGCTCTTCGGCCGCCACCACATAACCGGCCAGCACCGGCAGCACGGCGCCGTTCATGGTCATCGAGACACTGACCTTGTCGAGCGGAATCTGGTCAAACAAAATTTTCATGTCTTCCACCGAGTCGATCGCGACGCCGGCCTTGCCCACGTCGCCGGTCACACGCGGGTGGTCGCTGTCGTAGCCACGGTGCGTGGCCAGATCGAACGCCACCGACACCCCCTGACCGCCGGCCGCCAGCGCCTTGCGATAGAAGGCGTTGGATTCTTCGGCCGTGGAAAACCCGGCGTACTGCCGAATGGTCCAGGGCCGCACCGCGTACATCGTGGCCTGCGGGCCGCGCAGGTAGGGCTCGAAACCCGGCAGCGTGTTGGTGTAGGGCAGGTTTTTCGTGTCCTCTGCGGTGTACAGGGGTTTCACCGAAATGCCATCAGGGGTAAGCCAATTGAGCGCATTCACATCACCCGCTGGCGCAGATTTGGCCGCAGCCTTGGCCCAGGCGTCCAGGCTGGCTGACTGAAATTCAGGATTGTTTTGGGTCATGATGGCAAACGGTTAAGAGTTGTATCGATGGCGCCATCGACTGTACAGCGACGCGCATTTTGCACGAATGAGTTTACATTATTTATAATTATTGATGCAAAAAATTCCGCCCAGCTTACAATTTGCCCCATGGCCGCACTTTCCTTAGCCCCCCGCGCACTTTACGAAGAAGTGGCTGAATTGCTGCGTCAGCGCATCTTCAGCCGCGAGCTGGAACCCGGCAGCTGGATCGACGAGCTCAAGATTGCGCATGACTACGGCATCAGCCGCACGCCCATGCGTGAAGCACTCAAGGTGCTGGCCACCGAGGGCCTGGTGACCATGAAAGTGCGACGCGGTGCCTACGTGACAGAAGTCTCCGAGCGCGATCTGGCCGATGTCTACCATCTGCTGAGTCTGCTGGAGTCCGATGCCGCAGGCGTCGTGGCCCAACGCGCTGACGATGCACAAATGGACGAGTTGAAGGCGCTGCACCAGGAACTCGAAAACGCCGCGCGGCCCAAGCAACTCGATCGCGAGAAGTTTTTTGAAATCAACGAACGTTTTCACATGCGCCTGCTGGAGATTGCCGACAACCGCTGGCGCAACCAGATGGTGGCCGACCTGCGCAAGGTCATGAAACTCAACCGGCACAATTCACTGCTGAAATCCGGGCGAATCCAGGAATCCCTGGCTGAACACCGCGCCATCATGGACGCGCTGGCAGCGCGCGACCCGCAAGCCTGCACCGAGCGCATGCGGGCGCATTTCGCCAATGGTCTCGAAGCCGCCGCCTGACCACGCCACGCCTGCGCCGCCGATCCTCATGACCCTGCCGGAAAACACCACCTTCATGCAGCAGGCGCTGGCACTGGCTGCGCAAAGCCTGCTGCTCACCTCCCCCAACCCGCGCGTGGGCTGCGTCATCACCACGCCCGACGGCCAGTTGCTCGGCCAGGGATTCACACAACGCGCCGGCGAGGCGCACGCCGAAGTCATGGCGCTGCGCGACGCCGCGGCCCAGGGCCACAGCGTGCTGGGTGCCACCGCCTATGTCACGCTGGAACCCTGCTCGCACAAAGGCCGCACCGGACCCTGCTGCGATGCCCTGGTGGCTGCCGGGATCAAAAAAGTCGTCGCCGCCATCGGCGACCCCAATCCCCTGGTCACGGGTAATGGCCTCAAAAGGCTGCGCGCGGCAGGCATCGACGTCGACATCGGTCCCGGTGGCGCCGAATCACGCGAACTCAACATCGGATTTTTCAGCCGCATGGTGCGCCAAACGCCCTGGGTGCGCATGAAGCTGGCAGCCACGCTCGACGGCAAGACCGCCCTCGACAACGGACTCAGCCAGTGGATCACCTCGCCCGAAGCCCGCAGCGACGGCCACGCCTGGCGTGCGCGCGCCTGTGCCGTGCTCACCGGCATTGGCACGGTGCTCGCCGACAACCCCAAGCTCGATGTGCGGCTGGTGGACACACCGCGCCAGCCTAGCCTGGTGGTGATCGACAGCCGGCTGGAGACGCCCCTGGACGCCGCGCTGTTCATTCCAGGTCGCACGCTCATCGTTTACGCGGCCGTTGCCGATGCCGCCAAACAGGCTGCGCTGGCAGCACGCGGTGCCACCGTCGTGATGCTGCCCGGGCCCGAGGGCAAGGTCGATCTGGCCGCCACGCTGCGTGACCTGGCGCGCCGCGAGATCAACGAGTTGCATGTGGAAGCCGGTGAAAAGCTCAACGGCTCGCTGATTCGCGAGGGACTGGTCGATGAATTTGTGGTTTATCTGGCCCCCAAACTGATCGGCCTGGGGCGTGGCATGGCACACTTTGGCCCGCTGCAGGATCTGGCCCAGGCCGTGCCGCTGGAATTCAAGTCCACCGCCATGCTGGGGCCCGACCTGCGTGTGGTCGCCCGCGTTTGCGGCCGCGACGTTTTTTAAACACCAGGGCAAGCGCCCTGCCAAACCCACCTGATCAACATGTTCACAGGCATCATCACCGGCATCGGCCACATCAGCGCCGTGCGCCCCCTGGGCGACACCGCCACCCATGGCAAACGCCTCACGATCACCTGCCCGGGCGGCTACCTCGACGACGTGGGCCTGGGCGACAGCATTGCCCTCAACGGCGCCTGCATGACCGTGACCACGCTCAATGCGGCGCAGCAGCATTTCACCGTCGACATCTCGGCCGAGTCGCTCGACAAGACCGCCGGCCTCAACCAGTTGGGTTCCGTCAACCTGGAAAAGGCCCTGCGCGCGCACGACCGGCTGGGCGGGCACATCGTGTCTGGCCATGTCGACGGCATTGGCCAAGTCACCTACTTTGCAGAAATCGGCGAAAGCTGGCAATTGCGTGTCATGGCGCCACCCGCCCTGGCCAAATACCTGGCCTACAAGGGCTCGATCACCATCAACGGGGTCAGCCTGACTGTCAACCGGATTCAGGACAGCGTGGAGGGCTGCGAGATGTCCATCAATCTGATTCCCCACACCGTGCAAAACACCGCATTGGCCACCCTGAAGGTCGGCTCCAGGGTGAACCTGGAGATTGATCTCATTGCCCGTTATGTGGAGCGCATGCTGACGCCCTGAAAGTCCTGACACGCGTTCAAAACCGGCTCATGCACACGGCAGCAGACGAGCCATTCAACGGCGCGATGCCACAGCCTCGATTCGCCGGCCTTGTCTCAGGCCACCGATTGCGTGTAATACACGCTAGAGTTAAAATTTCACGCATCAATCGAAACATACCACGCCAAAGTGTCAAAACTGGGGCTCTTTTGCCGCCTTTCCTTAAGGGTTTCTACTGATTTTTCGATTCTATTCAGTTGGCACGGAATCTGCTCAAATGGTAATCGTCATCGATTGTGGGCTTGAATCCGAGTCCGTTTTTTAACCCTGCTCCCTGAGGTAACCATGAAGACATCACACTATTTGACTTGGCTCGCCACGCCCTTGCTGGCGTTTTCGGCGATGAACGTACAGGCTGCGGATATCCGGGTTGGTTTTGGACTGGATGCCTTGACCCTTGACCCGGGCAACCACCGTTCGCGCGAAACTGAAACCATCATTCGCAACCTGTACGACGGTCTCCTCACCCGCGACGCGAAAATGAAAGTGGTGCCGGAACTGGTTTCGACCTGGAAACAGACCGACTCCACCAACTACGAATTCAAGCTCAGGCAGGGTGTCAAATTCCACTCCGGCGACGAGATGACCTCGGAAGATGTCAAATTCACCTTTGACCGCCTTATCAAGAAAGACATGATCGACGGCAAGAGCAGCCCGCGCGCCGGTTTGCTCGGTCCCTTGAAAGATGTGACCGTGGTTGACAAATACACTGTGCGCTTCACCTTGGCCTCGCCCTGGGCCATCCTGCCGTCCATGCTGCCCTTCCAGGAGGTGGTATCCAAGGCTTTTGTCCAAAAGGTCGGCGACGCGGCGATGGCCACACAGGTCAACGGCACAGGCCCATTCAAACTGGTGGACTGGCGCCGCGGTGACTCCATCACCATGGAGCGCTTTGCCGGCTATTACGGCGGCTCGCCAGAGATTCCGCCGGTCGGCCCGGCCAAGGCAGACCGCGTGATTTTCAAGATCATTCCCGAAAATTCATCGCGCGTCGCCGCGCTGCTGGCCGGTGACGTGGACATTGCCACCGAACTGCCCGCGCACATGATGAAGCAGATCGAGAGCAGCAAAAACGCTGTGGTCATGAAGGTGCGCGGAACACGCACATTTTTTATCTCGCTCAACAACACCAAGCCCCCCTTCAACAACCCCCTGGTGCGCCAGGCAGCCAACCACGCGCTCGACAAAAACCTGTTGATTTCGCGCATTCTTCAAGGCACGGCCACACCCATCAATGGCGTGTTGTCACCCGATGCCTTTGGTTTTGATCCAAGCCTGAAAACCTACGACTACAACCTGGCGCAGGCCAAACAGTTGCTGACGCAGGCCGGTTTTCCCAATGGCATCGATGTCACGCTGGATGTCGAAGGCTCATTCGCCGAAACCGCCCAGGCCATCGGCTCGCTGCTGACCAAAGCCGGCATCCGGACCAAGGTGGTGGTGGGCGAAGGCACGGTCCTGCGGACCAAGTGGCTGCAAGACAAGAACAAAACTGGTGACATGTGGTACACGTCATGGGGCAATGGCTCGCTGGACCCGGAAGATATTTTTGCGCCCACCCTCAAGACCAACGACCGTGGCAACTCGGCCGGTTATTCCAGCGGTGTCGTCGATGGTTTGCTGAGCGCCGCCAGCACCGAGACCGATGCGGCCAAGCGTGCCGATCTGTTTGTGAAAGCCCAAAAACAGGTCAATGCCGATGCGCCCTGGATCTTCCTGTGGGTGCCTGAGGACGTCTATGGGGTTTCCAAACGCCTCAAGGGCTGGCAGCCCAGCGCGGATTCGCGGGTCAACCTGCACCGCGCCTACATCCAGTAGACCCCGCATTGCTTCGCATGACTGACGTGGCTGGGCGCACCTCAAGGCGCCTGGCCAGGGAAGTCCCTGGCTTTCTCACCTGGAGATTCCTTTGAACTTAGGCAAGTTGCTGGAGCGTCTGTTTCAGCTTATTCCCGTCATGCTGGGGGTGTCGGCCATCGTCTTCCTGATGATGCTGGTCACGCCCGGCGACCCGGTGGACATCATGCTGGGAGAGCAGCAGGCCACCACCGAGCAGCGCGATTCGCTGCGCAAGGACATGGGGCTGGATTTGCCCGCGGCACAGCGCTTTGTGCATTTTCTGAAAAATGCCTCGACAGGCAACTTCGGCTATTCGTACTTTCATCGTCGCCCGGTCAGCGAGGTGATCCTGGAGCGCCTGCCGGCCACGGTCGAATTGACGGTGGCAGCCCTGCTGATTGCCCTGTTGGTGGCGATTCCGCTCGGGGTGCTGGCGGCGGTCAAGAAAAACACCTGGATGGACCGGCTGGCCACCCTGGGCTCCTTGCTCGGTATTTCCATGCCCGGCTTCTGGTTTGGCCTGTTGCTGATGCTGGTCTTTGGTGTCTGGATGCAATGGCTGCCCATTTCCGGCCGCAGCGACATTGCCAGTCAGGTCCCCATCGTGACGCACTTTTTGACCATTGACGCGCTGCTGGCGCTCAACTTCGAGGTGTTTGCCTCGGCCGTGTCGCATCTCGTGCTGCCCGCCCTGACCCTCGGCCTGCCCATGGCCGCCGTGCTGATGCGGGTGACGCGCACGTCGATGCTCGAAGTGTTGCGCCAGGACTATGTGACGTTTGCCCACGCCAAGGGGCTCACGACCCGGCGTGTGCTGTTTGTCCACGCGCTGCGCAACGCCCTGATTCCGACGGTCACCATGGCCGCGCTGGAGGTGGGCTCGCTGCTGGGCGGCAGCATGATTGTTGAAACCATTTTCGGCTGGCCAGGTCTGGGACGGGTGGTGGTGGAAAGCATCTTTACCCGCAACTACCCGCTCATCCAGGCGGCCATTCTGCTCTACGCCCTGACCTATGTGGTGATCAACTTTTTGGCAGATTTGCTCTACACCGTTCTTAATCCACGGGTTCGTTTATGACATCGGCACCAACTGCCTTGACGGCTTTGACCCCTTCTGCCTCCGCAGCAGAATCGCCGCTGCGCCTGAGTTGGCGGCGGTTTACCCAAAACCGTTTCGCCATGGCGGCCAGCGCCGTGGTGCTGCTGTTTCTTTTGATGGCGATTTTTGCGCCATGGATCGCTCCGCAAGACCCCAATGACAGCGATTTGCTGCGTCGCCTGCAAGCTCCGGTCTGGATGGAGGGCGGCGAATGGGCCTATCCGCTGGGCTGTGATGCGCTGGGGCGCGACCTGCTGTCGCGCATTATTTTTGGCTCGCGCGTGTCGATCTTTATCGGCGCTGCGGTGATCTTCATCGCCACAGCCGTGGGCGTCGTGGCGGGTCTGTTGTCGGGCTATTTGCGCGGCTGGGTCGACACCGTGATTTCCCGCGTGGTCGACATCCTTCTGGCATTCCCCTACCTGCTGTTTGCCATTGGTCTGATGGCCATGATGGGCCCGGGTCTGCAGAACATCATTCTGGCGCTGGCCTACAAGGAGTGGGTGATACCGTGCCGCCTGGTCCGGGGCGAGACCATGGCCCTGCGCGAGGTCGAATACGTCGAGGCGGCGCGCGCGGTGGGTGGCTCCTCGCTGTACATCATGGCGCGCGAGATCCTGCCAAATATTCTGTCCTCCGTGATCGTGGTCTCGACCCTGCGCATGGCCCATGTGATCATTCTGGAGGCCAGCCTGTCCTTTTTGGGCATCGGCGTGCAGCCACCAACGGCCTCCTGGGGGTCCCTGGTGGCCGACGGGCGCTCGTTTATCTGGGACGCCTGGTGGGTATCAACTTTCTCTGGTGTCGCCATCCTGCTTCTTGTGCTGGCCATCAACGTCGCAAGCCAAGGGCTGCGCGATGCTTTTGATCCGCGTTTGCACGAATAAGCTGTGAGTCAAACCTGCCAAATGAACACCATGACCACAACAAGCAGAGAACGTCCCATTTTGAGCATCAGGGGTTTGTCCACCGAGTTCTCGACCCCCTCCGGCTTGCTCAAGGCGGTGCAGGATGTCAGCCTGGACGTCATGCCCGGCGAGTGTGTCGGCATTGTGGGCGAGTCCGGCTCAGGCAAGAGCGTGAGTTTTGCCAGCGTCATGGGCTTGATCAAGCCGCCGGGGAAAATCGCCGCCGGTCAAGTGATTTTTGACGGCACCGATCTGCGCAAGTTGTCGGCCGAGGCGCTGCGCCGGATCCGGGGCAAACAGATTGCCATGACCATGCAGGACGCGCTCACGGCACTGAACCCGGCGATGACGATCGAGCAGCAGTTGCTCGAAGTCATCCTGGCGCATGACGAGGACATTGCTGCGCAGCCCTACTGGCAGAAAAAGCGCCTGGCCCGCACCCGCGCTGTGGATGTCCTGGCGCTGGTCGGCATTCCCGCCGCCGAGACCCGCTTGAAAGACTACCCGCACCAATTTTCCGGCGGCATGCGCCAGCGCATCATGATTGCGATTGCGCTGGCCTGCAAGCCCCGTTTGCTGATTGCCGATGAACCCACTACCGCGCTCGATGTGACGATTCAAGCCCAGGTGCTCGAACTGATCGCCTCGCTGCGCCGCAAACTGGGCATGAGCATGGTGCTGATCACGCACGATCTGGGCGTGGTCGCCGAGCAATGCGACCGTGTGGTGGTGATGTACGCCGGCCAGGTGGTGGAGTCGGGCCTGACTTCCGAGGTGATCGGCGCGCCCAGGCATCCGTACACGCGCGGCCTGCTGCAAGCCACGCCCCGGGTTGAAGACTTGTCGGCCCCGGTGCGGCCCATCCCCGGCACGGTGCCCAATCTGGTCAACTTCCCGGCGCAATGCCATTTTTACTCGCGCTGCACGCAGCGCACCGAGGCCTGCCTGGCAGCGATTGCCCTGACGCGCCATGCCGATGGGCATGAGGTGCGTTGCATCCAGATTGAGGAAAGTTAAAGCCATGAATGCCCCCTTGTTACGTGTTGAGGGTCTGGTCAAGCATTTTGAGCGGCCGCGCAGCCTGGCCCAGCGCCTGACCGGCGAAAAACGCAGCGTGGTGCATGCGCTCAATGGCGTGACGCTGGATGTCCAGCGCGGCGAGACCCTTGGGCTGATCGGCGAATCGGGCTGTGGCAAGTCCACCCTGGGCCGATCCATCTTGCGCCTGGTCGAGCCCAGCAGCGGGCGCACGGTGTTTGACGGCCAGGACCTCTCCGCCATGAACGCTGGCGACATGATGCGCATGCGTTCGCGCCTGCAAATCATCTTTCAGGACCCCTACGCCTCGCTGAACCCGCGCAAGTCGATCCGGGAAATCGTCTCGCTACCCCTGCAATTGCACAGCAGCGACAGCGCCGAATCAAACAATGAGCAGGTCGAGCGAATCTTGCAGCGCGTCGGCTTCCGGCCCGATCAGTTTGACCGCTACCCGCACCAGTTCTCAGGCGGCCAGCGCCAGCGCATCGGCATCGCCCGCGCCCTGGTGTCGCGCCCGGCGCTGGTGGTCTGCGACGAGCCGGTGTCGGCACTCGATGTGTCGATCAAGGCGCAGATTCTGGAGTTACTCGGCGAACTCAAGGCCGAGTTCAACCTGACCTATATTTTTGTCTCGCACGACATTGCGGCAGTGGGCCACCTGGCGGACCGCATCGCCGTGATGTACCTCGGCGAGATTGTGGAGATCGGCCGCACCCTGGACATCATCAACAGTCCACAGCACCCCTACACGCAAGCGCTGCTGTCCGCCGTGCCGCGACTGGTGCCCAACACCGCGCGAACCCGCACCGTGCTGAGCGGCGACTTGCCCTCGCCTTTGAACCCGCCCAGCGGCTGCAAGTTTCACACCCGCTGCCCGGTGGCCATGCCCGAATGCGCCGGCCAGTCCCCCCGCCTGAAAGGCCTGCATCTGCAGGCCACGCACAGTGTGGCCTGCCTGAGGAGCGACACCCGTGAATGAAGCGCTTTCCTTGATCACACTGACAGGGTCCGCGCTGGCGCGCGGCCGGCAGCAATCCTTGTCCCGGCCGGCCCTGGTGCCGCGGGTGCGCGCTGCCATCTTGGGGCGCCTCGCATCGGTCCAGCCGATGCTGGACTTGCCACGGATGAAAACCTATCTGCAGCAGCAAAAGGAATTTCTTGAAGCGCAGGATCCATCGGGCTTTGACGAGTCATTGGGATTGGCCACCGGGTTTGGACTGACCCATGACCAAGTGCTGGCCTATTTGCACGCCAATGTTGTGCAGGACATGTCGACATCAAGCCCGGTGGAGCGCGATGGTTGCACCTCCTGGGCGCAATGCCTCGCCGCCGGGGGCTCCCTTGTGGTCAAAAATCGTGATTACCGCGGTGAGCACGGTGTTTTGCAGCAGCTCTTTTTGCATTGTGACCCTGCCGCCGGGGCGCGCACACTGCTGTGTGTCGGCAGCCTGGGCAGCCCGGGGGCATTTTCCAGCGGCATCAACTCCGCCGGACTGGCCGTGGTCGACACGCAAATCGGCACACACGATCACGGTGTCGGCTGGCTGCGCTATTTCCTCATGACGGCACTGCTGCGCGAGTGTGCGGATGTTGACGAGGCCCTGGCGTTTATCGCCGCAGTGCCGCACGCAGGGGGCGGCTCACTGGTGCTGGGTGATGCCTGCGGAACCACCGCCGGTGTGGAACTGGGGCATACACGAGCGCCCGTCATGATTCGATCGATGGCCTCGGTGGCGCGAACCAACCATTACCTCGACCCGCAGATGGCGGCGCAGATGGTCTTGCCGTGCGACGACCTGAGCGACTCCTCCCCTCTGCGCTTGTCACAGGTTCAGGCTTATCTGGGCCAGCATGGCAGCACCATGAGCGTGTCCAAGGCGCAGGCCCTGATGTCCAGCCATCAAGACAGGGGCAGCATCTGTTTACATGCCGACGCCGACAGCCAGACGCAGGCCCGAACCCTGTCCTCCGTGGTGTATGAAACCGCCAGCCAGACGCTGCACATCTCCAACGGCAACCCGTGCAACTCGACCTGGGCACGTTTTTGCCTCTCAGAACTCGCAGCGGCAAACCCCGCCGGGCAAGCCTCATGAGCACCCCGCAAACACAGCTCATCGGCAATCACCCGAGCATTGTGGCGCTGCGCGCCCTGATCACACGGGTGGCGCCCAGCAAGGCGGGCACCGTGTTGATTTACGGCGAGACCGGAACCGGCAAGGGGCTGGTGGCGCGCATGATTCACGAAGGCTCACAGCGCGCCCACAAGGCTTTTGTTGACATCAATTGCGCCGCCATACCCGCAGAACTGCTGGAGTCCGAGTTGTTTGGCCACGAGCGCGGTGCCTTCACCGGCGCTGTCCTTAAAAAGGAGGGCTTGATCGAGGCGGGCAATGGCGGCTCGGTGTTTCTGGACGAGGTTCGCGAACTCGACCCGGTCATGCAGGCCAAAATTCTCACGCTGCTCGATACCAAGCGATTCCGTCGGGTCGGCGCGGTCAAGCCGATCGATGTGGACGTTCGCTTCATCGCCGCCACCAACAAAATCCTGCTGCAGGAAGTGAATGCAGGTAATTTCCGCGATGACCTGTATTACCGCCTGCAAGTCATCTCCATCAACATCCCGCCCTTGCGCGAGCGCGGCGAAGACATTTTGCTGCTCACCGACAATTTCCTGCACAAATACCACCAGATGTATGGCGGGCTGCGCAAGAAAGTCGACGCTGAAGCCGAGCGCATTTTTTTGACCTACCGCTGGCCCGGCAATGTGCGCGAACTGGAAAACCTGACCGAGCGCATCTGCCTGCTCGAGGACGGCGACCGCTTGCTGGCCTCCCATCTTCCAGCGCGGATTTTGCGGGAGGTGCAAAAGGTGCCGGCATTGGCCCCGACGGCGGCCGAGCCCACCGCGTGGCCCGCCGACATGGACTACCACCGGGCCACGGGAAACTTTCAGAAACAATTGATTGAGCAGGTCGTGCAGGCCAGTGACCATAACCTGACGCTGGCCGCCGACCAACTCAAGTTGTCGCGTCATGCCCTGCGTCACCAGATGTTGAAACTGGGCCTGCTCAAAGCGGAGTGAATTACGCGCAGGATGATAAAAGAAAACGCGCAAATCCCGCCTTATTTTTAAATAGTTTTGTAAGTTGTTGATTTAATTAAATTAAGTAATCAAGATGAGATGGCACAAATACTGCTTTATAGGTATCAAGCAGCTTCTGCCGATGTCAAATTAACCTGGAGAAATACCTCATGCAGTCCCTGAAAATCATTTGCCCTAACGGCCATTTGGGTTTTGCCCCGATTCGGGTGGACAGTTTCAATATCGGCGTGGCCGCCGGCCCCGACTACATCGCCGCCGACTCGGGCAGCGATGACATCGGTCCCGGCCCGCTGGGCAGCGACACCTCGACCAGCCCGCAGGACTGGCAGCGTCATGATCTGGAGCACATGCTGCTGGCCTCGCGCAAGCTCGGCGTGCCCATGATCATCGGCTCATCTGGCGACACCGGAACCAACAGCCGGGTGGACATGTATGTGGGCATCATTCGCGAACTGGCACAAAAGCACCATCTTGCCCCGTTCAAGCTGGGCTATTTTTACTCCGAAGTGGACAAATCCTGGCTCAAAAGCAAAATGGTGCAAGGCGAGACGATTGCCGGACTGGACGGCTTTGCCGACCTGACCGAGTCGGAGCTTGACGCCACCGATCGCGTTGTGGCCATGGCGGGTGTGCACCCCTTTGTGGAACTGCTCAAGCAAGGCGCCGAGGTCATCATCGGCGGGCGTAGTTCGGATGCCGCGCTGTTCGCCGCGGCCGCCATCCACCACGGCTTTTCGGACGACCGCGCCTACTACCTCGGCAAGGTCCTTGAATGCGCCTCGTTCTGTGCCGAACCCTATGGCGGCAAGGAAACCGTCATGGGCGAAATCAGCCACGAGGACGTGCAGGTCACCGCCATGAGTCCGGAGCAGCGCTGCACGGTGGCCTCGGTGTCGGGCCATGCCATGTACGAGCGATCCAACCCTTATGAAGAATTTTTTGCCGGCGGCCAGCTCGACATGACCCATTGCAAATACGAGCAACTGTCAGAAAAAACCACCCGAATCACCGGTTCCAAATTTATCCCCTCACCCCAGGTGCGCGTGAAGCTGGAGGGCGCAGGCAAGGTGGGAGAGCGTTTTGTCGGTTTTTGTGGCGTGCGCGATCCCTACACCATTGCCAACATGGACCGCGTGATCGATTGGGCGCGCACCCAGGTCCGGGCCCGCTTTGGCGACGCCGGCTACGAACTTCACTACAACGTCTATGGCCGCGACGGTGTCATGGGCGACCTGGAGCCGCTGCGTGACCGACCCGGGCACGAGCTCGGCGTGATGGTGCAGGGCGTGGCCCCAACCCTGAAAATGGCCGAGGAAGTGACGATGATCGGCTTGCGCCAGATGTTTTACGCCCGTCTTCCCGATGTCAAGGGCACGGCCGGGTCGGTGTCTTTCCCGCTCGACGAAGTGCTGCACGCCAGCGCAGCGTACCGCTGGACCCTCAATCACACGGTGGCCGTGGATGACCCCATGCAGCTTTTCCCCACCCATCTGGTCACCATTGGCAACCAAGCCTGAAGCATACGGAGCAAAACCATGACCGAAACCCCTTTGAAAAATCTGGCCAAGACCATCCGCAGCAAAAACGCGGGGGTCAACAAGATTACCTTTGACATTATTTTTCGCGATCAGCCCAACTACGATCGCGTCAAGAAATCTGGCGCCTTGACCCGTGAAACCATGGCAAAACTCTATGCCATCCCGCTGGAGCGGATTTCTGACTTTGTCGAATACGACCCCGCCTATGCCATCAAATTCACCATCTACCGGCTGCGCCCCAGCGGCAGCGCGGGTGACGGCGACATCTTTGGCGCCCAGCAATATGCCCCGCTGCTCGACCTCATGATTCCCATGGCATGACGGGCTTGTCGAGTGCGCCCTCAGCGACGCGTTGAATGCAGCTAACCGCCCCGGAAGTGGAAGCCGGCATCCCGGCAAGGGCGGTCATACGGCCGGGTCCGGATCGGGCGACAGCGCCTTTGACTAGCGCGCCGTCGAGCCGGTGAACCGCCAGAGATTGACCGCAAAACAAACCAGGCCAATACCAATCACGATCGACGCCAAGGCGAGCAGGGGCTCAACAGAATTATTGCCACCAACAAACATCGCCAGCGTGACCATCTGGACCGGCAATCCAATGTTGTGCGCCCAGAAATGAAGCTTGGCCAGGCGGGTCTCCGCTGCGGACGGGGCGCTGCGGTACCAGAGCCCGAACAAGGCCATACTGGCCCAACCCAACAGGTTCAGGTGAGCGTGCACCGGGGCCAAAGTGTATTCATGGCCTGCGGCCATCACAATGCCCAGAGTCACACCAAACAAGACATAAACAACGGCCAGTCGCAAAAAATGATTGCCCATGCGATCCTCCTGGTTGATGGTTTCACCCAATTGCCGGACTGATCTTGTGCGCGTCCGACGGAGCCATTTTGTATCACATGGCCGCGAGCGGCCAAGGGAGAAAGCATTGCGGCCCCCCGAAAGGCCGCGATTTTTTCCGGGAGCGGCCAGCCCCTAGGTCCGCGGCTCACCCTGCGCGTTGACCGTCACGGTGGCTCCGGGCGGCGTGTTCATCTGCGTGCGATGTGCCTGACCCCGAAAGTCATAGCTGACGTCCCAATACTGGGGCGGGGCCCGGTTCGGGGTGATTTCGCAGCGCTGGACATTTTGCGAAACCGTTGGCGGGTCGCCAAGGCCCATGTTGGCGCCGATTGCGGCGCCAACAATCGCCCCCCCGGCGGTGGCGACATCCTTGCCGGTTCCGCCGCCAACCTGGTGACCCAGAATGCCACCAATGAGCGCTCCGGCAATCGCCCCGGGAATGTTGGCAGCGCCTTGCGTCTGTGCGGCTTGCCCGGGTTCGACCCAGCAGCGCTGCCCCGGGGGTCCGACCACAGCACGCACCGAGGTGACGTTGGCCTCAAACAGTCGCTCGTTGTTGCGCCGACGGTAGTCAGGTGCTGCAACAGGCGCGGGCGCATGGCGATAGTCATCACTGCGCTGGTCCCGAATCACGGCACGCACCGAAGACACGCGGTCGTTCAAGCCCATCGACGTCATCGTCGGATACTGGCCCGGGCGCAAGACAACACAACGCCCCCTGAACTGATTGCTTTCACACAACTCCCAGGGGCTGCCATTCACCACCACCGAGGACGCACGGTCATTAAATTGATTCCGGGCGAATTTCCAGACCGGCTTGTCGGTGGCGAAAGACCGGCCGGTGAAATTTTCGTTTTCATAGAAAGTGACCTGTGGCGTCACCGCGGCGCGCGCTTTGTTGCGCAGCGCCCGCACCGACGACACGCGGTCGTTCAAGCCCATCGCCCTGAACGAGGGATATTGGCCAGGCGGCAAAACAGTGCAACGACCGCCAAACTGAACGTCTTCGCAGACCTCCCAGGTTTCGCGCACCACCACCACGGACGAGGCGCGGTCGTTAAAGCCGTAACGATCAAAATTGCCGACCTGGCTTTCAGTCGAGAAGGACCGGCCGCGAAAGTTGTCCTGTTCAAAGAAGGTCACTTGCGCCACCGACTGGCGGGCGAGCAAAACACCCGCCAGCGTCAACGCGCTTTTCAAATATGCATTCATCGGTAATTTCTCCAGGGAATTGAAAGCATCTGCCAAACGGCAGCTTGCATGTCCTGTCACCAGGGGATTCGAGTGACACAAGCCAGACTATGGCGTGCCACGGAAGCGGTGTCTGTGCGATGGCACACGGTGTGCAACGCAGCAAGCCCGCGCAAACTGAACGGGGAAAAAATCATGTCGATATGTCTGCAAGTGCACGGATGTCATGCCGTGCGTCGCCTTAAGCTGATGTTGTTGAACACAACGTAAAACCGTCTGGAGTCAAAAATGTTGAAATTTTCCCCTCGTGTCCTGACGGTGTCTCTCGTGCTGGCATTTGCCAGTGTGGCGCCCGCGCAGGCGGCCGTCGGCGCCGATGCAGCCAAGGCCCTTTTCGAGGGCAACGATTGCACAAAGTGCCATGCCGTTGACAAAACCAAAAAAGGCCCCTCCTTGAAAAAGATTGCAGCCGGCCAAAAGACGGATGGTCAGGAGAGGATCATGAAGACCATCACGACCGGTCCCAAAATTCAGTTCGAGGACGGCTCCGTGGAAAAGCACAAGGTCATCGACACCAAGGATCCAAAGGAGCTGAAAAATCTTGCCGATTGGATTCTGTCGCAACAGGCACCGGATGTCGGGTCTGCCTGCCTGAAACAGCCTGACATTTTCAGGTCCGCGGGCGCCCGACCCGCGGCAAACCGGCCGAGCTATCTGCTACGCTCCAAGCCATGCCAAATCACGCCACTGCCACAGCCATGCCGCCCGCCATGATCGTCCTGCTGCTGTCGCTGCTGCTCGGACTGCAACCCGTGACCACCGACCTCTATTTGCCCGCCCTGCCGGTGCTCACGGCCGGTTTTGGCGCGCCCATGCAGCAGGCGCAATTGACGCTGACGGCGCTGCTGCTGGCGTTTGGTGTGTCGCAACTCGTGTGGGGGCCGCTGTCCGACCGTTTTGGGCGGCGCCCCATTTTGCTGATCGGCCTAAGCGCTTATGTGCTGGCGGCCATTGGCAGCGCGCTGGCGCCCAGCATGATCGCGCTGATCGTGTGGCGCACCCTGCAAGGCGCCGCCATGGGCGCGGCGGTGATGTGTGCGCGCGCCATCGTGCGCGACCTGTACACCCCGGTGCAGGGCGCGCGCGTCATGAGCAAGGGCTTGAGCGGCCTGGGCGTGATTGCGTTTTTGAGCGCACCCATGGGCGGGCTGCTGACCGAGGCCTTCAACTGGCGTTTTGCGCTCCTGGCGCTGGCTGTTTTTGGTGCCGTCAGTCTGGCGATGATCGCCTGGCGCTTTGAGGAAACACTGCAACTGAAAAACCCTTCCGCATTACAAGGCGCCACGCTGCTGGCCATCTGGAACAGCATCCTGCGTCATCCCACGTTTTTGGCATTCTCTGCCCTCTCTGCGGCGTCTTATGGCGGTCTGTTCACCTTTCTGGCGGCGTCATCGTTTGTCTTCATGAACGTGCTGGGACTGAGCAAAACGCAGTACGGCGCGCTCATGGCACTCAATTCACTGGCCTACATTGGCGGCACTTTCTTGTGCCGCCACTGGCTGCCCCGCTTTGGCGTGCGCCGCTCGCTCAAATGGGCCGGCCTGCTGTCCCTGGCTGGCGGCACGCTGATGGCCGGGCTAAGCCTGGCTGGCGTACAAAACGCGTGGGCCATCATGCTGCCGCAGTTGCTGTTTATCGTGGCTCACGGCATCCATCAGCCCTGCGGTCAAAGCGGCGCTGTGGGACCGTTCCCACACGCGGCTGGCGCGGCATCGGCTTTGAACGGGTTCGTGATGATGCTGGCGGCGTTTGCCATGGGCAGTTGGCTCGGCACACACATGGACGGCACCGTGCTGCCGCTCACGCTGGGCGTGTGGTTCTGGAGCGTCCTGATTGCATTGACGGCATGGACGCTGGTGCAAAAATATGGGGAACCCCATGCAGCCTGAATCCGACGCCATTCATCCACGCCCCAGCCCGCCCCGCTATCTTGCGCTGGCCGGCCCCACCGCGTCGGGAAAAACAGCGGCGGCGCTGGCCATAGCACAAGCCTGGCGGGTGGAAATCATCAGTGTCGATTCAGCGCTGGTCTACCGCGGCATGGACATTGGCACCGCCAAGCCCACCACCGCCGAGCTGGCCGCGGTGCCGCACCACCTGATCAACATCCGCGACCCGCTGCAGGCCTACAGCGCCGCTGAATTCGTGGCCGACGCAAAACAGCTGATCACCGAGATCACGGCGCGTGGCAGCTTGCCCCTGCTGGTGGGCGGCACCATGCTGTATTTCAAGGCGCTGCGCGACGGGCTCGACGCCATGCCGCGCGCCGACCCGGCCATTCGAGCAGCCATAGCATTGGAAGCAGCGCAAAAAGGCTGGCCCGCCCTGCACGCCGAACTGGCGCGGCTGGACCCGGACACCGCCGCTCGCCTGCCCCCGGGCGACTCGCAACGCATCGCACGGGCGCTGGAAGTTTTTCGCGCCAGCGGGCGGCCGCTGTCGTCGTTTCAAACCCGGATCTCTGGCCAGGACCAGGCCCTGGTTCACGATCCAGACCACTTGCTGATCTCCTTGGAACCACTGGACCGCGCCTGGCTGCACCGGCGCATCGCCCAGCGCTTCGATGCCATGCTGGCGGGCGGTTTTCTTGACGAGGTCAGGGCCTTGCGAGCGCGTGGCGATCTGCACCCGGATCTGCCCTCCATGCGCTGCGTCGGTTACCGCCAGGCCTGGGAAGCCTTGGATGGCCTATGGCCCATGAGCGAACTGCGCGACAAGGGCATTGCCGCCACGCGCCAGCTGGCCAAGCGTCAGATCACCTGGCTGCGCTCCATGCCGCAGCGTCAGGTGGTGGCCTGTGATGCGCCCGAGGCGCTGGAGCAGGTGCTGACACTGGCAAAGTCATTTATTGAAGGCGGGCAATGACCCTGATCATCAACAATTTGAGCAAGCGCTACGGCCAGACCCCCGTCTTCAGCCAGGTGTCGCTGCGCGTGGCGCCCGGCGAATTTGTCGCCATCGTGGGAGAGTCGGGCGTGGGTAAATCGACGCTGCTCAACTGCATGGCGGGGCTGGACAGTTGGGACAGCGGCACGGTGCTGCTGGATGGGCAGGATCTGGGCAAGCTCAGCGACGAGCAACTGGCGCGTTTGCGCCGGGAAAAAACCGGTTTCGTGTTTCAGGCTTTTCACGTGCTGCCGCACCTGAGCGTGGCGCAAAACGTGGCCCTGCCGCTGATGCTGCTGGGTCAGCACGACGATGCCCGGGTGCAGGCCATGTTAGAGGCCGTGGGCTTGGACGGCTTGGGCGAGCGCTTGCCGCAACAGCTCAGCGGCGGCCAGTTGCAGCGTGTGGCCATCGCGCGCGCCCTGGTGCACCGGCCCATGCTTTTGCTGGCCGACGAGCCCACCGGGAACCTTGACCCCGGTACCGCCGCGCGTGTCATGGACGCGCTGGTAACGCAGACCCGCCAGCACGGCGCGGCCATGGTGCTGGTGACGCATTCGCTGCCAGCGGCTGGGCGCGCGGACCGCGTGCTCAGACTCACCCCGGAGGGGCTGGTTTCAAATGCAAGTACTGATTGACTTTTGCGACCCGCATGGTCAGGAGGCGGCACTGCGCTGCGCTTTCGACAGGCCGGAGCAGACTCTGGTGGCGCACACGCCGGAGCAGCTCAAGCCGCTGCTGGAGGCTGTTGATGCCATGGCAAATCAAGGTTTCTGGTGCGCGGGTTACGTGCGTTATGAAGCCGCGCCCGCGTTTGATGCGGCGCTCGACGTGTATCGAGCCGACGGCCCGCTCGCCTGGTTCGGCATCTATGCCAAGGCCTTGCCATGGCCCGCCGACACATCGGATGACGACGACGTCACGCGCGTGCAATGGCAAGGCAGCCTGGGCCGGGCTGACTTCGACTCGGCCATGGACCGCATCCACCAGGCCATTGCAGCCGGCGACCTCTACCAGGTCAACTACACCGCGCCGCTGCACGGCGAGTTTTCCGGCGACCCGGAGCAGCTTTTCAGCCGGCTGCACCGCGCCCAGCCCCAGGGTTATGCCGCCTTCATTGACAGCGGGTTCGAGCAGGTTCTGTCGGTATCGCCCGAGCTGTTTTTTGACTGGCAGAACGGACGAGCCACCCAAGGCGGGCAGTTGCTGACGCGCCCCATGAAAGGCACCGCGCCACGTGGCGGCAATGCCGAGGAAGACGCCACGCTGGCGGCCGCGCTGGTGGCCTCGCCCAAGGAGCGCGCCGAGAACGTGATGATTGTCGACTTGCTGCGCAACGACGTGTCACGCATCGCGCAGCCGCATAGCGTCAAGGTGCCGCATCTCTTTACGGTGCAGACGCTTCCCACGGTGCTGCAAATGGTGTCCGACGTGACCGCCAACACGCGGCCCGGCACGCGCTTGTGCGACGTCTTTAGCGCGCTGTTCCCGTGTGGCTCGGTCACCGGGGCGCCCAAGGTGCAGGCGATGCGCATGATCAAGGCGCTTGAATCAGAGCCGCGCGGCATTTACTGCGGCGCCATTGGCGTGGTGCGCCCCGGTGGCCACGCCACCTTCAACGTGGCGATCCGCACCGTCACCCTGCGCGGCACGCAGGCCACCTGCGGCATTGGCAGCGGCATCACTGCGGACGCCACTGCCGAGGCCGAGTGGCAGGAGTGGCGTGTCAAGCGCGGTTTTCTGGAGCGCGCCAGCGAGTCGTTCAAGCTGCTGGAAACACTGCGCCTGGAAGGTGGAAGCTTCCGCAATCTGGAAGCCCACCTGGCCCGGCTAAAACGTGCGGCGGCACACTTTTCCTACCCGTGGAATGAGTCCCGCATCAGACAGGTCTTGAATGACCTGATCACCGACGACTCGACCTGGCGGGTGCGCCTGCTGCTCGATGCCTCTGGCCGCGCGCAGGCGCAGGCCTTTGCGCTGCCGCCTTCACCGTCGCCGGTGACACTGCAACTGGCAAGTCGGCCATTCAATGAGGCGCACAGTGAGTTCACCCGCTTCAAAACCACGCACCGCGCCCATTACGAGGCCTTCGCCCCCGGCGACCCGGCCGTGTTTGACACCTTGCTCTACAACAGCGCCGGTGAACTCACAGAGTGCACCCGTGGCAACATCGCCCTGCTGCTCGAAGGCCGCTGGGTCACACCGCCATTACGCTGCGGCTTGCTCGACGGCATCGGACGCGCGCTGTTTCTCAAGGAAGGCCGCCTGCATGAAGCCGTGGTTCGGGTGGATGATTTGCCGCGTGTGCAGGCACTGGCCTTTGTGAACAGCTTGCGCGGCTGGCTGGATGCGCGCCTGCTCGGATGAGATCAGCGCAGTTCACCCCATAAAGCCCCGAGGAAACACACATGTTCGTCGTCATTTTTCGCGCCAAGGTTCGCCTTGCTGACAGCGAGTACACCCAGGTCGCGGCCCGCATGCGCGAGCTGGCACTGGGTCAGTTCGGCTGCCTTGAATTCACCGCAGTGACCGAAGGCCAGGATGAAATTGCCCTGTCTTATTGGCCGTCCGAGGAACACATCCGGGCCTGGAAGTCACACGCCGAACATGTGCTGGCCCAGCAGCTTGGCCGCGAACGCTGGTACGAATCCTACGTGGTGCAAGTGGCTGAAATCACGCGGGAATACCGCTTCGCGCCTTAGGCTGAGGCCCCGCGCCATGCTCGACCTGCTCAAAACCTTCTCCTGGCAAGAGCTCAAACACCACCCGTGGCGCAACGCGGCCGCGGTGGTGGCGGTGATGCTGGGCGTCGCGCTGGCGTTTTCGGTGCATTTGATCAACACCTCCGCTCTCGATGAGTTCTCGCAGGCGGCCCGTTCGGTGGGCGGCCAGCCAGACCTGGAATTGCGCGGCGTGCAGGGCCAGTTTGACGAGGCGCTTTTTACCCGCGTGGCACGCTTGCCTGAAGTGGCGCTGGCCTCGCCCGTGCTCGAAGTCGGCACCTTCGCCCTCACGCCCGAGGGCAAGCGCAGCCTGCAGGTGGTCGGTGTCGACGCGCTGGTGGTGGCCTTTGTGGCGCCGGACCTGATGCCCCAGCCCACCCGCCCCAGCGACCAGGCCACGCAGGACCGCTTCGCCATCTTTGCACCGGGCCAGGTTTTCCTGAACCCGGCGGCACTGGCCCTGGCGGGATCAACTCTGCAAGTGCAAAGCGGCCTGGAACCGGTCACGGTCACTGTGGCGGGCAGCGTTCGAGCGTCGGGACGAGCACTGGCAGTGATGGACATTGGCGCGGCGCAGGAGCTGTTTGGCAAGCACGGCCAGCTCAGTCGCATCGACCTGCGTCTTAAGGCGGGGGTCAATCGCGACGACTTCGTCCGCAGCCTGCAAGACGCGCCAGACTGGCCCGCCAACCTGACCGTGACGGTGCCCGCTGACGCGCAGTCGCAAATCAGCAAGCTTTCACGCGCCTACCGGGTCAACCTGACCGTGCTGGCATTTATTGCCCTGTTCACCGGGGCGTTTCTGGTGTTCTCGGTGCTGTCCCTGAGCGTGGCCAAACGCGCGCAGCAGTTTGCATTGCTGGGTGTGCTGGGCCTGAGTGGCCGCAAACGGCTGAGCCTGGTGCTGTGGGAGTCGCTTTTCCTGGGCCTGCTGGGCAGCGTCGCAGGCGTTGCGCTGGGCACGGCGCTGGCGGCGCTGGCCTTGAAATTGCTGGGCGGCGACTTGGGCGGCGGTTTTTTTGCCGGCGCCGCGCCCAAACTGCAATTCGGTGGTTTGGCCGCGCTGCTTTATGCCGCCATGGGTGTGGTGGCCGCGCTGGTGGGCGGCTGGTGGCCGGCCCGGGCGGCGCAGGTCCTGCCGCCAGCACAAACGCTCAAGGGGCTGGGCGGTGCCTGGGTCAGCCCGCACAGCCATTGGCTCAGCCTGATGCTGATTCTGCTGGGTGCCGCGCTGACCCAGGCACCGGCCCTGTGGGGTATCCCGGTGGCCGCCTACCTGTCGGTGGCCTTGCTGCTGGTGGGCGGCATCACCGCCCTGCCCTGGTTGATTGGCCTGCTGCTGGACCGCGTCGCGCCACTGGTGGCCCGCCAGACCCTGCCGCTGCTGGCCGTGGCGCGCGCCCGGCACCAGCGCGAGACGGCGGCAGTGGCGGTCAGCGGCGTGGTGGCGTCGCTGAGCCTGGCGGTCGCACTCACCGTGATGGTGGCAAGTTTTCGCGAGTCGGTCACACAATGGCTGGACCAGGTGCTTCCAGCCGATCTGTATGTGCGCAGCGCCGCCAGCCTGGGCGCCAGCGACACGGTTTACTTCAGCCCGGAATATGTGCTGGACGCAGCCGCCTTAAGCGGGGTCAGGCAGTTGCAGGCGCAACGTGTGGTGCCCCTGCTGCTGCAACCCAGCCTGCCCCCAGTGGCGCTGATCGCACGCGAATTGTCGGACCCTGCAAAGAGCCTGCCGCTCGTGGCCGGACCCTTGCCTGTGCCCGTCGGGCAGATTGGCATTTACGTGAGCGAGGCGGTGGTGGACTTGCATGGCGCCACACCGGGCCAAACCTTTGCCCCGCTGGGCAAGGCGTTCAAACCGCTGACCCAAGGCAGGCCAGGGGCGGACGCGCCGTACTTTGTGGCCGGCGTCTGGCGCGATTACGCCCGCCAGACCGGCGCCATTGCCATCGACAAGGCGGCGTTTGAGCGCATCACCGGGGACCGGCGCGCCAACGACCTGGCGCTGTGGCTGACCCAAGCCTCGGACGCGCCACGGGTGCAGGAGGCGCTGCGGGCGCTGGCCGATCGGACCGGTGCCGGTGCGGGGGAACTCATGGAATTCGGCACGCCGGGGCAGATCCGCGCCACCTCTTTGCGCATTTTTGACCGCAGTTTTGCCGTGACCTACTGGCTGCAGGCAGTGGCAATTGCGATCGGCCTGTTTGGCGTGGCGGCCAGCTTCAGCGCCCAGGTGCTGGCCCGGCGCAAGGAATTTGGACTGCTGGTGCATCTGGGGCTCACCCGTCGGCAAATCCTGACCGTGGTCGCTTTTGAGGGCGCCGCCTGGACGCTGTTGGGCGCCCTGGCGGGGCTGAGCCTGGGCCTGGTGGTCTCTGGCGTGCTGGTGCATGTGGTGAACCCGCAAAGTTTTCACTGGACCATGGACCTGATGCTACCCTGGCTCAAGCTGCTGGGCCTGTGCCTGGCGGTCGTGGTGGCTGGCACGCTGACCGCCTGGCTGGCAGCGCAAGCAGCGGCGGGACAGGACGCGGTGCTGGCGGTCAAGGAAGATTGGTGACCACCGATTCCCCGAGGGCAGGTATTCGTGGGAGCGGCGCCCTCGCCGCGAATGAATTCAGACAGCCATCGCAGCGAGGGCGCCGCTCCTACAAGTCGTCGGAAGAGCTGGTAAATTTCATTTCATCCGGTCCCAAAGGCTCGATGGTCTGCATTTGCTGCGCCAGCACGGCAAGCGTGGCCTCGGAGGCGTCCCGCCCCGTGGCATGACGGGCCAGAATGCGCTGGCGCAATTGCTCGGGCGCGGCCTGCGGCGCCAGAATGCGGAAACCGGCGCCCAGCTGCCGCGCCAGCGCGCGAAAGGCATCACGGTCGGCGCGCTTCAAAAATGCCGCATCCACCACCACCGACCAACCGGCCTGCAGCAGCAAGGCGGCCTGATCACGCAAATGGCTGTAGGTTCGCTTGTGCGCGTCAGCGGCATACATGCCAGCCCCCACCCCGGAACCGCTGGCCGCGCCCGGCGCCAGCCCGAACAGTCGCCTGCGCTGCACGTCGGAGCGCAGGCGCAGGGTCGCCGCATCGGGGTCTGATTGCAGCAGCGCGTCAGTGGCCACGGTTTTGCCGCATCCCGACAAGCCATGGGTGATCACCAGGCACGGCGGCGGTGGCGCGAGCAGGCGCTCCGCAAGCGCCACATAAGCCTCGAGCTCGCTGGTATCACCCTGCGTTTGCACCCGGCGCAGCGCCACCACCTTGGCCCGCACCATGGCACGGTACAGCGCGTAAAAGCGCAACACCCGCGCCACTTCGTAGTCACCGCTGCGGCTCAGGACCTCGTTCAACAACCAGTTGGCCAGCCCCGCTTGGTCGTGCGCCAGCAGGTCGATGTAGACAAAAGCAATTTCGCTGGCCACATCGATCCAGCGCAAATCTTCGCTGAACTCGATGCAGTCAAACAACTGCACCCGCCCGTCGACAAGCACCATGTTGGCCAGATGCAGGTCGCCATGGCATTCCCGCACCCAACCGGCCTGCTGGCGTGCCTGCATCAGCGGCGCCAGTTGGGAAAATTGTGTTTCAGTCCAGCGGCGCAGGGCCGACAAGCGTGCCTGCAGCCCGGCGTCGGCGACCATGCCCGCCAAGTCTGCAAAGTTGTCAAACGCGGGTTGCAGGATGTGCTGGCCCGATCCAAAGCGCGAGCCCGCGGCAGCGATAGCAGCGTTCTGGTGAAACGCCACCAGGGCATCGGCCAGGGCCGACAAGTGTCCTGCCTGCAACTCGCCACGCGCGCAGACATGGTCCAGCCGGGCCGATTCGTCAAAGCGGCGCATCTTGACGGCGTATTCGATCGGCGCGCCCGGGCCCTGCCACTGCGGGTCTTGCGGGGTGTTGTAAATGCCGACCACGGCCAGATAGAGATCAGGCGAAAAACGGCGGTTCAGGCGCAACTCTTCCTGACAATAGTCGTGTCGCAGGGCCAGCGTGCTGAAATCCAGAAACGAGAGCTTGACCGGCTTCTTGATTTTGTAGGCAAAATCCCCGGCCAGCAGCACCCAGGAGATATGGGTTTGCACCATTTCAACGCGCACGATGCCCTGCAGATAACGCGCAGGATCGAGCAAAGCGCTAATAAGCTGTGGCAAATCGGCAAGCATGCTTGTCATCATGCCAGATTTGGCGTCAGAAACTTGCATTTTGGGCACGATGTTTGCATGACCTAGTAGAAACCAACCCCTGCCAGGGGTTTGCCAGACCGTAGAATCAGTTTTTAGTTTTTTGTTAACCCGCCGGGGCGCGCCCCGGCATCATTGAGAAAGCTGCTTATGAAAAAGATTCTGCTCGCTGCTGCCATCAGCGCCCTCTGCGCGTCGGCCTTTGCCCAGGGCAAAGACCTCAAGGTTGCCATCGACCCCACCTACGAACCCTTTACGTTCAAGACCGCTGACGGCAAGCCCACCGGTTTTGACGTGGACATTGCGAATGCCTTGTGCGAACAAATCAAGCGCAAGTGCGTGTTTGTCGAACAAGCCTGGGACGGCATGATCCCTGGCCTGATGGCCAAGAAGTACGACGTGATCATCAGCTCGATGTCGATCACCGAAGAACGCTTGAAACAGGTCGACTTCACCAACAAGTACTACAACACCCCCAGCAAGATCGTCCTGAAAAAAGACATCAAGTTTGACGGACCGGCTTCCATCAAAGGCAAAAAAATCGGTGTCCTGAAAGCCAGCACCCAGGAAAAATACGCCTTGGGCGAGCTCAAGACCAAGGGTGTTGAGGTGGTGTCCTATGACGCCCAGGACCAGGTTTATCTGGACATCAAAGCAGGCCGCCTGGACGGCACCGTGGCGGACGTGATGGAAGTTGGCGGCGGTTTCCTGGAAAAACCGGGCGCCGAAAATTACCATTTTGTGGGTGAAGAACTCTACATGCCCAAGTACTTCGGCACGGGTGCTGGTGTGGCGCTGCGCAAAGGCCAGGGCGACCTGAAGAAGGATATCAACGCCGCCATCGTGGCCATTCGCGCCAACGGCAAGTACAAGGCCATCAACGACAAGTACTTCAAGTTTGACGTGTACGGCAAATAACTCAAGCAAACAGGGGACGGCTTTCGCGCTGCTGCAATAGCCGCCCCCTGACAAACCGATGTCGGCCAACATTCAGTCCTACCTTCTGGTCATCTTGCAGGGTTCCCTGCTCACGATCGGCGTGTCCCTGGGTGCATTGGCGGTATCCATCCTCCTGGGTCTGGCGGGCGCAGCCGCCAAGCTTTCGGGCCGTCCGGTGCTGGTGGCCGTGGGCACTTTTTACACCACCATCATTCGCGGCATCCCGGATCTGGTGCTGATGCTACTGGTCTTCTATGGCGGCACCATTGGCATCAATACCCTGCTGGAAACACTCGGCAGCGAGGCCACCATCGACATCGAGCCCTTTGCCGCCGGGGTGATCACCATCGGCTTCATTTACGGTGCCTACATGACCGAGACCTTTCGCGGCGCCATTTTGAGCATTCCCAAAGGCCAGATGGAAGCCGCCTGGGCTTTTGGCATGGGACGCACGCAAACCTTCATTCGCATCACGCTGCCGCAAATGGTGCGTTATGCCCTGCCGGGCTTCACCAACAACTGGCTGGTGCTGATCAAGTCCACCGCCCTCGTGAGTCTGATCGGCCTGCAGGAAATGACTTACCTCGCCAAGCAGGCCAGTGCCGCCACACGCTCGCCCTTTGTCTTCTTTTTATTCACCGGGGCGCTGTTTCTGGTTTACACCTCGATCAGCCTGTTTGCCCTCAAAAAACTTAATGCCCGCTACAGCCTGGGCACCAAACGGGTGCAACTGTAATGGAATGGGCCGTCATTTTCGAGCCTGACAACCTGGCCCTGTTCGGCAACGGTATCGTCATCACGCTGTGGTTGCTGTTCTCGTCGCTGGCCGTGGGTGCCGTTCTGGCCCTGGTTTTTGCGCTGATGCTGACTGGCCCGTGGGCGCCGCTGCGCTGGCTGGTGGGCGCCTACACTTTTGTGATTCGCGGCACGCCGCTGTTGATTCAGGTCTACCTTATTTATTACGGTCTTGGTCAACTGGAGTGGATTCAGGCGCGCTGGGATTCAGTCTGGCCCTGGACCCATTTCAAGGAGCCCTTCTTTTGTGCCCTGCTGGCCTTCAGCCTGAACACAGCCGGCTATACCGCCGAAATGCTGGCTGGCGCCATCCGCGAGACCAGTGCCGGCGAAATCGAGGCCGCGCACGCCTATGGCATGAGCCGTTTCCAGACCATGCTGCGGGTAGTTCTGCCCAGCGCCATGCGCCGCACGCTGCCTGCCTACAGCAACGAGGTCGTCATGATGCTGCACAGCACCAGCCTGGCCAGCGCGGTTCCCAATATGCTCGACGTCACCTCGGCCGCCAGCCGGATTTATGCCACCTACTATCTGCCCTTCGAGGCTTACCTGGCGGCCGCCTCGATTTACCTGGTGGCATCGTTTTGTCTGATTGGCTTCTTTCGCTTCTCCGAAGGGCGCCTGCTGGCTTATCTGTCGCCGCGCAGAGACTGAAGCAGGAAATGTCGACCCATGCATCGCATTGACCACCCCCTGCTCTCGGCCAGCCTTGGCAGCCACAAAACCCTGACCAGCTTTCACTTTGGCCAGTCGGGCAGTGGCCCGAAAATCTATATCCAGGCCAGCCTGCACGCCGAGGAACTGCCCGGCATGCTGGTGGCCCACCACTTGCGCCCCCTGTTTGAGGCGTTTGAGGCGGCCGGGCAGATACACGGTGAGCTTGTGCTGGTGCCGGTGGCCAACCCGATCGGCCTGGCCCAGCGGCTGGACCACAAACCCATGGGCCGTTTCGAGTTGGACACCTCGGAAAACTTCAACCGTCACTACCCTGACCTGGCGGCGGCGGTGGAGCCCATGGTCGGCAAGCAGTTGGGTGAGGACCCGTCGGCCAATGTGCGCCTGGTGCGCCTCGCCATGGCCGCTCACCTGCAGAAATGGACACCGGCGACCGAACTGCAGAGCCTGCGCCGCGCCCTGCTGCTACTGGCGCATGATGCCGACTTCATGCTCGACCTGCATTGCGACTGCGAGGGGGTGCTGCATTTCTATACCGAGGAAGCCTGCTGGCCGCAGATGCAGGAACTGGCGCACTTTTTGGGCGCGGAGGCGATTTTGCTGGCCAAGAGCTCGGGCAACCGCCCCATCGACGAGTGCCTGTCGGGTGCCTGGTGGCAACTGGCCGACCGTTTGAAAGCCAGCGGACTGGATGCGCCCTTGCCACAAGGCTGCTGCAGCACCACCATCGAGCTGCGCGGCGAGCTTGATGTGAGCCATGCCTGGGCAAAAAAGGATGCCAGCGCCATTGTGGCCTGGCTCCAGCACCAGGGGGTTCTGGCCTGCACCTCGGCACCCGCTGTTCCAGAAGCCCGGTGCCAGGCAACACCCTTGGCCGGATCGGAGTCGCTGCATGCAACAGCCCCTGGCGTCGTGGTTTTCGCGGCAGAACCAGGCCAGATCCTGCAAGCGGGTGATCTGGTGGCCGAAATCATTGATCCGATCGCCAACACCAGCCAGCGCATCACGGCGGGCGTGGCCGGCGTTTTTTATGCCCGCATCCGCGACCGCTACATCACAGCGGGTGGAGAACTCGGCAAGATTGCCGGTGCCACGGCCTTTCGCAGCGGCGAATTGCTGGGTGCGTGAGTCCGGCCCGGCCTTCCACTGAAGACAAACACATGACCACCACAGCGCTCAAACTCCAGGTTGAAAACATCCACAAGCGTTTCGGCACCAACGAGGTGCTCAAGGGTGTCTCGCTGACGGCCCACGCCGGCGATGTGATCAGCATCATCGGCAGCTCGGGTTCGGGCAAGAGCACGTTCCTGCGCTGCATCAACCTGCTTGAAAAACCGCACCAGGGTCGCATCAGCGTGGCCGGCGAGGAATTGCATCTGACACCGGGCCCGGGCGGCGAATTACACGCGGCCAACCCCAAGCAGCTCGCGCGCCTGCGCACCAAGCTGGCCATGGTGTTCCAGCATTTCAACCTGTGGGCGCACATGACGGTGCTGGAAAACATCATTGAAGCCCCGGTGCATGTGATGAAGGTGCCGCGCGACCAGGCCATCGAGACCGCCCGCAAGTACCTGGCCAAGGTGGGCCTGGAGGGCAAGGAGGACGCCTACCCGGCGCACCTCAGCGGCGGCCAGCAGCAGCGCGTGGCGATTGCCCGCGCGCTGGCCATGGAGCCCGAGGTCATGCTGTTTGACGAGCCCACCAGCGCGCTTGACCCAGAGCTGGTGTCCGAGGTGCTCAAGGTCATGAAAAACCTGGCACTGGAGGGCCGCACCATGGTGGTCGTCACCCACGAGATGGGCTTTGCCCGCGAGGTCTCCAAACACCTGATCTTCTTGCACAAGGGGTTGATCGAGGAGCAGGGCAATCCGGCCCAGGTGCTGGTCAGTCCCAAGAGCGAGCGCCTGGCGCAATTTCTATCGGGCAGTTTGAAATGAACGCATCAAGGGCAGCAACTGCACGCCCATCATGCTGAAAAAAATGAGGGCGCAGCCCGCAATACCCGCCGCGTCGAGCCGGTCGCCCATCAGCAGATGACCAAACATGGCGGCAACGAGGGTCTCTGCCGACAGCACAATGGCGGCGTCCGTGGCGTGGGCATAACGCTGCGCAACCACCTGCGCCGTAAAGGCCACCCCGACCGACATCACGCCGGTATAGGCCAGCGTCCACGCGGCACCCTGCAGCCCTGCCCAGTTCACCGGCTCAAAGACCAGGGCCCAACCCAGCGCCAGCAAGCCGCACACCAGGAATTGCCCGCCAGCAACCAGAAAAGGCGCTGACATGCGGTCGGCGATCCGGCCGACCAGCAACACATGAAAAGCCCAGGGCAGCGTAGACGCGATGATCCAGAGATCGCCGCTGCTGATGGACAGGCCCTGCGCGCCCGAGAGCAAGTAGGCGCCCACCACGCAAGCCAGGGCGCCTGGCCAGACCGACCAATGCGGCAGGCGCCGCAGCACCAGCCAGCTCAGCACCGGCACCAGCGGCACATACAGCGCCGTCAGAAACCCGGCATTGGTCACGCTGGTGCTGACGATGCCGATTTGCTGCATGGCGGCTCCCGCCAGCAACAGGGAACCCAGGCCGGTGATCTTGAGCCCGTCCGCTTTTTGCAGCGCTTGAGCCTTGCGTTCCAGCTTTTGCCACTCCAGCCACATCAGTGGAGCCACCACCAGCGACCCAATCAAGAAACGAACCGCGGTAAAGGTCAATGGTCCCACATGTGCCATGCCCTGGCTCTGCGCCACAAAGGCCGAGCCCCAGATCAGGGCCACCAGCATCAACAGGACGTTGGCATGGACACGCGTCATGGGGTTCAGTTCAGGCCGAGCAGCGCGCGCGCTTCATCGGGCGTGGCGACAGGCCGGTCAAGCTCCCCGCTGATGCGGGCGATGCGCGCCACCAATTGTGCGTTGCTGGCGGCCAGTTCCCCCTTGCGGTAGTACACATTGTCTTCAAAACCCACACGCACATGGCCGCCCAGCACCATGGCCAGCGTGCCCAGCGGCAGCTGCGCCGGACCGATGCCCGCCACTGTCCAGCTGGACTGCGCCGGCAATTGGGACCGCAGGTACAGCAGCGCCTCAGGGGTGCCGGCCATGCCGCCGGGAATTCCCAGCACAAAGTCGAAATGCTGCGGCCCGCTGAGCAAACCCTTTTTCAGCCAACGGCTGGCTGTGGTCAACATGCCGGAATCAAAAATCTCCAGTTCGGGTTTCACGCCATGGTCCCGCATGGCGGCGGCAAAAACCTCCATCTCGGCCGGCGGGTTCATGAACACGTCACCACCAAAATTCACCGTGCCCATCGACAAGGTCGCCATCTCGGGTTTCAGTGTGACCGGAGCCAGTCGTTCCTGCGGCGTCATGCCGACAGCGCCGCCCGTGGACACCTGCACGATCACATTGCAGCGCGCCGTTACCGCCGCAATGATCTGGCGATAGATCTCCTTGTCCTGCGTCGGTGTGCCATCGGGCAAACGCGCGTGCACGTGCACGATGGAAGCCCCGGCCTGGGCGCAGGCAAACGCCGCATCGGCGATTTCCTCGGGTGTGATGGGCAGCGCCGGTTGCTGCGCGCGACTCACTTCGGCACCGGTCAGCGCTGCCGTGATGATGAGTTTGTCCATGTCAGCAGGTCACAGTGGCGTGCGTGATCCGTTGACACGTTGCGGGCACCACACAGGTGCCGGAGGCCTTGCACACCACAATCGGCTCGGCCAGCACATCGGCGGCAGAAGGCTGGCCCGCCACGCCAGCGGGCACGATCACTTTGCGCGCCTCAAACTCCATCTTGCGCGAGGTCTTGCCCATGGCCACGATGCGGCCCGTGGCCTCGATGTAGTCCCCCGCGTAAACCGGCGCCAGAAACTGCACCTTGTCATAGGCCACAAACAGCCCTTCGTCGCCGTCGCTGCGAATCAGCAACTCGGTGGCGACATCGCCAAATAAATGCAGCATCTTGGCGCCATCGACCAGGCCCCCGGCATAGTGGGCGTCGTGCGCGGCGATGCGCAGGCGGATCAGGCTGGTGTAATTTTCCATCGTGTCTTCTCTCTTAAAAACCGTAGCAACATCCAATGTCCCGCGGGGTGACCGGCAGGGGTGGTCGCCGATTTCTGGTACCCCAGTTGAGAGGCGGCCGCTCCTGCCGAATACCCCGCGCAGCCCACCAAAAACGCATCCAACTGTCCCCTGAATCAATGCCGCTTGATCCATTCATGAATCGCAAAAGAGGCCACATCCTCGGCATAACTCTTGACGCCAAAACCTGCATCGTAGCCGAGCTCCTTGGCCAGTTCATGGCTGATGCGCGGGCCACCCACCACCAGGATCACCTTGTCGCGCAGTCCCTCGGCTTCCAGCAGGTCCGACAGCTTGGTCAGATTGTCGAGGTGGATGTTCTTTTGCGTCACCACCTGCGACACCAAAATCACGTCGGCATTTTCTTCAATCGCACGCGTCACCAGGTCTTCGGAGTCCACCTGCGCGCCCAGGTTGATGGCGCGGATCTCGTGGTAACTCTCCAGCCCCTTGTGGCCGTTGTAGCCCTTCATGTTCATGATGGCGTCAATGCCCACGGTGTGGGCGTCGGTCTCGATGCAGGCACCCACCACCACCATGCGCCGCCCCATTTTTTCGGCAATCAGGACGTTGATGCCTTCCTTGTCCAGCACCTCGTACTCGGGCTTGACCACCGTGTAGCTGTTCAGGTCCACCTGGTGTTTGCACTGGCCATAGACCACGTAAAAGCTGAAGCCCTGGCCCATGTCCTCGCAGTGCACCACGGCCGGCTCGTCCAGACCCATTTGCGCTGCCAGACGCTTGGCGCCCTCCTTGGCACGCTCGTCCAGCGCGACCGGCAGGGTAAACGAGAGCTGCACGCGCCCGTCACCGAGCGTGTCGCCGTAGGGCTTGACCCATTGTTCTGCTGGTTTGGTGTCAAGCATGGTCGGCTCCTTGGGTGGCGGGCAGCATCAGGTCTGGGAACGGGTTGAAATAGTCAGGTGCCTTGGCGATCACACCATCGAGCCCTTTTCCTCCGGTGGGTGTGCGCGAAATCTCGGCAAACAGGCCCTTGCCAATGGCGCCGGGCAGGCCGATGGCCTCGATCTCGGCCAGCATGGCCTCAGTTTCTGCGAGCACCTCCTGGGCGCGTTGCTCGATCTTGCCGCCGCTCTTGAATTCAATCTCCGAGTGCAAGTCCTTCATGGTGCCAAACACGTACCTGGCATTTTGAATGGCCAGAAAGCGGTCCTGGATAAAGGGCGTGTGGATGGCCTCGGTCATCATGCCCAGCAGGTGGATATTTTGCTGGGTGACAGTGCTCACGATGTTGAACAACGCGTCCTGCACATGGCCCTTGAAAATATTGCCGGTCATGTGTTTGGTGGGCGGCATGTATTTCAGGCAGGCATCGGGAAAGACCTGGCGCACCAGCTGCGCATGGGCCAGTTCCCACAGGAAGCCATTTTCCAGCTCGGGATGAATCTCAAAGGCATGGCCCAGGCCCATCTGCTCGGGCGTCAAGCCCGACAACTCGGCGAATTGTTCGTTGATGAGCTGGGAGGCCAGCACGGTGTGCGCCGCATCAAAAGCGTCCGCCGTGGTGAGGTAATTGTCTTCGCCGGTGTTGATGATGATGCCGGCATAGGCATTGACCATGCGCGAAAAAAACTGGTCGATGAAGGTGCGCTTCATGTTGATGTCGCGAAAGATGATGCCGTACATCGAGTCGTTGAGCATCATGTCGAGCCGCTCGATGGCGCCCATGGCGGCAATCTCGGGCATACACAGCCCTGAGCAGTAATTGGTCAGGCGGATGTAACGCCCCACTTTGGCACCCACTTCATCCAGCGCGGCGCGCATCAGCTTGAAGTTTTCCTGCGTGGCATAGGTGCCGCCAAAACCCTCGGTGGTGGCGCCATGGGGCACATAGTCGAGCAGGCTCTGGCCGGTGGAACGGATCACCGCGATGATGTCGGCGCCCTGCTCGGCGGCGGCACGGGCCTGCACCACGTCCTCATGGATGTTGCCGGTGGCCACGATCAGGTAAAGCCAGGGGGTTGGGGCCTCGCTGCTGGCGGCGATTTTCTCGGTGCGCTGGGCGCGCTGCGCGGCAATGTGCTCACACATGGTGAGGGCCTGCGCCTGCGCGCAAACGCGGGCAGCGGCTTCATCAAGGGGGCGCGTCAGCGTCAGGCTGCCGCTCGATACGGCCTCGGCGACCTGCTGCGCCGTCATGCCAAGCTTTTCCATGGCACCCGCCAGCACTGTGGCGGCGCCGTGTTGAAGCAGGTTCTGCTCCTGCAAATGGCTCACCACCCGGTTCGGCAGCGGGACGCCGACCTCGTCGACCCCATCGACCCCCATGAGGCGCAGCGTGGCGCGTTCCACAGTGGTGGTGGTAAAGCCCGACATGTCGTCGAAGACCTGCCGCGCAATGCGCCGCGCCGAGTTGCGGGCGCGGTCGATTTGCGCCTGGTCCAGGTTCAGATGGCTCATGCTGTTTCCTTGGTTTGATTCATTCTGGTCTCCAACATCACATCGCTGACGCCATAACCCACAAAGGCCGCATTTGCGATCTCCAAAAACTCGACGGCGTCAAAACTCCCGCCAAGGGGCGAAAACGGATTGAGCGTGATGCCGGTCATGTGGATGCCGCGGTAGGCCATCAGGCGCGCGCCCTGCTTGTCAAACGCTGTCAAATCGGCCGCCTCGACAAACAGGCGCGTGCCATCGTTCACCACCACGCGCAGGCCAGGCTTGTGGTTTGCCAGTGTCACCAGGGCACGCCACAAGGAACGCCCCACCGCGCCGCTGAGCGCCACCGTGGCCACATCGGCGTGCTGGTACTGCAGCACGGTGTCGGCCGCATTCAGCGTCGCGATTTCGGCCAGCATCAGGGACTGGCCCGCGCTGTTCCACAGGCCCACGCCACCCAGCGCAAACACCGGTTCGCACAGGCTGCGGGTGGCCTCGTCGGCTTGCGGAATGCCCAAGATGGCCAGGCGGTCGCGCGTCTTGCGGATCACGTCGCCCATACCCCCGCCGATGGCGGCACCGGTCGCCAGAATCACGCCGTTGGCAACGGCCGGCGAGGCATGGTGGCTGCGACCCAGGGCGCCGTCCAGAATCACCAGCGCGGCGCCACATTGCTTGAGGCGGGCAATCACGGTGAGCTGGTCCGAACTGCGCGAGGCACCGGCAATTTCCATCTCGCCGTGCTCCAGCACCTTGACCACCAGGATTTCACCCATCGGGCTGTCGATGCCGGTGGCGTCGATGTGCTTGTGGCGCACCTTGGCGCGCTCCAGGGTGGAACGCGCGGTGGCCACCAGGTTGCCGGGCCACACCAAGATGGCCGGCTTGGGCACAAAAAACACCGCGTCCCGGTCTTCCCCGTCGCGCCCGATCGACGTGACCCCCAGCGCCACGCCAGACGCCGCCGCCTGCGCCAGCAAATGGTTCAGCGCCACGGTTTTCCCGGTGTTCTTGGTCATGCCCATGAGGGCCAGCGTGCTCATGCCACTGGCCTGGATGCGTTGCCAAAGTGGGCTTTGTCCTGCGGTCATACGTAGAGTTGCTCAAACAAGGCCCGCAACTTGGGGCTCTCGCGCAGCAGCGACAGCGCCAGTTCGGCGTGCCCGGTGGCATAACCGTTGCCGACGATCATTTCCACATCCTTGCCCACGCCCTCCGCGCCCAGCGCGGCTGCCGTGAAACTCGTGGCCATGGAGAAAAAGTAGATTTTTCCGTGCTGCTTGGTGGCCAGGATGCTGCCCATCTCGGTGTTCTGGATGTTGACGCAGTTGATCACCACATCGGCCAGCTTGCCGTCGGTCACCTTCGACACCGCCTCCATCAAGGCCAGCGCATCGGTGGCATCCACCTGCAGCGCATGGTCGGCCCAACCGAGATCAAGCATACGATGGCAATCCTTGGCGAACGGCGACACGCCGATCACACAGCCGCTCGCACCCGCGCGCTTTTTCGCCTCATAAACACACAGCGTACCCGACTTGCCGCCGCCGCCGATGACGACCACGGTGTCGCCCCCCTTGACCAGGCGGGCAGTCTGGGCCGGGGCCCCGGCGACATCCAGAATGGCCAGCGCCAGCTTCTCGTCGATGTCGGCAGGCAGTTTGGCATACAGGCCGGTCTCGAACAGGATGGCGCGGCCCTTGATCTCGATCTGGTCCCTGCTCATGTGGATTTTGGTGATCTCGTCAATGCGCAAGGGCGTCAGCGACAAGGACACCAGCGTGGCGATCCTGTCACCCACCTTCAGGTCGCTCTTGCCAGCCAACGCGGGGCCGATCTCGGCCACCGTGCCAATCAGCATGCCGCCCGACCCGGTGACCGGGTTATGGTGTTTGCCACGCCGGGCCACGATGTCTTTGACCATGGCTGCCACGGCGGCTTCGTCGCCGCCGGTGGCGCTTTTGATCTGGGTAAAACTGGCCGAGTCGATGTTGAGCGCTGACACGTCGACCAGGATCTCGTTGTCATGGATTTTCATCGTGTTGTCGAGCTTCCAGGCGGGCTGGGGCAACACACCAAGCGGTTCGAGCACACGGTGTGTGCCGTAAGGGGAGCCGTGTTTCATGTTCATTCCAGTTGGGGTCAGAGCACGTTCGCTTCGCGAAGTGGTCTGACCCCCAGGTTCTTCTAGTTGCTGACGCTGGGCAGGCTGAAGTCCTGCCCCAGGCCGGGCATTTCGACCGTCTTGCCGGCGTAGTTGCGGCACTTCACGGTGGTGCCGCTGCCATCGGGCAAAGCCTCCTCGCGCACATAACTCGGGATGATGGGCAGCTTGCCCAGGCCTCCCAGGCCGTCCACGATGAAGGTGGGCACGGCCGGGCCGCTGATCCAGCCGCGCAGGCCTTCGTAGAGTTCGAGCATACGGCGGTGCGGCACGATGAAATGGTGCGCACCTTCGACCATGTCCGTCGAGTACACGTAATAAGGACGCACGCCCATCTCGACCGTTTGCATGAACAGTTCACGCATCACTTCAACACTGTCGTTCACGCCCTTGAGGCACACGGTTTGCAGCCCCATCATGATGCCGGCCTTTTGCAGCATCTTGACACGCTTGCGCAGCAGCGGCGTGATTTCCTTGGGGTGGTTGATGTGGATGTTGATCATCTGCACGCGGTGCTTTTCCAGCACCGCGCAGAGCTCGGGCGTGACCCTTGTGGGCAGTTGCACCACCATGCGCGAGCCGATGCGCAGGAAGCGCACATGGGGTGCGCAGGTGCGGATCATGCCCAGGATCTCATCGAGGCGCTCGTCGGTAAAGGTCAGCGGGTCGCCGCCGGACAACAAGACGTCTTCAATGTTCTTGTTGTTGGCGATGTAGTCGATCGACGCCTCGATCTCGTCCTTGTGCACCGAGCCCGACGGCTGCGACACCATGCGTTTTCGGGTGCAAAAACGGCACAGCGTGGCGCAGGTGTTGCTCACCAGGAACAACACACGGCGCGGGTAGCGGTGCACGATGCTGGTTCCGGGAATGGTGTCGCCTTCTTCACCCAGCTGGTCGAGCATGGTGGCAAAACCGGGCTTGGTCTCCTCATGAAACGAGGGCAGGTATTGCATGCGAATCGGGCAATTAGGGTCATTGCGGTCCATCAGTTTGGCCATGTAGGGTGTGACGGCAATGGCGAACTTGTTGTAGACCGTCTCGTTCACGTCCTCCACATGGTTCAACACACCGTGCAACTGCGCGTGGTGGGTGTAGCGCCGGCCGAACTGCTTTTGCCAGGACTCGGACTCCGGGTCGTAAGCCTGCAGCTCGTCATAACTCATGAAAACTTTGGGGGTGGTGAATTCGACGGTTTGCAGCATGAGTTTCTCCTTGGGGTTCTGAGGGTTGCCGTACGGCCGTGACCGTTGCAATAGAAGAATCAAGTTTATGGACGCCAGCTGCCGGTGAAAACAGGCAAAACGCCTGAAATCAATGTCAAAATTCAGCCAAATTGACTGATTATTGAACACTATGGCTAAATCACCTGAAAAACCCAATCTTGACGCGCTGGACTACCAATTGATCGAACTGCTCAAGGTCAATGCCCGACTGCCCATAGTCAACCTCGCCCGGGCGCTGGGTTGCGCGCGCAGCACCGCGCAGTTGCGCCTCAAGGCACTGGAAGACGGTGGCGTCATCACCGGCTATACCGTGGGGGTGAGCAGCCCGCGCGCGTCCCGTGGCTTGCGGGCGATGGTGCTGATTTCGATGGAATCCCAGAACGAGCCCGACGTGGTGCGAGCGCTGGCCCGGCGCCATGAGATCACCAAACTGTATTCTGTCAGTGGTCGTTATGACCTGTGCGCCATGCTGCTCACTGAATCGACGCAGGAACTCGATGCGGTGCTGGACAAAATCCGCGTCATCAAAGGTGTGGTGGACACGTTTTCAACCATCATGCTGTCCACCAAGCTGGATCGACCCGAGTAGCCGAGCCCATAAGCTCCAGCATCAAGGCATGTTATGTCAAAGTGACATCAAGTGATGTCAAATTGTTAACTTTTTGACTATTTTTATTTAAAACTGGCAATTTACATTAACAAGCGGGCTTGAGATACTTCTTCCCATCAAAGGAAACAAGCCCATCATGAAACTACCTCAACTCGTCCAAACCCAATTCCTCAGCGTCCAGGACGTCGCCATGGTCATTCACAAGATCGGGCTCAAAACCGTCTTCACACGCATGGCCGACTACATCCGGGAAGACTACCTGCGCTGGCACGATTTTGAGAAATGCGCCCGTGTGGCCAACCACTCGAAAGACGGCGTGATCGAGCTGATGCCGATTTCCGATGCCAAAAATTATGCCTTCAAATACGTCAACGGCCACCCCAAGAACACCATCAACGGCCTGCCCTGCGTCATGGCGTTCGGCGTGCTGGCCGATGTCGACACCGGCATTCCGGAATTCCTCAGTGAATTGACGCTCAGCACGGCCCTGCGTACGGCGGCCATGTCGGCCGTGGCGGCGCAGGAACTGGCGCGCCCCGACAGCAAGTCGATGGCCCTGATCGGCAACGGCGCCCAGAGTGAATTTCAGGCGCTGGCCTTTCACTACCTGCTCGGCATCGAGGAAATCCGCCTGTTCGACACCGACCCCAAGGCCACAGAAAAGCTGATCGCCAACCTGAAGTCAACCGCATTGCGCCTGACGGTTTGCAAAAGCATTGCTGAGGCGGTGCGCGGTGCTGACATCGTGACCACCGTGACCGCAGACAAGACCAATGCCGCCATCCTGACCGCCGGGCACATCGAACCCGGCATGCACATCAATGGTGTGGGTGGCGACTGCCCGGGCAAAACCGAGCTGCATGCGGACGTCCTGCACCGCAGCGCGGTGTTTGTCGAGTACGAGCCGCAGACCCGCATCGAGGGTGACCTGCAGCACCTGCCTGCTGATTTTGAAGTCACTGAACTCTGGCAGGTCCTGGCGCGCCAGGCGCCGGGTCGCCTTGACGCTGAGCAGATCACGCTGTTTGATTCGGTCGGTTTCGCATTGCAGGATTACTCCGCCCTGCGCTTCATGCGTGATGCCGCCCGGGAGCTCGGCCTGGGTCAGGTGGTGTCGCTGATTCCCGAACTGGTCAACCCGAAAGACCTGTTTGTGCTGATTCATCCGGAAACCCAGGAAGCGGCCGAGCCGGCCGAGCCGAGCGGGGTTCCGAATTTTTGCGCCATACTCTCGACTGTTTGAGGCTTTTCCGGCCTCCTAAGCCCATTGAAATGAACGCCACCCACCGCAAACGCCCCTCGGCATCTGCCGCCTGACATGACGACCTGGCTCAACACCGCGCTGGCGCGCATCGAAGCCGACTACCAGCGCAGCGCTGACACCCACCTGATTCCGTTGCCGCTGCCCGCATTTGCCAGCCGCGGCATCGACCTCTACCTCAAGGACGAATCCACCCACCCCACCGGCAGCCTCAAGCACCGCCTCGCGCGCTCGCTGTTTTTGTACAGCCTGTGCAATGGCTGGCTGCATGAAGGGTCGACCGTGGTCGAGTCGAGCAGCGGCTCCACAGCGGTGAGTGAGGCCTACTTTGCCCGCCTGTTGGGCCTTCCCTTCATTGCCGTCATGCCGCGCACGACTTCGCACGAAAAAATTTCCCAGATTGCGTTTTACGGTGGCCAGTGTCATCTGGTGGACAGCGCCAATGCGGTCTATGACGTGGCGCGGGCGCTCGCGGCGCAAACCGGCGGTCACTACATGGACCAGTTCACCTATGCCGAGCGCGCCACCGACTGGCGCGGCAACAACAACATCGCGCAAAGCATGTTCCAGCAAATGGCGCGGGAACGTTTCCCGGTGCCGCGCTGGGTCGTGGTGGGCGCCGGGACCGGTGGCACCAGCGCAACAATAGGCCGCTTTGTGCGCTACCAGCGGTACGACACCCAGGTCTGCGTGGCGGACCCCGAAGGCTCGGTGTTTGGCGACTTCCACCGCAGCGGTGACGCCACCCTGACCGGACCCGGCTCAAAAATCGAGGGCATTGGCCGCCCGCGCGTGGAAGCCAGCTTTATTCGCACCCTGGTGGACCGCATGGTGACGGTGGACAACGTCGATTCGGTGGCCGCAATGCAGGTCTTGTCAGACATTTTGGGTCGCAAGGTGGGGCCGTCCACGGGCACCAATTTTGTCGGCATGCTGACCCTGGCCTGTGAGATGCATGAACGTGGCGAACAGGGATCCATTTTGTCGCTGCTGTGCGACGCCGGTGAACGCTACCTGGGCAGTTATTTTGATGATGCCTGGGTGGCGCAACACATCGGCGACTGCACCCAGGCGCGCGCCCGGCTGCAAGCCCAACTCAACTGCACCACATGAAACGCCGGCAGTGCCTGAGCACAGCCCTGACCCTGCCGCTCTGGTCCTGGGAGGCGCAAGCCCAGGCCAGGCAAGCCTTGCAGTTCCCGCGTGACCACGGCAGCCACCCCGACTTTGCCATCGAGTGGTGGTACATCACCGGGCGGCTGCAGGCGGCGCAGCGCGAGTTTGGCTTTCAGATCACCTTTTTCAGATCACGCGTGCCGGTCACGCAAGGCATGACCTCAGCCTTTGCCGCCAAACAACTCATCTTTGCCCATGCCGCCGTGACCGACGTGGCGAGCCAGCGCCTGTTGCACGACCAGCGCATTGCGCGCGCCTCGGGCAAGCCCCAGGTCGACCTGGCCACGGCCAGCGAGGCAGACACCGACCTCCGTTTGGGCAACTGGTTGCTCAAGCGCGAAGGGAACAGCTACCAGGCGCTGGCCAAGGGTTCGGACTTCTCGTTTCAGCTGAAATTGCGTGAGACCCAGCCCCTGCTGCTGCAAGGCGACCAGGGCTGGTCGCGCAAGGGACCCGAGGCCAGCCAGGCCAGTTATTACTACAGCCTGCCGCAACTGCAGGTCAGCGGCCAACTCAGCCTGGGCCAGCAAACCCTGCCAGTGCAAGGCCGGGCCTGGCTCGACCACGAGTGGAGCCAGTCACTAATGCACCCGGATGCCGTGGGCTGGGACTGGATCGGCATGAACCTGCTTGACGGAAGCGCACTGACGGCGTTCCGGCTGCGCACCAAGAAAGGCGCCGCGCTGTGGGCGGGCGGCTCGCTGCGTGCGCCGGGGTCGGCCCAAGCAGATATTTTTGGCCCTGACGATGTCAGCTTCACGCCGCAGCGCCAATGGACAAGCCCGGACAGCGGTAGCAGCTACCCGGTGCAGTGGTCGGTGCAGATCAGGGAGAGGCGCTATACCGTCAAAGCCGTCGTCGACAACCAGGAACTTGACAGTCGCCAGTCCACCGGCGCCATTTACTGGGAAGGCCTGAGCGAGCTGCTGGACAGCCGTGGCACGGTGGTCGGACGGGGGTATCTGGAGATGACGGGGTATGCGAGCCCGTTGCGGCTGTGAGTTTTGCCCCAACTTCCGGAGCCCCAAACTCGCTCATGGGTTCGCCCATGTTGTGACACCTCAAGCCCGTAATGCCCTTGTGCCGGGCTCCACTCACGCCGGACCCTTGCGCGTGACCCCAGTCTGGCTGCCTAAAATCGAACTCAGCAGTTACCAAGAAAGTAGATATGCAGTCTCAAATAGGCTTGATCGGGGTTGGATTGATGGGCGAAAACCTGGTGCTCAACATGGAGGACAAAGGTTTCAGCGTTGCAGTTTTTGATATTTCAAGGCAAAAAATTGAAAATTTTGTGGCGGGTAGGGGAATCGGAAAACGCATTCAAGGCTGTTTTACCCTTGAGGAACTGATTACATCGCTGGCGCTGCCGAGAAAAATCATGCTGATGGTGCCAGCAGGAAAAGCCGTTGATGACCTCATTGCAAGCCTGGTGCCGTTGCTTGCCCAAGGCGACATCATCATCGATGGCGGCAACTCCCATTTTCCTGACACCAGCCGCAGGACAAAAATGCTTGAAAGCAAGGGGCTGCTGTATGTGGGTGCCGGTGTCTCCGGCGGTGAAGAGGGCGCGCTGTTAGGGCCCTCCATCATGCCTGGCGGCTCTTTTGCGGCATGGGAAAGCGTCAAACCGATCTTTCAGGCAATTGCTGCAAAAGTGGATGGTGACGTTCCCTGCTGTGACTGGATAGGCGAAGAAGGCGCCGGCCACTTCATAAAAATGGTCCACAACGGCATTGAATACGGCGACATGCAGCTCATTTGTGAAGTCTATGACATCATGAAAAACCTGCTGCGCATGACGCCGGATGACATACATGATGTCTTCAAGAACTGGAATGAAGGTGAGCTCAAAAGTTACCTGATTGAAATCACCCGGGACATCCTGGCCGTCAGGGACCAGGATGGTCTGCCTCTGCTCGACAAGATCCTGGACAAGGCGGCACAAAAAGGTACCGGCAAATGGGCGGTCAATACCTCGCTTGATCTTGCAACGCCCCTCACGCTCATCACGGAGTCTGTCTTCGCCCGAATACTTTCGTCGATGAAGGATGAGCGGCTGTTGGCATCCAGACTGTTAAGCGGTCCAAAAGCTGAATTCACTGGCGACAAAAAGGCATTCATCGATGATATCGGCCACGCCCTGTACGCGGCAAAACTTGTGTCTTACACCCAGGGCTACCAATTGATGCGGGCTGCCGCGAAGGAGTTTGGCTGGAAGCTCAACTTTGGCGGTATCGCATTGATCTGGCGTGGTGGTTGCATCATTCGCTCCGCATTTCTTGGAAAGATCAAAGAGGCCTTTGTTTTGAATCCTGAGCTTGTCAATCTCCTGCTCGATCCATTTTTCAAAGAAGCCATTTCCAAGTCGCAACAGTCGCTCAGAACCGTGCTTGCCGAGGCAATAAAAAATGGCGTGCCGACACCCGCCTTGTCTTCTGCCCTGGCCTATTACGACGGCTACCGCTGCGAAAACCTGCCGGCCAACCTGCTGCAGGCACAAAGAGACTTTTTTGGCGCCCACCAGTACGAGCGCGTTGACAAACCCCGTGGCGAGTATTTCCATACCAATTGGACCGGCCGGGGCGGAGCAACCGCATCGACGGTGTATTCCGGGTAAGCAAGCCAAAGGCAACGCTGTACTTCATGACGACCCCCACCCCCAAACCCGGCAACCCCAAATCGCTTTCCGGGCTCTTGCCTTTCCTGCGGCCCTACCGTGGCCGCATTGCTCTGGCGCTGCTGTTTCTGGTGCTGGCCGCCGTGGCCACGCTGGCCTTTCCGCTGGCCTTGCGCAGCCTGATTGACGGCGGCCTGGTGCAAACCGACCGGGGCGCCCAGGTGATGGCCCTGCGCGAGCACTTTGTCGCGCTGTTTGGCGTGGCAGTGGCGCTCGGGCTGTTTTCGGCGGCACGCTTTTACATGGTGAGCTGGCTGGGCGAGCGCATCACCGCCGATGTGCGTAATGCCGTTTATGGCCATGTGCTGCAGCAGAGCCCGGCGTTTTTCGAAACCACGCAAACCGGCGAGGTGCTGTCACGGCTGTCGGCCGACACCACGCTGGTGCAAACGGTGGTGGGCTCGTCGCTGAGCATGGGCCTGCGCAATCTGGTGATGGGCATCGGCGCCCTGGGCGTGCTGGTGTGGACCAACCCCATGGTGATGGTGCAGGTGCTCGGGGTGCTGGTGCTGATCGTGTTGCCAGCGGCCTGGTTTGGGCGGCGGGTGCGCAAGCTGTCACGCGCCAGCCAGGACCGGGCTGCCGACGCCAGCGCCATTGCCGCCGAGGTGCTCAATGCCATACCCGTGGTGCAGAGTTACACCGCAGAGGCGCGCGAGGCGGCGCGCTTCAACCAGGCCACCGACAACGCGTTCGCGGTGGCGGTGAGGCGCTCGCGGGCGCGTTCGGTGCTGGTGGCTTTTATCATCATTGCGACCTCGGCCGCGCTGCTGTGGGGGCTGTACCAGGGAACGCAGGCGGTGATGGCCGGGCGCATCAGCGCCGGGCATCTGGGGCAGACCGTGCTGTACGTGATCATCCTGGCCAGCGCCTTTGCCATTTTGGGCGAGGTCTATGGCGACCTGTTGCGCGCCGCCGGTGCCACCGAGCGGCTGATGGAGCTGCTGGCCAGCCAGTCCTCCGTTGCGTCGCCGCCGCATCCGACCACGGCACCGTTGCCCACAGCTGGCAGCTCGGTCCGGTTTGAGCACATCACCTTTCACTACCCGTCCAGACCCGGGCAGGCGGCGCTCAGTGATTTCTCCCTGGACATCGCGCCGGGCCAGACCGTGGCGCTGGTGGGGCCGAGCGGGGCCGGAAAAAGCACGGTGTTTCAACTGCTGCTGCGGTTTTACGACCCCGGCGCCGGGCGCGTCCTCAAGGATGGCGTGCCGACGCGTGAGCTGGCACTGGCCGACCTGCGTCATGGCATTGGCATCGTGCCGCAGGACGCGGTGATTTTTTCCAGCAGCGCGCTGGAAAACATTCGCTACGGCAAACCCAAGGCCAGCGACGCCGATGTCAGGACCGCGGCACAAGCGGCTTTCGCCGACGAGTTCATCAGCGCCCTGCCCCAGGGCTACGATACCTTTTTGGGCGAGCGCGGCGTGCGCCTGAGTGGCGGACAACGCCAGCGCATCGCCATTGCCCGCGCCATGCTGAAAAATCCGCCGCTGTTGCTGCTCGACGAAGCCACCAGCGCGCTCGACGCCGAAAGTGAACGCATGGTGCAGGCTGCCCTGGAGTCTGCCATGCGCGGGCGCACCACGCTGGTCATTGCGCACCGGCTGGCCACCGTGGTCAAGGCCGACCGCATCGTGGTGCTGGACCAGGGCCGCGTGGTGGAACAGGGCACCCATGCCGAACTGCTGGTTTCAGGCGGCCTTTACGCCGAGCTGGCGGCACTGCAGTTCAACAGCGATGGCTAAACTTGCGGGTCAGACCACTCGCAAAGCGACGTGCCCTGACCCCGACTGATTCAAGCCAGGTGGCGCAGTTCACGCAAGGCCACCGACACCGGCGCCAGATCGGCCCCCTGCGTGCTGATGGTCTGCAGCAATTTGCACAGGCGCTCAATGCTGGCGGCGTTGGCGTCAGACCAGGCGGTCACCCCCTCAAAGCGCTGCAGCACGCTCAGGCAGATCTGGTTGGCAATGGCATACACGTCTTCGCGCGCGCTGCCCCTGGCCTGCGTTTGCCACAGGCTGTCTGTGGGCAGGCGGTTGATCTGGACACGCCAGGCGCTTAAGCCCAGCACGCTGTCGACACCAAAATAGGTTTGGGCAGCCTGCGCCAGCGTGGTGTTGGCCTGCTCGGTCAGATCGACCAGGTCGAGCGCAGGGAAAATGAATTCAAGCGCGCTGAGTTTCCGCGCCAATTCCGGAGCCACCCCCGCCTGTTCCAGCTTTTGCGTGGCCTGTTCCCAACTGGCCAAGGCGCTGGCGGGCAACCAGTTTTCCAGATTGGCGCGCAACTCGCGTGCGCCGGGCTGGTAACGCGCGATCAGGGTCGGCAAATCGGCTGACTTGGAGCGCGCGCGCAGCATCCAGCGCGAGGCGCGCTGCGCAATGGCGATGAGCTTGCTCAACAGGTCGAGTTGCAGGCTGCTGGCGACAACGCCGTCGAGTGCATCGATCTGGTCCCACAAGGGTTCCAGATCAAAAATCTCCCGCGCCAGGGTGTAGGCCCGAACCACATCCGCCGTGCTGGCCGCGGCCTCGGCCGCCAAAAAATTCACAAAGGTGGCCCCGCTGCGATTCACCACGGTGTTGGCCATAAAGGTGGCGATGATTTCGCGCTTGAGCGGGTGCTGGTCGATGGCTGCGGAAAACTTCTCGCTCAACACCTTCGGAAAATAAGCCTTGAGGACCCGGGTGAAATAGGGATCGTCAGGCAAGTTGCTGGCCAGCAGATCGTCAAACACCGACATTTTTGCGTAGGCCAGCACCACCGCCCCCTCGGGTGCCGTCAAACCCTGATTAAGCGAGCGCCGACGCCCAATTTCTTCGTCGGTGGGCAAGAACTCGATGGCCCGGTTCAGGCGCCCCGCCCCTTCGAGCCACTGGATCAGGCGCTGCTGTCCGCCCAGCACATACAGGGGCCGGTGGCCGGCCACGTCAAGCGCCTGGGTCTGGTAATAGTTGTCGGCCAGCACCAGGTGCCCCACTTCCTCGGTCATCGACGCCAGCAGGTCATTGCGCTGCTTGAGCGTGAGGTCACCCGCTTCCACGACCCGGTCCAGCAGAATCTTGATGTTGACCTCGTGGTCGGAGCAATCCACCCCGGCCGAGTTGTCAATGGCGTCGGTGTAGATCAGGCCGCCGGCCTGGGCAAACTCGATGCGCCCGAGTTGGGTGCAGCCGAGGTTGCCGCCCTCCACCAGCACCTTGCAGCGCAGTTGCCGGCCATTGACACGGAACGCGTCACTGGCCTTGTCGCCCGCCTGCGCATGGCTCTCCTGGGAGGACTTGACGTAGGTGCCGATGCCGCCGTTGTAGAGCATGTCCACCGGGGCTTGCAGCAACGCATGGATCAGGTCGCTGGGCGACAATTCCTGCGCCTCGATGCCCAGCACCTCGCGCGCCGCCGATGACAGCTGGATCGACTTGGCCGCGCGCGGGTAAATGCCCCCGCCTTCCGACATAACGCCGCGGTCATAGTCGTCCCAACTTGAGCGGGGCAGATTGAACAGGCGCTCGCGCTCGGCAAAACTGCGCGCCACATCGGGCGTCGGGTCGAGAAAGATGTGCCGGTGGTCGAACGCGGCCACCAGCTTGATTTGCCTTGACAGCAGCATGCCGTTACCAAACACGTCGCCCGACATGTCGCCAATGCCCACCACGGTGAACGGCATGGTCTGAATGTCGTGCGACAAGGCTCTGAAGTGGCGCTTGGCCGATTCCCAGGCGCCGCCCGCGGTGATGCCCATCTTTTTGTGGTCATAACCGACCGAGCCGCCCGAGGCAAATGCGTCGCCAAGCCAGAAAGCGTAGTCGGCGGAAACGCCGTTGGCAAAGTCGGAAAAACTGGCTGTACCCTTGTCTGCCGC
>JAIPCZ010000018.1 GCA_021737975.1 Polaromonas sp. | reverse complement strand
AACATGTAAACCGGCTCCTTCGAATACGCCGCCCTCGGCGCAGTGACGCGATAGGCTCCACAGTCCCGGTGCGCGGATCGTGCCGTCGGCCTGGTGGCGTTGGTGTGCATGGACAAACAGCACCTCGCCATCGCTGTAGAGGAAATTAGCCGGTCCCAGCGTGCGCAGCTCGGCCGCAAACGCCTGGACGACTGACAGGCGGGCCTCGTAGCTTGGTCTTTGTCCTGCGCGCCAGAGCGACTGCATTCGCTCCAGCAGGGCGCAGAACGCATATTCGGAATCGGTTTCGCCCACTGGCAGGAAGCGGTCGGTCTTGAAGTGCGGCTGATCCTGCAAACCCTTCAGATTGCCGTTGTGGGCAAAACTGTGCCATACGCCACCCAGTTCCCGCAGCAAAGGCTGACAGTTGCGGCTGGCCACATCACCCTGCGTAGCCGTGCGGATGTGGCACAGAACCAGGGCGCTTTGAAACGGATTGTCCTTGATGAACTGCATGGTCCGGCTGTCGGCTGCGGAGGTGGCCTCTTTCAGCAGATGCACATCGCCCTGCTCATACCAGGCAATGCCCCAGCCGTCTTTGTGCGGGCCGGTCTGCCCACCGTGACGTGAAAACTCCTGTAGCGACAGCGTGATGGTGCTAGGCAGGCGGGTTGACATTGCGAATAGTTCACACATGGTGGTTTGCCTGTTTGTTGAAGTGGTGCGGCGAGTTGTGGATCGCACTTTGTAGAAGTGCCCTAGTGGGCATGCCCTAGGCTGCTCACCACCGCCACCAGCCCAATGCCGACCGCGAGCCAGGCAATTTGTGCGGCAGTTTGGCGGGCAGTCACGGATAGGCCGTTCAACCGCACGAGCCGCAGTATCGCACCCTGGAACAGGCTTTGAACCCCGGGAGGGCATCCACGAACCTTGCCCGGCTTTCATAGAGATTGCGCTTCTGCCGTATTGCCAGGTCAGGCACCTCGATCTGACGCAGGGGCCTTGAATCATCGTCGGTTTGACCCTCGCAATGAAAGTCGATGACCAGATCGTGAAGGTCTTGAAAAATTCGGCTACGGCTCGACTCAGCGACTCGCCCCCAACTGTCGCCGCTGATGGCGCACCGTGATCGCTACCACGCCCGCCACGATGAACGCGATACCCAGGAGGATGCCGACCATGTCCCCCGCCAGTTCACTGATAGCCTCCCAGCGATCGGCGAACAGGTAACCCAATCCGCCGAACAACGCAATCCAGACCACCTCACCGGTCAGTACGGCTGTCATGTATAGGCCCCAGGCTAGGCGCGTGGATCCGGCCAGCAGGTTGACGGGCAGGGCAACTGGCGTGAGCGCAAATCGCGAGACGAACACCGCCCAGGCGCCCCAGCGGGTGAACAAGCGCGCGGCGCTGGAAGCGGCGGTCGCAGCTTGCAGCCGCGCCGGCAGCAGCGCCGCGCCGAACCGGCCCAAGAGATAGCTACCAGTGTCACCCGCCACAGCGCCGACGAGCGCCGCAGCGCCTGCGCTCTCCAGAGTCATCACCCCCTGACGCGCAAAGGCCCCAGTCGCCACCAATAGCATCGTGGCCGGCAGCGGCAGCCCCAAGGCGGCCAGGAATAGCACACAGCCCAGCAGCCAGTTGCCGTAGTTCAGCAGCCCGGTCAACAACAGGTCGCTGACGGCGCTCACTGCCCCATCCTGTTCGCTGCGCGCCGCGGGCTCAACGCTTCGGAGCGGTCGGACAGGCTCATGGCACGGGCTGACTCGCCGTGGCTCGGCGTGCAAGGATCCGGGCCTCGATGGCACGTCGCACGGTTGCCGGGTCCCGCCCTGTGGCGTCAATCCAGTCGCGCAGGCTTCTTTGTCCATCGCCGGTGGCAGGGGCACCCAATATCCGTCGAAGCTCGGATTCGGGCACGCCATAGGTGCGCGCGATGTAGGGCAATGTCATCCATCCGCGAAGCGTTTCGACCTGCACCTCGCCGCGATCCACCCGCGCTTCGAACTGCAACTGATTCCAGGCGCGCAAACCAAAGAACGCGATCAGCAGCGCGCCAACGGCCATGGCCAGCATCGCCGGCCAACGCCGCGCGCTGCGGGGGGAGGCAGGGAGGGGGGAGTCATCCATCAGAAGCACAGACGCACCGACAGATCGAGCCGCCGAGCGGTCGCTTTTTCGCCGAACTCGCTGAATTTTCCTCCGTGAAGCAGGGCCCCACGCACCCTCAACTCCACATTCTCCCAGCCGGTGTAGAGTAGCTCCGGCGTGATCTGCCACAGGAGGTCAGCGTGCTCAGGATCTCGCACAGTAATGTGCCCTAACAGCCCTTCGGCAAACCCGAATCGACCAAAGATTCGGCAAACCCCTGCCAATCGTTCCAGACGGTATCTTCTTTCTTCCGCAACAGTACCAAATACCGGGACCTTGCGCGTACTGAATTTGCTCGCGGCATCCGACAACTTCGTTGATTGGGACATTGTGAATCTTCTTAGGTGTGAGTGAGTATTCCGTGGAAAAAAATGCGCTAATGTCTGACGAGTGGCGCGCCAATTCAGGTGCTACTTTGTCATAGACGGTGCGGTCAAAATCCCGGTAAGGCGTCCCATACTGGCGGCTTTTTCTTGGATCAATGTTACTGGGTAAAGGCTTGCAGTGCACTGAACCGGCAAGTCGGCAATTGGACTACTGTAAAACAGCCCATTGTCTATGCCCGGTTTCGCTGCGGACTTGACCCACGAAGATACCGCGTGGCTGACCGGTAAGGGTCTGATCCGGGTACTCATCACCAGACCCTGTTGGGCATGCTGGCAGCCCTGCCGCCAATCCCCCTGCCGCCTCAGTCAATCGCCCCCAAAATGCCCCGCACCTCCGGGTGCCCCATCATGTATTCACGCAGCAAGTGATAGTGCTGTGACACTGTCTCGGCAAAGGCACCCTCGCCGAACGACAAATGGCTGTACGCATACAGACAGGCCGCAATGCCCAATGCATCAGCAGACAATTTGCCCTCGAAGCCATTCTCACAACTGACTTCAAAGATGGTATCCGTCCTCGGAGCCATGTAAAAGCCCCCATTGCTGAGGGCATAGAACGCCCAGTAGCCACCGTTGTACTCAACTGCCAGTCGAGCAGCCATATCGAACACGGTAGGCTCCAGCCGCATCGGAAAGTTGATGCCAAACAGCTTATCCACAAATGCCAGTCGATCGGCTTCCGGCACCAGGTGGCTCGATACATTGTTTGTTGTGTTCATGGTCAAAATCCAATCGAAAAAAATAAGGGAGTTGCCCGCCACCCGGACACGCTTACGCCTACTGCGATGTGCAGCCTGCTAAACATGTACCGGGGGGAGGGGGAAAAGAACGAAAACGAGAACGAAGGATATGGGTGTGAGCTTGTGTGTCAGTGTCAGTGAAACGTTACGTCCACGTCATAGCCGCCCTGATCCCCATCCTGTCCAGCCAACAAACTGACCTGTGCATTGACGGCCTCAGGGTAAGCCTCGTCAGGCATATCCCAGTCCAGCACAGTGTTGACGGCATCGAGCACAAAATTGGCAACTTGCATGATGAATTTCCTTTAGTGTTTGCGGTTGTAAAAATAGACGACCGCCCCTATGGCCAGGGCGATCAATGACGGGAACGGATACAAAAACGTCAGCACGGCCATGGCGGCAATGCCCATCCAGCGGGTGCTGTTGAACATCAGGCCAAGCAGGCTGACGGCTATCAGGGTCGAGACGATGGGAACCATTGACCTCCTAGGGTGATGAAGTGAAATCCGGGTCGGTATTGGCTCGGTATTGCGCCGCCAGAAAATTCACACGCCTGTCTGCCTTCCTGTATGACAGGTGACAAACACGAGGGACCTGCGGATTTCAACTCGCTGGGTGAATTTCAGGGCTTTATGGCCTTGCCCTTGATGGGCGACTTCTTGCTGACGGGCGCTGCATCGACTGCCTCCGCCATCACCAACTCAGGCAGTGCAGCAATCAATGCATCCATCTCGGCAATGAACTCGGTGGTGTCCAGAAACTCATAGCCACGCACTGAGTCCGCCAGAGGCTTCGCCAGGCCAACGTGCTTCATAACCGCCAGCAGAAAGCCAGAGGTGTTGTTGCTCTTGCCAGCGAAGATGGAACCGAACGTGGACGATGTGACCGCCACCCCTTTAGGCATCTTGTTGATCACCTTCTGGATGGCACTCAGCGGCACCCATTCGTCGTTGAAGAAGCCGCCACCTGTGTTGCCACAGACACGGAACTGGATATCCGGATCGCATCCGATCTTGTAGGTCAGCGTTGAGCGCTCAGACAGGGAAGGGCAATTGGCAGTCTTGATGACGCGAACGGTGTCAACTGGTTCGGTATTGAGTTCGGTATTCATGGTGATTTCCTTTGGTTGTTTAAATACTATTGAAAAAGATATATTGATAGGTTATATCTATATAAGATGCTATGAATAGCGAAGCACGAAATACTTATGGATAAATGTCTTCAAGCCGTTATTAGTGTTCAGCTAAACACGAACGACACCAACCACCACAGGCCATAAAGAATCACGGCCCAGGCGGCGAGATAGGCGGCCAGATAGATGACGATTCCGACAAGCACCACGCCCAGCCAGAGCACCACAGCCGGTGCGGCAAAGCCAGCCAAGCCGCCAAGAATGAATCCCGTGAGGCCATAACTTGATGCATAGAACAAGGCACCCAAGATGACGCAGATGCCGATCGGAATACGCAGCTTCTGGTAGTAGCTCGAAACATCTGTGATGCCATGGCCCCAAAAGATCGAGGCTGCCACCAGATTGACCGTATCGGAATGCTCCGTGGTCCAGATGGGCAACACATCAGACAGTGATACTTTGCTGTTTGAGTTACGACGCGCCATGGTCAGATACCGTTGGCATTGGCAGCGACGGCATACCGTTGGCACATGGCATGCAGATCAGGATCGATGCCCTCGGTCTTCGGGATGAACACTTCAATGCCGTAGCCATCGTCACCCAGCACAAACACCATTTCAAAGTACCCGGCATGTTCATCCAGCACTTCGAATGATTGGGTGTAGCCAGGTTGGTCGTAACGGATGCCGGTCCACCTGTTGGCCAGGATGTCGAATCCGATCTGCGCATTGATGGTGGCAAGGCTGTCACCGGGTTGCACGATGACGAAATAACCCAACACATCAGGGTCGTATGGATAGTCCTCGCTCAGGGCGGCAATGGTTTTCTGCACCAGTGTTCGCAGTTCTGGATCAGCAATATCGGTGGCCTCAAGAGGGTCACGAATTACTTGCATTTATTGGCCTCCAATGTGGGTTGCTGGCGCGGATACACGACTCGCATGTGACGATTTCTGTTTCGGCAGGGCGGCAGGAAGTTGTTGGTAATGGCTGGCATGTGGATCTCCAGGGTGAATAGACGAAAAAAAAAGCACCCAAAGCCACAAGGACTAAGGGTGCTGCGAGGGGCCAAATAAGGCATGCCCAGGCCTACGACGTTTCCAGTTTTTTGCCCACGTAATGTCGTCAAATAGGCTTGTTGTAGCCGTCAGGCTTATTGACTGCTTCCCAGCAGTTGTTATTGCGGAAACGGAAAAGCGCCAAGGGCTGTGAACCGATGGCGCTCGAAGGGTGGTGACGTTTGGGCCTTGCGGCTGCGGCGTCAATGAAAGTGATGATTGCTGGTGGTCAGGTAGCGATAAAGCTACGGGGTTCTGCTAATGGATAGAAATTGGGTGTCGGCAATGGCATGCCCACTATTGATGAAAACCGAACCGAGCGGCCTGGAAGGGACTGCAACCTTGGACATGCAATGCCCATGGCAAGTCACCCCGCCATCCTCAATGAGTGACAGCTTTGCTGGCTACTTTGGGGTGCATGAACGTGGCTCAAGCCATGCGTCCGCGTCGACCCCGCCGGGACAGTGCAATGGCCGTTATGACCACGCGAGCAAGGCGGTCAGCAAAGTGAGACGCACCGACATGACAGCATGAAGTCAGCCACGCGCTGTACTTGCAGGCGCGCCAGAAGAACCCAGCGTGCTGGTCAAGAGACACACGCAACTGGTCGCCGATTGGTGCGGTCACTCTCAACCTCGAACGTGACTGCGTCATCAAGGCGCATTTGGGTTGCAACGATATTCAGCGGTTGGCCGCATGAATGAGGCGACAAGTAGCTTGACACGCGCCGGTTTGTCCAACTTCTGGGAGTCAGATCATTCCGGAGCGATTCAAATTAGTCGAATCTCATGCAATCGAGTCAACATCACGAGTCGGATAAAAATGTCCACGCCAATGAGAACAAAAAGCTCTAGGCACTCCGATCGATCGTGACGGTCATTCCGGTTTGTCGTGACCGGCGATTCCTGTCTATCGAAGGCATGTAAATGCCAATGGTTCGGGAGACTAGCGTGCCAATCGTTAACTTCAATTGGGGCTGACTTCGATCGCGATGAAGCTCGAAATTTGACAATAAATACCGCTATTTTTTACAATGCAGCCTGATCAAACGAATATTTCAACCGGAAAACAGCTGTGCAGAACCATTTCGCAATTCGCTTTGATTCCATGTTTGGACTGCACATTCGTTTTTCGACCTCAACACGATCACGCCCCCTTAATCATCACTACCTTGAGTAGCTGACTCCGGCCCCTTCCGGGTTCTTTTTTTAACTTTTACGGACTTCCATGAAGGGGTCAATTTGGAGATCCACGCCATGTCGCGTCGTCGTATCCCTGTTTCCTTTGCAAATTCTCAAACTCAACCTGTCTGTGAGGTTCTTGAGTCCGATCTGGTTCTGCACTGCCAGAAGTGGGCCTTGCGCGCCTTGGTCGATCTCGGTGGTTACCAGTCCGTTGTCATGGATGGGCACTGCTCCGAGCCTGGGTTAATCACATATCTAGGAGTGTCCATCAACGCTGAAGACGAGTATTGCCAGAACGATGTGCTGGCGGCTCTTAGAGCCAAACATCGCGCCATATTGGGACAAGAGCTTGCGCTGCCTCATGACAGTCCCTTGATTGCTAACGTGCACTGGCTGGCTGAACAAGTCGGGTTGACCACGAACGAGCAGAACGTGTTGCTTTTTTGCGTACTCTTGCGTCAAAGCGTTTATCTCCATCAGGCAATGGACACTCTCGGCGAGCTCAACAACACACGGGTTTATAGCGTCTTGTCGGTGCTGCTTGAATTGTCTGTTGACGAGGTAAGCAAGGCATTCGCCACAAACTCCGGGCTATCTCGCGCGGGCTTGGTAAGAATCGATGGTAGCCAGAATTATCCATTTTCAAACAAGGTCGAGTTGATTCAGGGCTTGTCTGATCGGATGATGGTCGCGCACGAAAATCAGTTTGACCTTTTTGCCGACAACTTCATCGTTGCACCTCAGGCCAGTCTTGGGGCAGAACGCTTCGACCACATCAAGCTCAAGATGCATCATTTGCAGATGTATCTTCGCCACGCGCTTGAGTACGGCAAGAAAGGTGTCAACGTTCTGGTTTACGGTCCTCCCGGTACCGGAAAAACAGAATTCACTCGCACACTGTCTCGGGCCTTGGGTGCAGAGCTTTTCCAAGTTGCAGTTGAAGATGCTGATGGCGACCGGATTGCCGGGCCGCGCCGTCTGGGCTCTTACTGCCTGTCGCAAAAGATTCTCGCTGTTCGCAAAAACACACTGATCGTGTTTGATGAAATCGAAGACATCAATTTGAATGGCAGCGACGATGATGACATTTTTCATTCATGTCGCGGCAACCCCTCTGGAAAAAAGGGCTGGATCAACCAACTGTTAGAGCAGAACCAGGTGCCAGCTATTTGGATTTCAAACAACATCCACTTTCTTGATCCGGCGCACCTGCGTCGATTCGATTACCACCTGCACCTGGACATTCCACCAGCGCGCATTCGTGCCACCATGCTGGCTGACCACGTGGCCGTGTTGGGCGTTTCTAATTCCTGGTGCGAAAGCATGGCCGCCAATGAATCTTTGGCTCCAGCCATGATGGCGCGTGCGGCAAAGGTTGCCGGCGATATGCAGACTGCTGGTGTAGCCACACCGATTGAGGGTTTGCTTGACGAAGTGATAGAGAGTGCGATGACCGCTCAATCTTGCACCTTGCGCCACAAACCTTCCCTGGCTGGTCGCATGGCGTACCAGTTTAATTTTGCGAATGCCGACTGTGATCTGGCGCAAGTCGTGGAGGGTCTTCGATCCGGCGGAGAAGGACGTCTTTGTCTGTATGGCCCATCTGGCACCGGCAAATCTGCTTTTGCTGTCCATGTTGCTGAACAACTAGGACTCCCACCGATGCTCCAGCGCGCTTCGGATATTCTGAGCCCTTACCGTGGTGAAACTGAAGCACGCATGGCCGAGATGTTCCGTCGCGCACAAGATGACAAGGCCGTTCTGATTCTGGATGAGGCTGACAGCTTCTTGCGTTCCCGTGAACAGGCCCGCCAGAGCTGGGAAATCACTGCCGTGAACGAAATGCTAACTCAAATTGAAGCATTTCAAGGCATCTTTTTTGCAACCACCAATTTGATGAATCAGATCGATGCAGCCAGCATGCGCCGCTTCGACGCAAAGATTTGTTTTGGATATCTCAAGGCCAAACAATGCACACCGCTTTTGACCGATGCCTGCCAAGTTTTGGGCATTGAATGCGATGAGCTGGCGAAACAAGCACTGTTGTCGCTGGACAAGCTCACGCCTGGAGATTTTGCCAATGTGTTGCGCCAGACACAATTGCTTCCGGTGCGCAGTGCACAAGACTTCATCGACCGCCTGACGCAAGAAATCAAGCACAAGCATCTTGCCACCAGCCGCCCCATTGGCTTTCTTGCGGCGGCCTAAATTTGTGCTTATGATGACTGGAGAAGATCTTTGCCAAGATGGTGCGATAACCCACCTGGGAGACGTTGATGACAACAAGTAAAAGCGACCAAGAATCATTGAAATTCATATCACCAAAACCTTCGAGCACCATGAAAGCTTCAACCAACCGCAAGGTATGTATAACTCTTTCGCCAGAGCAGGTACAGCAAGTTAACGAATGGATGGGGCCAGTCAATGTTGCGCATTTTGCTGAGGATTGTTTACCCCCGGGTTTTGAACTCATCATTCATGTATCACTGAGCGACCAATGGGCAACGCTACGCTGCGAAGGTAAAGAGATTGAGTTAGGCGATGTTGAGATGGAGCCCCTGCCAGGATGGATACTTTGAACCATAACGCACCCTGCCCAAGATGCGGTGAGCCGGCCGTGTTTAGCAAGAATAGAAGCAAGTACTTCTGTGAACAGTGTGAAAAACTGGAGCCACTTTTGCACTTGCTGGCCTCGGAACCGTTACTACCGAGTCTGGTTCAGGGGATGCTCGATCAGGACAGTGGGCTTGGAGCGTTACACCTAGTCGTCTCAAACTGGCCAAGGGACGCCACCCACAGCGCAACGCATTGTGCCTACGCCACGGGTGCATCAGAGCTAGGTGGTTTCCTGTGGTGTGAATACGAGAGATTTGATGAATCGAAGTGGCAGCGGCAAGTCCTTGCGTGGCTGGCAATCTTGCTTCCGAGCACACAAAAGTGGAATAACTGGAATGCGTTGGAGGAGTGTGCGGAGTTCTTGAGCGAGCGCTTTCGCTACCAAGAAGCAGTGACGTTGCGTCGGCGGCATCTGGCGCTCTCTATGCAGGCTTTTGGCGAAGTCCATATTGATACTGCTGAAAGCATGGATGCACTCGGGACATCTCTTAGAGCCATCGCCAACTACAAAGAGGCTGCGTATCTGCATCGTAGTGCGTTGGCTATTTCTGAGAAATGTCTTGGGTCAGAGCATCCCGATACCGGACGGGATCTCAATAATCTGGCTTTGGTGCTTAAGGCCCAAGGAGACTACGAATCGGCCGAGCCGCTGTATCGACGTGCATTGGCGATTGCAGAAAAAGCTCACGGATCAGAACATTCCGATACCGGTACGAGCCTCAACAATCTGGCCGGACTGCTTCGGGTCAAAGGAAACTACGAAGAGGCAGAGTCGCTGGCTCGTCGTGCGTTGGCAATTGTAGAAAAAACGCAGGGGTCAGAGCATCCGAGTACCGGCAGGCATCTCAACACGCTTGCCTTGCTGCTTAAAGCCAAAGGTGACCATGACGCGGCGGAGTCGCTGTATCGCCGTGCATTGGCGATTACGGAAAATGCGCAGGGAGCGGCACATCCAGATACCGGCACTAGCCTCAATAATCTGGCCGTGCTGCTTAGAGCCAAAGGAGACTACGAGGCGGCCGAACCACTGGCTCGCCGTGCACTGGAAATTGCAGAAAAGGCGCTGGGGTCAGAGCACCCCAGTACCGGCAGAGCGCTCAACAATCTGGCCTTGATACTTAAAGTCAAAGGCAACTACGATGCCGCAGAGCCACTGTCGCGCCGTGCATTGGCGGTTGCCGAAAAAATGCTGGGGCCTATGCATCCATCCACGAGAACCAGCCGCAAAATTTTGGCCGATCTTCTTAAGTTAAAAAGCGACTCCTTTACAGGCAGCACATGATCGCCAAATGCGGCTTTTCTCATCTTCCCACGCTTACAGCAAATACTTCCGAAACTAATCATGATAAAAGGAGTCTCGTCATGAAATCAATCAACACTGCAAATTCCGTCATCAATCGCGTGCTATCGCAACGTCCAGTCAAAGGCAAGCAGCAACCAGTCATCGCAGTCCTGCCGATTGCATCAAAAAATGCAGCGGTCAGAAAATCACAACAAGACTCGTTCCTGGATATGCCTGATGTCAGCGAGCTCAAAGCCGTGATCCAGGCGTTGAAGGCGCCTGCGCAACCTGCCCTGCCCACTCTATGCAGCTGCGGGGATACAAGCACTTCACGGGTTCTTGGGAAGTCAAGGGAAAATTCTCATGAATGTTGTCACCGGGAAATGTATCGGCGCACCCCACAGTCAGCCAATTTCATCAGCGATGAATATCTTTTTTATCTACCAAAAAGTCCTGATGCTGCGCGCAAAACGTGGAGTATCAGCAGAAGTTGAATGCCAGCGAGTCGCTTCTTCCATCAGCCGATATGGCGCGGTCGACTCTTTGACATTGTGTCAACTGGCCAGGAGTTTGGCCGGTAAGCCCTACGTCTCATTTCAATCCTGATAACCAAAACCGAACAAGACCATGGCCAATTTCACCTATCACCTACAGAAACTTTTGGCGAGAGTGGGCAAGGAGTTCATCTACAAAGACAGCAGTCGCATTGTGCTGGTAAAACTGACTTGCGTGACGGTACGTGAAGACGAACTTGAATTCAACTTGGAACCCATTTACACACCAGGTTTCAGTCCGAAATTGCCGGCGCCGTTTAAGGTCAGTGGCAATGTTGAGTTCATGTCTTTTCGAAAAAATTATATTTCTCACCCGTACGTCAACTTTCTGCTGTTCACGGAACCGGGCGACGTGAAGCATTTGGTCAAATTTGCGGCAACTTTGCCAGATATAAACATCCTCTTGAAGGAATTTCGTGCGGTGATGCGGTCAGATTTCAAAGTCAAAGCTAAGCGACCAGTTACAAAGGCTGAGGGTGAATAGCTCATGATCATGAGGATCGAGCATATTGATGCGATCGCGCGCAAAACGAAGCGCGATGTGATTTACGTCGAATTTCACGACCGTCCAAAAGACGTTCAAAGGGATATGGCGACGATGGCTATTCAAGATGCCTTGGATTGGGAGCATCTGCCTGCGCGGCGCAAGATTATTGAATGGCTCGATGCAAGCGGAATCGGCTGGAGACCATGTGCCGAACCCGCTAACTTGAGTTGCATGCAGGCTTACCGTGGTCAACTGTATATCGACCTACAATTTGACAAGTCTTCGCCAGCCTTTCAACTTTTGGAGGTGGTCTTTGAGACTCACGATGGACATCCGCGAATTCCGGGCGTTTGGTTTCTGTACTATTCACAGGAGCAATCTATGGCAAATGCCTTCCATGATGCGCCAGGTTTCTGGGAACATTGGGCGGAGACGTTTTAGGCAACTTGCAACCTGATTTGAAAGATTACGCCATGGAAATAATTCAGTTCGATATCGACGCGCATTCAGGCATTCGATGTCCGATCTCTGGGATCGAGATTAACTTTCAGGACGAGGACTTAACTGACTACATAAATGACACGTTTGTGATTAGTGTTTTTCTAAGCATTCAACCTGAAGAATGCGCCATCGGCGGCGAGTTGAACGATGAATGGATGCAGTTCTATGCTGATAACAGCGACGCCTTGGATATGGAGGAAATGATCGTCAATTTTCCGGGTCCATACAAAGCCATTGAGGTAGTCAGCTGTGGCATGGCCTGCGGTCCGTTGCGAGACACAGCCTACTATGTCGTCCCGAAAGACAGCACAATTGAATTTGTACCGAGAACAGAAATAGGCGAGGCAGCGCCTTAAATGGATGCTGCTCGCCAGATGACATTTGCCTAAATGACAATTCGATCGACATCCTGTCCGACCTTATTCCTTGACTTTGATGGGGTCCTTCACCCTAGCCACGCCAAACCTGCCAACTACTTCTGCAATATGCCCCTGCTTCTCGATGCAATCGGCAATGCCAACGTCATGATCGTCGTCTCTTCAAGTTGGCGATTCCAGTCAACTTACGGAGAAATAGAATGCCTTTTCCCGCGAAATATCCGAGGCAAACTTAATGGCATCACTGGAGATGCTTTCATCGGACGACACGCCAGATGGCACGAAATTCAATCGTTTGTTTTTGCCAGAAAAATATCGAACTGGCGCGCACTTGATGACAGTCGATTCGAGTTTCCCAACCACTGCCCTGAATTGATTTGGTGCGAGGGAAGCAGGGGCCTGGAGCAGAGCCAAGTTTCTGAAATCCGAACCTGGCTTGGCTGATTTTGAACTCGCAAAATTCACAATTACTCAGCAGTTAGAAATGTAGCTGTAGCGGTCAATTTTGAACTAACCGGTCAACATTATGAAAAAGTACTTCCCCTTACCGATTCGCAGCATGACTGCCACAGTCGCCTCTGCACTTGCCATTGCCATGTGTTTGGTCGTGGATGCGTCAGCCGCCTGCCGAAGGCCTGCCCCGGTCGCAGTAGCTTTCGACAAGGGGTCGATCCGTGACTCTTGCCCGTTTGGCTATTCCACGTCCGGTAGCCTGTGCACGCCCAGCGGGTTATCGGCCCGCGCCGTGCTTATCAGGCCATCGTCCACCAGCAGTTGCCCGAATAAGTACGCGAGCAGTGGGTCGTTCTGCATCGCCGACCCCGACGCCTGTCACGCCTTCGTCAGCAGCTCTTGCCCCAGCGGCTACGCCAAATCGTCGCCTTGGTGCCAGTCGGATTGAGATTGTGCGGCACCTAGCCTGACTTCCTCTACTGTTTTGAAACTGGACCTGATTGCCTTAAGAAGCCCAAACCCATGTCACTGACCACCCGCACCGTCCGAATCTTTCTCTCCAGTTCCTTCCGGGACTTCGGCGAAGAACGTGACCTGCTGGTGGAGCGGGTGTTTCCCGCTTTACGTGACCACCTGAAAGATCGCTTCGTCGAGTTGATAGACGTGGATCTGCGTTGGGGCATCACGGTGGAGCAGGCCGAGCGCGGCGAGGTGCTGCCGATTTGCCTCGCCGAGATCGATCGAGCGCGGCCCTACTTTATCGGCATGATGGGTGAGCGCTACGGCTGGATCCCGCCGTCAGAGGGTTTCGCTCCAGATTTATTAGAGCGCCAACCTTGGTTGAAGAAACACCTGGGTGGAAAAAGCGTCACCGAACTGGAAATCCTGCATGGCGTAGTCAACAACCGCCGCATGAAAGACAGGGCCTTCTTTTACTGCCGCTCCCCCGGCTACGCCCGCGCCAAGGGCGGTGACTTTGTGCCAGCATCCACACAGGACCGGCAGCGCCAAGTGGATCTCAAGGGCAGTATCAAGGCGAGTGGCTATTCCGTTACGGCCTACCGCGACCCGCAGGCTGGGCTTGAGGCAGAATTCGATGCAACTCCCAAGTCGCCAGTCGAGCTACCATAGAATGCCACATGTAAACCTTAACTCTGACCGTGGAGCCCAGAAGTGCAATGTATGCACCCTATGGCAATCGAATATTGAAAAGGGAAACTGAAATGAAAATGCCAAGCTCTAAACATTGGGCAACCTTCTACGGCGATAAAAAATGCAGCGAAGAAAATGCACTGGACCAGATGGACTTTGAAGGTGACTTCCATCAAGACTTAACTTGGTTAATAGACCGCTTCGTCAGCAAGGGTGCAGATGATTGGCTCGCTATCAACGTCGTCCATGCTAACCGCAAAGAGTCGTACAAAATATATAAAGCAGAAGTCGATCCGACTATTAGCGAAGACTCTTTAACTCGGCTGCTCGTACCTAGTGCTGAGCTTGCCGTAGTTGTCGGGACCGGTCCGCTACTACGCACGGAGGCTCTTAGCAAGCTGTGGGCCCATGTCAAGCTGAATAAACTGCAAGACTCCGTTGATAAAAATATAGTAAACACCGACGCTGCACTTTTTTCAGTATTTGGTAAATCGCAGGTATCCATGTTTGAGTTAACCGAATTAATGGCCGTACATCTGAAATAAATCTATTCAATATCCGCTGCAGTAAGGGGCTAGTCGCTCGCAGAGTGTTGAACAAAGATTTTGGTAAGTAGGCGCTACATTTTTTTAACAAACCAAGCTCTCTTACTGAAGGAAGATGTTGTGAACCTAGCACCAATGCCGCGCTATCTGACGAAGACCCGTTTTAAGATGGCAATTGAATGCCCAACAAAACTTTATTACACGGGTAAACCAAAAATCTATGCTGACGCCAATCAGCAGAATGATTTCTTGATGGCGTTAGCACAGGGGGGCTTTCAGGTCGGTGAACTCGCAAAACTCATGTACCCGGGTGGTTACGAAATTGAGTCGAGCGTTCATGAAGAAGCAGTTAGGGAGACCCAAAAACTGCTGCAACAGGACGAAGTCATCTTATTCGAGGCAGCGATCCGTCATGGGGGGTTGTTCGCACGTGTTGATGTACTGCGCAAATCAGGTGACCAAATTGAACTTATAGAGGTCAAGGCTAAATCGTTCGACTCGAATGATCCGCTTGCGTTTCGACAAAAGAGCGGCGGCATCAATTCGGGTATGCTTCCATACTTGCAGGACGTGGCCTTCCAGCGACACGTCATGAGTCTGGCATTTCCCGACTTGAAAATCAAAAGCTTTCTGATGTTGGCCGACAAGTCCAAGGCATGCACCGTGGATGGACTGCACCAGAAATTCAAGATCTGCCAGGACAAGGATGGTCGCTCCAGTGTTCGGGTTGAGGACGGCACGAATTCGAGCAACATCGGCGAGCCAATTCTGACTTGTGTCAATGTTGACGATCTAGTCGATGTAATTCTCACGAAACCGATCAAGTCTCCTGGCACTACCGGCACCGTGGCGCAACTCTCACAGACGTGGGCTGATCATTATCAGAGCGACAAAAAGATCATTCCGACTATCGGCGCGCATTGTGCAAAGTGCGAATTTCGAGCGGTTCCAGGAACATCCGAACTCCAGAGTGGAATGCACGAGTGCTGGCGTCAAGCCTTGGGTTGGACTGACGCGCAGATTGAGCAGGGTACCGTCCTCGACATATGGAACTTTAAGCACAAGCAGGCATTGATAGATAGTCAGGTGTACAGATTGGATGCTGTAACGAAGGCACATTTGAAGTACGCAGAGGATGATGAAGGCCTTAGCCCGAGCCAGCGACAGTGGATGCAAGTGTCGGGCAAGTGGCCAGGAGGCAAAGACTTCTATTTAGACCGGGAACTTATGGCCCGAGAAATGGCAACGTGGAAGTTTCCCTTGCACTTCATTGACTTTGAGACAGCCCGTGTACCAATTCCTTTTTTTTCAGGACAACGACCCTACGCCAATATAGCATTTCAGTTCTCACACCACGAGGTGCAAGCCGACGGTAGTGTGGCGCATAAAAGTCAGTTCTTGAGCACCACGCCCGGTGTCAGACCAAATTACCAATTCGTGCGGGAACTGCAAAAGGCTATTGGGAATCACGGCACAGTATTCATGTGGTCACCACACGAGAACACGACATTGAACGCAATCCTCGAAGAATTAGAAGATGACCCATCTCCTCCTCAGGATGCTGACCAAATAAGGGCAACTGTCCTTGAGTTGACCATCCTCAACAAAGGTAAATTAATTTTACACAAAGGGAAGCGCGCCATGGTCGATTTATGTAACTTGGCAGAGTCAGCCTTCTTCCACCCGTCAACCAAGGGAAGTTCCTCAATCAAAAAAGTACTACCTGCCGTCCTGCAGTCATCTACCTACTTGCGAGACCGTTATTCGCAGCCGATTTATGGAAATCTAGCAGGTATACCTAGCCTAAATTTCACAGATCAGGTTTGGTGGAAGCAGTCTGGCAACTGCGCAGAAAATCCGTACAAACTATTACCGTCTGTCTTCAGTGACATACCGCAAGAGATAGTTGAAAATATGGAATCAGAAAGTTATTTCGCAATTGCCGAAGGCGGTGCCGCGACAACGGCATTTGCTCGGCTGCAGTTTGATACTATTTCAATAGAAGATCGTATGAGTACCGAGGCAGCATTGCTTCGCTATTGTGAACTGGATACATTAGCCATGGTAATGATTTATGAGGCATGGCGAGAATTTGTTGGTCCGACAAATGCGTAATTTTTATGATCGGATTGGTTGAGCCGTAAATTGAGCAACATATGAATATTTTTGATATTTTCTGTTATGGAAATGGCCGGATAACTGAAACGAACATGAGTTCAATTCTCGGCTTCATTCTTGATCCAACGGCATCCCACGGTTATGGACGGTCAACAATGGTTGAATTCCTACGTCCATTGGAAAAACAGTTGAAAGAATTGATAGGTAATGGAGTTTTCCCAGGTCTGACTAGTAGGGGAGATGGAGTTCAAGAACTCATCGGTCGTGCAGGTGCAATAGAAATTGAATTAGAGGAGACGTTTTTAGGTTTAAATGATGAAAAGATGGAAAAAGCTCGTACGATCGATCTAATTATTCGAATAATAGACTCAAATAACAATATACGATTAGTGGTTGCTATAGAAAATAAAATTTATAAAGAAAGTGCTTCTGATAAAAATCAATTAGTCGATGAATATAAATATCTAAGAGAAACTTTCGACAAAAATGAACCGATTATTTTTGTCTATCTAACTCCAAAGCTGTTGCGCAGCGGCAGGAGTGAACCATTATGGTCTGAACTAAATTTAGAGTTTAATCAATTAAAGAGTAAACACCCCAATGATTTAATTGCTTCGTACGCTTGGCTCGATTGTCCTGTATCAAACCATCAAGCAACCGTGGATGACTTATCTAGTACGATTGGATATATCGCCGAGATAGCAGAAGAAATTCTGCACAAAGAACAATCGGGTCTGATTGATCCAGCATCTAGCCATTCAAATCTCTTGATTCGATCAATGATGAGGTTCATTCGAAACGGGTTTCATCCGGAAAATTTTGGAAGCGTTAAGGATAAAACTGACAGTGGAATGTTAGTTAATGAAGCAGCAGAAGTATTTTGGGATATGTGGCCTGCGAGGATACTGAAGGGGCGGTCATTTGCTGTGCTTCTAATTGGTCTTATAAACAAGACTGTGCGTGACTGTCAACTCAGTCTTCAAGAATCAGTTGTAATAAATTATCGATCGTCAAAATTGAGATACGTTGGATTTTTAACACAAAATATGATTGAAACAGTTGGTTTCGAAATCCGAAATTTGAAAGGTAGAATATTCACCCTTCGTTGCGATGGGAGAACATCTAATACAGTCATTGAGATAAGTTTTAGCCGTCCACAAAAGATGACAATGGATGAGTTCCGACGTGGCGAATTTATTGATCCTCATGACGTTGAGTTAATAGATTTATTTGAGCAATCTAAAACAATTGCCCTTTTTAATGTGAGGGATCAATTGAATATTCCGGTTGAGAAGGCATTAGTCGCGCTTACTAAAATTGCCTTTGATGCGGCATTTGAGGAAATATAGATTAATCAATAAACCTGCTAAAAAATAAATATTTCTCAGACTGTTCACAGGAGGCATCCATGCATATACCAATTAGCTTTGACAAAATTATCGAGGGATGGGTCGGTGATTTTGAGTCCACGATGAATAAGTATGACATCTCTCCAGGCGAAGATTCTGGCGATGTGCCGTGTGGAATAAAAATAATTTTTGACGGCTACGGTGAAAGCGAAAGCCATGAGTCAGGGAAGAATAAAAATTTGCTGTCATTTGCCGTATTCATTCACAAGGACTCCATGTCCGGAACATTCCCGGAGCACGATACTCAATGGGGTTGTGTCGTTCATCGTCCAAAAGAAGAGCTTTGTATTTATGCCTGGGCCCACCTTGATCACAAAGATGGCCGTGTAATCGAGGTTTTGACTGACGATCTTAAGTTTTCCTCCCCCGTGCTCGAACGAAAACTGCGCCGAGTCGTCTTCGACATGTACCGTCGTGAATTCTACGGTGACAACAAAAAAACAAAAGCCGCATTGGCGGAATTCACAAAACTTGATGTGAACCATCAATCTGTTTTACAGTGGCTTGTCGAATGGCGAGAAAAAGGCGAAAAAATGGAGCCGTCTCTGGATGGCGTTGGCTTTACTGCTGAGGCAAGTCAACTTGGCGAACGATTCACGGTCAGTCTCCCGAAAGAGGAATTCGAGGGCTACCCAAGAGGGAGCAACAATGTGGTAGTTGACACTTGTGAATTTGGAGAGCTTAAAAAGACTAACATCCAGAGCCTGATCAAGCAGGTGACTGCGCAAAAAACGCTCACGAAAACACCTAAGAAGAAACTGTCAAAGAAAATTGTTAAGGAACTGCTTGATGAGGCATCCAAGAGGGCTGAGGTTATCGGACGGATTCAAGATCGAATCACTGCGCGCAATCAGCAGTACGAGGTGCATTTCAGCCCGGACGTATACAAAGGTCCCAAAGCGTCAGCTGAACTAAGAGCTTCCCTTGAGGGACTCCACAAGGCGGCGTTTGAGTTTCTCGATGATGAGACGGTGGCTGACTTTTCTCTAGTCTTCACGCCAGCCGTATGTGACCATGCTCCATCTCCCTTGATTCCACCGGAATCAAAAGACAACTACCTTTCACTTGGATTCAATTTTTCGGAGATTGAGCTTGTTGAGATGCTGGCGATTCCTAGTGGCGGGGTGATTGGAACGAAGAAGAATGGCGCTGTGGGTGTTTATGTCTCCATGACATTGAATAAGGAAGGAGGCGGCTACGAAGAGGCCAGAAAGAATGCTGAAGCAGATATTAAGACAAGGAAACGTTGGCAAAGTTCCGAGGAATCCGACGAACTTAGAATCGCCATAGTCAGGGCCACCAGGCTCCTCGGATTGCAGATCGGTTACCGAGCAGCGAAGTACTCCGGCAGGCCAATGAATATGTTCGTACCGACCTTGGTCCCAGACGGATCATCGACCATGCTGGTTCAGCAAAATATCGATCCTTCTTTGAATGAGGCGACTGGCGATCCGTCAGTCAAAGGCAGTTTTTCTGATGGTTTTTTTTGTACAACAGACCCTGTTGAACGCAAAAAGAGGATCGTTGGATATGATGACGGCAAGATCAGCAATCGAACTAAGAAATGCACAGAGTTCCATAGATACCTGGTTTCCACTTCTATGCTCTCCATCAAGGGGAAGGAGTTTGCTGATGCACCATGGATTGAAATTGTGGACACGCCCCAAGAATACAACTTCGACATCTACCCCGCCTCCAAAGTCGAAATGCTTCAAGCTGTTGAGGGCAGTGCTTTCGTCATCGATGTCCGGGATGCTGCTGAATTTGCAAAAAACAATATTGACGGTTCTGTCAATATTCCTTACAAAGGACTTGATACCAATCGTTATCGGATCAGCGGCAACGATACCTTCGATTTGTCGAAACTCCCTGACGATCGAAAGTCTCAGCTTGTAGTCGTTGGTTCCGGCGTTGAAGGCGATTGGAATAGTTATAAGGCGTCGTTAGCGTGCCATAGGGCGGGGTTCAAAGGTGTGATTTGGTATCCAGGTCGACTTTGATAGCATGATCTGCTTGTATCAGGGGGTGATCGGTGAGACGATGCGAAAGGATGTCCAACGCGATGATGTGCTGGATGCCTTGGTCGGCTGCTTAACTGGGATTGCAATGGCGACTGATGGCCTGCGGCAGTTGATCGGTACGCCTGCACGGGATGGGAAGGGCCTGCCCATGGAAATGGTGTATCGGAAGATCGCAATCGCGCCACCGTAGCTGCAAATTGCCTCCCACCATACCCCCCGATGCCCCAACCGAACCAATGCAGAACCCAAACGGCACGCATTGACCAGACCTGGACGTAAAAAAAGCCCTTACGATTTCTCGTAAGGGCTTGATTCACTGGCGTATATTGGCTCCTCGACCTGGGCTCGAACCAGGGACCTACGGATTAACAGTCCGGCGCTCTACCAACTGAGCTATCGAGGAACAAGCCCCAGATTATAGGGGAGTTTTTTTGCCGTTCTGGCTGGGCGCTGGCAAAATTTGCCGGACTGCGGCCGGCCGGGGCACTCGGTCATAATTTGCCGCTTAGCAACAGCGTCGCCTGCCATGACCCGAACCACCCAGCAACTTTTCGACCTCAGCGGCCAAACGGCCCTGATCACGGGCGGCTCGCGCGGGCTGGGGCTGCAGATGGCGCATGCGCTGGGCGAGGCCGGGGCGCGCATCATGCTGTGCGCGCGCAAGGCCGACGAGCTCGAGGTGGCCTGCGCCGACCTGCAGGATGCCGGCATCGACGCCCGCTGGGTGGCGGCCGACTGCGCGGTGGAGGCCGACCTGCAAAAGCTGGTGTCCGAAACCCTGCAGCGCATGGGTGATATCGACATTCTGATCAACAACGCCGGTGCCACCTGGGGCGCCCCGGCGCAAGACCACCCGGTGGCGGCCTGGGACAAGGTGATGAACTTGAACGTGCGCGGCTATTTTTTGCTGAGCCAACTGGTGGGCCGGCACAGCATGATTGGGCGCGGCGGGCGCATCATCAACCTGGCCTCGATTGCCGGGCTGGGCGGCAGCCCGCCGGGCATGAACACCCTGGCCTACAACACCAGCAAGGGCGCGGTCATCAATTTCACGCGGGCGCTGGCCTGCGAGTGGGGCCAGTACGGCATCAACGTCAACGCCATCTGCCCGGGCATTTTTCCCAGCAAGATGACTGCTGGCACGATTGCCGCTTTTGGGGCCGACAAGCTGGCGGCCGCCGCGCCGCTGAGGCGCCTGGGCGACGACGAGGACCTGAAGGGTGTCACCCTGCTGTTTGCCAGCGCGGCGGGCAAGCACATCACCGGCCAGTGGCTGGCGGTGGACGGTGGTGTCAGCGCGGTTGTTGGAGGCTGAAGCATGGAATTTGGTGTGTCGATTCCCTTTGTGGAGCATCTTGGCTTCGAGCTCACGGTGTTTGCCGACGGGCGCTCCGAAATTGTCTATGACCCGCGCGCCGAGCACCTGAACTCTTTTGCGGTGACCCACGGCGGCGCCCTCATGACGCTGCTCGACGTGACCATGGCGGTGGCGGCGCGCAGCGTGCAAAAGGACATGGGCGCGGTCACCATCGAGATGAAAACCAGCTTCATGCAGCCCGCGCGCGGCCTGCTCACGGCGCGCGGGCACCTGATGCACCGCACCGCCACCATGGCGTTCACCGAGGGCACGGTGTTCGACGCGCAGGGCAAGGCCTGCGCCCACGCCACCGGCACCTTCAAGTTCGTGCGCAGGCTGGTGACCGGCCCCAAGAGCGTGAACGCGCTGCAAACCATTGCCACAGACTGACTCTTGACCCGGAGACTTCATGCCCATCAACCTTCAAATCCACCTCGACAACCGCCCGGCGGGCGAGGCGGCCGCCAGCAACTTCAAGCTGGTGAGCACCGAGACCCCCGCGCTGGCACCGGGGCAGGTGCTGGTGCGGCACCACTACCTGAGCCTGGACCCCTACATGCGCGGGCGCATGAACGACGCCAAAAGCTATACCGCGCCGCAGCCGCTGCACGAGGTCATGGTCGGCGGCACGGCGGGCGAGGTGATCGAGTCCAGAAACGATAAATTTGCCGTGGGTGACAAGGTGGTGGGCACGGGCGGCTGGCAGCACTACAGCGTGGTCGATGCCGCTGTGCCCGGCGCGCTGCGCAAGGTGGACACCAGCCGCATCCCCCTGAGCGCCTACCTGGGCGCGGTCGGCATGCCGGGTGTGACGGCCTGGTACGGGCTGGTCAAGATCATCGAGCCCAAGGCGGGCGAAACCATGGTGGTGAGCGCCGCCACCGGCGCGGTGGGCAGTGCCTTTGCCGCCCTGAGCAAGGCGCGCGGCTGCCGCACGGTGGGTATTGCCGGCGGGCCGGACAAATGCCGCTATGCGGTGGACGAGCTTGGGTTTGATGCCTGCATCGACTACAAACTGCATACCGATGCGGCGTCGCTTTCCAGGGCGCTTAAGCTCGCTTGCCCCGACGGCATCGACGGCTATTTCGAGAACGTGGGCGGCATGGTGCTGGACGCGGTCTTGGGGCGCATGAACGCTTTTGGCCGCATTGCGGTGTGCGGCATGATTGCGCGCTACGATGGCGCGGCGCTGCCCATGAGCGACCCGTCGCTGATTTTGCTGAGCCGCCTGAAAATGCAGGGCTTCATCGTGAGTGAGCACATGGCGGTCTGGCCCGAGGCGCTGCAGGAGCTGGGCACCCTGGTGGCCAGCGGCAAGCTGCGCGCCAGGGAGTCGATTGCGCAGGGCCTGGAGGCCGCGCCCGAGGCCTTTTTGGGCCTGCTCAAGGGCAGGAATTTTGGCAAGCAGTTGGTCAAGCTGTATCCACAGGAGCTGGCATCATGACGTTCAAACTCTGGTCGGTCGGATCATCACGGTCCCATGAAAAGCATGAGGCGCACACCCCGGTGTGGCGCCTGATGTCCTTCGAGGATTTGCGCGTGGGCGAGTTGTACGAGGCCTTGCGCCTGCGCAGCGAGGTGTTTGTGGTCGAGCAGCAGTGCGTTTTTCAGGACATCGACGGCGCTGACCGCGAGGCCATGCATCTGCTGGGCGTGCAGGGCGACGAGTTGACGGCCTACGCGCGCTGTTTCGAGGCCGGCGCCAAGTTTCCCGAGGCCAGCATTGGCCGGGTGGCGGTGCGCAAGAGCGCGCGCGGCACGGGGCTCGGCCATTTGCTGATGGCGCAGGCGGTGGCCGCCATCAGCCAGGTGTGGGGGCCGCAGGCCATTCGTATTGGCGCCCAGACGCAACTGCAGGCGTTTTATGCCAGGCACGGCTTCAAGGATGTCGGCAAGACCTACCTGGAAGACGGCATTCCGCACCTGGAGATGCTGCGCGAGGCCTGACGGCCGGAACCCTGTGGCACACTCACAGGCTTGTATTTTTTTGAGCCAGCCGGGTGCTGGCTTTTTATTGACCCATGCAAAAAATCATCGCGCAAATCGCGCAAGAAATCAGGGTGCAGGCGCATCAGGTGGTGGCCGCCGTGGAATTGCTCGACGGGGGCGCCACCGTGCCCTTTATTGCCCGCTACCGCAAGGAGGCGACCGGCGGCCTCGACGACATCCAGCTGCGTGAACTCGAGGCGCGCCTGGGCTACCTGCGCGAGCTGCGCGACCGCCTGCAAACCGTCATCAAGGCCATTGACGAGCAGGGCAAGCTGACGCCCGCGCTGCTGGCCGCGCTGCACGCCGCGGGCACCAAGCAGGAGCTTGAAGACCTTTACCTGCCGTTCAAGCTCAAGCGCCGCACCAAGGGTCAGCTTGCGCGTGAAGCCGGGCTGGAGCCGCTGGCCGACGCCCTGTTTGCCAACCCGGTTCTTGTGCCTGCCGACGCGGCGCTGGCCTATGTGATCCCGATGCGCCCGGTGGTCGAGGGCGAAGACAAGCAGCCTGATTTTTCCACCCTGCAAGCCGTGCTCGACGGGGTGCGCGACCTCCTGAGCGAGCGCTGGGCCGAGACCCCGGCGCTGGTGCAGGACCTGCGCGAGTGGCTGTGGCATGAGGGCCTGCTGCAAAGCAAGCTGATGGCCGGCAAGGACGAGAGCCATGCCGATGTGGCCAAGTTCCGCGACTATTTTGATTACGACGAGCCCATCAGCCGCGTGCCCTCGCACCGGGCGCTCGCGGTGTTTCGCGGCCGCAGCCTCGACATCCTGGAAGCCAAACTCGTGCTGCCAGAGCCCGAGCTGCCCATGAGCGCCACGGCGCTCAAAACCCGGGCAGCGCCCGCCGTCTCGCTGGCCGAGGGGCGTATGGCGCTCAAGCTGGGCTGGAGCCACCAGGCGCGCGCGGCGGACGACCTGATCCGCAAATGTGTGGCCTGGACCTGGCGTGTCAAGCTGAGCCTGTCCACCGAGCGCGACCTGTTTTCCCGCCTGCGTGAAGACGCCGAGCGTGTCGCCATCAAGGTCTTTGCCGACAACCTGCGCGACCTGCTGCTGGCGGCCCCCGCCGGGCCGCGCGTGGTGCTGGGGCTGGACCCCGGCATTCGCACCGGGGTCAAGGTGGCGGTGGTCGATGCCACCGGCAAACTGGTCGACACCAGCACCGTGTACCCGCATGAGCCGCGCAAGGACTGGGACGGCTCGCTTCACCTGCTTGCAAAGTTGTGCGAAAAGCATGGGGTCAACCTGATCGCCATCGGCAACGGCACCGCCAGCCGCGAGACCGACAAGCTGGCCGCCGACCTGATCAAGCAAATGGTCAAGTCGTCCGGGCGAGTCATGGAAAAAGTGGTGGTCAGCGAGGCCGGGGCGTCGGTGTACTCCGCAAGCGAATTCGCCTCGCAGGAAATGCCCGATGTCGACGTGAGTTTGCGCGGCGCCGCCAGCATCGCGCGGCGCCTGCAGGACCCGCTGGCCGAGCTTGTCAAGATCGACCCCAAAAGCATCGGTGTCGGCCAGTACCAGCACGATGTGAACCAGGGCGACCTGGCCAAAACCCTCGACGCGGTGGTGGAAGACTGCGTGAATTCGGTCGGTGTCGACCTCAACATGGCCAGTGTGCCGCTGCTGAGCCGGGTCTCGGGCCTGAGCGCCAGCGTGGCCAAGGCGGTGGTGCGCTGGCGCGACGCCAACGGCGCTTTTGCCAGCCGCCAGGACCTGCTCAAGGTGACCGGCCTGGGCGCCAAGACCTTCGAGCAGAGCGCGGGTTTCCTGCGGATTCGCGGCGGTGCCAACCCGCTCGACATGACCGGCGTGCACCCCGAAACCTACCCGGTGGTGGAGCAGATCATCATAAAAACCGGCAAGCCGGTGACCGAGCTCATGGGCCGCGCCGACATGCTCAAGACCCTGCGGCCCGAGTTGTTTGCCAATGCGCAATTCGGCGTCATCACGGTGCGTGACATTCTGGGCGAGCTGGAAAAGCCGGGCCGCGACCCGCGCCCGGATTTCAAGGTGGCGCGTTTCAACGACGGCGTGGAGGACATCCGCGACCTGAAGGAGGGCATGGTGCTCGAGGGCACCGTGAGCAACGTGGCCGCCTTTGGCGCCTTCGTCGACCTGGGTGTGCACCAGGACGGCCTGGTGCACGTAAGCCAGCTCAGCCACAAGTTTGTCACCGACGCGCGCGAGGTCGTCAAGACCGGCGACATCGTCAGGGTGCAGGTGGTCGAGGTGGATGTGGCGCGCAAGCGCATCGCGCTGACCATGAAGCTCGGCGCCGCCCCGGCGCGCGGCGGCAGCCCGGGTGATAACCGCTTTCAGGCTGCCAAGCCGCAGCAGCGCGCGCATGCGCCACAATCCACGGCTATGTCCTCCGCATTTGCCAAACTCAAAAACCTGGGGCACTAGCCGCCATGCAACTGGCTGACCTGCTGCTCCATCCACAGCCGCTGCCCAGCAGCCCGCGCACGCTGGCGCTGCTGTTGACCGAGCTCAAGCAGTCGCAGCCCGACTTGCGCCGCATTGACCAGCACATCAAGGCCGACCCGGCGCTGACCCTGCGTGTGCTGCAGGCGGCCAATCTGCCTTCTTTTGCGCTGACGCGCCAGGTGAGCAGTGTCTCCGAGGCGCTGGCGCTGCTGCACCTGGACCAGGTGCAGGACATGGTCAGCCAGGCCGTCGGCCAGGCCTCGTTCAAGGCGGGCCCCGGCTTGCCTTTGGCCCAGTTCTGGATTTACAGCCAGAACTGTGCGCGTGTGGCGCGCGCGCTGGCCGGCTTGTTGCAGTACAACCAGCAGGCGGCCTATGTGGTCGGCCTGGTGCACGCGCTCGGTGAACTGGTCATGCGCGCGGCCTCGCCGGCGGTTTCCGAGTTGGATGACAGCTGCCCGGCGGTCGACCTCCGGCGTGCGCTCAGCGAGCGCCAGGTCTTTGGCTTTTGTTACCTGGACGTCAGTTCGGCGCTGGCCGCGCAGGCGCAATTGCCCCAGATCCTGTGCGACGCGCTGGCCTATGCGGATGCCCCGTTTGACAACGAGGCCTGCGAGCCCCTCGCGGGGGTGTTGCACCTGGCCGAGTGGCGCGCCCGCGCCAACCAGATGGGTTTGCAGAAGAATGCGCTCACGGTCACTTTCCCGTCGAGGGTGGCAGAAATGCTGGGGCTCGACATCGACATGGTGTTGCAGCAAGACCCGATCGACTGGTCGCGCCAGGCGGGCGGGCGCATGACCGCAGCCACACAAACCTGATCGACCGGGATGCGGGCACCTGAAACCGATGCCAGCCCGCATCTGCCCGCCACAAAGACCCGGTTCCCCCCGTCCCGCGGCCTGGTTCCGGCGCTGCTGGGCGGCTTGCTGGGCAATGCCCTGCAATTGCAGCAAGCCGCGCTGCTGCCAGCCGACGACTATTTGCTTGGGCTCCTGACCGGCCTGTTGCTGCTGGGCCTGAGCCTGCGTGTGCCCCGGCCGGCCTGGCGCCGGGGTCTGATCGGGGCGGCGTTTGTCGTGCTGGCGTTTTCCAGCACAGGCTGGCGCGCCCAGATGTTTGGCGGCCGGGCCCTGGCCCCCGAACTGGAGGGGCGCGACCTGGCCGTGACCGGCGTGGTGGCCGCCATGCCCCAGCACTTCGAGGGCGGGGTGCGCTTCCGGCTCGACCTGGAGAGCGCCAGCCTCGGTGGCCGGCCGCTGCGTTTGCCCGACCGGCTGGAACTGGGCTGGTACGCCGGGGTTTATGCGCGTGGTGATGGCGCCGGCGAATCCCCGGGTGAATTGCAGCGCCTGCCGGCACCGCTGCGGGCCGGCGAGCGCTGGCAAATGACGGTCCGCCTGAAAGCACCGCACGGCGGCCTCAACCCGCATGGTTTCGATTACGAGCTGTGGCAGTGGGAGCAGGGCGTGCAGGCCACGGGTTATGTGCGTGCCGGCCCGCGCGACCCCGCGCCCGTGTTGCTGGCGCAAACCTGGCGGCACCCGGTGCAATGGGCGCGCGGCCAGGTGCGTGACCGGATCGGGCTGCGCCTGGCCGGCTCGGACGCGGGCGGACTCATTGCGGCGCTGGTGGTGGGTGACCAGGCGGCCATTGAGCGCAGCGACTGGGACGTGTTCCGGGCCACCGGCGTGGCCCACCTGATGAGCATTTCCGGCCTGCACATCACCATGTTCGCCTGGGCCGCGGCGCTGCTCTTGGGCTGGTTGTGGCGCCGCTCGGCTTGGCTCTGCCTGCGCCTGCCCGCACCCACCGCGGCCTTGATGGGCGGCATCGCGATGGCCACCGCCTATGCCTTGTTCAGCGGCTGGGGTGTGCCCGCGCAGCGCACCGTGCTGATGCTGGCCACCGTGGGCGCCTTGCGGCTGCTCGGCGTGCGCTGGCCCTGGCCGCAAGTCTGGCTGCTGGCCTGCGCGGTGGTGGTGGCGGTGGACCCGTGGGCGCTGTTGCAGGCGGGTTTCTGGCTGAGCTTTGTGGCGGTGGGCGTGCTGTTTGCGACCGATGCCGGTGTTCCCCAGGCCAGCCGGCCGGGGTTCCGGGCCAGGGTGCTGGTTTTGCTGCGCGAGCAGTGGGTCATCACGCTGGCGCTCACACCGCTGAGCCTGCTGCTCTTCGGCCAAGTGTCGCTGGTGGGGCTGCTGGCCAATGCGCTGGCGATTCCGTGGGTCACGCTGGTGGTGACACCGCTGGCCATGCTGGGCGTGCTGGTGCCTGCGCTGTGGGACCTGGCGGCCGGTGCCGTCGGGCTGATGACGCAGTTGTTGCGCGGCCTGGCGCAGTGGCCGTGGGCCAGCGTGAGCCTGGCGCAGGCGCCCTGGTGGGCCGGTGCGGCGGGTGTGCTGGGCGGCCTGGTGCTGGCGCTGCGCCTGCCCTGGTCGCTGCGCCTGGGCGGGGTGCCGCTGCTGCTGCCGGTGCTGTTCTGGCAGCCGCCGCCGATCCCGGCGGGCGAGTTTTCCCTGCTGGCGGCCGATGTGGGCCAGGGCAACGCGGTGCTGGTGCGCACCGCGCGGCACGCCTTGCTTTACGACGCCGGCCCCATGTACAGCCGCGAAAGCGACGCCGGGCACCGGGTGCTGGTGCCGCTGCTGCGCGCGCTCGGGGTGCGGCTCGACACCCTGGTGCTGAGCCACCGCGACAGCGACCACACCGGGGGCGCCATGGCGATCCTGCAAATGCAGCCGCAGGCAGGCTTGCTGAGCTCGATCGAGCCAGATCACGCGCTGCAGGCCCTGCGGCCCGTCACGCGCTGCACGGCGGGGCAGCGCTGGCGCTGGGACGGCGTGGACTTCGAGGTGCTGCACCCGCAGGCCGGGGACTATGCCGGCGCGCGCAAACCCAATGCCCTGAGTTGCACGCTGCGCATTTCCAGCGGGGCGCAAACCGCGCTGCTGGCCGGCGACATCGAGCAGGCGCAAGAGGCGAAATTGGTCGCGCGGGCGCAGGAGGGCGCTGCCGGGCCGGGCCAGTTGCCAGACGGTTTGCGCGCCGATGTGCTGCTGGTGCCGCACCATGGCAGCAAGACCTCCAGCAGCGAGGCCTTTCTGGCGGCGGTGCGCCCGCGCTTTGCGATCGTGCAGGCGGGTTACAGAAATCGCTTTGGCCACCCGGCGGGCGCTGTTTTGGTGCGTTACGATGTGCATCAGATCACGCTGATCGACACGCCCCGTTGTGGTGCAGCCAGTTGGCTTTCGTGGGAACCGGATGAGGTGCAGTGCGCGCGAACGGTGCAAAAGCGGTATTGGCATCATGTGGTGCCTTGATGTGTCTATCACCGCGCTGGCCCGAAGTTTGCTAAGTAAGTTGCAGGAGTAATAGATGATGCAGAAATTCGACGAGATGTACACCGAGTTGCCCTATGAATTTTTCACGCATGGGGCGCAGATCCGGGACCATTACAAGATTTACGACGAGTGGCTGGCGCGTCAACCTGGCGACATGATGGCCAAACGGCGTGAAGAGGCCGAAATGATTTTTCGCCGCGTCGGCATCACGTTTGCGGTGTACGGTGAAAAGGACGAGGACGGTTCGGGCACCGAGCGCCTGATTCCTTTCGACTTGATTCCCCGCATCATCCCGGCGCACGAGTGGCGCAGCATGGAGAAAGGCCTGACCCAGCGCGTGACCGCGCTGAACCGCTTTATCCATGACATCTACCATGACCAGGAGATTCTCAAGGCGGGCCTGATTCCGCGCGAGCAGATTGAGCAAAACGCCCAGTTCCGCCCGCAAATGATGGGCATCGACCTGCCCAATAGCGTGTATTCACAAATCTCGGGCATCGACATCGTGCGCGCGCCGGATGCCAAGGGCAACGGCGAGTATTACGTGCTCGAAGACAACCTGCGTGTGCCCAGCGGCGTGAGCTACATGCTGGAAGACCGCAAGATGATGATGCGGCTGTTCCCCAACCTGTTCAACGCGCACCGCGTGGCACCCATCGCCCACTATCCCGACCTGTTGCTGGAAACCCTGCGCGAGAGCAGCCCGCCGACCACGGCCGAGCCCACCGTGGTGGTGCTGACGCCCGGCATGTACAACAGCGCCTACTTCGAGCATGCGTTCCTGGCGCAACAGATGGGCATCGAGCTGGTCGAGGGCCAGGACTTGTTCGTGAAGGACAACTTTTGCTACATGCGCACCACGCGCGGGCCGCAGCGCGTGGACGTGATCTACCGCCGGGTTGACGACGACTTCCTCGACCCCAAGGTGTTTCGCCCCACGTCCACCCTGGGCTGCGCCGGCCTGCTCGACGTTTACAAGGCGGGCCACATCAACATCTGCAACGGTGTCGGCACCGGTGTGGCCGACGACAAGTCGATCTACCCCTACGTGCCCAAGATGATCGAGTTTTACCTGGGTGAAAAGCCCATTTTGAACAACGTGCCAACCTACCAATGCCGCAACAAGGACGAGTTGTCCTACGTCATTGCCAACATGAAAGACCTGGTGGTCAAGGAAGTGCACGGTGCCGGCGGTTACGGCATGCTGGTCGGCCCGGCCGCCACCAAGGCCGAGGTCGAGGACTTCAAGAAGGCCGTGCTGGCCAACCCGGGCGGCTACATCGCCCAGCCCACCCTGAGCCTGTCGAGCTGCCCGACGTTTGTGGAAAGCGGCATTGCCCCGCGCCACATCGACCTGCGGCCCTACGTGCTGTCGGGCAAAACGGTGCAAATGGTGCCCGGCGGCCTGACCCGCGTCGCGCTCAAGGAAGGCTCGCTCGTGGTGAACTCGTCCCAGGGCGGCGGCACAAAGGACACCTGGATCCTCGAGGATGAATTGCCCGCAGCCGAGGAGGCAGTCACCGAGGTCATGGCACAAGCCCAGGCCCAGGGAAGGGCGCTTTGATTTCCGCTCGCACGTGTTGATGGCCTTCACTCATTGATCTACCCGAAAGCTCTTATGTTGTCACGAACCGCCGATCACTTGTTCTGGATGAACCGCTACACCGAGCGCGCCGAGAACACCGCCCGCCTGCTCGATGTGAACTACCAGACCGCTTTGCTGCCCCAGTCCGAGGCCGTGGCGCAGGCCGGCTGGCAGGGCCTGCTGTCGATCAGCGAGCTGTTGCCCGCCTACAAGGAAAAGCACGGTGCGATCATTGCCCGCGAGGTGATGGACTTCATGGTCAAGGACGAGAGCAACCCGTCCTCGATCGTGTCATGCCTGAGCGCCGCGCGCGAAAACGCCCGTGCCGTGCGCGGCACCCTCACCACCGAGGTCTGGGAAACCCAAAACCAGACCTGGCTGGAGGTCAAGCGCATGATCAAGCAAGGCGATTTCGAGACCGACCCCTCGCAGTTTTTTGAGTGGGTCAAGTTTCGCTCGCACCTGTCGCGCGGCGTCACGGTCGGCACCATGCTGATGGACGAGGCGCTGCACTTCATGCGCCTGGGCACTTTTTTGGAGCGCGCCGACAACACCGCTCGCCTGGTCGATGTGAAGTTCCACGCGGTCGAGACCGACTTTTATGGCACCGCCAATGGCAAGGACCAGGAATACGATTTTTACCACTGGAGCGCCATTCTGCGCAGCGTCAGCGGCTTCGAGGTGTATCGCAAGGTCTACCGCGACGTGATCCGGCCCGAGCGGGTGGCCGAGCTGCTGATCCTGCGCCCCGACATGCCGCGCTCCTTACATGCCAGCCTCAACGAGGTCGTGAGCAACCTGGCGCTGGTGGCCAACGACCAGTCGCATGAAACCCAGCGCCGCGCCGGCAAGTTGCGCGCCGAGCTGCAGTACGGTCGTATTGGCGAGATTCTGGCCACCGGGCTGCACGCCTACCTGACCCAGTTCCTCGACCGCATCAACGACCTGGGCGCCCATATCAGCCGCGACTTCCTGGTGCCGATGCCGGTTTGAGTTTGCCCTGCCGGGCTCAGGGCCGCATGGCCTGGGCCACGGCTTGGCCGAGTTCGATCACCGCCAGCGCGTAGTAACTGCTCCAGTTGTAGCGCGTGACGGCATAAAAATTGTCGGTGCCCGCCACATAGCTGGGTGGAGCGTCGCCGTTCTGCAATTCGATCAGGGCCAGCTTGCCGGCGTGCTGGAGCGCCGCGCCGTCAAGCACCACGCCCTTGGCCTGAAAACTGGCCACGCTGAACGTGGGCAGGATGTCGGGGGCCATGAGTGTGGCCATGTCGAGGGTGCCTGCGTCGAAGCTCAGCGGGAAGTGGGTGGCCAGGCCGGGCTGCCAGTTGAAGACCCTGAAGTAGTTGGCGATCGAGCCAATGGCGTCGGCCGGGCTGTTCTGCAAGTCCACCAGGCCGTCGCCATCGAAGTCGACCGCGTATTTGGCCCAGCTCGAGGGCATGAACTGGGGCAGGCCCATGGCGCCGGCATAGCTGCCCTTGAGCGCCAGCGGGTCGCGCCCGCTGCGCTGCGCCCAGCCCAGGAATTGTTCGAGTTCAGTCTTGAAGTAGGCGCCGCGTTCGGCCGCGCGCGGGTGGCTCGCCGGAAAATCGAAGGCCAGCGTGGCCAGTGCGTCGAGAACCCGGTAGTTGCCCGTTTGCTGGCCGTAAATGGTTTCGACACCGAGCACGCCCACAATGATCTCGGCGGGCACGCCGGTCTGCTGCTCGGCGCGCTGCAGGGTGTCGCGGTGCGCCTGCCAGAAGGCCAGGCCGGCGCGGATGCGCAAGGGTTCCACAAAGCGGCTGCGGTAGAGCTGCCAGTTTTTGGCGACCCCCGCGGCGGGTGGTGTCACGGCCTTGGCAATGGCAGCCACATAACGGGCCTGGCCCAGGATCTGGCGCACCCATTCGCGGTCCAGTTTCTGGCGCTCGGCGATGTCATCAGCGGCCTGCATGGCGTCGAGCCGCTGGCCGTAGCCGGGACCGGGCACGGCGGCCGCTGGGTGTGCCACCTTGGCCGGCTTCTTGCGGTGTTTCGCCGCCGTGGCGCTGGCCGGCAGCATCACGGCGGCCACCAGCATCAGGCTCGCAAGGCGCCTGAGCTGCTGCCATGGTTTGGCGGGTGCGGGTGGATTTACTTGGGCCATTGCAGGTGCTTGAGTTCACCGCGCAGTGTAGCGAGTCGGTGTTTGAAATGACCGGCCTGGCCAGGGTCCGGCGCGGCATAACGCAGGGCCTCCAGCCTGATGAGCCAGTCGTGCCAGGCCTGCTTTTGCGGGCTGGCCCCCGGCGGGGCATCCGGGGCGCTGGCCAGCAGTTGCCGTGCCATTTGACGCGGTGTGCTGTTGGCGCTGAACCCGATGCCCGCCGCGCGCAGCCTGGCAAGCGCTTGGTGCAGCAGGCGCAGCCAGGGGTCCTGCTGGTGCCTTTCCCAGGCGCTCCAGGCGGCGCCGCCGAGGCTGGCCGCCACCACGATGGCGCACAGCACATAAATGAGGTCCTGCCAGTTGGGTTCCTTGAAGCCGATGTTTTTCAGCAGGTCGAGCTGCGTGTTCTGGGTGTAGTTCAGCACCCACTGGTTCCAGCGGTTGTTGACGGCGTCCCAGGCAGCGCGCAGATTGAGCGCCAGCGCCGGGTTGACGGTTCCAAGCAGGGCGTTGGCAATCGCGCCGCGCGGCGGCGTCAGGCGCTGCAGCGTGCCGGTGCGGCCCGGGGCCACGGCCGAGGTCGGGTCCACCCGCTGCCAGCCCTGGCCCTCGAGCCAGACCTCGGTCCAGGCGTGGGCGTCGCTTTGGCGCACGGTCCAGAAATTGTCGACGGCATTTCTCTCGCCACCCTGGTAACCGGTGACCACGCGGGCGGGCACGTTCAGGGCCCGCATCAGGATGACAAAGCTGGACGCAATGTGCTCGCAGAAACCGGCCTTGCGGTCGAACCAGAATTCGTCGGCGCTGTGCTGGCCATAGACCCCGGGCTCCAGCGTGTAGCTGTAGCCCTCGCTGCGCAGGCGTTGCATCGCGACCTCGACCCATTGGGCATTGCTGGCGCGGGCGTTGCGCGGGTCGCGCTGCAGCTCGGCGGCCAGTTGCAGGGTGCGCGGGTTGAAGCCGTCGGGCAGCGCCAGGTACTCCTGCAGCCCCGGCACGCGCTGGCGCGGGCCATGCTGGAAGTCGGGGTAGCTCTGCACCTCGTAGCGCAGCAGGTCGGTGACGGGCTGGTCAAGAATCCATTGCAGCTCGCGTGTCATGCGCGCCGTCCTGCCCGCCAGCACCGGGGCTTGCGGCGTGGCATCGAGCACCAGCAGCCAGGGCAGCCGGTTGGGTTCCAGCGTGATCTGGTAACGAATGGGTTCCCCTGTCACCTGCAGGTCGGCGGGCAGCCGCAGCCGGTTGGGCAGGGCGGACGGCCGCGCCTGCCAGGCGCGACCGTCAAAGTGCGACAGCACCGGGCCGCGAAAGTAGAGCGCGGACTGCGGCGGGGGGGTGCCGTCAAAACGCACCCGCATGGCCACACTGCCATCGAGCGCCAGGCTGGCGATGTTGCCCACCGTCATGCTGGCAGACAGGCCGCTGCGACCGGTCATGGCGTCGCTGGGCAGGCCCCACAGCGGCGCCACGCGCGGAAACAGCACAAACAGCAGCACCATGATGGGCGCGCCGAGCAGCGCCATGCTGCCGGCCATCCGCCCGGCCTGCCACAGCGGCGGCCTGCCCACCGGCATGTGGGCGTTGACCAGCGCGGTCAGCAAGCCCAGCAGCGCCACCAGCATGGCGGCGGCGGTGAGCAGCGACTGCGAGTAGAAAAAATTGGTCAACAGCAGGAAAAAGCTGAGAAAAAACACCACGAAGGCGTCGCGGCGGGCGCGTAATTCCAGCGTCTTGAGCGCCAGCAAGACCACCACCATGGTCACGCCCGCGTCGCGCCCCAGCAGTGTCCTGAAGCTGATCAGCGTGGCGCCCAGACACAGCGCCAGCAGGCCCAGCAGCCACCATCTGGACGGCAGGGGCTGGCCGCGCCAGGCCAGCACCCCGCGCCACACCATGACGGCGGCACTCACCAGGCTGCACCACAGGGGTAGTTCCGGGATCAGCGGCGCGACCACCCAGGCGATGACCGCGAGCACAAACAAGGTGTCGCGCGTGTCGCGCGGCAGGTGGCTGAGGGTGGGCAGCTTCATGCGGTGGTCAGGCCAGGGCCAGTGCGCGCAGGCAGCGCTGCTGGTGGGCCAGGCCGCTGGCGGGCGCGATGTCCTGGTGCTTCAGGCGCAGGCCGTAGATCAGCCCCATCTGGTCGGCCTGCAGGACCCAGGCGCACAGGCGGCTGAGCTGCGCCTCGGGCTGGCTCAGGCCGGTCTGCTGCTGGTCCAGCCACAAGGTTTGCTGTTGCAGGGTCTGGCTGTCGCGGCTGACCAGCTCGCCGGTTTTGGCTGCCTTCTTCCAGACGATAGTTTTGAGGGCATCGCCGCGGCGGTAGGCGCGCAGGCCATCGGGCTCGCCCTGCGCGCTGGTGACGCTGGCGTGGGCGCTGCCCTCATGGGCCTGGCCCGCGGGCAGCGACGCTGCGGGCATTTCGGGCGCCGGGTAGACCAGCACCTCGGCGGCCGGGCGCCACACCGTCCAGACCCGAAAGGTTCCCAGCGGAAAGCGGGTCTCGGCGGTCAGGGGCGGCAGCCGGTGCAGCCCGCGCCGCTCGGGCAGCCAGGCCAGTTGCACCGTGCTGCTGGCCTGGCCCGCCACATCGGTCCAGGCCCACTGCCCGGCGCCCTGCACCGCCAGACCGATGCCATAGCGGGCGCGCTTGCGGGTGTTGTGCAAATGCACATCGAAGATGGCTTTGGCGCCGAGGTGGATGGGGTCGGGCGCGGTCAGGTTCAGGGTCAGCCCGCGCAGGGTGCCGTGCCCCACGTGCATGCCCACCAGCGCGCTGCCGGCGAGCAAAAAAGTCAGCAGGTAGCCCAGGTTGAGCTGGTAGTTGATGGAGGCCACCAGCAGCACCAGCAGCGTGACCGCCAGCATGAAGCCGGCGCGGGTGGGCAGGATGTACACACTGCGCTGCGTCAGCGTGACGCTGTCGGTCAGGGGCAGGCGGTCTTGCCACCAGCGCGCCAGGCGGGCCCGCACATGGGCGAGGGGGTGGCGCAGCGCAGGCGGCAGGGGTTTCACAGGATGGGCGGCGACAGGGCGGGTCAGGGCAGGGGCACAGCTTCGAGCATGGCGCGCACCTGTTCGCTGGCGCCTCGGCCGGCCTGGCTCAGCGGCAGCAGCCGATGGGCGATGGTCTGCGGCAGGATGGCCCGCACGTCGTCAGGCGCCACATAGCCGCGCCCGCTCAGCAGGGCGCGGGCCTTGGCCGCGCGCAGCACCGCGATGCCGGCGCGCGGGCTCAGGCCCTGCATGAACCACTGCCCCGAGCGCGTTGCCTGGATCAGGTCCTGCACATAGTCGAGCAGCGGCCCGGAGGCGTGCACCGCCAGCACCTGGGTTTGCAGGGCGTGTAATTCTTCCGGGCTGAGCAGGCTCGGAAGCGCCTCGACCAGCTCGCGCCGGTCTTGCCCCATCAGCAGTTCGCGCTCGGCGCCGCGGTCGGGGTAGCCCAGCGAGATGCGCATCAGAAAGCGGTCCAGCTGGGACTCGGGCAGCAGGTAGGTGCCGAGCTGGTCGTGCGGGTTCTGGGTGGCGATGACAAAGAAGGGCTCGGGCAGGGGCCGCGTTTCGCCCTCGATCGTGACCTGCTTTTCTTCCATCGCCTCCAGCAGCGCGCTTTGGGTCTTGGGGCTGGCCCGGTTGATCTCGTCGGCCAGCAGCACCTGGGCAAACAGGGGACCCGGGTGAAAGATGAATTGCTCCAGGCCGCGGTCATAGACCGAAACACCCGACAAATCGCTGGGCATCAGGTCCGAGGTAAATTGCACCCGTGAAAACTGCAGGCCGAAGGTGCGCGCCAGGGCATGGGCGAGGGTGGTCTTGCCGACCCCCGGCACGTCCTCGATCAGCAGGTGTCCACCGGCCAGCAGGCAAGCCACACAATCTTGAGTTTGATCAAATTTGCCAACAATGACCGTGTTAAGCTGATCGACCAGAGATTTGAGTTTGAGTTGTGTGTCCATGGGCAGCACCATATCAAAAAATTAGCGAGGAGACTGTTTCTTATGACGATGACCGGATACTTTACTCACCCAAGTTGCCGCAAACATGAAATGATGCCGGGCCACCCCGAGTGCCCTGAGCGCCTTGATGCCATCGACGACCGCCTGCTGATCTCCGGCCTTGACGTCGCGCTGGACCGGCGCGAGGCCACCGCGGCGGCGGTGTCCGACATCGAGCTGGCGCACGACCGCATGTACGTGGCCGCCATTCGCGGCTTGAATGCCGAGCTCAAGGAGCAAATTGCCGCCGGTGGCCATGATCAATTGCAGATCGACCCCGACACCAGTATCAATGTTCACACCTGGGAGGCCGCGCTCAATGCCGCCGGCGCCGCCATTGACGCCACCGACGCGGTGCTGGCCGGCGAAATGAAGACCGCCTTTTGCGCGGTGCGCCCGCCCGGCCACCATGCCTGCCGCAGCAAGGCCGGGGGCTTCTGCTTTTTCAACAACGTGGCGATTGCCGCCAAATACGCGCTGGAGCGCCACAATCTGCAGCGCGTGGCCATTGTCGACTTTGACGTGCACCACGGCAACGGCACCGAGGACATCGTGGCCGGCGACGACCGCATCCTGATGGTGAGCTTCTACCAGCATCCGTTCTACCCCATGGACTGGGTGCACTCGAGCGCCAAAAACCTGGTCAACCTGCCGGTGCCGGCCTATACCAAGGGCGCGGAGATTCGCGACATGATCGAGGCCGCCTGGATCCCCCGGCTGGAGGAATTCCAGCCTGAGATGATTTTTATCAGCGCCGGCTTCGATGCGCATCGGGAGGACGACATGGGCCAGCTCGGGCTCGTTGAGCAGGACTACGCCTGGATCACCAGCCGCATCATGGATGTGGCGCGGCGCCATGCCAAGGGCCGCATTGTGAGTTGCCTCGAAGGCGGTTATGTGATGAGCGCGCTGTCTCGCAGCGCCGAGGCGCATATCCGGGTTCTTGCGGATGTCTAATCCGGCGATTGCCGACCTGGAGGACTGGCTGGCGGCCCTGAGCCAGACCAGCGTGCTGATCGAGTTGGGCGCACTGCTGGCTTGCGGCGTGCTGGCCTGGCTGCTGGCGCGCCTGGTGTCCAGGGCCTTTGTCGAGCGCGAGCTCAATTCCATCATGTTCGGGCGCCGCATTGTCGATGGCGTGCTGTTTCCCGCCCTGCTGTTGTGTCTGGCCTATGCCGCGCGCAAGCTGCTGGCCATGAGTATGCCGCTGGCGCTGTTCAAGTTGGCCATTCCCGTGCTGATCTCCCTGCTGGTGATCCGCATGGGTGTCAAGGTGCTGCAGGCGGCGTTCAGTGACACACCGCTGATTCGTTTGCTCGAGCGCAGCATTTCCTGGATCGCCTGGGTTGCCATGGTGCTGTGGGTCAGCGGCTTGCTGCCGCTGGTGATGGAGGAACTGGACCAGATCAGCTGGACCGTGGGCGGTGCCACCCTGTCGGTGCGCAAGATCATCGAGGGCACGCTGACAGCCGGCCTGGTGCTGATCATCAGCTTGTGGATATCGTCGGCCATCGAGGCCAGGCTGCTGCGCAAGGCGACCGGGGGCGAACTGAGCCTGCGCAAGGCGTTCAGCAACGCGGCCCGGGCGCTGCTGATGTTTGTCGGCCTCTTGCTGGCCCTGTCGGCGGTGGGCATCGACCTCACGGCCCTGTCGGTGCTGGGCGGCGCCATTGGCGTGGGCATTGGTTTTGGCCTGCAAAAGCTGGCCGCCAATTACGTCTCGGGCTTTGTCATCCTGGCCGAGCGCAGCATGCGCATCGGCGACAGCGTGCAGGTCGACAACTTCAGCGGCGTCATCACCGAAATCAACGCGCGCTACACCGTGATCCGCTCGCTCAGCGGCCGCGAATCCATCGTGCCCAACGAGATGCTGATCACCAGTCGGGTTGAAAACCTGTCGCTGGCCGACCCCAAGGTCTGGCAGTTCACCAACGTGTCGGTGGCGTACGACAGCGATGTGGAACTGGTGTCGCGTTTGCTGCTGCAGGCGGCAGCCGCGCAGGAGCGGGTGCTGGTTGATCCGGCCCCGGCAGTGGTTTTGCTGGCTTTTGGCGCCGACGGCCTGGAGTTCCGGCTCGGTTACTGGATCGGCGACCCCGAAAACGGCAGCGACAACCTGCGCTCCCTGGTCAATCTGGACATCCTGCGCTTGCTGCGCGAGCACCGGGTTGAAATCCCGTTCCCGCAGCGTGTCATCCACCAGCGCGCGGTGGGAGGCGGGTGAGGGCGCCCTGCGTATAATAAAAAGCACGGTCGTTCTTTTTGGTGGAATTTGTGAAGAATGTCGTTGCGGCGACCCTGCCGGCCGTTGCGGCCGCATAGAATGCCCGAGTTGACGTGCACGTCAATCAGATTGACGCTGATGCGATGCGCTTTTGCCTATTTTTAACCCTCTGGAGAGAGACAGCTATGAAAGTCCTGGTCGCAGTCAAGCGTGTGGTGGACTACAACGTGAAGATCCGGGTCAAGTCGGACAACACGGGTGTGGACACCGCCAACGTCAAAATGAGCATGAACCCGTTTGACGAAATCGCCATCGAGGAAGCCGTGCGTTTGCGTGAAAAGGGCATTGCCACCGAGATCATCGCGGTCTCCTGCGGCGTGACCCAGTGCACGGAGACCCTGCGCACCGCCATGGCCATCGGCGCCGACCGCGCCATCCTGGTCGAGACGGACCAGGAACTGCAACCCCTGGCCGTGGCCAAACTGCTCAAGGCGCTGATCGACAAGGAGCAACCCGGCCTGATCATCCTGGGCAAGCAGGCCATCGACGACGACTGCAACCAGACCGGCCAGATGCTCGCCGCCCTGGCCGACCTGCCCCAGGTCGCCTTTGCCAGCAAGCTCGAAGTGGCTGACGGCAAAGCCACCGTGTCACGCGAAATCGACGGCGGCAGTGAGACCCTGAGCGTCACCCTGCCCGCCGTCATCACCGCCGACCTGCGCCTCAACGAGCCGCGCTACGTCACCCTGCCCAACATCATGAAGGCCAAGAAAAAGCCGCTCGAGGTCGTCAAGCCCGAAGACCTCGGTGTCGACGTGAGCCCGCGCATCAAGACCCTGACGGTCAACGAGCCGCCCAAGCGCAGCGCCGGTGTCAAAGTGCCCGACGTGGCCACGCTGGTGGCCAAACTCAAGAATGAAGCCAAAGTCATCTAAGGAAAAAAAATGACCACACTCGTTATTGCCGAACACGACAACGCCTCCCTCAAGCCGTCCACCCTCAACACCATCACCGCCGCTGTTCAGTGCGGCGGCGACGTGCATGTGCTCATCGCGGGCCACAACGCGGGCCCTGCTGCCGCTGGCGCGGCCCAGATTGCCGGTGTCGCCAAAGTGCTGCACATCGACGCCGAATCGCTGGCGCACGGCATCGCGGAAAACCTCACGGCGCAAATCGTCGCCCTGGCCCCGGCTTACAGCCACCTGCTGTTTCCCGCCACCGCCTCGGGCAAGAACGTGGCACCACGCGTGGCCGCCAAGCTCGACATGGGCCAGCTCTCGGACGTCACCAAAATCATCAGCCCCGACACCTTCGAGCGCCCCATTTACGCCGGCAACGCCATCGCCACGGTGCAAAGCCTGGACGCGATCAAGGTGCTGACGGTGCGCACCACCGGTTTTGACCCCGCCCCCGCGGGTGGCTCGGCCGCCATCGAGTCCGTGGCCGCGCAGGCCGTGCCGGGCAACACCAGCTATCTTGGCGCGGCGATCGCCAAGAACGACCGGCCCGAGCTGACCTCCGCCAAGATCATTGTCAGCGGTGGCCGCGCCCTGGGCTCGCAGGAAAAGTTCAACGAGCTCATGACCCCGCTGGCCGACAAGCTCGGCGCGGCCATCGGTGCGAGCCGGGCCGCCGTGGACGCGGGCTATGCCGCCAACGACCTGCAGGTGGGCCAGACCGGCAAGATCGTGGCGCCCCAGCTCTACATTGCCGCGGGCATCAGCGGCGCCATCCAGCACCTCGCGGGCATGAAGGACAGCAAGGTCATCGTGGCCATCAACAAGGACGCCGAGGCGCCGATCTTTAGCGTGGCCGACTACGGCCTGGAGGCCGACCTGTTCGTGGCCGTGCCCGAATTGACGGCCGCGCTTTAAGGAGACATTCATGAGCTACATCGCCCCCGTCAAAGACATGCTGTTCAACATCGAGCATCTGGCCGGCATTGACCAGATTGCCCGACTCCCCGGCATGGAAGACGCCGGTCTGGAGACCGCCCAGGCGGTGCTCGAGGAAGCGGCCAAGTTTTGCGAGGGTGTGCTCAGCCCCCTGAACTGGGAGGGCGACAAGAACCCGTCCACCTGGAAGGACGGCACGGTCACCGCCACCCCGGGGTTCAAGGAAGCCTTCAAGCAGTACGTTGAGGCCGGCTGGCAAGGCCTGCAACACCCCGCCGAGTTCGGTGGCCAGGGCCTGCCCAAGACCATCGGCTCGGCGGTGGGTGAAATGCAGAATGCGGCCAACCTGAGCTTTGCCCTGTGCCCCTTGCTCACCGACGGCGCCATCGAGGCGCTGCTGACGGCCGGCTCCCCCGAGCTCAACGCCATCTACCTCGAAAAACTCGTCAGCGGCGAGTGGACCGGCACCATGAACCTGACCGAGCCGCAGGCCGGTTCCGACCTGGCCGCCGTGCGCACCCGCGCCGAGCCGCAGGCGGGCGGCAGCTACAAGGTGTTTGGCACCAAGATCTTCATCACCTGGGGTGAGCATGACATGGCCGACAACATCATCCATCTGGTGCTGGCCCGCGTCACCGGCGCACCCGAGGGTGTCAAGGGCATCAGCCTGTTCGTCGTGCCCAAATTCATGGTCGACCCGGATGGCAACCCGGGCGCGCGTAACGACGTGCACTGCGTCAGCATCGAGCACAAGATGGGCATCAAGGCCAGCCCCACCTGTGTGCTGCAGTTTGGCGACCATGGTGGCGCGGTCGGTTACCTGGTTGGCCAGGAAAACCGCGGTCTCGAGTACATGTTCATCATGATGAACGCCGCGCGCTACGGCGTCGGTGTGCAGGGCATCGCCATTGCCGACCGCGCTTACCAGAAGGCGGTGGAATTCGCCAGGGATCGCGTTCAGAGTCGCCCGGTGGACGGCTCGCTGCCCGGCGCCGGCCCCATCATCCACCACCCGGATGTCAAGCGCATGCTCATGACCATGCGCGCCACCACCGAGGGCTGCCGCGCGCTGTCCAGCGTGGCGGCTGCCGCCTATGACGCGGCGCACCACCACGCGGAGGCCGACACACGCAAGCAAAATCAGGCGTTTTACGAGTTCATGGTGCCGCTGATCAAGGGTTACAGCACCGAGATGAGCCTGGAAGTCACGTCGCTTGGTGTGCAGGTCCACGGCGGCATGGGATTCATCGAGGAAACCGGCTGCGCGCAGTATTACCGCGACGCCAAGATCCTGACCATTTATGAGGGCACCACCGCCATCCAGGCCAACGACCTGGTGGGGCGCAAGACCGCGCGTGACGGCGGTCAGACGGCCAAGGGCATTGCCGCGCAGATCGAGGCCACCGAGGCCGAGCTGCTGCAAAGCGGCAGCGATGATGCCCATGCCGTGGCCAAACGCCTGAAATCGGCGCGGCTGGCTTTCCTCGACGTGGTGGACTTTGTCGCTGGCAACACCCGGACAAAACCCAACGATGTGTTTGCCGGCAGCGTGCCTTACCTGATGCTGGCGGGCAACCTGATGGCGGGCTGGCAACTGGCGCGCGCCCTGCTGGTGGCGCAGGACTTGTTGGCCAAAGGGCAGGACACCGCGTTCATGCAGGCCAAGATCACCACCGCACGCTTCTACGCCGACCACCTGCTGACCAAGGCCATGGGCCTGCGCGACAGCATCGTGGAGGGGGCGGTTTGTGTGACGGGGCTGGCGCTGGAGGCGTTTTGACCGGGTCCGTGCAAGGCCGCCGCGCTGGATCGAACCACGCTAGTGGACTCCAGACCTGACCTTGTCATCCCGGACCTGATCCGGGATCCAGGAAGTGCGGGGTTTACGGATTGCGGGTCAGGCCCGCAATCACATCCAAGGGCATCTCAATTCAGTCAACGCGCCAGGTCATGCTGAAACAGCGGCGAGGCCTCGAAGTTGCTCAGCCAGTCGTGCCCTCGGGGTGGCTGGCAATGTCCGGTGGGTAGGTGACAATGGCAACCGGCTCGACAGTGGCCTGTCCCATTCAGCAAATTTTCAAAGAAATCCCCACATCATGAAAACCAAAGCAGCCGTCGCCTGGAAAGCAGGCCAGTCCCTGACGATCGAGACTGTGGACCTGCAAGGCCCGAAATTTGGCGAAGTGCTGGTTGAGATCAAGGCCACCGGCATTTGCCATACCGACTACTACACCCTCAGTGGTGCCGACGCCGAAGGCATCTTTCCGGCCATTTTGGGCCATGAAGGCGCGGGCATCGTGGTCGATGTCGGCCCCGGCGTGACCACGCTGAAAAAGGGCGACCATGTCATCCCGCTGTACACACCCGAGTGCCGCCAGTGCAAGTTCTGCCTGAGCCGCAAGACCAACCTGTGCCAGCTGATTCGCGGCACGCAGGGCAAGGGTCTGATGCCCGACAGCACCAGCCGCTTCAGCCTGAACGGCGAGCCGATCTTTCATTACATGGGCACCAGCACCTTCAGCAACTTCACGGTGGCGCCCGAGATTTCGCTGGCCAAAATCCGCAAGGACGCGCCGTTTGACAAGGTCTGCTACATCGGCTGCGGCGTCACCACCGGCATCGGCGCCGTGATCTTCACGGCCAAGGTGGAGGCGGGCGCCAACGTGGTGGTGTTCGGCCTGGGCGGCATTGGCCTGAACGTGATTCAGGGCGCCAAGATGGTCGGCGCCGACAAGATCATCGGCGTGGACATCAACCCGGCGCGCCAGGCCATTGCCCGAAAATTCGGCATGACGCACTTCATCAACCCGAAGGAAGTCGAGAGCGTGGTCGATGCCATCGTGCAGCTCACCGACGGCGGCGCCGACTACAGCTTCGAGTGCATCGGCAACACCCAGGTCATGCGCCAGGCACTGGAATGCACGCACAAGGGCTGGGGCCGCAGCATCATCATCGGCGTGGCCGAGGCGGGTGCCGAGATCAGCACACGCCCATTCCAGCTGGTCACCGGCCGCAAGTGGGAAGGCTCGGCCTTTGGCGGCGCCCGGGGTCGCACCGACGTGCCGAAAATTGTGGACTGGTACATGGAGGGCAAGATCAACATTGACGATCTCATCACCCACACCATGCCGCTGGAAGACATCAACAAAGGCTTTGAGCTGATGAAAAGCGGCGAATCCATCCGTGGCGTGGTGATCTTTTGATGAGCTCCGGCAACCTGAGCCTGCTGAGCGAGCACGCCTGCTTTGACGGTGCGCAGCGCTTCTACCAGCACGACTCCCGCGAGATCGGCCTGCCCATGCGCTTTGCGGTTTACCTGCCGCCGCAAGCGGCACAGGGCCCGGTGCCGGCCGTGCTCTACCTGGCGGGGCTGACCTGCAACGAGGAAACCTTCATGGTCAAGGCCGGCGCCCAGGCCCGGGCCGCCGAATTGGGTCTGGCCCTGATTGCGCCCGACACCAGCCCGCGCGGCGCCGGTGTGCCGGGCGAGGCCGAGAGCTGGGACTTCGGCGTGGGCGCCGGGTTTTACCTGGACGCGACCCAAGCACCCTGGGCCACGTGTTACCGGATGGAGAGTTATGTGGTGGCCGAGTTGTTGCCGCTGCTCATCGAGGCCTTGCCGCTGGACGGCGCGCGTATCGGCATTTTTGGCCATTCGATGGGCGGGCACGGCGCGCTCACGCTGGCACTGCGCCACCCCGGGCTGTTCAAGTCCTTGTCCGCATTCGCCCCGATTTGCGCGCCAACGCAGTGTGCCTGGGGCCGCAAGGCGTTTGCTGCATACCTCGGTCCCGACGAGTCAAGCTGGCAGGGTCATGACGCCAGCGCGCTGATGCGCCAAAGCACCGGCGTGCCTTATCCGGGCGGCATTCTCATCGACCAGGGCCTGGGCGACAAGTTTCTGGCCGATCAGTTGAATCCGGCGCAATTTGAAGCCGCGTGCAGCGCCGTGGGCCAGCCGTTGACGCTGCGCCGCCAGGCGCGTTACGACCACGGTTACTACTTCATTGCCAGCTTCATGGGTGACCACCTGGCGCACCACGCCAACGCGCTGGCGAGCACGGACTAAAGGCTGGCATTGCGGGCGCCGACTCGCAACCGGGGCGGACTTCAAAATTGCAGCGTATTACCCGCAGCGCGCATTGGGGATCTGACGCCGCGAATGTCCCCCGGATCGCGCTGCGATTCATCCGGCCACAGACGCCACGCTCTGGCGGTCAGCCAAACACCAGCGTCTGCGCCTGCCCCGGCTGCCATGGCGGGTGTTTGGTCATGACACTTTGAAACAGCGGCGAGACCTCGAAGTGGGTCAGCCAGGTCTGCAAGCAGGGCCAGGGCTGACTGGCGAACCAGGCGGTGTCGGTGTGGGCGAATTGGCGCACAAAGGGCGCAATGGCGCCATCTGCCAGGCCCCAATGGGCGCCTGACAGATACGGCTCACGGTTCAGGCGCCGCGCCAGCTCAACGATAAAACCGGCGCCCGCATCGCGCGGCGCACACGGGTCAGCAAGGTCAAACCGGTCGGGGTATTTATAGCGGTCCAATTGCGGCTTGAACTCGTCGTCGCAGCGCTTGATTAACTGCAGGGTGTCAGCCCGCCTGTCTTCGCCAGGCAGCCAATTCAGCGGGTCATGGCGCTGCAGCGCCCAGAGCATGATGTCGAGGCTTTCGTCCCGCACGCGGCCATCCGTGTCGACCAGCACCGGCACCGTGGCCTTGGCAGACGCCAGCCGCAGTTCCTCCGGTTTGCGGCTCAGCACCACCTCGCGCAATTCGCACACTTGCCCGCCGACCGCCAGCGCCAGGCGGGCGCGCATGGCGTAGGGGCAGCGGCGAAACGAGTACAGGATCGGATAGCTTATTTGGATGCCCCAACCCAGTCCAGCCCGCGCGCCTTGGCCAGGTCCCACTGGCGCTTGCGTTCACGGGCGCCTGATTTTTGCGTCTCGCTGGTGATGGCGTGGCAGCGCGCGCAGCTCACGCCGTCCTCGAACAGCGGCGACAACTTGTCGGCCTCGCTGATGGGCATGCGGCAAGCCCGGCACAGGCCGTATTCGCCGACTTCGAGGCCGTGACCGACCGACACCCGCTCGTCAAAGACAAAACACGCCCCCTGCCACAGGCTTTGCTCAGGCGGCACGGTTTCAAGGTATTTCAAAATGCCGCCCTCGAGGTGGTAAACCTCATCGAAGCCCTGGGCGCGCAGCAGCGCCGTGGATTTTTCGCAGCGAATGCCGCCGGTGCAGAACATCGCCACCCTGGGTTTCCTGCCGCTGGCCGGATTCAGCGCGGCGGCCTGCTCGACCCATTGCGGCAGTTGGGAAAAGCTGTCGATGTGCGGGTTGAGCGCGCCGGTGAAGCTGCCGATGTCCACCTCGTAGTGGTTGCGGGTGTCGACCACCACCACATCCGGCTCCGAGATCAGCTGGTTCCAGTCGGCCGGCTTGACATAGGTCCCGGCCAGTTTGGCCGGATTGGCCTCGGGCACGCCGAGTGTGACGATTTCGCGCTTGAGGCGCACCTTCATGCGGTAAAACGGCGCCTTGTCCGACCAGGCCTCCTTGTGTTGCAGGTCGGCCAGTCGCGGGTCCTGGCGCAAGTGGGCCAGCACCGCCTGCACACCCTCGGGCGGGCCGGCGATCGTGCTGTTGATGCCCTCGGCGGCCAGCAGGACCATGCCCTTGACGCCCTGCTGCTGGCAGAACGCCAGCAGGGGTTCTTTCAGCGAGGCGTAATCCGGCAGGTCGACAAATTTGTAAAAGGCGGCGGTCAGGTAGTTCATCCGGGCTATATTCTTGGAAGATTGCGGGTCAGACCACTCGCGTGGCGATGTGCTCTGACCCCAACATTATGTAGGCCAGGTGGAGCCGTGCTCGGGGACCACGGCACGCCAGCCCAGTTCGTGCTTGATGCGGCTGCGCATCATGTCGGCAGGGCCGGCGTCACCATGCACCACATAGACCTGGTCGGGCGCTTGCGGCATGGTGCACAGCCAGGCCAGCAACTGGTTCGCGTCGGCATGGGCCGAGGCGGATTCTAGTTGCACGACTTCGGCATTCACGTCGACGTCGCGCCCGTGAATACGCACCGACTTGGCGCCACTGGCCAGCGTGGCACCGCGTGTGCCGGGGGCCTGGTAACCGGTCAGGATGATCATGTTCCGGTGGTTGCCCGCATAGTGCGCCAGGTGGTGCAGCACACGCCCGCCCGTGGCCATGCCGCTGGCTGACAGGATCACCATCGGCCCGTGGCGGCTGGCCAGGGCCTTGGACTCGTCGGTGCTGTTGATCATGGTGGCATTACGCGTCAGGGCGCGGGTGTCCTGGCGGCTCAGGCGGTGCTCGCCGGGGTGGTCTTCAAACAAATGGGTGGTGTGCACCGCCATCGGGCTGTCCAGAAAAACCGGCAGCGAGGTCGGCAGTTCGCCCTTCATCTTGAGCAGGTGAATGGCGTGCAACAAAGCCTGGGCGCGGCCCACGGCAAACACCGGCACCACGGCCACGCCGCCGCGCTTGGCCACGCGCTGCAAGGCAGGCACCAGTTCGGCCGGAATGTCTTCCTTGGGGTGGATGCTGTCGCCATAGGTGGATTCGATCAGCACGGTGTCGGCTTGTGGCGCGGCGTCGGGCGGGCTCATGATGAGGTCGTCGGGGCGGCCCAGGTCGCCCGAGAACAAGATGCGCCTGCCCGCCACTTCAAGCAGGATGCTCGACGCCCCCAAAATGTGCCCGGCCGGACTGAAGGTGGCCTTCCAGCCCGGAATCGGCGTGAAGGTTTTGTCGAACTCGACCGCCTTGAGCAGGGGCAGGGCGTCCAGCGCGTCCTGCCGCGTGTACAGGGGCAGGGCAGGGGCGTGTTTGGAAAATCCGTGCCGGTTGGCAAAGGCCGCGTCTTCTTCCTGGATGTGACCGCTGTCGGGCCAAAGGATGCGGCACAGGTCGCGCGTGCCCCGGCTGGCGTACACATGGCCGCTAAATCCTTCCTTGGCCAGCAGGGGCATGTAGCCGCTGTGGTCGAGGTGGGCGTGGGTCAGCAACACCGCCTGGATTTGGTCGGGCGGCACCGGCAGCGGCGCCCAGTTGCGCAGTCGCAATTGTTTGTAGCCCTGGAACAAGCCGCAGTCGACCAGCAGGCGCTTGCCATCGTGCTGCACCAGGAACTTGGAACCGGTGACGGTGCCGGCTCCGCCCAGGAAAGTGATGGTGACACTCATTTGAAGGTCTCCTCAGGTTTAACCATCCGAAGTCATTCGCGGCGAGGGCGCCGCTCCAATAAAGACAAAGCCTCCCTTGGCCCAATGAAAAAGCCACGCCGTTGTGAAGCAACAGCGTGGCTTGATTCTGGACTTTTTATAGCCCAGGCAGGCGACAAATATCAACTAAAAAAGTTTTTCAGCCGATCGGTCCAGCTGTCGCCGGTGGGCGAGTGCTTGCTGCCGCCCTTTTTGAAGGACTCGTCGAGCTCGCGCATCAGCTTGCGCTGGTGCTCGGTCAGCTTGACCGGTGTTTCCACCAGGATGTGGCAGTACAGGTCGCCGGGGTAGTTGGAGCGCACGCCCTTGATGCCCTTGCCGCGCAGGCGGAACTGCTTGCCGGCCTGGGTGCCCTCGGGGATGTCGATGGCCGCCTTGCCCTCGAGTGTGGGCACGTCGATCTCGCCGCCCAACGTAGCGGTGATCATGCTGATCGGCACCGAGCAGTGCAGGTCGTCGCCGTCACGCTCGAAGATGTCGTGCTTTTTGAGGCGGATCTCAATGTACAGGTCACCCGGTGGCCCGCCGTTGGTGCCCGGCTCGCCGTTGCCCGCGCTGCGGATGCGCATGCCGCCGTCGATACCCACGGGGATCTTGACCTCGAGGGTTTTCTGCTTCTTGATCTTGCCCTGGCCATGGCAGGCCGTGCAGGGCTCGGGAATGACCTTGCCGGTGCCGCGGCAGGTCGGGCAGGTCTGCTGCACGCTGAAAAAACCCTGGCGCATTTGCACCGCGCCCGAGCCGCCGCAGGTGCCGCAGGCCTTGACCTGGGTGCCGGGCTTGGCGCCGCTGCCATGGCAGGTGTCGCAGTTGTCCCAGCTCGGGATGCGGATTTGCGCGTCCTTGCCCTTGGCAGCCTCTTCCAGTGTGACTTCCATGGCGTAGCTCAGGTCGCCGCCGCGGTACACCTGCCGCCCCCCGGCGCGGCCGCCGCGTTGCTGGCCGAACATGTCGCCGAAGATGTCGCCGAACGCCTCGGCAAAACCGCCATAGGCCTCGCCGCCCTGGCCGCCGCGCATGTTCGGGTCGACCCCGGCAAAGCCGTGCTGGTCGTAGGCCGCGCGCTTTTGCGGGTCCGACAGCATTTCGTAGGCCTCCTTGGATTCCTTGAACTTTTCCTCGGCTGCCTTGGCTGCATCACCCTGGTTGCGGTCAGGGTGGTGCTTCATCGCGTGTTTGCGATAGGCTTTCTTGATCTCTTCGTCCGAGGCGTTCTTGGGAACACCCAGCACTTCGTAGTAATCTCTTTTGGACATGGTCTCTGGTCTTGCCTGATGTCAATGCAAACGCCGCGGTGAACTTTTCAAAGGTTCATCGCGGCGCGCGCAGACGGTTTTAAAACAGCGTGAAGACAAGTGCTTAGGGCTTCTTGACTTCTTTCACTTCCGCGTCCACCACATTGTCGTCGGCCTGTGCCGAACCACCCTGAGCACCCGCCTGGCCGGCATCACCGGCCTGC
>JAIPCZ010000017.1 GCA_021737975.1 Polaromonas sp. | reverse complement strand
TGATTTGTGCTGCAGCCGGCGGATTGCCAGCGACCACGCGACTTTTGAGGACGGTCATGGCGTTGTCGCCACCGCCGCCTGCCACGGCAAAGTCTTTCCAGGTGTGGCCCTTGCTCTGCATGATTTTCTTCAGCTCGCCAACCGATTTGGCCTCGCCACCGGAGGTCCACCAGTGGAGCACCTCGACTTCACCGGCCATGGCCGCGTTTGCTGCCACAACAATAGCCACGGCCGAAGCCAATTGGGAAAGTTTCATCATGTCATCTCCTTAAGTCTGCCTGGATGGCCGATGGTGGCTCCGAGGCGCGGGTTGATTCGGGCAGACACCGTGTTGCCAGAATTAATTAATTGTTAATTAATTTTCAACAATCCGCAAGTCAGTATTTACCCTTGGTTGCTTAAAGTCAATCCAAGCTGCTCACACCACCAGCGCCAGCGCGCCAAAGTCACCCACGCGCTCACCCAGGCCGGCGCTGACCAGCTCGCAGCCGTCGGTGAGGGGCGGCAGCTTGCCTTTCACCACGGCGCGCAGACGCGGCAACAAGTAGTCGCGGTGATGCCAATACACACTGCCGCCAATGCTGATGCGTTGCACATCCAGCGTGGCGATCAGGCTGAAAAGCATGCGCCCCATCACATCACACAAATCATCGATGATGGCGATGGCCCTGGCATCACCACCGTAGGCAGCGGCAAAGAGTGAAGCAGAGTCAAGGTAGCCCGCCGACGCAAAACGGCGGGCAATGGCGTTGCCGGCCACCAGACTCTCAACGTCGCCCACGTTGCCGCAACCACACAACGCATCGTGATTGGTGCTGACAAACAAGTGGCCGGCGTGGCCGGCATTGCCGTTTTTGCCGCGCAACACATGGCCATCGACACACAGGCCGGTGCCAATGCCGGTGCTCCAGGTCACATAGGCGCAGTTCGCCATGGGCACGCCATCGATCTGCAAGGCGCCCCAGCGACGCTCCGCCTCGAGCGCACCAATGCCATCGTTTTCGACCCGCACTTGGGCGAATGCGGCGCGCAGGGGCGCCTCCAGCAAGGCGGTTTTCCAGTCGTTGGGCAGGCCGCGCGCGGGGCCGGCCTGACCACCGCAAATATTGGGCGCCGCCAGCTCGACCATGCCCTTGTTCAATACAAAAGGCCCGCAAGAAGCGACGCCGACGCGAGCGATGCGCTGAACCGGCACGTCGGCGGCATCACAGCTCTGACCAATCAAGCGAATGATTTGCCGGCCCAGTGCATCGCTGGCGCCGGTCGTGGCGGTGGGTTCGGACACCTTGCCCCGAACACCCTGGTCGTCAACGATGTTGACCGCGACCTTGGTGCCGCCAATGTCCACACAGGCGACCGGCGCCGCACCGTTTGGCAACTTGAAGCCGTTCGTCACTGCATTCGAATTCATGATTCTTTCTTCGGAAATTGGCTTTGTCGGCATCACACACGGCCGTAGTCGTCGCTCAGGCGCACGATGTCGTCCTCGCCCAGGTAAGTGCCAAACTGTACTTCAATAATCTCCACCGGGCCACTGGTCAGGTTGGCCAGGCGGTGCACCTGACCCAGGGCGATGTCGCAATGCTGGCCGACTGTGAGGTCAAAGGTGTCCTCTGCCAGAGTGACACGGGCTGTGCCCTGCACCACAACCCAGTGCTCGGCCCGCTGATGGTGCTTTTGCAGGCTGAGCTGCTGGCCTGGCAGCACACCAATGCGCTTGATCTTGTAGCCGTGAACTTCCGACACGGTCTCATACCAGCCCCAGGGGCGCTGGGTGCGGACGACGGTTTCATTGTGGGGGGTGATTTGCATGGACAGTTTGGTGTTGAGGTGAAAGAAAAGCGCCAAGCCGGGTGCCAATGCTAACGGCCAGCCGATGTCTGCGTTACGCTGCGGTTACCGGGCGGCGAGCCGGTTCACTGGCCTTCGGGGTAAATCCAGTGCAGATAGGTGGCCGCAGTCCAGGAGAACTCGGCCCCGCCAAGACCATCGCCAGTGAGCGGGTCGTAATACTCATGAAAACCGGCGACCTCCAGCAAGACCCGGGAATGCTGCCTGATGCGCTGCGCCAATTCTGCGTGGCCCCGGTCAGCCAGGCCAACCGCCATCAGCATGTTGATGTGTTGCCAGATCGGGCCGCGCCAGTAGCGCCGCGCTTCAAATCTTGGGAAGGTCATACGGGTTGAAGGCAGGCCGTAGGGCGTCTCTGTCAGCCATTGCGCCACGGTGGACGCGCAGTCCCTGTCAAAGCCGGCATAAGCTGCCAGCAACCCGGCTGATGTGGGCACATCCAGCAGCGCGCCAGTTTGGGTGTCGCGCGAGACATATTGCTGCCAGCGATCTGACCACAGGGCCTGCACGGCCAGCTGGGTGCGGTTGACCCGCATCAGCATTTCCTGGGCGGGTGCGTTCAGGCCCAGCACACTGCACAGATGGGCCAGATCCCGGCTGGCGCGTTGCAAGATGCTGATGATGCCGATGTCGTTGACGCGGTAAGGGCACTCTGCATACATCCTGGCCGGATCAAAGCCGACGCTGCGGTTGAAATCCATCAGGTAGACCATGCGGTCGTAAAACGCCTTGGGTGGGCGCATGGACGCATCGACGTGGTCCAGGTCTTTGCGCTCATAGGGACGTGCGGTTGCGGGCACGGCGCGCAAGGGCGCATCCCAGGCCGGCGAGTTGTCCATGCCGGTCTCCCAGGGGTGGACGTTGACCACCAGGCCGGTTTGCTGGGGGTCGCGGCAGCGGTACCACCAGCGGTGATGCGCCAGCAGTTTGGGCACCAGCACCGCCAGCCGTTCCAGCGCGAGGTCCTGAGCTGGGCCGGTTGCGCTGCGCTCCAGCATCCAGCGCATCATGGTGGCGTGCACAGGAGGCTGGCTAATGGAGCTTGTCCGGACTTCCAGGGCCTCCGTGCCCCATTGGTCGGAGCCGGGAAAGTAGCTGTCGCTGTCCTTGTGAAAGGTGATCTGGGCCAGAAAGCCATCGTTCTTTCCGCCCAAATCCTCGGCTCCCCACTGACCGCTGAACAGGGTGTCAAACTCATGCCAGGCGCGGGTTGCATCGAAGCTCATCCAGCCCAAAGCCGTGATGCCGGCATCCCAGTTCCACTGGAACGGGTACAGGCCCGCAGTCGGCAAGGTGTAGCCACCACGGTCATTTTTTCGCAGGGTGGCGCGGGCGATGTCGGCCAATTGCTCGCGTGAGTACATGATTTATTTTTGCCTTATGAGATGCATGAATGACCAGAGCCGTGAAGCGTGACAGTTCACGCGGCAATTCAGCCGACCAGCCGATTTTGCGCGTCGTACCACCGGGCGCTGCCAGGCCGCGCGCTGATGCGCAAGGCCTGGCCCGCGTGCACAGTGGGTTGCGCGGCCGTGCTGACACGCAGCAGGGCCCCAGCCACCGAGGCATTGATCTGCTGAGATGCGCCGAGCATTTCGACCACCCGGGCATCGAGCACCAGCCCGCCAAAGGGCACCAGGTCCAGCGCCTCTGGACGGATCCCCAGCGTCAGTCCCGGTGCAGGCGGCACGCAGCCCAGGGCAGACTGCACCTGCGCGTCGGTGACAAAGTTCATCGGCGGGTTGCCAATAAAACCGCCGACAAACTGGCTTGCCGGCTGCTCGTAGACCTCGGCGGGCTGGGCGTATTGCACGATCTCGCCGCCATACATGACGGCAATGCGGTCGGCCAGGCTCATGGCCTCGGTCTGGTCGTGTGTGACGTAGATGGTGGTGGTCTTGATGCCACGCAGCAATCCCTTGAGTTCGCTGCGCATTTCCAGGCGCAACAGCGCATCCAGATTGCTCAGGGGTTCGTCCATCAGCAGCACATCGGGCTGTACCGCCAGGGCGCGGGCCACGGCCACCCGCTGGCGCTGCCCCCCCGAGAGCTGGCCGGCGTACCGCTGCAGCAAGTGCTCGATGTGCATCATCTCGGCGGCTTGCTGCACCTGTCGGCGCACCTTGTCCTCGGGAGCCTTCTTCATGCGCAGACCAAAGCCGATATTTTGCTCGATGGTCATGTGTGGGAACACCGCGTAGTTCTGAAATACCATGGCGATGTTGCGCTCGCGCGGGGGCAGGCCGTTCATGCGCTTGCCGCCGATCAGCACCTCGCCACTGGTCTCGGTCTCCAGCCCGGCGACGATGCGCATCAGCGTGGTCTTGCCGCAGCCCGACGGGCCCAGCAGCACGCAAAACTCCTGATCGTTGACCTCCAGGTCGATCGACTTGAGGGCCTGCTGCCCCTTGAAATCCTTGCGGATTCCCCTGATTGAAATGGCTGACATGATGCTGTGTCCTTAACGGTTGGAGATGCCCCACATGCTGAACAGGTACTTGCGCACCACAAAGATGAAAATCAGCGACGGCAGAATCAGGAAGAAGCCGCCCGCATAGCGAAAGTGCAGCGGGCTTTCCTCCAGGCTGGCGAACAGGAAGGCCGTGAGCGTGCGGTTGTTCAGGGTCAGCACACTGGCCGTAAACACTTCATTCCAGGAGATCACAAAGCTGAAAATCATGGTGGCCGCCATGCCGGGCAGCGCCAGTGGCATCACGATTTTCATGAAGGCCTCGAACTTGGTGCAGCCCAGCGTCCAGGCGGCTTCTTCCAACTCACGCGGAATGCCCATGAACAGGGACGATGACACCAGAATCGAGAAGGGCAACGCCAGTGCGGTGTGCACCAGCGCCACACCCAGCTGGGTGTCGTACAGGCCCACGCTGATGAAGCGTGTGACCAGGGGCAGCGCCAGAATCGCCAGCGGAAAGGCCCGCGTCATCACAATCAGGATGCGGTAGACGTTTTGGCCATGGAAGTCAAAGCGCGCCAGCGCATAACCAGCAGGCGCGCCCAGCACGACGGCAAACAGCATGGTCAGCAGCGCAACCACCACGCTGTTGCCCACCGCCTTCCAGACCCCGGTGTAGTTGATGAAAAACTGCAGGGTGTCAAGCGACAGGCTTGATGGCAGCAGACCTTTTGGCCAGGCGGTGGCGGCGTCGCGCGGGCTCAAGGCACTGATGCCGATCAGGTAAATGGGAATGAGCCAGCACACCGCCAGCAGCACGGCCATCGAGTACAAAAATTTACGGTGTTGTTTCATGACAGGGTCTCCCGCTTGACCTTGAGAACCTTGAGGTAAAACACTGTGGAGGCCATGGACACCACCAGAATGAACAGCGCATAACTCGAAGCCACATGGGTATTCTGGTAGGCACCCTGCCAGTTGTAGGCCTCGCCCACCAGCACCGGGAAGTCGCGCCCTGCCAGCGCATAGACCACTGCGAACACCTCAAATGCCAGCACGGTGCGCAAGATCAAGGCACTTTGCAGGCTGGGCTTGAGCAGGGGCAAAGTCACTTTTACAAAGCGCTGCCAAGCGCTGGCGCCAAACACCTCGGCGGCTTCGTTGTACTCCTTGGGTATTAGTTGGACACCCGCCACCAGGATCACCAGCACGATGGCGGTGGCGCGCCAGATTTCGGCAATCACCACGCAGACAAACAGGGCCATGGGGTTCTGGTAACTCAGCCACGACGTGGGTCCGCTGATGAAGCCCAGGCTGGAGAGCACCGAGTTGAAGTAACCCCGGTCACTGAAAATCGCCAGCCAGGCGAGTCCGGCGGCCAGGTCACTCACCCCCAGGGGAATGGTCCAGACGTAAAGAAAGGCCATGCGACCCCGGTCGATGTTTTGCAGCATCATGGCCATGCCCAGCGCCACCACCATTTGCAGCGGCACCACGACCGCCACCAGAATCAGGGTGTTCTTCAGGGCGATGCCAAAGTTCAGATCCCCGAGCATCTTGCTGATGTACTGGCCGGTCCAACTGCCGTCTGGTGTTCTGAAGGCCATCAGCGCGGTCTCTGCCAGGGGCCAAATAAACAGCACCAGCAAGAAGACCACACTGGGGGCGATCAACAGATAAGGGGTGCGTTGCTGCGCGTTCATGGCAGGGTCTGCTCGGGATCTTCAGTGGGTGCCTATTGAACCGAGCACACGGCCGTGCCGCTGCTGGCATCGGGTGCCCAGCAGGGTGCGCCAGCTTCCTTGACCACGGCATCCATCAGTTTGCCTTGCTCGCCCAGCACGGTCTTAACGTCTTCCTTACGCAGCACGATGCGAGTGAAGGTGTCGATAAAAATCTTGTTGAATTCGCGGTTCTTGGCGCCCAACTGCACCGGCAAGAGGCTCGCAAGCGCATCCTTGGCAGAAAACACCGCCGTCATGCCCTGGCTTGCCATCTGCACGCCAGGCGACAAATGGCTCAAGTCTGACTTGACGGCCGGGAAGAAACCGATTTCCTTCAGGATCATGGCTTGAGTTGCCGGCTTGGTCAGATGGTCGATCACTCGCTCGGCGGCTGCCTTGTCTGCTGCGTTTTTAGGAATCGCCACACCCACCATCACCGGCATGTAACCGCGCCCCTTGATGCCGCTGGGTGCCGGAAACACCACAAAGTCGGCCGGCTTGTCGTTCAAGGCCGGCAGCACTCGGGCGGTGTGGTCAAACGCGACCCAAACTTCCCCCGTCTTCAAAGGTTCTTCCATAAAGCCATAGCTGGTCGAGCGCGGGTTCACATAGGCCCACAGGTCGCGGAAGTCGGTCCAGGCCTTTTCGGCATCGGCATTCTTGAAGGTGCGCACGATGCCGCCGGTGTGGCTGGGGTAAAAGGAAGCTTGGAAATAGCGGTGCATCAAGCCTTTGGGGCCCGCCGGAAAGCCCAGCTTGCTTTCGCCAGTGGCGTCTTTCATTGCCTTGGCCCAGTCGCGCAACTGCACATAGGTGAGTGCGTTGATATTGGCGCCGGCGGGCAGATACGGCAGCGCTTTCTTGTTGGCCACCATCTGGAAGGTGTTGGTCATCAAGGGAATGAAGCGCTGGTTGGCGCCGCCCATTTTGCCCAGGCTCATGGCTGAGGATGAAAACTCGCGGGTCGTCGAGAGCCTTTTCGCCAGATCGTCCAGGTCGCTCAGGCCACCAATCTGGTTGACCGGCGCGAGCTCGCCATCGAGCGCAATGGTGGCGTGCACCTTGCCTTGCGCCGCCCCCAGTTCGGCCTTCATGCGGGTGAAATAGGTGTTGCCGTCTTCAGGGATGAAATTGACCGCGTCGGGGGCGCCCTTGAGGATGATGGTGCGCACTTTTTCGGCTTCTTCAACCGGGCGCATCTGGGTGGAGACCACATTGGTCTGGGCGTAGCTGGCACCGGCCATCAGCAGGACAGTCAGGGCATTCAGTGGTTTGATTTTCATGAAAGGTCTCCTTTTAAAAAGTTAGGCATGGAGGCAAGGTCCGTCGGATTGACGGGGTATCAGATGCACCGGCTCCAGCCGGGTCAGGCTGGGGGCAGGCTCGCCACCGAGTTGACGCATGAGCAGCTCGGCGAGGTGTCGGCCGTTGTCCACCGTGGCGTAATCAAGGGTGGTGAGAGGTGGCTCGGCGTAAAGGCCGGCTTCGGTATTGCCGTAGCCAATGACCGAAATGTCTCGGCCCACCACCAGACCGGCGGCGCGAATGGCCCGCATGGCCCCCAGCGCAACCGCATCCGTGGCACACACAATGGCTGACAATTTGTTGGCTGAATGCGCCCCGGCTTTTGCCTCGATTTCCCTTGCGGCCAGCAATTCGCTTGCAATGAGCTCCCCGCTGACAGCAGTGACCTCACCATGACGAACCGGGCATCGGGCCGCCTCCAAACCGGCTTGCGCGCATGCACGGCGAAAACCCTGCTCGCGCAAAGTCGCAAAAGTCAGGTTCGGCTGACCATTGATGAAAGCGATGCTGCGGTGCCCCAGGTCAATCAAACGCTGGGTTGCCATGAAAATGGCGTGCTCGTTGTCGGCGTCGACCCAGGAATGGGCCTCGTTGGCCACCGTGCGGCCATGGGTGACAAAGGGAATGCCCCTCTGTTGCAGCAAGCTCACCCGCGGGTCCTGGGTGCGGGTGCGCGCCAGCAGGACCCCGTCGACCAGGCGGCCATCGAGAAAGCGGGACAACTCGGTCAGCTCGTCTTCGCCCACCGGCAACACCACTGAAATTGCAAAGTAGCCATGCGCACGCAAGCCATCCGCTGCGCCGGAGAGCAGCGCCGAAAAGGTGGCATCCAGGTAATTTCCGCTGCGCACCGAAGACACCAGCGCAATGACTCCGGTGCGACCAGTGGCCAGGCGATGCGCCATTGGATGCGGCTGATAGCCCATGGCCTTTGCCGCTGTTTCAACCCGTGCCCGGGTCTTGGCGCTGACATCCGTGTACCCATTGAGTGCGCGCGACACGGTGGATATCGATAAACCCAGAGACTGTGCGAGGAGCGCGATAGACATTTTTAAATCCGAAAAATTTACCAAAAGCGGTTTTGTTTTTCGGATTATGTGACCAAAAGCGGTTTTGTAACTCAGTATTTACCCGTATATCTGAATTAATTTTCAATCGGAGTCGGTGCGGACCCTCGGCAGTGCGCTTGCGAAATCACCCGGTGAGCGGGTGTACCCCGGTGGGCTAATGGCCAGGCAATGTCTCAATCCATGGGGAAACGCCGTTGCTGGTCCCGAAAAACGGCCAGTCAGGCCGTCGGGGGACCGCTCAAGCCATCAGGGCGATTGCCCCGGATGACGTCAGCGTGGCAAATGCTGCTGCGTCCAGCGCACGATATCCGCCGCGCCCATGGCCCCGGCCTGGCGCGCCACCTCGCGGCCGCCGACAAACAAGGCCAGCGTGGGAATACTGCGAATGTTGAAACGGGCCCCCAGGGTTTGCTCGGCCTCAGTGTCCACCTTGGCCAGTCGCACCGAAGGTTCCAGCTGGGCCGCTGCCTGCTCAAAAGCGGGTGCCATCTGGCGACAAGGGCCGCACCAGGGCGCCCAGAAGTCGACCAGCACCGGGATCTGGCTGCGCTGGATGTGGCGCGCAAAACCGGCCTCGTCGAGCATCACCGAATGGCCGGTAAACAGCGGCTTGTGGCAACTGCCGCAGTCTGGCGCGCTGCCCAATTGGGCGCGGCTGACGCGGTTGGTGGTGTGGCAATGCGGGCAAACAATGTGCAGTGAATCGGTCATGGAAAAATCCTCTCTGCTGTCCAGATGGTTGCACCTCGCATGAATTCAAGCGCCAGATTCAAAGGAATTTGGCAATGGCCGCGGCCACCATGCTCAGGATGAGCGTTGTCGTGAGCGGAATAAAGAATTCCTTGCCAAACACCTTGAAGCGGAAATCACCGGGTAATTTGCCAAAGCCCAGCTTCTGCAACCAGGGTGTGAAGCCGTTGATCAGCACCAGGGCAAGAAAAACAACGATGAGCCAACGGAACATGTGCTTATGCCTTGTTTACAGGGTGTGCGTTTTGTCGCCGGTCTCGAACCCCAGCGCCTGCCAGGGCTCGCCCTTGTAAAAACCGATCACCTTGAAGAGCTCGCCCATTTCGTGCTCCATGATCAGTTTTTGCGCCATCACCCTCGTCGGCAGGTCGGCGGCTTCCATGTGCTTGAGCAGGCCGCAGTTCATCAGGAACCGGCCCTGGTTGCAGTAGCCCAGCACACCCAGGCCAGCCTCGATGCCGGCCAGTGCCACACCGGTAAAGTTGACGTGGGCCGTGATGTCTTTCTGGCCAACGCGGGCCAGCGGGTCGTCGTCCACCTGGTGCGCCTGATGGCACATCACCGTGCCCATGTGGCGCTGGGGGTGGTAGTACTCGGCCTCAGGAAAACCATAGTCGATCAGGAACACCGCGCCGCGCGAGAGCTTGTGGCCAAGTGTGCGCACAAAGGATTCTCCCTGGGGGTGGATTTCGGTCAGGTAGTCCTGCGGCCCATCGACCGCGAGCGGCGGGCGCAGCGCCGTGGGCCGGTCGGCCCAGGCAAAGGCGGGTGCGCCCCCGGTGTCCGCCGCGCCCAGCACCACGCCGCGCTCGTGCCACGCACCCTTGACCCGGGCCAGCAGCTTGACCGGCATGGCGTCGAGGACCTCGTTGCCCAGCACCACGCCTTGCAGCTCGTCGGGCAGGGCATCGACCCAGCGCACCTGTTCCGAAAAAGCCGCCAGCGTGGCTTGCTGGCGCGCGCGCAGGCTGCTTGAAATGTCCACAATGGTGTAGCGCGGCAAGGGCTCGCCCTGCGCCTGCAGGGCTTGCAGGATCTGCAGCGCCAGCGCGCCGGAACCGGCTCCAAATTCCCAGATGTCCCGCGTGCCGGTGACCTGCAACGCCTGCGCCACCTGCCGCGCCAGGGTCCAGCCAAACAGCGGCGTGATCTCGGGCGAAGTGACAAAGTCGCTGCCCACTGCCCGCACGCCGTCCTGCACGGCGTAGGGCAAAACACCGAATTTTGTGCTCCCGTGGGCGTAGTAACCCAGGCCGGAGGTGTACAGGGCCTGATCCATGAAGACGTCGAATCCGATCCAGCCGCCGGCGTCAAGAATCGTCCGGGCGATGTGGCGCGCGAGCTCGCTCGTTAAACTGTGGGGTGTTGTCATACCCTGGAATTGTCCCCGAATGTCCCTCCCCGTCACGCCACCGCCCGCCGCCGCCTTGGGGCAGCGCACCGTTTTGGTCACGGGCGCGGCGAAACTGCTGGGCCGCGAGATCGCCCTGACCCTGGCCCGCGCGGGCTGGCGGGTCGCCGTGCATTACCGCGATTCGGTTGAGGAGGCGCGTAAAACGGTTGCCGACTGCAGCAAGTGGTGTGGCGGCAGCGCCTCGTTCCGCGCCAATCTGGGCAACGAGACGGCGGTGCGCAACCTGCTGCCGGGTGTGATCGAAGCCATGGGCCAGGTCGATGCCATTGTCAACAGCGCTTCCACGTTTGAACTCGACACGCCCGCGACCTTCAGCTTTGCCGCCATGGAAAAACACATGCGCGCCAACACCGGAGCGGCTATTTTGCTAAGCCAGTCGCTGCACGCGCACCTGCTCACGCGGGAGGGCGCTTCGGGCGCGGTGGTGAACCTGCTCGATCAAAAGTTATGGAATCCCAACCCTGACTTCACCAGCTACACCCTGTCCAAGGCCGCGCTGGAATCGGCCGGCGCCATGCTGGCACTGGCGCTGGCACCGCGCGTGCGCGTGGTCGGGGTGGCGTCCGGGCTGCTGCCCCTGGGGCGCATGTCGACGGCATCCGATGTGGCCGCCACGGTGGCGTTTGCGCTTGAAAACCAGTCCATCACCGGCGCCACGCTGCTGGTCGATGGCGGCCAGCACCTCGTGAAGTTCGAGCAAAAAGTTGCGCCGTTGTAGACGCCGGTCGCCTTCCCACTTACCAACTCCTCGCACCATGACTTATTACACCAGCAGCCACACGCTGGGTCAGCAAACCCTGACGCTGACCGGCCTGCGCTTTGATGCCAATCTGGGCATTCTTGAAACCGAAAAAAGCGCCCCGCAACCGATCCAGGTCGATGCCGAGCTGAGCCTGGGCCCGCAGCCGCTGCTGCCGGCAGACGACGACATCATGCACGTGCTGGACTACCGCAAGGTGCGCAAGATCATCATTGACGAGTGCACCGCCGAGCATGTCAACCTGCTGGAGACCCTGATTGGCAAGCTCGCCAACCGGCTCCTGCAGTTGCCGGGCGTCAAGGGCGTGCGTGTCAAGATCGCCAAGCTGGAGATTTTTGCCGACTGCGAAGTGGCCATTTGCGTTGAAACCGGCCAGTGGAACAAGGATTGAACCCATGAATGCAATTTGGACAGACAGCCAGGAGACGGTGCATCAGCCAAAAATCGAGCGTGAAATCCACAAGCTCGAAAAGCGTTTGTGCCGCCAGGTCGGACAGGCCATCATCGACTTCAACATGATCGAAGAGGGCGACCGTGTCATGGTCTGCGTGAGCGGCGGCAAGGACAGCTACGGTCTGCTCGACATCCTGCTCAAATTGCAGAAGCGCGCCCCGATCAACTTCGAGATCGTTGCCGTCAACCTCGACCAGAAACAGCCGGGCTTTCCCGCGCACATCCTGCCCGAGTACCTGGCCAAACTCGGCATCGAGTTCCACATCGAGACCCAGGACACCTACAGCATCGTCAAGAAAGTGGTGGCTGAGGGCAAAACCATGTGCAGCCTGTGCAGCCGGCTGCGCCGCGGCATCCTGTACCGGGTGGCCGACGAGCTCAAGATCACCAAGATTGCGCTCGGCCACCACCGCGACGACATGCTGGCGACCTTTTTTCTCAACATGTTCTTTGGCGGCAAGCTCAAGGGCATGCCGCCCAAGCTGGTGAGCGACGACGGCGGCCACATCGTGATCCGGCCGCTGGCCAACGTGGCCGAAAAAGACCTGACACGCTGGGCCGCGCACCGCGAATTCCCCATCATTCCCTGCAGCCTGTGCGGCAGCCAGGAAAACCTTCAGCGCCAGCTCATTGGCCAGATGCTGCGCGACTGGGAAAAGCAATACCCGGGCCGCACCGAGACCATGTTCACCGCGCTGCAAAACGTGGTGCCCTCGCATTTGATGGATGTCAACCGGTACGACTTCAAAAACATCAAAATCACCGGACAGGCCGATGTCGAGGGCGACAAGGTCTTTGACGAAGAAGAATTCCCGCTGCCCAAGGTCGCGGGATTGCAGGTGGTGCAGCTCTGAAGCCCTGAGAAAACATGTTGCAAGCCACTCGCATCATCGCCATCCGCCATGGAGAAACAGCCTGGAACGTCGACACCCGGCTGCAGGGTCACCTCGACATCGCGCTCAACCCCAAAGGCCTCTGGCAGGCCGAGCAGGCGGCTCGCGCATTGGCTGGTGAGTCCATTGCGGCCATTTACGCCAGCGACCTGTTGCGCGCCTGGCATACCGCCGGCGCCATCGCGCAGACCACCGGGGCTCCGCTTGTGGCCAGCCAGGGTTTGCGCGAACGCTGTTTTGGCAGCTTTGAAGGCAAGACCTATGCGGAGATTGAAGCGCAATGGCCCGAAGCGTCCGTGCGCTGGCGCCAGCGTGTGCCGGACTGGGCGCCGCCCGGCGGTGAATCGCTGCAGGCCCTGCGCGAGCGTATTGCCGGTGCCGTGGATGCTTTTGCCGCGCAACATGTGGGCGAACAAATTGTGCTGGTCGCGCACGGCGGTGTGATGGATGTGCTTTACCGTCTGGCCACCGGCCAGGAATTACAAGCCCCGCGCACCTGGCAGTTGGGCAATGCCGCCATCAACCGCCTGTTGTGGACCCCAGAGGGCCTCACCCTGATTGGCTGGGGCGACACCGGTCACCTGGAAGAAGCCACGCTGGACGAGGGCAGCACCTGATGCAATTCTTTCACGGTAACATGCCGGCCTTTGCTCACCAACTCATGGAGAATTTCAGTGCAGCTTGTTTGTCTTGACCTCGAAGGTGTGCTCGTTCCCGAAATCTGGATCGAGTTTGCCAAGCGCACCGGCATTCCCGAGCTCTCGCGCACCACCCGCGACGAGCCTGACTACGACAAGCTCATGAGTTACCGGCTGGATTTGCTCAAGACCCACAAGCTGGGGCTGCCAGACATTCAAAAAGTGATCTCGGACATGGGGCCCATGGCGGGTGCCCGCGACTTTCTCGATGCGCTGCGGCGCGACTACCAGGTCATCATCCTGTCAGACACCTTTTACGAATTTGCCATGCCCTTGATGGCGCAGCTCAACATGCCGGTGCTGTTTTGCCACAAGCTCGAGGCCGATGCCGACGGTTTCCTGGTGAACTACCACCTGCGCATGGCCAACCAGAAAAAGGAAGCCGTGCAGCGTTTCCGCGAACTTCAGTTCCAGGTGATTGCGGCCGGTGACTCCTACAACGACACCGCGATGCTGGCCGAGGCCCATGCGGGCATTTTGTTTCACCCGCCGCAAAACGTGATCGACGAGTTTCCGCAATTTCCGGTGACCATGAACTACACCGAGCTGCGTGCCGAGATCGACCGGGCGGCGGCCAGGCGCTGAGCGCTATTCGCTCTCGAACTGCGCGGCATTCCGGCCCGTGAAGGGGGCATAAAAAGCCTTGATCTGAACCATGTCGGCCTCGATGTTTCCGGTGGGCACAAACATGGGCCCGAGGCCGCTGATCTTGCGCCGGTAGTCCATGTAGGCCATCACGATCGGCACCTGCGCCGTGACGGAAATGTGATAGAAGCCGGTTTTCCAGTAGCGTGTTTTGCTGCGTGTGCCCTCGGGTGGCACGATCAGTTGCAAGGCGCCATCGGCCGCCTGTATCGCCTGCGCCGAGGCGAGGACCAGATTGTTGCTCTTGCTGCGGTCCACCGCAATGCCGCCAAGCCATCGCATCACCGGACCGAACGGAAAGCGAAAGAGACTGGCTTTGCCCATCCAGCAAATGTTCAGGCGCAGCACAAAGGCCACCATCAGGGTGTAGGGCAGGTCCCAGTTGCTGGTATGGGGCGCGGCGATCAGCACACTTTTTTGGGCCTGCGCGGGAAGCGCGCCCTGCACCTGCCAGCCTGACAGCTTGAGAAAGGCCAGCGAAAAAACACGCAGCAGGGTGTTGACGATGGGCGTCGAGAAAATGGTTCGGTGCATGGCTGAAACAGTGGCGTTGAAAACGTCCAGCGGCCCGAATCAGGCACCAAACGGCGGTCCTCCCCGGGCAGAATTATGGCCTATATCTGCAGGTCCATGGCCGTTTGCACCTGCTGCGCGGGCGCCTCGTTCTGGCGCCAGATGTGGTGCTCGGCAAGCGTCATCAGGGAACCCACGCGAACCCCCAGCAGGCGCAGGCGCTGCTGCAGCGGCACCCGCTTGAGGCAGAGGCCGGCGTGGTGGCGGATGACGGCGGCGTCGGCGGTGTAGTCTGGCAGCGTCAGGTCGCGGGTGAGGCTCTTGAAGTCGTCGTAGCGCAGCTTGATGCCGATGGTTTTTCCAACATAGCCCTTGCGCTCCAGGTCTTGCGCCACCTGCTCGCACAGGCGCGTAAAAATGGCTCCCAGCTCGGCCTTGTCGCGCGCGGCGTGCAGGTCGCGCTCGAACGTGGTTTCACGGCTCATGGACACGGGCTCGCTTTCCAGCACCACGGGTCGGCTATCGACGCCGTGGGCGGCATCGAACATCCATGCGCCGGTTTTCTGGCCGAAGTGGTCCATCAGCCAGCCCTGTTCTTTCTGAGCCAGCTCGCCGATGGTGTGAATGCCCAGTTGCTGCAGCTTGGCATCGGCCTTGGGGCCGATGCCGTTGATCTTGCGGCAGGCCAGCGGCCAGACTTTGCTTTCCAGGTCGTCCTCGAAAACGATGGCAATGCCATTGGGTTTGTTGAATTCGCTGGCCATTTTGGCAAGCAGTTTGTTGGGCGCCACACCCACCGAGCAGGTCAGTCCGGTGGCGTCAAAAATGGCTTTCTGGATCAGTCGCGCCAGCACCCTGCCGCCTTCGCGCTGGCCGCCGGGGACCTCGGTGAAGTCGATGTAGACCTCGTCGATGCCGCGGTCTTCCATGAGGGGTGCAATCTCCAGGATGATGTCTTTGAAGGCGCGGGAATAGTGCCGGTAGGCGGCAAAGTCAACCGGTAGCAAAATCGCCTGGGGGCAGAGCTTGGCGGCTTTCATGAGCCCCATGGCCGAGCCGATGCCAAACTGGCGCGCCGCGTAGGTGGCAGTGGTGATGACGCCGCGCCCGCTGTAGTCCTGCAGCCGGGGAAAGTCGGCTATCGGAATTCGGTGCGGGGGGCGCTCGCCCTGCGCCGCCTCAAGGTCCTCGTCCTGCGGCCTGCGCCCGCCGCCAATGACCACCGGCAGCCCCTTGAGCTGGGGGTAGCGCAGCAGCTCCACGGACGCGTAGAACGCGTCCATGTCAAGGTGGGCGATGCGTCGCAGGGGGGTGTTCAGCCGGGTACTCATGAAGTCATGATTTTCGATGCAAGCGGGCTCGGATTGTTGCGCGTGCCCCAATGTGTCATAAAGTCGCGCGAATGCCTGCTTTTTTGGTGCGCCAAGTCAAAAAAATGCCAGGTCATTCAGGTTAAGCTTCGCGTTGCAGCAATATCAGCCCGCATTATTTGTCAATAGGTGGTTTCATGGATAAGCATTTCTTGAGTTCTCTGTTTTCGCCTGCCTCCATCGTGGTGTTTGCAGGCAAGCCGGAAGAGCCCGAGACACTCACTTCGCAGGCGCGTGTGTTGCACCAGGCCATCGCGGCCCAGCGCTTCACCGGCAAACTGATTTTTCTGGACACGCATGCCAGCGGCACCTTGGCGGATCTGGCCGCGGTCAACGCCGATCTGGCCATCATTGCGCTGCCAGCCGCCGAGGTCGCGGCGGCTTTGGAAATTGCCGGACGCATCAAATGCCGGTCTGCCCTGGTGATCTCCTCCGGCATCGATGCCGCTCTGGCGGCCGACCTGCGCAAAATGGCGACCCGGGACGGCATTTACCTGCTGGGACCCAACAGCCTGGGCTTTCAGCGCCCACACCTGCAACTTAACGCCAGCGTGGCGGGAGAGTTGGCCTCGCTGGGGCCGCTGGCGCTGGTGTCGCAGTCGGGCGCGCTGACCTCCTCAATTCTGGACTGGGCCAAAAAGAACGCCGTGGGCTTCTCCACGGTGGTTTCCCTCGGGCCAAATACCGCGGTGGACATGGCCCAGGTGCTCGACTTTCTGGCCTCGGACGCCAAGACCCACAGCATCGTGATTTACATGGAAGGCATCACCAATGCCCGGCGCTTCATGAGCGCGCTGCGCGCGGCGGCCAACGCCAAGCCGGTGGTGGTACTCAAGGCAGGGCGCAAGCCGGCCAGCAACCAAGCGGCCCTGACCCATTCGGGCACCATCGTTGGCTCCGACGACGTGTTCGACGCCGCGCTGCGGCGTGCCGGCGCGGTGCGGGTGCGCTCGTTTGTGGCCCTGTTCTCGGCAGCCAAGTGCCTGGCCTCGCGCTACAAACCCGTGGGCCGGCGCCTGGCCATCATCACCAACGGCGGTGGCCCGGGTGTGCTGGCCGCCGACTGGGTAAGTGAGATCAATCTGGAACTGGGGCGACTCACGCCCGAGCAGGCGCTGGCCCTCAAGCCGCAAATGCCAGCGCTGGCCACGCTTAGCAATTTGATCGACGTGTCGGAAGACGCCGCGCCCGAGCATTTCCGCCTGGCCATTGAGGCAGTGAGCAAAGCGCCCCAGATTGACGGCATTCTGGTGATTTACTCGCCCAAAATGGGTTCTGATGGTGACGCTGTGGCCAGCGCCATGGCCGACTTCAACCGCCATGTCAGCAAACCGCTGCTGACCTGCTGGATGGGGGACGCCACGGTGGGTGATGCCCGCAAGATTCTGAACGACGCCGCCATTCCCACCTTCCGCACCCCGGAGGCGGCGGTGGGCGCGTTTGGCAACATTGCCTCGTTCTACCAAAACCAGCAGTTGCTGCAGCAGACACCGCCGCCGCTGTCAGACCTGTCGCAGCCGGATGTGGAAGGCGCGCGCCTGTTGATCGAGAGTGTGCTGGCCGAGCGCCGCAAGGTGCTCACCGAGATGGAGTCCAAGGCCTTGCTGGCGGCCTTTCATATTCCGGTGACCAAGACCATCCTGGCGCGCAGCGCCAATGAAGCCATCATGATCGCCACCCAACTGGGTTTCCCGGTGGCGCTCAAGATTGACTCACCCGATATCAGCCACAAGTCCGACGTGCAGGGCGTGGCGCTCAACATTTTGAACGCCACCAGCGTGCGCGACACGTACCTGGCGATGATCCAGGGCGTGACCAAACTGATGCCCAATGCCCGCATCAACGGGGTCACGATCCAGAACATGGCCAACCTGAAGCGCGGCCGCGAGGTTTGCGTGGGCCTGGTCACCGATGAGCCCTTCGGCCCGGTGATCGCCTTTGGTGCCGGTGGCACCATGATTGAACTCATCAACGACCGCGCCATGGAGCTGCCGCCGCTGAACCAGTTTTTGGCGCGTCGCCTGATCGAGCGCTCGCGCGTGGCTGAAACCCTGGGCGTCTGGCGTGGCGCGCCGGCGGTCGACATGGAGGCGCTGGAGCAGATTTTGCTGCGCGTCTCGGAAATGGTGTGTGAACTGCCGCAGCTGCGCGAGATGGACATCAACCCCATCATCGTGGATGAGTCCGGCGCGCTGGCCGTGGATGCCCGCATTGTGGTGGACAACGCCGCGCCGTCGGTGCGCCACTACAACCACCTGGCCATCCTGCCGTACCCGTCGCAGCATGAGCAGTTGTGCCCGCTGGCCGGTGGCGGCGAGTACATCGTGCGCCCGGTGCATCCGGACGACGCCACCATGCTGCAGGCCTTTGTGCGCAGCCTGTCGCCCGAAAGCCGATATTTCCGCTTTGTGTCGAGCATGCAGGAGCTTCCGGCCACCATGTTGTCGCGCTTCACGCTGATCGACTATGACCGCGAAATGGCGCTGGTGGCGCTCATCACCGAAGAAGTCACCGACGCGCAGGGTCAGACCACCGAGGCCACGCGCATCATTGGTGTGTCGCGCTACATCACCAACCCGGACCGCGCCAGCTGCGAGTTCTCGCTGGTGGTGGCCGACGAGTTCAAGGGCCGCGGCCTGGGCTCACGGCTGATGCTGTCGATCATGGACTTCGCGCGTGAAAAGGGCCTGACCGAGATCGAGGGCCTGGTGCTGGCCAACAACCCCAACATGCTCAAACTCATGAAGGGGCTGGGCTTTGCGGTCAAGTCCTTCCCTGAAGATGCCGATTTCAAGCTCGTGACGCACCAGTTGCAGGTGGTTTGAACCGGCCACTCGCTATTGCCCTGGGTGTTTCCGGGATGGAAGCCAAATTCTTGCTTGCGACGGTGCCTTTTGGCTAAAGAGGCTGAAGCAGACTTTTGTCCGTCCGATTCGAGATTGATTCGATCGCGGAAGGCTGATTTAGACCCACGGCTGACCTTCAACATTGCGATCTGGCCGCTCCAGAGCAGTCATTGAAGCCTCAGCGCCTCATTAGCTGCGGATCGCTCCATGTCGGATCAGGTTTCCAGTTCTTGACCCATTCGGGCAATTCGGCTCCAGGCATCGGACGTGCAATGCCGTAGCCCTGCGCGAGTTCGCAGCCGAGTTCAAGCAACATCGAGCCATGCTCGGCAGTCTCCACCCCTTCGGCGATCACCTTCAGGTCAAAGGCGCTGGCCAGTTTGAGCACACCAATCAGAATCAACAGGCTGTCGCTGCTGTCAAGCATGTCACGGATAAAATTTTGCTCGATCTTGAGGTACTTCACCGGCAGTTTCTTCAGGCCCGTCAGTGACGAGTAGCCGCTGCCAAAGTCGTCGAGCGCACATTCGACGCCGATGCTCCGACACTCCCGTATGACTTGGGACACATGGTCCGGGTCGTCTATGGCGCTGGCTTCCAGTAGTTCAAGTTCGAGACAGTTCGCCTGTAAACCGGGGTGAGCGGCAAGTGCTTCGCGCAGACGCTGCACAAAGTCGGCCTGCATCAAATGACGCCGGCCAATATTGACGCTGACTGGCATGTTCAGTCCGACTTGTTGCCAGCCTTCCACCTGCGCCAAGGCGCTCTGGATCACCCATTGCCCCAAGCTGATGGCCAATGGGTGGTTCTCGATCATTGGCAGAAAGTCCGCTGGCGGCACCAACCCCTTTTGCGGGTGCCGCCAACGGATCAGGGCTTCGACACCGATCACGTCTCCGGTGCGCAGATTCACCTTGGGCTGGTACTCCAGCACGAACTCCCCTTCAGTCAGGGCGCGTTCGATACTTTGCATGCTTTCGTGCCGCGCCCGCACGTTGCGGTCCTGCTCGGCATCAAAGACGTGAAAGCGGTTCTTGCCGGACTGCTTGGCCTGGTACATGGCCTGATCGGCCTGGCGCAGAAGTTGATCGGGTGCTAACTCCTGTTCCTGACCTTGTGCCTGCGGGTAGAAGGTGACGCCCAGGCTCGCTGAAACCTGCAACCGCGTCTGACCATACTGGAACGGTCTGGCTGCCGCGTCCAGCAAGCGGTTAAGCATGGGTGCGCTGGCGTCCACATCGGCCAGATCGAGCAGCACGGCGACAAACTCATCACCCCCTAGGCGCGCCAGGATGTCGCCATCGCGCAGCGCGCCCTTCATGCGTTCGGCCAGCGTGATCAGCAGATGGTCTCCGGCCTCGTGGCCATGGGTGTCATTGACCGCCTTGAAGCCATCGAGATCGATAAAGACCACAGCCAGGTGCTGCCCCCGGCGCCGTGTCTGGTTCAGTGCCTGCTCCAGCTGCTCGCGCAGTAGGGCGCGGTTGGGCAATTGGGTCAGGCTGTCGTAGCGTGCGATGCGTTCCAGCTCCTGTTCGTGATTCTTTTCTGCCGAAATATCCGAGAACAGACAGACATACTGCAAAGGCTTTCCTTGCGCATCCCGCGCTGTGCTGATCTTCTGCGTCTGCGCATAGATTTCGCCATTCTTGCGCCGGTTCCAGTTCTCCCCAACCCAGATGCCCTTCTGAGTCAGATCACCCCACATCTGCTCGTAATACGCTTTGTCTTGGCGCCCTGATTTCAACAAGCGCGGGTTCTGGCCCAGTACTTCGTCACGGCTGTAGCCGGTAATTTCGGTGAAGGCGTCGTTGACCTCAATGATGGTGCCGTCCAGCGCCGTGATCATGATGCCTTCAAGGGCATGCTTGAAGACTTTGGCAGCCAAACGGATGGTGTCTTCTGCATTCTTTCTCTCGCTGATGTCTGTGTGTGTCCCGATGGTACGCAGTGGCTTGCCGTTTGGGTCGCGGCTGACGATCATGCCGCGGCTCAGAATCCATTTGTAACTCCCATCCTTGCAGCGCAGGCGGTACTCAACCTCGTAGCGCAATGCCTTGCCGGCGATGTAGTCGGCGTTGCTGGTCAGCACGGCTTGCCGGTCATCGGGGTGAATCCGGCTTTCCCATCCCCGGTGATCAGGCAGGATGTCATCCTCTGCATAGCCCAGCATCTCTTTGCAGCGCCGAGAATAGCTTTTCTGGCCAGTTTGCAGGTCTCGGTCCCAGACACCGTCGCCAGCTCCTTCGATGGCAAATTTCCACCGGAATTCGCTCTCTGAGAGCGCTTGCAGCAGCTTGTTCTTCTCCTGCAGTTGATGCTCCAAATCGGCGTGTGACTGGCGCTCGAGAGCGACGCTCAGTTCCTGGCGGCGTGCACGCAGCACGGCCAGACCGGTCAGTATCGCAAACAGCACGCCGCCGGAGATGGCAGCCATGGATACCAGCCGCACTGTGTCATAGCGATCCACTGCCATCTGGTATTCCTGCTTTGCTACGCTGAGCTGAATCTGCATCAGACTCTCAAGCCCCAACTGCAAGTTGGCGTCCAGCGGGAGGATCTTGTCGCGGATCAACCCCTGAACGCTGGTAATGTCATTGGCACGCAGGGCCGCCACGGCTGGCGCCAGACCTTGTTGCTCGAAGTTGATGTGGTCTTGTTCAAATTTGGCCGCGACTTTTTCTTCCTCTTTGGTGAGGTAGGTGGCCTTGTAGGCAGCCCACGACCTGCTGATCACGGCCGAGGTATTACCCAGTTCAGCAAGATTGCCTGCACTTGCCTGTGGCCTTGGATCCAGCACGCTGGCATCGATCAACAATCGGCCCCGCAATAACTGATGCTGAATTTCGCTGAGTAACCCGATGGCGACCGTACGGTCCTGGTAGACGGTCTTCAAGGCAGCATTCGACTGCTTGAAGCCATACAGGCCCAGGCTGCCAATGGCCAACAGCAGGGTTGACAAGACCCCTACCAGCAGGAACAAGCGCGTCGATGACTTGAGATGGCTCATTGCGGCTCGTGCAGAGTCATTGATCTGCGTCAAGCGCGACCAAGCCGCTTCAGCAGTGTCTCAAACTCCGCAACCGGCAGCGGCTTGCTAAACAGATAGCCCTGGTAAGTATGGCAGCCCAGAGATGTCAAAAAGTCGCGCTGCGCTTCGGTCTCCACTCCTTCAGCAATTACACCCATCCCCATGCTGGTGGCCATTGCAATGATCGCCCTGACAATCGCCGCATCGTCGGGGTTCGTCAGGATATCGCGCACAAAACCTTGGTCGATCTTGAGCTGCTCCAGCGGCAATCGCTTTAGATAGGCCAGCGATGAATAGCCTGTGCCAAAGTCATCAATGGAAAAACCGACGCCATGTTCCCTGAGCGCGGTCATCTTTGCGATCACATCCTCAATGTTGGTGATCAAGACTGACTCTGTGGGTTCAAGCTTGAGGAGATTTGGGTTGGCCCCACTGCGCTCCAGCGCCGTGAGCACCTGGTCAACAAAGCCGCTTTCACGAAATTGCCGGGCGCTGACGTTAACGGCAATGCTCAGGTGTGCCATGCGAGGTTGGTGGGCCCACGCTGCCAGTTGCTGGCAGGCGGTCTCCAGAACCCAAGCGCCTATTGGCAGGATCAAACCATTTGCCTCGGCCAGCGGGATGAACTCGGCGGGCGAGATCATGCCGCGTTTGGGATCAAACCAGCGCAGCAAAGCCTCGACCCCGATGATGCCTTCGCTGTCCGAGACCTGCGCCTGGTAGTGCAGGGTGAACTGCTGGGTCTGGACCGCCTCGCGCAAAGCCGCCTCCAGTGCCACACGGGCATTGACCGTGGCCTGCATCTGTGGGTCGAAGAATTGCAGGTCGTTGCCCCCGGCGGACTTGGCGTGGAACATGGCCAGTTCGGCCCGCTTCAAAGAAGCCAGGATTTGCTCCTGTTTTTTACCTAACAAAGTGATGCCAATGCTGGCCGTGAACGTAACCCGGGAGTTGGCATTCTGGTAGGGTTCCCGGATCGCCTCAAGGATCCTGTGGGTCACTGCTTCAGCTTCCTGGAGCGCGGTCTCCAGGTCCGGGCTCAGATGGTCCAGAAGCACCCCAAATTCATCAGCACCAAGTCGCGCCACGCTGTCGCACTCACGTTGCACCAAAGCGCTCAGACGGTTGGCAATGCATTTCAGCACTTCGTCACCCAGATCGTGCCCCAGGGAGTCGTTGATGTTCTTGAAATGGTCAAGATCAACCATCAGCAGCGCACTTCGATAGTTCTGGTTTTCAGCTGCCATCACCGCCTGTTGCAGCCGGACAATGAGCATGATGCGATTGGGCAAGCCAGTCAGCGTGTCGGTGTAGGCCAGCTTCCGGCTCTGTTCCTCGGCGGCTTTGTCAGAAGTGAGGTCGCTGAAAGTTCCAACGTAATGGGTCACCAAGCCAGTCTCGTTCTTGACGCTGCTGATGCTTAGGTGCTCTGGGTATACGTCGCCGTTCTTGCGCCGGTTCCATATTTCACCCTGCCAGGTGCCAGTGCGGCTGATGCTATCCCACATGGCTGCATAAAAGGCAGCATTCTGACGCTCCGATTTGAGTAAGGCCGGCGTTTGGCCAACCGCTTCTTGCAGGGTGTAACCGGTGACTTCGGTGAAGGCTTTGTTAACCCGCAGAATCACTTTGTTCGCATCGGTGATGAACGTGCTCTGCTGGGACTCGAAAGCAGTAGAGGCAATGCGCTGGGCGTCTTCGGCGGCCTTGCGTTCGGTGATGTCAGTGGAAAAGCCGATCAGCGCATTGGGGTGATTACGTATTGCGATGGGCATCTTGACCGACCAGTAATAGCGGTGTGCGCCGCTTTCGTCGGGTACCATCTCTTCAGCCGCGTGCCTGACACCATTCAGTAGCACTTCGCTATCAAACGCCATGAGTTTCCGAGCGGTCTGCGGCGGATGAATTTCAATGTCCGATTTACCGAGAATGTCCGCAATCGGGCGGCCAAAGACGGTAGCGACAGTCTGGTTGACGTAGAGGTAGCGGCCATCCTCGTCCTTGATGTAGACATTGGCTTGGACGTTGTCATTCACCGTCTCCAGAAAGCGGCGCTGATCCTCGATTTGTTCTTCCCTGTGTTTGCGCTCGGTGATGTCTTCCACGATAAACCAGATGTACGGTTGGTCATCCTGGCCAGTGATCAGGACACCAGACAGCGATACGGGAATCAGGCTGCCGTCCTTGCGGATGTATTCCTTTTCGTAGGGACCGAAGTGGCCGGTTCGTTTTATGGCCTCAAGCTCAATCGCCTCAGTTGCCGCATATTTCTCGGGTGTCAGTTTCCAATAATCCAGGTTCTTTAGCTCTTGGGCTTCGTAGCCACAGATCGCACAAAATGATGCATTGAACTCAATGAATCTTCCGCTCATGCTGGCCAGCGCAATACCGAGCGACGAAAGCTCGTAAAGGCCGTTCAATTTTTGATCTTTTTCCCGCAGTGCCGTTTCGGTTTGCTTGAGGCGGCTAACGTCGCTCAACATGGCGTAGAACCCTTGAACTTCGCCATCCGAAATATCCGGTACGTACCGTATCAGTGAATGGCGCACCTGGTTGCCATCAGGTGTTGGGATGGCGCTCTCAAATTCCTGAGCTTCCCCTCGTAGCGCAGCTTCGATGTAGGGTAGGTTGAGTTGATACCGCTCCTCGCCAATGACCTCACGGAGGTGTTTTCCGGTCATTGAAGTGGCAACATCACTGTACCATTCGATGTAAGCGGTATTGCTGAAGCGGTTGCGCAAATTCCTGTCCCAGTAACTGATCATGGCCGGCATGTCGTTCAGGACTAAACGCAAATCTAGGTTGGCTTGGTCCAGACGCTCTTCGCCCTCCAGCAGCTCGCCGGCCGACGTGTTGGCCTCAAATGCCAAGATCCTTTTCAGCCGCTTGTTTTCGACAGTTAAGCGATGAACCTCGGCCTCACGTTGTGAAAGTTTCCTTGTCATGGGTGCCAGTATGAGCGTCTATCAGAGTCATCCTTAGTCAAAGCAGCTTTTAAAAACGCTATGACTATACGCCATGTGTCCAGAAAAACTCTTGCTGCAGCATAGTTATTTGGGTCAAGATGAAGCAAAAACCAGCTAGCAAGTAAGTGGCGTTCCAAAAAGCCGCCCGTGGTGATCGTCTCTTAAAGCTGCATCCCGGCTGTTGGCGGTACACGAGATCGTCTGGATCGATCAAGTCAGTTCCTTCGATAAAGACTTCCAGTCGCCCTTTACGGCCGATCAAAAAAATGGGCGAACGCCGAGGTGGAATACCTCACCGGCAGAAAATGCCTCCTTTCCACTTTGCCAATGTTCGTGTGAACGCAAAAGATCACGATCAGGTCGAATTCCTTGCGGATGATCTCCAGCGCGCGGGTGACACCGGCTTCGCCAGGGTACCAGCCTGGCGCCGGGTCTGGGCTCTGCCTCGGCCGCGGCGGTGTTGCGGAAGCCGCTTGGTTATTATTAGCGTATGCCTGCCGTCTGGCGCATGAAGGCCAGACGGCAGTTTTCATGTCTTGATTGTCTCGAAAGATCTGATGTCCACTCTCTTGGTCACTGATGAACTTGACTTGCTGCACAGGCTGGTCGACCTGGATCAACACCACAAAATCATCGAGCTGGGTTGCGGCGCGGCAGAGTTGTCACGCAAGCTGCTGGCGCGGTTTCCTGCCAGTGAGATCGTCGCCCTGGAAGTGGATGAGCGCCAGCACGCAAAGAACCTGCTCAAGCCATTGCAGAGACTTCAATTCATCGAGGCGGGCGCACAGTCCATCCCGCTTCCATCAGGGGCTTTTGACCTGGCGTTGATGTTGAAGTCCTTGCACCACGTGCCATCGCAGCAACTGGTGCAGGCCTTGTCGGAAGTCCACCGGGTATTGAAACCTGGCGGGCTGCTCTATGTGTCGGAGCCTGTGTTTGCGGGTGCGCTCAACGAAGTGATGCGTTTGTTTCACGATGAGGAACTGGTGCGTGCCGCTGCTCTGCGGGCGATGCAGACGGCGGTATCCATGGGGGATTGGGAGCAACTCAGCGAGACCCTGTTCGATGTGCCGGTGCATTACCGCGACTTTGCAGATTTTGAGACGCGCATGATTGGCGTGACGTATGCCAACCATCGTCTTGATGCCGCGACTTTGCAGAAGGTGCAGGAACGCTTTGCACCCCACATGAGCGCCGGCGGCGCACACTTCGTTCGGCCAATGCGTGTGAATTTGCTGCGCAGGCTTGACGAATTTGTGTAGAAAATGAAGTGGCGCGGGGTGCAGTTGCGCCAGCACGCCGGCTGCTCCAAGTGACCGGCCTATGTGGGATACGTCCCCGGCAGCAACAGCCCCTTGTCCACTTGGTCAATGTGCGTGTGACCGCAGAAGGCCATGGTCAGGTCGAGTTCCTTGTGGATGATCTCCAGCGCCTTGGTCACACCGGCTTCGCCCATGGCCCCAAGGCCATACAAAAAGGCGCGGCCAATGTAGGTTCCGCGGGCGCCCAGGGCACGGGCTTTCAGCACATCCTGCCCGCTGCGAATGCCGCCGTCCATGTGCACCTCGATCTGGCTGCCCACGGCATCGACGATGGCGGGCAGGGCGCTGATCGATGAGGGAGCGCCATCGAGCTGGCGGCCGCCGTGGTTGCTCACCACCAGCGCATCAGCCCCTGAAGCCACCGCCAGTCGGGCGTCTTCGGCGTCCTGAATACCCTTGAGGATGAGCTTGCCGCCCCAGCGTTTTTTGATCCATTCCACGTCGTTCCAACTCAGGGCCGGGTCAAATTGTTTGGCGGTCCATTCGCTCAAACTGCCCATGTTCTCGACCCCCTTGACGTGGCCGACGATGTTGCCGAAGCCGCGCCGCTGGGTGCCCAGCATGCCCAAACCCCAACGCGGCTTGGTCATCATGTTGAGCAGGTTGCGCACGGTGAGTTTGGGTGGAGCCGACAGGCCGTTGCGCAGGTCGTTGTGGCGCTGGCCAATGATTTGCAGGTCCAGCGTGAGCATCAGGGCCGAGCAGTTGGCGGCCTTGGCGCGGTCGATCAGGCGCTCAATGTAGTCGCGGTCTTTCATCACATACAACTGGAACCAGAACGGGTGGCCACCGGTCCCGGCGGCCACGTCTTCGATCGAGCAAATGCTCATGGTGGACAGCGTGAATGGTATGCCAAATTTCTTGGCCGCATTGGCCGCCTTGATCTCGCCGTCAGCGCACTGCATGCCGGTCAGGCCAGTGGGCGCAATGGCCACCGGCATGGCGACCTTTTGGCCGATCATGGTGCTGGCGGTGCTGCGATGCTCGATGTTGACAGCCACCCGCTGGCGCAGCAGAATTTTCCGAAAATCCTCGGAGTTGGCGCGGTAGGTGGACTCGGTCCACGAACCCGAGTCGGCGTATTGGTAAAACATGCGCGGCACACGCTTTTGGGCCAGCAGGCGCAGGTCTTCGATGTTGGTGATGACGGGCATCAGGGTCTCCTGGAAAGTACCTGCATGGTAATGCCAGTGCGATTGGACCCTCCTGATGCGTTAAAGTGATTCCACCCCATGTTTCAGGGCAGTTCATGCAATCCACAGACGTTCTCATCATCGGCGCGGGCATGGCGGGCGCCTCGGCAGCTTATTTTCTGGCGCCCCATGTCAAGGTCACGGTGCTGGAGCGCGAGTCGCAGCCCGGCTACCATTCGACCGGGCGCTCGGCCGCGCTGTATTCGGAGACCTATGGCAATGCCACGGTGCGCGCCATCACCACCGCCTCCAGGAACTTTTACTTTCACCCGCCAGAAGGTTTTTCACCCCATCCGCTGGTGACGCCGCGTGGCGCGCTGATCGTGGGCCGGGCGTCTGACCACGACGCGCTGCGCCAGCGGCTGCACGCCATGCGCGCCCTGGTGCCCGGCATCGAATGGTGGACGCAGGAAAAGATACTGCAGCGCTTGCCTGTTCTCAAGCCCGAGGCCGCGGTTTGCGGGATGTACGAGCCCGACGCCATGGACCTGGACGTGCATGGCATTCACCAGGGTTTTTTGCGCGGTGCCAGCGTGGCTGGGGCGCAGTTGGTGTGCGACGCCGGGGTTGCCCGGATCAGTCATGACGGCCGGGCCTGGTGTGTCGAGACGGCCGCCGGGCAATTCAGCGCGCCGGTGCTGGTCAATGCGGCCGGGGCCTGGTGCGACGAACTGGCGCAACTGGCCGGTGTCAGGCCGGTGGGCCTCGTGCCGATGCGGCGCACGGCGCTCACCTGCGAGCTACCAGCGTCCGTGCAGTTCCAGCCTTGGCCCCTGGTGATCGATGCCGCCGAGACTTTCTATTTCAAACCCGAGGCCGGGCTGTTGCTGGTGTCGCCTGCCAATGCCGACCCGGTGCCCGCGCAGGATGTCCAGCCCGAGGAACTCGATGTGGCGATCGCGGTGGACCGGCTTGAATCCGCCACCACCTTGCAGATCAGGCAGCTGCGGCGCAAATGGGCGGGTCTTCGCTCGTTTGTGGCTGACAAGACCCCGGTGGTCGGTTTTGCACCCGATGCGCCAGGTTTTTTCTGGCTGGCGGGGCAGGGCGGTTATGGCATTCAGACTGCGCCCGCCATGGGTGAACTCACCGCGGCCCTGGTGCGCGGATTGGGTGTGCCGACCGCCATGGCGGCACTGGGCGTGCGCCTGGAGGCGCTCGCGGCCGGAAGGTTCGACTAATCAGTTGGGGTCAGAGCACGTCGCTGCGCGAGTGGTCTGACCCGCAATGTCTTTTAAAAGGCCTTCAGGATCAGCGCGCCACGGTACAGGTAGGGCTGCAGTGGTTGCGCACCGGGCTCGGCACCACCGCGGTTTTCGACACTGATCGCCAGCTGTTTCACCGCGGCAAGGGTTTTCTCTGTTGCAGGCAGTTGCGCGGTCTTGAGTTTTGGCGTCAGCACACCCAGCGACTTGGGCTGGCTGGGCAAGCTGATGTCCCACAGCTGCATGCTGTCGTTCTGTCCTTCCTTGATGTCGGTCAGGCGCTGCAATTGCAGGAAGCCGTCCTGCGGGTCGAAGGTGACCAGCACGCCGGGCGCCAGCTGGGCGTCGAGCAGCACAGCGACGAATTTGGTTTGCGGCACATTCTTGAGCTTGGCCTGCAGGTGGCCGATTTGTGCGTTGAACATCTCGTACATGCCCACCCCGCTGGCAGCCGCCACGGCCAGGATCACCAGGCAAACAATCGTCGCCAGGCGCCAGCCCGTTGTGTAGGGGGGAATGATCTCGGTGGTTTCAGGTGAAGTCATGTGGTTAACCCAGTTTTATCCCAGTCGGGCCCGGTGCCGGGCGATTTGGGCGCGCACCTGGTTTGGTGCGGTGCCGCCCAGTATGTCACGGGCGTTGAGCGAGCCGCGCAGGCTCAGGACTTCGTAAACATCTTTTTCGATGCTCGCATGAAAACCCTGCAGCACTGCCAGCGGCAGTTCCGACAGGTCCACCTGGTGCGTGACGGCGGCCTTGACCGCATGCGCGACGGTTTCGTGCGCGTCACGGAACGGCAGGCCTTTCTTGACCAGGTAGTCGGCCAGGTCGGTCGCGGTGGCGTAGCCGCGCAGGGCGGCCTGCTCCATGGCGGGGGCGTTCACGGTGATGCCGCCTTCCTTTTTCCCGCTGGCCGGGTTCAGCTGGCCGCCGATCATCTCGGCAAAAATGCGCAGCGTGTCGGTGAGTGTGTCCACGGTGTCGAACAGCGGCTCCTTGTCTTCCTGGTTGTCCTTGTTGTAGGCCAGCGGCTGGCCTTTCATGAGTGTGATCAGGCCCATCAGGTGCCCCACGACCCGGCCGGTCTTGCCGCGCGCCAGCTCGGGCACGTCGGGGTTTTTCTTCTGCGGCATGATGGAACTGCCGGTGGTGAAGCGGTCGGCGATTTTGATGAAACCGAAGTTCTGGCTCATCCACAAGATGAGCTCTTCGCTGAGGCGGCTGATGTGCACCATACACAGCGAGGCGGCGGCGCTGGACTCGATGGCGAAGTCGCGGTCACTCACCGCATCGAGCGAGTTCTGGCACACCTGCGCCTGCCCTTGGGCGTCGACCATGCCCAGGGCGCGTGCCACGCGTTCGCGGTCGAGCGGGTAGCTGGTGCCCGCGAGTGCGGCCGCGCCCAGCGGCAGGCGGTTGACGCGTCGGCGCACGTCCGCCATGCGCTCGGCGTCGCGGCTGAACATTTCCACGTAGGCCAGCAGGTGGTGGCCAAAGCTCACGGGTTGCGCCACCTGCAGGTGCGTGAAGCCGGGCAGGATAACGTCGACATAGGGGTCGGCCACATCGAGCAAGGCCTGCTGCAAGTCAGTCAGCAGGGCGCTGATCAGGTCGATCTCGCCGCGCAGCCACAGCCGCACATCGGTGGCCACCTGGTCGTTGCGCGAACGCCCGGTGTGCAGGCGCTTGCCCGCGTCGCCCACGAGCCGGGTCAGGCGCGCCTCGATGTTGAGGTGCACGTCTTCCAGGTCGAGCTCCCACTCGAACGCGCCGGACTCGATCTCGCTGCGGATCTGCGCCATGCCGCGCGTGATGTCCGCCAGGTCCTGGGCGCTGATGATGCCCTGCGCCGACAGCATGTCCGCGTGCGCCAGCGAGCCGGTGATGTCGGCCTGCCACAGGCGCTTGTCAAAAGAAACGCTCGAGGTGTAGCGCTTGACCAGATCGCTCATGGGCTCTGAAAACAGCGCCGACCAGGCCTGGGATTTTTTCTCGAATTGGTTTTGGCTCATCACGGATCAATGGTAGGAGGAGGGCGCGTTGCCCGAGTATCATCAATCATTGCCCCAGTGACCCGGTGGGTCCCCGAACAGGCAGATGAATGAAAGAACCCCAAATTTTATCGGTCTTCCACAACAGCGCCACGGCTTCGGCCAGGAATGCCGCGCCACAGCCCGTGGCGCTGGTGTTTGACGCCTGCCATGTGGGCGTGGTGTTGCGCGCCGTGCTGTTCGTTCAGGCTGTGATGGCAGTGGCCACCATGTTCGGCGCGTTGAACCTGATGGACTGGTTGACGCGGCTGTCCCTGGTCACCGGCGCGGCCCTGCCTGCCACCCTGTTGTGGCTGATCCTGGCCTGCGTCTTCAAGACCGTGCTGGCGCGTTTGCCGTACCCGTGGCAGCAGCTGGCTGGCATTGCCCTGGGGGCGCTGGCCGGGTTGTATGGCTGCGCCATGCTGGCCTGGTCGGGTTTGCTGCAACCGGCTCCGTGGTGGGGCAGCGCGTTTGCCGGCGCCCTGCTTTCTGCGGTGCTGGTGGCAGCGCTGGTGTTGCGGGCCAAGGGCAAGGCCCCGGCCACAACCACAGCCCGCCTGGCAGAGCTGCAGGCGCGCATCCGGCCGCACTTTTTGTTCAACACCCTGAACAGCGCCATTGCTCTGGTGCGCGCCGAGCCGGGCAAGGCCGAGGTTCTGCTCGAAGACCTCAGCGACCTGTTTCGCCATGCCCTGATGGAGCAGGGCGAATGGGTCACGCTGGCGCAGGAGATTGCCATGGCGCAGGCCTACCTCGCCATTGAGCAAGTGCGCTTTGGCGAGCGCCTGCGCATCGAGTGGACGCTGGATGCGCGTGCCGATGCGGCCCGCTTGCCGCCCCTGCTGCTGCAGCCGCTGGTGGAAAACGCGGTCAAGCATGGCGTCGAGCCGAGCGCCAGCGGCGCTGACATCCGGGTCAGCACCGAGCGCCGGGGTTCGCGCGTGGTGATCAAGGTCAGCAACACCACAAGCGGTGTCAACAGCGCGCGCGGCAGCGGCTCGGCGCTGGACAATGTGCGTGAGCGCCTGAGCCTGCTCCACGACGTGCAAGCCGGGTTTCAAAGCGGCTTGAAAGACGGCGTGTTCCGGGTCCGGGTCGAGGTGCCCGCATGACGATTCGTGTGCTGGTGGTGGACGACGAAAGCCTGGCCCGCGGCCGGCTGAAAACGCTGCTCGGTGATTGCCGCCAGCCCGGTGCCCAGGTGGCGGGCGAGGCAGCCAATGCGGTGCAGGCGATCGACTTTTTGCAGCACCACGAGGTGGATGCGGTGCTGGCCGACATCCACATGCCGGGCGCCGACGGACTCATGCTGGCCCAGGTGCTGCGCCAGATGCCCCAAGCCCCGGCCCTGGTTTTTGTGACCGCCCATGCCGAGCACGCCGTGCAGGCGTTTGAGCTGGAGGCGCTGGACTATCTGACCAAGCCCGTGCGACTGGAGCGCCTGCAGGCCGCGTTGCAAAAAGTTGCCCGGGCGATGCACCCGGCGCAGGAAGCCGGCAGCGATGAGGTCGAGGACGTGCTGGTGATTCAGGAGCGGGGCCGTGCCGAGCGTGTGCCGCTGGCACAGGTGCTCTACCTGAAAGCCGAGCTCAAATACCTCACGGTGCGCACGGCCAGCCGCAGTTACCTGCTGGAGGCATCCCTGTCCGAGCTGGAAAACCGTCACAGCAACCGTTTCATCCGGATTCATCGCAATGCCCTGGTGGCCCGGCGCGCCGTGCGCGCGCTGGAAAAACACCTTGATCCCGAGGAGGGGGAAGGCTGGGCGGTGCGGCTCGATGGTGTGGAAGAAGTCTTGTTCGTCTCGCGGCGTCAGCTCAGCGCCGTGCGGGCGCTGGTGAGCGCGGTCTGAAGCCATGCAGCCTGCCGTGACACGCCTCAAGGTCTTGAGCGCGGGCATTTTCAGCCTGATTCTGGCGCTCGGGGTGGCCCGCTTTGCCTACACGCCGCTGTTGCCGATCATGCAGCAACAAGCCGGCCTGGGCGTGGCAGAGGCCGGCTGGCTGGCGGCCATCAACTACGCCGGTTACCTGAGCGGTGCCCTGATTGCGTCGCGCATCAGCAGCCTGGTGCTGAAAGACCGGCTTTACCGCATCGGCATGGTGCTGGCCATTGTCAGCACCGTGGTGATGGGCCTGAGCACGAATCTGGTGGTGTGGGCACTCTCCCGCTACGTGGCGGGCCTGACCAGCGCCGCGGGCATGCTGCTGGGCACCGGGCTCATCATGAACTGGCTCATTCGCCACAACCACCGCAGCGAGCTGGGCATCCACTTCGCCGGCATCGGTCTGGGTATTGCCGGCTGCGCTGGCGCGGTGATGCTGTTCACCCCCTGGCTCGACTGGCGCGAGCAATGGTTTGCGTTCACCGCTTTGGGCTGCCTGCTGCTGGTGCCGGCGTTGCGCTGGCTGCCCGCGCCCGACACCACCGGCCTCACGACCACCGGGCAGAAGCTTCATGACAAGCCACCGAGCGCGCTGTATTTGCGCGTGTTCATGGCGGCCTACTTTTGCGCCGGCTTTGGTTATGTGGTGAGCGTGACCTTTATCGTGGCCATCGTGAACCAGCTGCCCGGCCTGACCGGGTGGGGCAATCTGGTTTTCTTGGCCATCGGCATCGGGGCCGCGCCAGCCTGCATCAGCTGGGATTTCATCGCCCGCCGGATCGGTGACCTGAACGCGCTGATTCTCGCTGCCGTGCTGCAGATTGCGGGCATCTTGCTGCCGGTGATGGTGCCGGGCGTGTGGGCCGCGATGCTGGGCGCGCTGCTGTTTGGGGGCACCTTCATCGGCATGGTGAGTCTGGTCTTGAGCATGGCCGGGCGCTACTACCCCAGCATGCCTGCCAAGATGATGGGCAAGATGACGCTGTCCTACGGCGTGGCGCAAATCATCGGCCCGGCCGTCACGGGCCAGATCGGCGCGAAATTGGGCAGTTACAACGCCGGCCTGTACGTGGCAGCCGTCATCATGGCGCTGGGCGCCGGGCTGCTGATGCTGCTCAAGCTGGTGGAAAAGCGCGACGCGCTGGGTGATTGAGCAACCTAACCGGTATTGCGCAGTCCCGCGGCGATGCCGTTGATCGAAATATGGATGCCGCGTTTGAGGCGGTCATCGGTCTGGCCGGCGCGGTAGCGGCGCACCAGTTCCACCTGCAAATGGTGCAGCGGGTCGATGTAGGGAAAGCGGTGCCGGATCGAGCGCTGCAGCGCCGCGTTGTGAGCCAGCCGCTGTTTGTCGCCGGTGATCAGTTCCAGCGCCAGCGCGGTGCGCTGCCATTCCAGCTCGATGGCACTGAAGATCTTTTTGCGCAGGCGTTTGTCATCCACCAGTTCAGCATAACGCGAGGCCAGTGCCAGGTCGCTTTTGGCCATGACCATGTCCATGTTGGACAGCAGCGAGCTGAAAAATGGCCATTGCTTCTGCATTTGCTGCAACAGCGCCAGGCGCTGCCTGGTGAGCTTGGCCGTGGCTCCGGGCGGGTTGAGGAAGGTCTCGACCGCCGCGCCAAAGCCAAACCAGCCCGGCAGCGTGAGGCGGCATTGGCCCCAGCTGAAGCCCCAGGGAATGGCGCGCAGGTCTTCAATTCTTTGCGTGGCCTTGCGTGACGCCGGGCGTGAACCAATGTTGAGTTCGGCAATTTCCCGGATTGGCGTGGCGTCAAAGAAATACTCGGTGAAGCCGGGTGTCTCGTAGACCAGCTTGCGGTAGGCGGCCATGCTGGCCAGCGACAACTCCGCTGCGCTTGCCAAAAACGCCGACTCGGCGGGCTGGGTCGGGTGCAGCAGGGTGGCCTCCAGGGTGGCTGCCACCAGGGTTTCCAGGTTGCGCCGGCCAATTTCGGGGTTGGCGTATTTGGAGCCAATCACCTCGCCCTGTTCAGTCAGGCGGATCTGGCCGCGCACCGTGCCGGGGGGTTGTGCCAGGATGGCCTCGAAGCTGGGGCCGCCGCCGCGCCCCACGGTGCCGCCGCGGCCATGGAACATGCGCAGGCGGATCGGGCTGGTCCGGGCGCTCTCGTTGAGCTTGTCGAACATGTCCACCAGCGCAATTTCCGCCTGGTACAGCTCCCAGTTGCTGGTAAAAATTCCGCCATCCTTGTTGCTGTCTGAGTAGCCCAGCATGATGTCCTGCTCACCATACTGGTCCGGCCCGCCGCGTTGCACCATGGCCAGCACGCCGGGCAGGGCGTAAAACTCGCGCATGATGGTCGAGGCGTTGCGCAGGTCCTCGATGGTTTCGAACAGCGGCACCACGATCAGGTCGCAGCGGGCTTGCATGTCCAGCGTGCCGTGCATCAGGCCCACTTCCTTTTGCAGCAGCATGACTTCGAGCAGGTCACTCACGGTTTCGGTGTGGCTGATGATGTAGTGGCGAATGGCCTGTGTCCCAAACCGGGCGCGCGATTGTTTGGCGGCCTCGAAAATGCCGATCTCGCTCAGGGCGTGGGCGCTGTAGCCATGACCCATGACACGCAAGGGGCGCGCATCGTTCAAGAGGCCCAGCAACAGGGTGCGCTTGGCGGCCTCATCCATCTTCGCGTAATGCGGCGTGATGCGGGCCGTGGCCAGCAGTTCGGCCAGCACGGCCTCATGCTGGTCCGAGCTTTGCCGCAGATCGACCGTGGCCAGGTGAAAGCCAAACACTTCCACCGCCCGGATCAGCGGCCGCAGGCGTTGCCCGACCAGGGCTTGCGCGTGCTGCGCGATCAGGGACGATTCGATCACGCGCAGGTCACGCAGCAGTTCTTCAGGGGCCTGGTAGGGGTTTTGCGGTGCCACCGCATGGCGGGCCGCCTCGCCACCGCTGAGCGCCTTGAGAGTGGCCGCCAGGCGCGCATAGACGCCGATCAGCGCGCGCCGATAAGGCTCGTCCTTGCGGTGTTCATTGGTGTCGGGTGATTGCTGGGCCAGGGCCTGCATTTCGGGCGGGAAATCCATCAGCATCGCCGACAGCGACAACTCGCCGCCCAGGTAATGCACCTCGGTCAGATAGTGGCGAAGCGCCATGTCAGACTGGCGGCCCAGCGCGTGGGTCAGGGTCTGGGCGTTGACGTTCGGATTGCCGTCCCGGTCGCCACCAATCCACTGGCCCATGCGCAGGAAACTGTGCACCGGGTGCGGCCCCAGCGCCTGCTCCAGGCTGGCATAGAGCTTGGGGATTTCACGCAGGAAGGTGGACTCGTAATAACTCAGCGCGTTTTCCACTTCGTCAGCGACCGTCAGTTTTGAAAAACGCAGCAAGCGGGTGTGCCACAACTGCAACACGCGGGCGCGCAACTGGGCCTCGTTCTGGCTCAGCTCGCGCGGGCTCAGGGCATCGTGCGCGACCTGGTTCGCGGTCGCCTGGGCCAGGATGTCGTCGCGCGCGGTGAGCAGTTGTGCAATGGCGCGTTCGGCGTCCAGAATGCTTTTGCGCTGCACCTCGGTGGGGTGGGCCGTGAGCACCGGCGAGACAAAACTGTGCGCCAGCATCTCGCTGATGGCTTGTGGTGTGATGCCGCCGCTGCTGAGGCGCTTGAGCGTCATGTCGATGCTGCCGGGGCGGATGCTGCCGGCGCGCTCGTGCACCGCGCGGCGTCGGATGTGGTGGCGGTCCTCGGCCAGATTGGCCAAGTGGCTGAAATAGGTGAAGGCCCGCACCACGCTCACGGTCTGTTCGCTGCTGAGCGCTTTGAGCAATTTGTTGAGCGCCTTGTCGGCCACCGGATCGGCATGGCGGCGAAAGCTGACCGAGAGCTGGCGGATTTGTTCGATCAGGGCGTAGGCATCGTCGCCTTCCTGCTCACGAATCACGTCGCCCAAAATACGGCCCAGCAGGCGGATGTCTTCGACCAGGGGGCGTTCGCTGCTGGGGAGGCTGTTATTTTTGGGGGCGGGGGTGGGCTTGGGCATGGCAGTAGTCAAAGTCGATGGAGATGAGCTTAAGCAAAACCCATGCTAGCATTCCCGGCTTGAAAAAAATTACGAAAAGGTTACGGCATTTTGCCCTTCACTATGCGACAACTCACCATTGCGACACGAGAAAGCCGCCTTGCCCTGTGGCAGGCCGAGCATGTTCAAGCCCTGTTGGGTGGCATGGGGCATCAGGTCGCGCTTTTGGGCATGACCACGCAGGGCGACCAGATTCTGGACCGTGCCCTGAGTCAGGTGGGCGGCAAGGGCCTGTTTGTCAAGGAACTCGAAGTCGCGCTCGAAGAAAACCGCGCCGACCTGGCTGTGCACTCGCTCAAGGATGTGCCAATGGAACTGCCAGAAGGCTTCAGCCTGGCCTGCGTGATGGAACGCGAGGACCCGCGTGACGCTTTTGTCTCCAACACCTATGCCGATCTGGATGCCTTGCCGCAAGGCGCGGTGGTGGGCACGTCCAGCCTGCGGCGCATGGCCTTGCTGCGCGCCCTGCGCCCCGATCTGCGGATCGAACCCTTGCGCGGCAACCTCGACACCCGGCTGCGCAAGCTCGATGAGGGTTTGTATGACGCGATTGTGCTGGCCGCGGCCGGCCTCAAGCGCCTGGGGCTCAAGGCGCGCATTCGTGCGGTGTTCGAGCCTTCGGTGATGTTGCCTGCCGCAGGCCAGGGGGCCTTGGGCATCGAGGTGCGCACTGATCGCAGCGATGTGGTCACCGCGCTGGCGCCGCTGGTCCACCACACCACTTGGCTGGCCGTGGCCGCAGAGCGCGCCGTGAGCCGGGCCATGGGCGGCAGCTGTTCCATGCCGCTGGCGGCCTTTGCCACGCTGGCCGGGGACCACCTGACAATCGAGGCCGCCTGGGGTGACACCGAGGGGAAGTTGCCGCTGGTGCGGGCAAGTTTGAGCGGCCCGGTGAGTGATCTGGACAGCGCCGCCGATCTGGGTCAGCGCGTGGCCGACGCCCTGCGCACTCAGGTGCTGGCACAAGGCGGCACACTGGCCCATCTGGCCGCCTCTCCCGATCAGCCGGTTTGATCGTGCGCCTCATCGTGACCCGTGTGCAGCCGCAGGCGCAGCACTGGGCGGACCGGTTTGAGTCCAGCGGCCATGAAGCGCTGGTGCTGCCGCTGATCGAGGTGCGTGGTCTGGCCGATCCTGCCACGGTGCAAGCGGCCTGGTTGACCCTTTTCCGCTACAAGGCGGTGATGTTTGTCAGCCGGCACGCTGTTGACTATTTTTTTCAGGCCAGGCCGGCCTCGGCTTTGGACGCCGGATCACTTGCAGCCACGGCAACGCGCTGGTGGGCCACCGGACCCGGTACCGCCCACGCCCTGCTGGACCACGGCGTGGCCCCTGCACGTCTCGACACCCCGCCCGAACAGGCCGGGCAGTTTGATTCCGAGACGCTCTGGCAACAGGTGCAGGCCCAGGTGCAGCCCGGCGACAGGGTGCTGATTGTGCGCGGCGACAGTGTGGCGCCTGACGGCAGCTCGGTGGTCGACAATGACCAGGGCGTGGGTCGCGAATGGCTGGCCGAGCATCTGCGCCAATGCGGTGCACAGGTTGATTTTGTGGTGGCTTACCAACGCGGCGCACCCATTTGGATGTCTGCGCAGCGGGGATTGGCGCAGTCGGCGGCGGCCGATGGCTCGATCTGGCTGTTCAGCAGCGCGGAAGCACTGGGCCATTTGCAAAGCTTGTTGCCTGGGCAGGACTGGTCGGCCGCGCGCGCCGTCGCCACGCACCCGCGTATTGCAGCGGCGGCAAGGGGCTTGGGATTTGGCGTGGTGGCGCAAACACGGCCCACTTGGGAAGAGGTACTGGCCTCGGTAGAATCCTTTGCATGAACCCCCAGCTTCCCCCTGACCCGGCCAGCCAAAGTGGCGCGGATCTGCAGAATCCCTCTGCGGCGCCTGTCGTCGCCGGCCCTGTGGCAAAAAGCGAGGCGCCAACACGCGCCGCCCTGTGGGTCCTTGGTTTTGTGGCCCTGCTGGCTTTGCTGACAGGGGCTGCGCTTTGGCAAAAAGTGGCCGGCATGCAGGAGCAGCTGGCGCGCCAGAGCGCCGAGGCGCAGGCCCAGTCGCTGGAGGCGCGTGCCATGGCCAAGCAGGCGGTGAGCTTGGCTCAGGACGCGGCAGCGCGCGCCGCGGTGCTGGATTCGCGCTTGAGCGAAGTCGCCTTGCAGCGAGGCCAGCTCGACGAGCTGATGCAAAGCATGTCGCGTTCGCGTGATGAAAACCTGGTGGTTGACATTGACGCGGCCCTGCGTCTGGCCCAGCAGCAGGCCCAGCTGACGGGCAGCGTGGAGCCCTTGCTGGCGGCCTTGAAAAGCGCCGACCAGCGTATTGTTCGCGCGGCGCAACCCCGCCTGGCGCTGTTGCAGCGCGCCATTGCGCGGGACATCGACCGCGTCAAATCTTCGGCCGTGAGTGACACCCCCACCCTGCTGATCAAGCTCGACGAATTGGTGCACCTGGCCGATGAACTGGTGCTGGCCAACGCGGTGGCGCCGGCGCGCCAGGCCGAGAAGAATCTCGTCTCTGCCCCCAAGGCTTCAGTCCCCTGGTGGCAGAGTGGTTTGCAGACGGTCATCGGGGAGGCACGCAACCTGGTCAGGGTGAGCCGCATCGAGTCCCCGGAGGCGGCGCTGTTGTCGCCCGAGCAGTCGTTCTTTTTGCGGGAAAACCTCAAGCTCAAGTTGCTCAACGCCCGGCTGGGGTTGTTGGCCCGCCAGATTGACTCGGCGCGGGCGGACCTTGCCGATGCCGATGCCATGCTGAAAAAATACTTTCAGGCCAACGCGCGCAAGACGCAGACAGCCGGCGCTTTGCTGCAGCAGGTGCAGACCCAGATGCGCACGCTGCAGTTGCCGCGCATCGACGACACACTGGCCGTGCTGGCCACGGCCGCCGCAGGACGCTGAACATGCGAGTTGCCTTGTGGTTTTTGGGCTTGTTCGGGGTGGCCGTTTTGCTGGCCCTGTTTGTCAGCAACAACGAGGGCACGATCACCGTCTTCTGGCCGCCGCACAGGGTCGATTTGTCGCTCAACATGGTCGTGGTGGTGCTGGGCTTGTTGTTCTTGCTGATCCATCTGGCACTGCGGGCGCTGGCCGCCCTGTTTGCCCTGCCAGGGCAGGCGCGCTCCTGGCGCGTGCGTCACCAGGAACAGGCCATGCACGCCAGCTTGCTCGAAGCCTTGTCGCATTTTGTCGCTGGCCGTTTTCTGCGGGCCAGGAAGGCGGCGCTGGAGGTGCTGGCGCGTGAAGCGGCCTTGTCGGGCATTGGTGAAGCGGGGTCTGCAGCCGTGCGTTTGCGGGTGATGTCGTCCCTGCTGGCGGCAGAAAGCTCCCAGGCATTGCAGGACAAGGTGGCGCGCGATGCCCATCTTCAGCAAGCCCTGGCGCAGTCTGCCGGTCCGGGTGCGGGGGGTGTTCGAGAGGGCTTGTTATTGCGTGCCGTGCGCTGGGCGCTGGAGGATCGCGACGCCGCGGCCGCCCAGGAGTGGTTCGGGCAGTTGCCCTCGGGCGTGGCACGGCGCACCGTGGCATTGCGCCTTCGGCTCAAGCTGGCGCGATTGGGGCGTCAACCCGGTCTGGCGCTGGACACGGCGCGCTTGCTGGTCAAGCATCGCGCCTTCACCGAGGTGTCGGGCCGCGGTTTGGTGCGTGCCCTGGCCCTGGAAAATATTCAGGACGCCCGCGATACCGAACAGTTGCAGCGGGTCTGGCACAAGCTTGAGCCGACCGAGCGAGCCATGCCCGAGGTGGCCTGCCTGGCTGCGCAGCGCTGCCTGCTTCTGGGCGGGGAACAAGCCGTCGCCCTGGCCTGGCTGTTGCCGGTGTGGGAGCGCATGTTGGCGGCTCCGGACGGGCTCACGCCAAGCCAGAAGATAGGGCTGATCCATGCCCTCGAGGCGGCATTTGCCAGCACAGTGGATTCGGCCTGGCTGTCCCGTATCGAGCAGGCGCAAATGGCGCAGCCGGGCGACGCGGTGCTGCAATATCTGGCGGGTGTCGCTTGCCTGCACCTTGAGCTGTGGGGCAAGGCACGACAGTTGATCAAGCAGGCCTTGCCGCGTCTGCATGACCACCGGCTGGCCGCGCGCGCTTGGTTGATGCTGGCCGATCTGGCCCAGCGCCAGGGTGATGCTGAACAGGCCACTGCGGCCTGGCAACAAGCGGCGCAGTTGGCGCTGCGGCAGGACGACTGAATCCTTCCGAGCGCGCCTGAAAAGGCGCTTGATGGCCAGGACTCAGGCGCTCTTGAGCATGCCTTTGTGCTCAATGAAAGTCACGACCTGCGCCAGGCCATCCAGCGTTTTCAGATTGGTCATGACAAAGGGCTTGAGGCCTTTGGGTGTGCTGCGCATGCGTGTGGTATCAAACGCCATCACGTCCAGGTTGGCCCCCACGTATGGGGCCAGGTCGGTCTTGTTGATGACGAACAAGTCGCTCTTGGTGATGCCGGGGCCGCCCTTGCGCGGGATTTTTTCGCCAGCGGCCACGTCGATCACATAGATCGTCAGGTCGGACAGCTCGGGGCTGAAGGTGGCGGCCAGGTTGTCGCCGCCGCTCTCGATGAACACGATGTCTGCGTTGGGAAAATCCACCAGCATGCGGTCGATCGCTTCCAGGTTGATGGACGCGTCTTCGCGGATGGCGGTGTGCGGGCAACCGCCGGTTTCTACCCCCATGATGCGCTCGGCGGGCAGGGCGCCGCTCACGGTCAGCAGGCGCTGGTCTTCCTTGGTGTAGATGTCGTTGGTGATGGCCACCAGGTCATATTGCTCGCGCATGGCTTTGCACAGCATTTCCAGCAGCGTGGTTTTGCCGGAGCCCACCGGGCCGCCGATGCCCACGCGCAGGGGGGGCAGATGTTTGGTGCGGTTCTTGATGTGATGCAGTGGGTTCATGGTGTGGCTCAGGAACGAAAAAGACGTGAATACTGGACTTCGTGCTGGGCGCTCAAAATCGCCAGCATCGGTGAAAAGGCCTGGCGCGCGTGGTCTGGCATCGCCAGCGCGTGCGCGATGGCCTCGGGAATGGCGGCCGTCAAGGCCGATAGAATGCGTTGCCCGGCGCTTTGGCCCAGCGGCACCGATTTGATGGCTGCCTGGACCATGTTCTCGGCCCAGCCAAAGGCGTAGGCCAGCAGGCACTCGCGCACGGGGGCGCCGGTCGCGCTGGCCGCCAGCGCAAAGGCCAGCGGGTAGGTGGGCTGCAGCTCGGCCAGCAGCAAGATTTGCGACGGCGTGGCGGTGGTGTGGTTGCGCAACCATTCCAGCAGCGACCGCCCCATTTGCTCGGTCTGCGCGCGCAGTTCGCTGCTTTCGCGCGTTTGCAGCACCCAGGCATTGAGGGCCGCAATGCGGCTTGCGTCGGCAACTTGCCAGGCGGGAATGGCTTGCGCCAACACCGCCAGGTCACCGCGTGCCAGGCTCAGTTCAAGCTGCGCAAGAAGCCAGCTGGCGGCCTCAAGCTCTGTTGTGACACGGGCCGTGTCGACCGCCGCCTCCAGGCCTTCCGAGTAAGAAAAGCCGCCAATCGGCAGCGCCGGCGAAGCCAGCCACATGAGTTGCAGCAGGCTGGCGGCAGGCACGGTTCCGGCGGCAAGGGCTGGCATGTTTCAGTGTTCGTGCGTGTGACTGCCGTGGGCATGGCCGTGGCCGCCGCTGGCATAGGCGCCATTTTCGGGCTCAAAGGCCTCATCGACCGCCACCACCGTCAGGTGCATGGCACGCAGCATGTCGGCCAGCACATGGTCGGGTTCGATCTTGAGGTGGTCGGGCTTGAGTTCGATCGGCACATGGCGATTGCCCAGGTGGTAGGCCGCGCGGATCAGATCGAAACTGCTGCCATGGCTGCGGCAAGGCGTGATGCGCAGCACGGCTTGCGGCGCCGCCATGACCTTGACCAGCGAGCCATCTTCGGCCACCAGCACATCGCCCCCGCGCAGCACGGTGCCGCGTGGCAGAAAGATGCCGATCTGGCGGCCTGACGAATCGGTGGCCTCGAAGCGGCTTTTCTGGCGCACATCCCAATCGAGCTCGACGTGGGATGCGCGTTTGAGAAGAACGGGTGCAAGTCCCTGACCCTGGGGAACGAGTTTGGAGATAGTTAGCATTCACGCATCATGGCGATTTCGCCACCCCGAATAATGAAAAACAGGCTTCATTGCGAGGAGCAAAGCGACGTGGCAATCCAAGCTTTTCGGGGTCATGGATTGCTTCACTGCGTTCGCAATGACGAACTGTCTTCACGTTAAAACAGGAAATACCGTTGTGCCATCGGCAAAGTCACCGCTGGCTCGCAGGTCAGCAACTGGCCGTCGGCGCGCACGCTGTAGGTTTGCGCGTCGATCTCCATGGTTGGCAAGTAGTGGTTGTGCACCATGTGCTGTTTGCGCACGCCGCGGATGTTGCGCACCGCGCTCACGTTCTTGGACAAGCCAAAACGCTCCTGGATGCCGGCGTTCTGGCCCGCCTGCGAGACGAAGGTGATCGAGCTTTTTGCCAGTGCCCCGCCGTAAGCGCCGAACATCGGGCGGTAGTGCACCGGCTGCGGCGTCGGAATGCTGGCGTTGGGGTCGCCCATGGCGGCCATCGCGATAAAGCCGCCCTTGAGGATCAGCGCCGGCTTGACGCCGAAGAACGCCGGTTTCCAGATGACCAGGTCGGCCCATTTGCCCACTTCGATTGAACCGACCTCGTGGCTGATGCCGTGGGCAAGCGCCGGGTTGATGGTGTATTTGGCCACGTAGCGCTTGACGCGGAAGTTGTCGTTGCGCGTGTTGTCCTCGGGCAAGCTGCCGCGCTGCTGCTTCATCTTGTGCGCGGTCTGCCAGGTGCGGATGATGACCTCGCCGACGCGGCCCATGGCCTGGCTGTCGCTGCTCATCATGCTGATCGCGCCCAGGTCATGCAGCACGTCCTCGGCCGCGATGGTTTCCTTGCGGATGCGGCTCTCGGCAAAAGCCAGGTCCTCGGCGAAGGCGGCATCCAGGTGGTGGCAGACCATCAGCATGTCGACGTGTTCGTCGAGCGTGTTGACCGTGTACGGCATGGTCGGGTTGGTGGAGGAGGGCAGAAAGTTGGCCTCGCCGACCACGCGCAAGATGTCGGGCGCGTGGCCGCCGCCGGCGCCTTCGGTGTGAAAGGCGCACAGCGTTCGCCCGCGTGTGGCGGCGATGGTGTTTTCGACGAAGCCGCTTTCGTTGAGCGTGTCGGAATGGATCGCCACTTGCACGTCGGACTCTTCAGCCACGTCGAGGCAGTTGTCGATGGCCGCTGGCGTGGTGCCCCAGTCCTCGTGTAATTTCAGGCCGATGACACCGGCGTCCACTTGCTCGCGCAGGGCATTTGGCAGGCTGGCGTTGCCCTTGCCCAGGAAGCCCAGGTTCATGGGGAACGCGTCGGCTGCCTGCAGCATGCGCTCGATGTTCCAGGCGCCGGGCGTGCAGGTGGTCGCGAAGGTGCCGGTGGCCGGCCCCGTGCCGCCGCCCAGCATGGTCGTGACGCCGCTGGCCAGCGCTTCCTCGATCTGCTGCGGGCAGATGAAATGGATGTGCGAATCGATGCCGCCGGCCGTGACGATATTGCCTTCGCAGCTGATGATTTCGGTGCCCGGTCCGATGATGATGTCGACGCCGGGCTGGGTGTCCGGGTTGCCGGCTTTGCCGATGGCGGCGATGCGGCCGTCCTTGAGACCGATGTCGGCCTTGACGATGCCCCAGTGGTCGATGATCAGCGCGTTGGTCAGCACGGTATCGACAGCGCCGCCGCCGGCTGGCCCGTAACCTAAACCATCACGCGTGCGCTGGCTTTGCGCCATGCCGTCGCGGATGGTCTTGCCACCGCCGAACTTGACTTCTTCGCCGTAGCCACCCGCGCGCAGCGTGTAGTCTTGCTCGACCTCGATCAACAGGCCGGTGTCGGCAAGCCGCACGCGGTCGCCGACCGTGGGTCCGAAAATTTCCGCGTAGGCGCGTCGCCCTATGGTGGCCATCAGAGCGCTCCCTGCGTCAGTGCGCGAAAACCATAAACGACCCGGTCGCCCGCGTAATCCACCAACTCAATGGTGCGCTGCTGGCCGGGCTCGAAACGCACGGCCGCGCCCGACGCGATGTTCAGCCGCATGCCTTGCGCCGCCGGGCGGTCAAAGTGCAGCGCCGCATTGGTCTCGGCAAAGTGGTAGTGCGAGCCGACCTGGATCGGCCGCTCCGAGGTATTGGTGACCACCTGGGTACAGGTGCGTCGTCCTGGATTCAGCACATGGTCGGGGCCATCGGTCAAAATTTCGCCGGGATGCATGGTGGTCTTCCTATCTGCCGCCGCGCGACAGCCATAACGCAACGGCAATGGCCGCGCCCAGGGCCACAAAGCCCCAGACATCCGTGGCATGCCAGTGGCTGCCATGCAGGCCATGGTCTTCGTGCGAAAAAGAAGCGCTGGAAGCGCTCAGCAAGGCCCATGCGGCCAGCGACTGGGGTGAGACGAGCTTTTTCATAAGGCGGCCTTAAACAATGGGTTGGTGGACCGTCACCAGCTTGGTGCCGTCGGGGAAAGTGGCCTCAACCTGGATGTCCGGGATCATGTCGGCAATGCCGTCCATAACGTCGGCGCGGGTCAGGATGGTGCGGCCCAAGCTCATGAGCTGGGCCACGGTTTGGCCGTCGCGTGCGCCTTCCATGACGGCGCAGCTGATGAGCGCCAAGGCTTCGGGGTAGTTGAGCTTGAGGCCACGGGCCTTGCGGCGCTCGGCCAGCAAGCCGGCCGTGAACAGCATGAGCTTGTCTTTTTCGCGGGGGGTGAGTTCCATGCCTTGGTTAATGCAAAAGCCGTGCCTGAAGGTTTTTCTCATGAACCCGCGCGGCGGGGTGTCCGGGCGGCTTCCTCATACTGGGGTACAAGAAATCGTCAGCCGCCCGGACACCCCACCACGCTCTACGCTGTCACTTTGCTCGTGAAGGTATGGCGTGGCATGAAAACTGCACCACAAGGGTGTGAATTCAGAACCCCAGCCTCAATCCAGTTCAGCGCATCAAGATGCACCGTCGCAGCGCATCACGCTGGTGCGCCGGAACTACAACGGCTGGGTGGCCAGCGAAACGCTGGAGGACTACGCCTTGCGCTTCACGCCGCAGGGCTTTCGCCAGTGGTCGCCGTGGCGCGTGGCGCAAACCGCGCTCGGCGGCGCCGCCGCCTTTCTGATTCTGGAGGCGGTGGGTGCCACGCTGCTGGTGCAATACGGTTTTGTCAACGCCCTGTGGGCGATCCTGGCCACCGGGCTCATCATCTTTCTGGCGGGTTTGCCCATCAGCATTTATGCCGCCAAATACGGCGTCGACATGGACTTGCTCACGCGCGGGGCGGGTTTTGGCTACATCGGCTCGACGCTGACATCACTGATTTATGCGTCCTTCACCTTCATCTTTTTCGCGCTTGAAGCCGCGGTCATGGCCTACGCGCTCGAGCTGGCGCTCGACATTCCACCGCGCTGGGGTTATCTGATTTGCGCGTTGCTGGTGATTCCGCTGGTGACGCACGGGGTGTCTACCATCAGCCGGCTGCAGGTCTGGACCCAGCCGCTGTGGCTGCTGATGTGGCTGCTGCCCTTTGCCTTCGTGCTGTGGCGCGAGCCCACGGCGTTTTCGGGCATCGCGCACTATATTGGTGACAAAGGGGTGTCGGGTGAATTCAGTATGCCCTTGTTTGGTGCGGCGTTGACGGTGGGTGTGGCCCTGATGACGCAAATGGGCGAACAGGCCGACTACCTGCGTTTTATGCCCGCGCTCACACCGGCCAACCGGCGAAGCTGGTGGTTCAGCGTGCTTCTGGGTGGGCCGGGCTGGGTCGTTTTGGGGGTGCTCAAAATGTTGGGCGGCGCCCTGCTGGCCTACCTGGCCATCAGCCACGCTGTGCCCCTGGAGCGCGCGGTGGACCCCAACCAGATGTACCTCGCGGCCTACGAGTATGTGTTTCCGCATTACGGCTGGGCGGTGGCGGCCACGGCGCTGTTTGTGGTGGTATCGCAGATCAAGATCAACGTCACCAACGCTTACGCCGGCTCGCTGGCCTGGAGCAACTTTTTCTCGCGCCTGACGCACAGCCACCCGGGGCGCGTGGTGTGGGTGGTGTTCAACACGCTGATCGCCTTCATGCTGATGGAGATGAACGTGTTTGCCGCCCTGGGCGAGGTGCTCGGGCTGTATTCCAACATCGCGATTGCCTGGATGATGGCGGTGGTCGCCGACCTCGTCATCAACAAGCCTTTGGGCCTGAGCCCCAAGGGCATCGAGTTCAAGCGCGCCCATTTGTACGACATCAACCCGGTGGGCGTGGGCGCCATGGCGCTGGCGTCAATCCTGTCGGTCACGGCCTACCTTGGCTTCTTTGGCGCGATGGCGCAGGCTTTTTCGGCGCTGATCGCGCTGGCCACCGCCTTGATCACCTCGCCCCTGATCGCCCTGGCCACAAAGGGCAAGTACTACCTGGCGCGCGAGTCCAAGGTTCTGTCGACCCCGGAGGCGGGCGCTTACCCGCGTTTGCGCGTGCAGCGCTGTGTGATCTGCGAGCGTGACTACGAGGGGCCGGACATGGCGCATTGCCCGGCCTACCAGGGGCCGATTTGTTCGCTGTGCTGCACGCTCGATGTCCGCTGTGGCGACCTGTGCAAGCCCCACGCCAGCCTGGCCGCGCAGTGGTTGGCCGCGCTGCACTGGCTGTTGCCCCGGCGCAGCTGGGCGGTGCTCGACAAGGGCCTGGGCTACTTCCTGCTCTTGATGCTGGTGATTGCGCCGCTGCTGGGAGTTGTTTTTGGCCTGCTCTACCAGCAGGAAACCGGCGCGCTGGCGCAGGCGGTTTTCGATGCGCCCTTGCTGCAGAGTGGCCAGGAGGCGCTGCGCTCGGGCTTTTTCAAGGCCTACATGGCCTTGCTGCTGATTGCCGGGTTGGTGGCGTGGTGGGTGGTGCTGGCGCAGCAGAGCCGCCGGGTCGCGCAGGACGAGTCGAACCGGCAAACCAGCCTGTTGCTGCGCGAAATTGAGCTGCACCGTCAGACCGATGCCGCGCTGCAACTGGCCAAGCAGGCCGCAGAGCGCGCCAACCAGGCCAAAAGCCGCTACATCAGCGCGATCAGCCACGAGTTGCGCACGCCGCTCAACAGCATTCTGGGTTATGCCCAGCTGATGGGGCAGGACACCAGCATTCCGGCGCACCGCAAGCAGGCGGTGGCGGTGATCAAGCGCGGTGGCGAGCATTTGCTCTCGCTCATCGAAGGCACGCTGGACCTCGCGCACATCGAGGCGGGCCGGCTCACGCTCAATCCCAGGCCACTGGCGTTTGCCGACTTCATGCAGGACCTGGCCGACATGTTCGAGCTTGAGGCCGAGCGCAAGGCCTTGCGTTTTGTCTTTGAGGTGCAGGGCAAGCTGCCTGCCGTGGTGCGTGCCGACGAAAAACGGGTGCGCCAGATTTTGCTGAACCTGCTTGGCAACGCCATCAAGTTCACATCGAGCGGCCGGGTGGTTCTGCGCTTGCGCTATGCCGTCGAAATGGCCCACATCGAGGTCGAGGACACCGGGCCGGGCCTGAGCGCGCAGGACCTGGCCCATGTGTTTGAGCCCTTTGCTCGGGCCAACGCGCCCGGCCAGGGGGCGCCCGGCGCCGGCATGGGTTTGACGATTGCCCGTATGCTGACCGACCTGATGGGGGGCGAGCTGAGCGTCAGCAGCCAGCCGGGCGTGGGCTCGGTGTTCAAGGTCAAGCTCTTCCTGCCCGAACTGCACACCGGCTTGCCGACCACCGGCGGCGGCCCCGCCCAGCGCGACCAGTTCGCGCCGGTCAAGCCCCGGCTGGCGTATGTCGGGCCGCGCCAGCGGGTGCTGGTGGTGGACAACGAGGAAGCTGACCGCGAATTGCTGGTGCAATTGTTGCAGCCGCTGGGCTTTGAGGTGCGCACGGCGGCCAGCGGCCACGATGCGCTGGACCTGCTGGCCAGCGGCTACCAGCCCCACGCCGTGTTCATGGACCTGGCCATGCCCGGCATTGACGGCTGGGAAACCGTGCGCCGTATGCGGGTGCTCGAGCAAGCCACGCAACGCCCCGCGGCCCAAATTGCCATCGTGTCGGCCAACGCCTTTGACAAAGGCCTCGACAACGCGGTCGGGCTCCCCGGCGACGACTTTTTTTGCAAACCGGTGCGCCACGCCGATCTGCTGGATTGGCTGGCCCTGCGTTTGGGCCTGGCATGGCAGGAGCTTGCCGAACCGCCGGTGCCTTTGCCCGTGGCTGTTGTGGCCACCGTGCTGGTGACCCCGGACCGGGCACAGCTCGACGACTTGCAGGAGGTGGTGACGCTGGGCTTTTATCGCGGCATTCTGAACCAGCTTGACGCGCTGGAGGCGGCGCAGCCCGAGTGCGCGCTGTTTGTCGCCAACATGCGCGCGCTGGCCGGCCAATTCCAGTTTGAAACCATGAGCCAACATCTGGCAGGTATCGACCATGACCAATAGAACAAACAAGGCGCTTGACCGCACGCTGGACCGCGCCAACAGCGACGTGGTGCTGATCGTCGACGACGTGCCCGACAACCTGGCGGTGCTGCACGACGCGCTCGACGAATCTGGTTACACCGTGCTGGTGGCCCTGAGCGGTGCGGCGGCGCTGCAGCGCGCGGCGCAGGCGCTGCCCGACGTGGTGCTGCTGGACGCCATGATGCCCGGCATGGACGGCTTTGAGGTGGCGCGCCAACTCAAGGCCGATCCGCAAACGGCGCACATCCCCATCATTTTCATGACTGGCCTGACCGAGACCGAGCACCTGGTGGCCGCGTTAGAGGCCGGCGGTGTCGATTACGTCACCAAGCCGATCAAGCCCAAGGAGGTGCTGGCGCGCATGGCGGTGCACCTGCAGGGCGCGCGTGAAAAGCGCCAGACCCGCAACGCGCTCGATGCCTTTGGTTATGCCAGCATCACCGTGCGCGTGAGCGACGGGCGGCTCATGTGGCAAACCTCGCTGGCGCGCGAGTTGCTGATGCGCTACTACGGCACCGACGCGCCCACCACGCCGATTCCCGTGCTGACCTGGCTGCGCCGCCATGTGGAGAAGGGCCTGAGCGGTGTCGAGCCGCCGCGCCTGAGCGTCGAGCTCGGCCCCAAGCGCCTGAGCTTTCGCCTGCATCAGCAGATTGGCGACAGCGAGGGCGGCGGCGACTGGCTCATCATCATGCAGGAGGTCAGCGACGAGAGCGTGATCGAGGCCATGGGCCTGTGCTTCAAGCTGACCCCCAAGGAGGCCGAGGTGCTGTATTGGGTGGTCAAGGGCAAGATCAACCGCGACATCGGCGACATTGTGGGCTCCAGCCCGATGACGGTGAAGAAACACCTGGAGCATGTGTTTGCCAAACTGGGCGTCGAAACCCGCACCGCCGCGGCCGCCATGGCGCTGCGCCGCATACGCCAATTACAACCGCAGTTCGAAGGCTAGGAGCCTGGGCGGCAGAGCGTTCTGCTGCGTGTCCCCCCCCCTGCGGGCTCCT
>JAIPCZ010000016.1 GCA_021737975.1 Polaromonas sp. | reverse complement strand
GCCAGGAGGTAGATGGCGGGGAGGCTGGCGTCTTCCTTGAGGGGGGTGAAGCGGCTGATGAACCCGGCCAGGCCGCCGGCCAGCAGCCCCGAGATCACACCGCCGGCGGCCATGGCGGTCAGCGACAGGCCGGAAAACATGAAGCCAATGGCCCCACCGGGCAGCACCGCGTGACTGATGGCGTCACGGAGCAAGCTCATGCGCCGCAGCGTCAGGAAGACGCCGAGCGGGGCGGCGCTCACGGCAAGCGCGAGCGTGGCCACCAGCGCGCGGCGCATGAAGGAAAATTCGGCGAACGGGCCGATCACCCAGTCCCACAGCGCCATCATGCGGCGGCCTCGTCGCTGTGGCAAATGTCGGCGCTGTCGTCCCAGGCCTCGGCCAGGGTGCGCGCGCGCTGCAGATGGGTTTCTGTCAGCACTTGGGCTGTGTCGCCCCAGGCCACCAGCTCGCGCGCGAGCAGCACCGCCTGCCCGAAGTGGGCGCGCACCTGCGCGTCGTCGTGCAGCACGGCGATCACGGTGCGGCCCTCGGCGTGCCATTGTTTGATGAGTTCGAGCAGCGCGGCGGTGGTGCGCGAGTCCATGGCGCTGAAGGGCTCGTCGAGCAGGATCAGGTCGGCGTCCTGCACCAGCAGGCGGGCAAAGAGCACACGCTGAAATTGCCCGCTTGACAGCGACCCCACCGTGCGTTCCTCAAAGCCCTCGAGCCCGACGCTTCGAATGGCGGCCTCGGCACGGGCGACCATGTCGGCATTGACGCCGCCCCAGGCCCCCAGGGCGTTCCAGCAGCCCAGCAGCACACAGTCTCGCACCGGCATGGGAAAGCTGCGGTCGATCTCGGTCATTTGCGGCAGGTAGGCGATGCGCTCGCGCGGGGTGCTCGTGTGAACGCGGCCTCCCGAGGGCTTCAGCAGGCCCATGATGCTTTTGAGCAGGGTGCTTTTGCCTGAGCCGTTGGGGCCGATCACGGCGGTGAGTGAGCCGGTGGCAAATTGCCCGCTGATATGGTGCAGGGCCGGGTGCTGGCGGTAACTCACCGTCAGGTTGTCAAACCTTACCACGGGCTCGCCCCCATGTGCGCCCACCACACCGCCAGCCACAGGGCCAGCACCAGCGGCAGCACTGCCAGCACCCGGCGCCAGGCCGGCCAGGCCAGCACACTCGGGCGCCGGGGCGATGTTGCCTCGGGATGGTCCGCATGTCCGTGCGGGATGCCGTGTTCATGCCGGTGTTGCGAGGGTGGGTGCGTCATGGCGTGATAAAAAATAATTTGCTGCAATAATGCAATTGAGTTGCGCTTGAGTTTAATGCAACTCAATTGCAATAATAGCCTTAGCCAAAAATATTCGTCACCAGAAACCAGCCTCATGCCTGCCGTGCTTTCTTCAACGCCTGTCGACCCGATCGATGCCTTGCTGTCCGCCCACGGCTTGCGTCGCACGGCCGCCGCGCGTCGGGTGCTGGGCTGGATGCTGGCCCATCCGGACACCAGTTACACCCACGCCCAATTGCAAAGCGCGCTGCAAACCGACGCGGTCGCCGAGGGGCAGGGCGAGTCGGGCAGCGCGCTCGACCGGGTCACGCTGTACCGCCTGATAGACCGCCTGACGCAGGTTGGCCTGCTGCTGTGCCGGGTGGATGTGCATCGGGTGCGGCGTTACCAGGCCATGCCCGCCAGCGTGCACGCGCTGCCGCATTTCGAGTGCCAGAGTTGCCACCGTGACCAGCCCCTGCAGGGTGCCTTGCGGGGCAACGCGCTGGACCTGGAGGTGGCGGCGCAAAACGCCCTGCAGGCGCTGAAGGTGCTGGGCTACCAAGGCCTGAGCCTGGACCTTGCGGTGCGTGGTGTTTGTGTGGACTGCGCCACGGCGGCGCAAACCACCGACGAAACCGCGTGAACCCGGCGCCGCGCGCGCCGCCTTATTTTCAGAAAAGTTGATATGGGTCAGATTTGAAATTTCTTTGCTGACGCATAGTTCGCTCACGGTATTTTTTTACTTTGCGATCAGATTCTGTAAGGACGCCCCACATGAAAGCACTTCAAGACCTTTTTTCGACCGACTACGGCATCATGAGCATCGTGGTGATTGCCGCCATCGTGGTCGGCCTGGGTGTGGCCTACGGGGTGTTGAAGTCAAAAATGGCGGAAAGCGCCAAAAATTCCGGCAAGTGACAGGCCCGCGCTTGCGCCCGGGGCTTGCCGCCCCGATTTCCCGGCGAACGTCAGGGACAATCAGCGTTTTTATAGCTGATGCCCTGACGTGAACAACCCGGTTTTTTCTTCCCTGCTGCCCGTCGTCCTCCTGATCAGCATCGGCTTTGTCGCGGGTCGGGCCGGCTGGGTCCGTGCCGAGGCCATCAAGGACCTGTCCAACCTGGTGTTCATGGTGCTCACGCCGGCGCTGCTGTTTCGCACCATGAGCACGGTGCATGTGGAGCAGCTCAATTTCAAGCCCGTGGCCATGTATTTTGTTGCCGCGCTGCTGCTGTTTGGCGGCATGCTGCTTTGGCAGGGCGCGAATCGGCGCGGCGCCGTGCTCGCGCTGGCCGGCACCTTCAGCAACACCGTGATGATTGGAATTCCGCTGGTGGGGCTGGCCTACGGGCAAGCCGGGCTGGTGACACTTTTTACCCTGATTTCGGTGCACGCACTGGTGCTGCTGACGCTGGCCACCATCGTCCTCGAGATGGTGGCCGCCCGTGAGGAGCGCGCGGCGGGGCAGGGCGGGCAAAGGCCCATGGCGCTCACGGTGCTGGCCGCGGTTAAAAGCGGGATCATTCACCCGGTGCCTCTGCCCATCATGGTGGGCCTGTTGTTTGCGCAGACCGGCCTGAGCTTGCCCGAGGTGGTGGACAAGCCCCTGCACCTGCTCGGCAGCGCATTTGGCCCGGTGGCTCTGGTGCTGGTGGGCGTGACACTGACGCAGGTTCAGGTGGGCCCGCACTTGCGCGGTGCCCTGGGCCTGAGCCTGCTCAAGAACCTGGCGCTGCCGGGGCTGGTGGCGGCGCTTGGCCTGAGTCTTGGCATGGCCGGCCTGCCCCTGACCGTGATGATCGTCACCGCGTCCTTGCCGATCGGCGCCAACGTCTTTTTGTTTGCCCAGCGCTACGAGGTGGCGCAGGACCTGGTCACGGCCAGCATGGCGGTGTCCACGGTGCTCGGGCTGGCCACCATCACACTGGTGATGTCGCTGGTGGGCTGGTTGGTGTGAATTTCAGGGTTTGGTCAGTTTGGCCATGACCGAGCTGAGTTTTTCCTTGTAGGCGGGGTCAATCCGGATGGCCTCGTTGAAGGCTGCCAGTGACAAGTCATTGCGCTCCCCGTGCAGGTAGGAAAACCCCAAACCCAGCCAGGCTTTGACATTTTTGGCATCCAGACTGATGGCCTCTTTGTAGGTTTCCGTGGCGAGTCTGAACTCCTGCCGCGACAGCTGGAGGCCGCCCAGTTTCATGCGTGCTGTCACCGACCTGGGTTGTGCCGTCACGGCTTGCTCGAAGGTCTTTTGGGCCTGGTCGAGCTTGCCGGCAGCCCATTGTTCGTCCCCCTGCGCCAACAGCGGGTTGGCTGCGGGCGCCTGTGCCCAGGCCGCGCTGCCAAGGGCCAGCATGGCGGCGCAGAGCAGGCTGACAACGTGTGGGTGTTTCATTTTCATTGCAGTGGTGTCCGTTCAAAAAGCAAAAACGGCTCCTGAGTGTCGAGAGCCGTGCTGGGCGAGTGGCTGGCCAGCTTATTTCATGGCGCCCTTGCCATAACGCTCCTCGTAGCCTTTGCGAACCTTTTCAATGGCATCTTTGCCCATGCCGTTGAAGAACCAGTCGTGTCCGCTGATGGGTTTGAAATGTTTGTCCAGCAGCGCATTGGCAAAGTCTTCGTTGCCGTCTTTCTTGCGAACCACTTCCTTGAGCTCCGGAATCCATTTGAAGTAGGTGTGTTGACTCACTTCATAGATGCCGTGCCACCAGGCGTAGTCAGGGCCCATCATGGCGGCACCATGGCGCGCCCGGCGCCCTTCGTGGTGCCAAATTTCAAACCAGGTCCACTTGATCTTGGCGTCCATGGGTTCACGGGTCAGGTAGCCCTTGTCTTCGAGTTCTTTCATGACGGCTGCAATCGGCTTGGCGTACTTGTCGTTGTACAGGTCCACCAGGTCGTCAAATTGCTTGTAATGACCCGCCACCGTGTTGGCGCTGTGGCAGGTAATACAAACATTTTTCATTTTGTCGCGGCGTTGCTTCCAGGTCAGAATCTGGGTCACTTTGGCACCCTTGACCACGTCACCCACCTGGGGCAGCGGCTTGCCCTCGGGTTGGTCAAACTCGTCGCCATTGTCCAGGCGAACCATGTTGAGCTTGGTCGAAATGGCGGGCCGCAGGGTCCAGGAAATCCGCTCGCCAACGTCGTGTGTCGACTTTTGCTCACGCGTGGCGCTCATGTGGCAGGTGGCGCAGGTTGGCGCGGCGGTGTAGTCGTCACCGACCACCCACTTCTTGGACTTCAGGTTCATTTCCTTGATGTTGGCGCGGTAGAGAATGCCGTGCTTGGATTCGTTGTAAATCTCAAGCTGCGGATGATCCGGGCCCAAATGGCACTTGCCGCAGGTGTCGGGGGTGCGTGCCTGCGCTGCCGAGAAATTGTGGCGCGCGTGGCAGGACGAGCAGGAACCCAAGGAGCCGTCGGTGTTGATCCGGCCAATGCCGGTGTTGGGCCAGGTTTGCGGTGTGGGCCGGCCGTTGGCATCAACCTCGACGGTGCTGCCGTGGCACTGCACGCAACCCACGGTCACCGCAGCCGGCCCGCCGATCACTTCACCCAGCAGGTTGTCAATGGAAGCCAGTATATTGCCGGCCTTGGCGTGGTGCGAGCGCTGCTGTTGCGCCACTTCGGCCTCATGGCAGTTGGCACAGGTTTTTGGCGTCACCACCACCTGGATAAAGGCGCCTTCGTGTTTGAACGCTGCCTTGTCGCCTTCCCTGGCTTTGTGGCAGTCGTAACAATCCACCTTTTTGGCCGCATGGGTGCTGCGTTTCCATTCGCCGTAAATGCCCGGATCATCTTCTTTGTTGTGGCAGCTCAGACACTTTTTGCCGATGGCCGCGTCGGCGGGCGACTTTTTGCTGACACGGTCAGCCGACACTTTTTTGGCCACCGGATCGGCGGCAAAGGCCGGGCTGGCCAGCAGCAGCATGGCGGACACCAATGCCCATAAGAGCTGAACTCCGAATCGAACGCTTCCTTGCATGATTTCTCCTGGTTATCAAATAATCTCAGGAAATTCTATTGTTTCTGTTTTGTAAAGATCGTCAAAAGCGCGCGCGGAATTAAGCCAGATTAAGAATAAGACAAATATAGTTTTCAGGGCGCCAGCCGTTCCCTGATCCAGCGCTGCGCGGACGCGCTGGCGGGGTCGAGGCGGTATTGCAGCCGGTCATGCAGCCGACTTTTGCGCCCCTGCCAGAACTGCCAGTTGTCGGGCTTGAGCCGGTAGCCGCCCCAGTGCGGCGGGCGCGGCGGATTCAGTAAAAATTGGGCACCGTAGCGGGCCGCATTGGCGATCAACACACCGCGACCCGAGATCACCTGGCTTTGCGGGCTGGCCCAGGCGCCGATGCGCGAGTCCAGCGGGCGACTGTGAAAGTAGGTGTCGCTTTCCTCGTCGCTGACTTTTTCCACCACGCCCTCGATGCGCACCACGCGCTCGAGCTCGACCCAATGGAACTGCAGGGCGGCAAAAGGGTTGCCGGCCAGTTCCTGACCCTTGCGGCTTTCATAGTTGGTGTACCAGACAATGCCGCGCGTGTCATAGCCCTTGATGAGCACCACGCGGGTGCTTGGGCGCAGGTTGCTGGCCACGGTGGCCACCGTCATGGCGTTGGGCTCGGGCACTTCCGCCGAGATGGCTTCCTTGAGCCATTGTTCAAACTGCTGCAGGGGGTCGGCGTGCGAGGCGTCCTCATTGAGTTCGGCGCGTTCGTAGCTTTTGCGGAGGTCTGCGATATGGGTCATGGAAGCAGTATAGGTAGATCCCGAATGCACAGCCCGTGGCGGGGGTGCGATTCAAACTGAGTGAACCGCATGGAATCAGTCGGGCCATGCGCTTTGCGCAGGTCAAGGCGGAGGCCGCGCAGCGGACGGGGGACACGCAGCAAAGCGCATGGCCCGGCTGATGGGCAAAGCAGTGTGATGCGCCCTTTGGTAACCTGTTGGTAACCCGGACGACTTGCCCGCAGCCATTTAGCAGGTAACATCGGGTCTGTAATTTAGTTACCAACTTTTGTAAAAACCATGAAACTTCATGACACCGTGGCCCAGGTCACCGAGCGTATTGCCCAGCGCAGCCTGCCCACCCGTGGTGCCTATCTGGCGCGGCTTGAGGCTGCGCAGCAGCGCCCGCCGGGTGCCGAGCGCCTGGATTGCGCCAACGTGGCGCACGCTTTTGCCGCCTTGCCGGGCAATGACAAGCTGCGCGTGGTGACTGAGAAGGCGCCGAACATCGGCATCGTGACCGCCTACAACGACATGTTGTCGGCCCATGCGCCGTTCCAGCATTACCCCGACCTGATCAAGGCCGAGGCCCGCAAACACGGTGCCACGGCCCAGGTGGCCGGCGGTGTGCCGGCCATGTGTGACGGCGTGACGCAGGGCACACCGGGCATGGAACTGAGCCTGTTTTCGCGCGATGTGATCGCGATGGCCACGGCGGTGTCGCTGAGCCACGACGTTTTTGCCGGCGCGCTGATGCTGGGTGTGTGCGACAAGATCGTGCCGGGCCTCCTGATTGGCGCGCTGCAGTTTGGCCACCTGCCCACGGTGTTTGTGCCGGCCGGCCCCATGACCACGGGTCTGTCCAACAACGCCAAGTCGAAGGTGCGTGAGCAGGCCGCCCAGGGGCTGGTCGGGCGCGCCGAGCTGCTGGCGGCGGAATCCGCGGCCTACCACAGCCCCGGCACCTGCACCTTTTACGGCACGGCCAACAGCAACCAGATGCTGCTCGAGGCCATGGGCCTGCACGTGCCCGGCACGGCCTTCATCAACCCCGGCGCGGACGTGCGCGACGAGCTGACCCGCGAGGCGCTGCGCACCGTGCTGGGCAGCGCTGATTTCAAATGCCCGCCGATTGGCCGTGTGGTCGACGAGCGCTGCATCGTCAACGCCATGGTGGCCTTGCTGGCCACGGGCGGCTCGACCAACCACCTGATCCACTGGGTGGCCGTGGCGCGCGCCGCGGGCATCGTGATCGACTGGGACGATTTCTCGGCACTGTCCGATGTGGTGCCGCTGCTGAGCCGGGTCTACCCCAACGGCAGTGCCGACGTCAACCAGTTCCAGGCGGCCGGTGGCCCCGGTTTCGTTATCCGCGAGCTCCTCGATGGCGGCTTCATGCACGCCGATGTGCTGACCAGCCGCCCCGGCGGCTTGCGCGAGTACACCGGCATCCCGAGCGCCGCTGCCGACGGGCGGCTGCAATGGGACACGGCGGCGGTCAGCCAGGACGAGTCGGTGGTGCGACCGGCCAGCAGCCCGTTCAGCGCCAGCGGTGGCCTGAAACTGCTGCAGGGCAACCTGGGGCGCAGCGTGATCAAGATCTCGGCGGTGCCCGACGACCGCCATGTGATCGAGGCGCCCTGCCGGGTCTTTGACTCGCAGGAAGCCCTGCACAAGGCCTTTGCCGCTGATGAACTGAACCAGGATTTGATTTGTGTGGTGCGCTGGCAGGGTCCGCAAGCCAACGGCATGCCCGAGCTGCACAAGCTCACGCCGCCTCTGGCGGTGCTGCAGGGCAGGGGCCACCGGGTGGCGCTGGTCACCGATGGCCGCATGAGCGGCGCCTCGGGCAAGGTGCCCGCCGCCATCCACGTGTCGCCCGAGGCGGCGGCAGGGGGGCCGCTGGCCCGCGTGCGCGAGGGCGATGTGATCCGGCTCGACGCCAATGCGGGTCTGCTCCAGGTGCTTGTTTCCGACGCCGACTGGGCTGCCCGCGAGGTGCTGCCCATGCCTGCTGATTTGCGCGCCGCCAACGGCGTCGGCATGGGCCGCGATCTGTTTGCCAGCATGCGCAGAAATGCCCTGAGCGCCGAAGAGGGCGCCTGCAGCTGGCTGTAAGCTGATGCATGGTGTGCCGCGCTTCGCAATGACAGTCGACTAATTTCTTGAAAGCTCACATGACAACTCAAACCCCCCTGACCGCCTTGCAGGTCATGCAGGATGCCCCGGTGATCCCGGTGATCGTGCTCAACGACGTGGCGCACGCGGTGCCGATGGCCCGCGCCTTGCTGGCCGGTGGCATTCGTATGCTTGAAGTCACGCTGCGCACGCCGCAGGCGCTGGCCTGCATCGAGGCCATTGCCCGCGAGCTTCCCGAGGCCGTGGTGGGCGCAGGCACTGTGCGCAGCCGCGCCGATGCCCAGGCGGCGGCCAACGCCGGGGCGCGTTTTGCGGTCAGCCCCGGTTACACCAGCACCGTGGGCCAGGCCTGCCGCGACATGGGCCTGGCGCTCTTGCCTGGCGTGGCGACCGGCAGCGAGATCATGGCCGCCTGTGAGGACGGCTTCACTGAGCTCAAGTTTTTCCCCGCCGTGCAGGCCGGTGGCGTGGCCATGCTCAAGGCCTGGGGCGGCCCGTTTTTTGACGTCAGGTTTTGCCCCACGGGCGGCGTGACCCTGCAAAATGCCCCTGACTTTCTGGCCCTGAAAAACGTGGTGTGTGTGGGCGGCTCCTGGCTGGTGCCCGCCAGCACTGCCGAGCAGGGCGACTGGGGCCGCGTGACCCGTCTGGCGGCTGAAACGGCCCATCTGCGGAACCTGGCGCACTGATTGTCTCGTGCGCCCGACAGCCACCGGTATTTTTACGCGCGGCGCCCTCGTCGCGAATGAATCCATTGAACAGCCTTCGCGGCGGGGCGCCGCTCCAACGAAGGGCTACCCTCCGCCGGGGTGCGCAACGGCAAGCCTGTTCACGCAGATTCCGGCCGCTGTATCAATTCGATCTTGTAGCCGTCCGGGTCGGTGACAAAGGCGATCACGGTGCTGCCGCCCTTGACCGGGCCGGCCTCCCGCGTCACGTTGCCGCCGGCGGCCTTGATTTTTGCGCAGGCCGCGTGGGCGTCTGGCACCGCCAGTGCAATGTGGCCGTAAGCCGTGCCCAACTCATAGTGGTCCACACCCCAGTTGTAGGTGAGTTCAAGTTCGGCGTGCTCGGGGTTGCTGCCGTAACCGACAAAGGCCAGCGTGTATTTGTACTCGGGGTTCTCGGAGGTGCGCAGCAGCGTCATGCCCAGGACCTGGGTGTAGAAATCAATCGAGCGCTGCAGGTTGCCAACGCGCAGCATGGTGTGTAACAGTCGCATGATGGGCCTTTAAGTTGGTGTCTTGTTCAAGCCTGATTTAAGCTCAAAAACCAGACAGGTGGTGGTGGCATGGGCAAAAAGGGTTCCGTCGGGGCCGACCAGGCGTGCTTCGGCGGTGGCCAACTGCCGGCCGCAATGAACCACGATGCCCTCGGCGCGCACACGTTGTACCCTTTGACCAATGCTGCGCACCAGGTTTACACTGAGCTCCGCCGTGGTGTAAGCGCGACCCACGGGCATCATCGTGTGGACGGCGCAACCCAGCGCTGAGTCCAGCAATGTGGCGTACCAGCCGCCGTGCACGGTGCCCATAGGGTTGAGGTGGGCCGGGCCGGGTGTACCCTGGAACACGGCGCGCCCCTGGCTGACTTCGATAAGGAAAAAATCCAGCGTTTTGGCAATCGACGCACAGGGAATGTCGCCGTTCAGCATGGCCTGCATCATCTCAAGCCCGTCCAGACCGGCAAGTTGTTGCGGCGTGGCGACACCGGGGCCAGCGCCTTGTTCGGTGCGCCTGAGAACTTCCGCCTCTTGTGCGAGCCAGGTTTGCAGGTGATCGGTTTTCATGCTGTGTTGTCCTTTTCCGGCGCAAAGCTTCGTCAAAATACATGTATATACAATCATTGTAGATACAATTTAACGATGTCAGAACTTCAAACTGTGTCGAGGCCCGTGCCTCTTGGCTGCACCAACCTCAAGCTGCGCCAACTGATGCGTCAGGTGTCGAGGCACTATGACGACGAGGTCGGCAAATCCGGGCTGAAGGGGACCCAGTATTCGCTGCTGTCACACGTGGTCAAACTGGGCCCGTTGCGCGCTGTCGACCTGGCGACCGCCATGAAGATCAGCGCCTCCACCTTGTCGCGCAATCTGCAGCCCCTGATGACTGCCGGCTGGCTGGTGATGGGTCCGGGTGCGGATGCGCGCAGTAAACTGATTGCGGCCACACCATCCGGGTGTGACAAGCGGACAGAGGCGCAACAACATTGGCGGGTGGCGCAGCAGGTCTTGAACGCCAGGCTGGGGGCAGACATGGTTTCTGCGCTGCACGGCATGCTTGACGAGGCGATGTTGCGCCTGTCAGCGCGTGCTGATGAATCTCAGGGCTCGCCCGATGGGCCTTCGGAAGAAGTCTCAGGGCATTGACAATGCCGGTTGAGCGATCCCGCATAATTCCAGCCTGTTTGAACTCGAGTCGTCATGCCGCAATTCACAAAAATCATTTTATTCACCGACACCGACGGATTTGCGCGCTTCAGGGAAGAAACGCTGCCGCTTGACCAGGGTTCGCCGCAGGCGGCGCTGTCGGCGCTGATGCCGTCGGGGGGCTACCAGCTGCGTTATAGCCCGGTGGGTTTTCGCAGCACATTCCATTGCACCACCGACCCGCAATGGGTTTTCATTTTGGGCGGCGAGATGGAAATTGGTTTGCAGGACGGCAGCTCACGCGTCTTCAGGCCGGGTGAGCATTTCTACTCGGCCGACCTGCTGCCGGCGGGCCAGACGTTTGATGCCACGCGCCACGGCCACTGGAGCCGCCAGGTGGGGCCGGAGCCCCTGCAAACCCTGTTTGTGCGCGGCTAGGAGTTCAGCGGCCTGACTGGCCGCGGGTGCCACTGGCATTGCGCGGGCGGTTGCCGCCCGGACGGCCGGCACCACCACCGGGGCGGCCACCGCCACCCGCGCCACCGCCATAACCACCACCGCCACCGCCACCGCCACCGGAGTTGCGGTTGCCGCCGCCAAAACCGCCGCGACGCGGCCCGCGGTCGGTCATCATGTCGACGCTGGTGCGCATGGGGTCGGGCTGACCGCCCGGGCCTGAACGCGACGCGCCGGCACCGGCATCGACCGGGCCACCGTATCCGCCGCCATTGCCGCCGCCGTAGCCGCGCGCCTGGCGCTGACCCGGCCCGCGCACCGCCTGCTCGGCCGCGCTCAGGTGGCTGCGTGGCTCGGCTTCACGGCTGCCGCCCGTGTTGCCATAGTTGTCGTCATTGGATTTGCGGCCTTCGCCGCCAAATCCGGCGCCAGCGCCGTTGCGGCGGCCGCCGCGGGTGCCACCGCGACCGCCGGGGGCCGGGCCTCTGCCGCTGTTGCCGCCGCGTGCCGCGCCCGGGCCCCTGCTCTCGCGCACCCGCGTCAGCATTTCAGTGCGGGCCGCTTTGGCGGCGGCCATCATCACGTCGCGGCTCGGCGGCTTGCCGGCGCCACCCCAGATGGTCTGGCGTCCCATGGCGATGGGCTCGGCCTGCTCACCGGGCTCGGGCATGAACTCGGCGATGATCTGCACCGGAATGTCCTGCTTGGTGTAGCGCTCGATGGCCTGCATGAAGCCTTCCTCGTCCAGGCTCACCAGGTTTACCGCCGTGCCGTCGGCGCCAGCGCGCCCGGTGCGGCCAATGCGGTGCACGTAGTCTTCGGTCACATTGGGAATGTCGTAATTGACCACATGCGGCAGGTCGTCGATGTCGATGCCGCGGGCGGCAATGTCGGTGGCCACCAGCGCGCGCATCTCGCCGCTCTTGAAGCCGGCCAGCGCCTGGGTGCGGGCCGACTGGCTCTTGTTGCCGTGCAGGGCCATGGCCGTGATGCCGTTCTTCTCAAGAAACTCGGCGACGTTGTTGGCGCCGAATTTGGTGCGTGTGAAGACCAGCACCTGGCTCCAGTTTTTTTCCTGGATGATGTGGGCCAGCAGCGCTTTTTTCTTGCCGCGACCGACCGGGTGAATCAGCTGTGTGATGCGCTGCACGGTGGTGTTGCGCGGCGTGACCTGCACGCTTTGCGGATTCTTCAACAAGGTGGCTGCCAGCTCGCGGATCTCGTCGCTGAACGTGGCCGAGAACAGCAGGCTTTGCTTGGCTTTTGGCACCGCAGCGAGCACTTTTTTGACGTCATGGATAAAACCCATGTCAAGCATGCGGTCGGCTTCGTCAAGGACCAGCATCTGCACCTGGCTGAGGTCGACCATGCCTTGCTGCATCAGGTCGAGCAGGCGTCCGGGGGTGGCCACCAGAATGTCCACGCCTTTTTTCAGGCGGCTGATCTGCGGGTTCATGCCGACACCGCCAAAAATGGCGACCGAGGTCAGTTCCAGGTATTTGCCGTAGGTTTGCACCGACTCTTCGACCTGGGCTGCCAGCTCGCGGGTGGGCGTGAGCACCAGGGCCCGCACGGCCACGCCGCCGAATTTGCTGCGCGGGGCTTCCTCGGCGCTCAGCTTGTTAAGCATGGGCAGCACAAAGGCGGCCGTTTTGCCGGTCCCGGTCTGCGCGCCACCCAGCAGGTCATGGCCCTCGAGGACGACCGGAATGGCCTGTGCCTGAATCGGCGTGGGAGTTTCGTAGCCTTGCTCGAGCACGGCCTTGATGATGGCCGGAGCCAGATTTAGTTCTTCAAATTTCATTTAGTGGTGCACCCCATCCAGGGCGCTAGGGCATCGGCCTGTTCTGGCGCGGGTAGCGACAGTTCAGTCAAAGGCAGATGGGATCAAAAGTGGAACCGCGGTGTTGTACCTGGGTTCCCAGCAAGGTGCTGGTCTTGCAGGCAACTGAAGCCCCGCAAGCACGCATATTGTCGCATGCTCTGGCACCAGCCTGTTTTTGCGCGTAATTTTGCCCTTGATGGCGCGTCAGCCCGGGGCAAATGGCTGCAAAATAGGGCGTGGCAGTTTGCCCGCCTGAGTGCGCCGATAATGCTGCTTTTATCTCTTCTGTGAACCCAATAGACCCATGGCTCAATACGTATTTTCAATGAACCGCGTCGGCAAGATCGTGCCGCCAAAGCGGCACATTCTGAAAGACATTTCTCTCAGTTTCTTCCCAGGCGCCAAGATCGGCGTGCTGGGCACCAACGGCTCGGGCAAATCGACCCTGCTTCGCATCATGGCCGGCCTCGACAAGGAAATCGAGGGCGAGGCCATCCCGATGCCGGGCCTGAACATCGGCTATCTGCCGCAGGAACCCCAACTGGACCCGGACAAAACCGTGCGCGAGACCGTGGAGGAGGCCATGGGCAAGGTGTTGAACGCCAAGGCCCGCCTCGAGGAAGTCTATATTGCCTATGGCGACGAAGACGCCGACTTTGACAAGCTCGCCTCCGAGCAGGCCGAGCTCGAGGCCATCATCGCCACCTCGGGCACCGACTCCGAGCACCAGCTCGAAATAGCCGCCGACGCGCTGCGCCTGCCGCCCTGGGACGCCCGGGTGGGGGTGTTGTCAGGCGGTGAGAAGCGCCGCGTGGCCCTGTGCCGCCTGCTGCTGGAGCACCCCGACATGCTGCTGCTCGACGAGCCCACCAACCACCTCGACGCCGAGTCGGTGGACTGGCTGGAGCAATTCTTGCAGCGCTACAGCGGCACCGTGGTGGCCATCACCCACGACCGTTATTTTCTGGACAACGCCGCCGAGTGGATTCTGGAGCTCGACCGCGGCAACGGCATTCCGTACAAGGGCAATTACAGCTCGTGGCTGGAGCAAAAGCAGGCCCGTCTGGAGCAGGAGCAGAAGGGCGAGGAGTCCCGCGCCAAGGCGCTCAAGAAAGAGCTTGAATGGTCACGCCAGAACCCCAAGGCACGCCAGGCCAAGAGCAAGGCCCGCCTGGCCCGCTTCGAGGAACTGTCCGACTTCGAATACCAGAAGCGCAACGAGACCAACGAGATCTTCATTCCGGTGGCCGATCGCCTGGGTCAGGAAGTGATTGAGTTTGTCAACGTCACGAAGTCCTTTGGCGACCGTGTGCTGGTCGACAACCTGAGCTTCAAGGTGCCACCGGGCGCCATTGTCGGCATCATCGGCCCCAACGGCGCCGGCAAATCCACACTGTTTAAGATGATTGCCGGACGCGAGAAACCCGATTCCGGCCAAGTCAAAATCGGCCAGACGGTCAAGATGGCTTTTGTCGACCAGAGCCGTGACGACCTGAGCAACGAGAAAACCGTCTGGGAAGACGTGTCCGACGGGCTTGACATGCTCAACATCGGCAAGTTCCAGATGGCCAGCCGCGCCTATTGCGGTCGCTTCAACTTCAATGGTGCCGACCAGCAAAAACGCGTCGGCACCCTCTCGGGCGGCGAGCGCGGGCGCCTGCACCTGGCCAAGACCCTGATTGCCGGCGGCAACGTGCTGATGCTCGACGAGCCGTCGAACGACCTCGACGTGGAGACCCTGCGCGCCCTTGAGGACGCGCTGCTCGAGTTCGCCGGCTCTGTCATGGTGATCAGCCACGACCGATGGTTTCTCGACCGTATCGCCACCCACATCCTGGCCTGCGAAGGCGACAGCCAGTGGTGCTTTTTTGATGGCAACTACCAGGAATACGAGGCGGACAAGAAAAAACGCCTGGGTGAAGAGGGCGCGCGCCCGCACCGCATGCGCTTCAAGGCCTTGCGCTAACAGACCAGGAAGCGAGAACCCAAGTGAATCCAGCCAATCGATCCGAGCAGTACCTCACGCTGTTTCGTGCCGCGCTTGGACAGTCGGCGCGCGACGGCGAGGCGTTGTTGCGCCAGGTCTTTCCGGCGGCGCGTCGATCGATCGAACAGGAATTCAACCGCACGCACGGGCAGGTTGAGCGCGCCCACCTGGGCCTGTGCATCAAGCTGCTCGACGAAAAGGGGCCGCCCCTGTGCGCCCGGTTTCCCGCCGCGCTGCGCCAGGCATTTCAGGACAAGCAAACCGCCAGTTCCCAGTTTGGTGAATTGGCAATGGGCGAGTTGAGTCACAGCCAGCTCGAGCGCATGGATGAGACCGAGGTGCAGGAACGGATCGAATTGGCCCGGGTGTTGAAATTGGTCCAGGGCGGCGCGCAACCCTCCTTGAATGAGCTGAATGCGCTCATGAGTGCCCTGCTGGGCCTGAGCCAGGTCAAGCCCGATCGCAATCCCTTGCGGCCGCAAGTTTATTTGACTGTGCTGCAAGATGCCTTGTTGCAGGCGGCACTGCCGGTTCAGGTGCGAATCGTCTGGGTGCGGCATCTGGGCGTTCCCCTTGGGGCGGCGCTGAGCGCATCCTATGCGGCGCTGGCGCAAAGAGTCCGGTCCTATGGGATCGAGCCGCTGCGAACACCCGTGCCTGAAGCCAGGCAGCCTGCCCGCGCCCAGGGCCCTGCGCAGCGACAAAACGGCACCGGCGACCCATCCGCTGCATCCAGCATGCTCACGCTCGACAGGCTGCGCCAATTGCTGGCAACCCAGGCGGTGGCACAGCAGGAAGTTGCGCCTGATGAGGCAGTCACCCAGTTTTCCGGTGAACTCGATTGGAACGCGGGGGTGTCGGCAAAAGCCGACCTGGCGCCTGCCGCCGAGGAGCCAACCACCGACTTCGCCTCGACGGTTCCCGCCGCGTTCGAGGCGCTGCAAAACATGAATCAGTCGGACGACGTGATCGCCCGACTGGCGCAGCCGACTTTGATGGACCGGGCCAGGCAACCTGAATCGGCACGGCAAAAATTGCGCAAAAGTTGCCAAACTCCATCTCAGGTGCTCAGTTTTGAGGTGATGGTGCAGATGATCGACAACCTGGTCAAGGACACCCGCTTGATCAAGGGTATTCGCGATGTCATTGAAAACCTGGAGCCGGCCCTGTTGCGACTGGTGCTGGTCGATGTGCGATTCTTCAACAACAAGCAGCATCCGGCGCGGCGCCTGCTGCAGGAGATCACCCAGCGCGGCCTCGCCTTTGGTTCGGCAGACAGCCCTGAATGCGCGCTTTTCATTCGCTCGTTACACCGCTACGTCAACCCCTTGTCGCGGATCCATATCGACAGTGCCGAACCTTTCGACCTGGCGCTTTACAACCTCAGCAACATGTGGTCGGAGCAGTTGGTGCAGTCACAGCAGACGGTGCAGCAGGCCATGCGTGTGCTTAATCGTGCAGAGGAGCGCAATCTGCTGGCCGAGAAGATGTGCGCATCGATGCAACAGATTCCCGACATGCAGCGCGTGCCTGCCCCGGTGGTCGATTTTCTTTGCGGTCCCTGGTCCCATGTGATGGCGGCTGCCGAACTCGACCACCCCGGGGGCGAAGATGATCCCGGCGGCTACAAGAACCTGGTGACTATGCTGTTGTGGAGCGCCCAGCCCGACCTGACCCGGCAGGACCTCGGAAAGCTCACCAAGCTGGTGTCCAAGCTGCTGTCAAAGTTGCGCGAGGGGCTGGTCCTGATCGATTACCCGTCCCTGAAAACCAGTCTGTTTTTTGATTCGCTCATGAAACTGCACCAGCAGGCTTTCCGGCCGGCCTCAGAGGCGCCAGCGGCAAGACCCGAGTCCACCACCGGCGGCCTGCTGGGCAATCACACACACTGGCTGGCACCCGGAGAGGCTAAGGCCTCGGGCTTCATCGACCTGGCCGACGAGGCGCCGGTCAGGCCGCCGCTGCCGGCGACGGGGCCGCTGCTAGAGTCCGTGGTGCCGTTGGCAAACCAGGCAGCGCCCGGCTTGCCCTCGTCTGCGCTCAATGCCCTGGTCGCCGGTGCCTGGGTCGAAATAGCGATCAAGGGCAGCTGGCAGCGCAGTCAGCTCAGCTGGATCAGCCCGCAACGCACCATGTACCTGTTTACCGGGGCGCAGGGTCAGACGCAATCCATGACCCGGCCCTCGCTGGAAAACTTGCTGACCAAGAACGCCTTGCGACTGGTGGCCGACCATTCGATGGTCGACAGTGCGCTCGATGAGATCGTGCACACCGCCATGCTCAACAGCCTGGACAGCGGCCGGACCTGACTCAGCCTGCCAGTACCGTCTTGACAGCCTGCGACACCATGGCCATGTCGGCCTTGCCTGCCAGCTGCGCCTTGACGGCGGCCATCACCTTGCCCATGTCGCCCGGCCCCTTGGCACCCAGGCCGCTCACAATGGCGTTGACCGCGGCGCTGACCTCTTCAGCGTTCAGGCGCTGCGGCAAATAAGCCTGCAACACCAGGATTTCGGCACTTTCCTTGTCTGCCAGGTCCATGCGCTGAGCTTGGGTGTAGGCGGCCACGGAGTCTTTGCGCTGCTTGATGAGCTTGTCCACGATGCCAATCATGGCGGCATCGTCGAGCACCACGCGCTCGTCCACTTCCTTTTGTTTGGCCGCCGCCAGCAGCAGGCGGATGGTGCCCAGGCGTTCACTGTCCCTGGCACGCATGGCGGTTTTCATGTCTTCGATCACCTGGTCTTTGAGTGACATTTGTCGTATTCCTGTGAATGGATTGGCCATAAAAAAAGCCCGCCTGAGCGTCCCCGGCGAGCTTGTGCAAGAGGCTGTTACAGCCCTGTCAGGACAACAGGTTCAATACAGCTTCTTGGGCAATTGCATGGCGCGGATGCGCTTGTAATTGCGTTTGACGGCAGCCGCCTTCTTGCGCTTGCGCTCAGAGGTGGGTTTTTCGTAGAACTCGCGCGCGCGCAGGTCGGTCAGAAGGCCCAGTTTTTCAATGGTGCGTTTGAAGCGGCGCAGCGCGACGTCAAAGGGTTCGTTGTCTTTAACACGGATGGTTGTCATTACGTCAAGAGATCCTATATGTGCAAACGTCGGGTTTCGGGAAGATCGGGCCTAAAACCAAAGCATTTGCGATTTTCTCCGCTTAAAAGTTGATCAGGCAGCGGAGTTTTGCCAGCAAAGCCTAGGATTATAGCGAGCAACACGCGTGCTTTCCGCAAGCCTGGCCCTGGATTTTTGCTGATCAGTGTAGTTTTTGCAGCACATGCCCGATCACCTGGGCATTGAGGCACATTTCCAGATGCCCAATGCCCCTGAATTCGGTCACGGTGGTGTCTGGCAGGATCTGCTCACGCTGCGGATAGACAATATTGTCGTGCCGGGTCAGGGCAATGTGCATCAATCGCCGGGTCGCCGCTGTTTCGCTGGCTTGCAGGGCTTGCAGCCACGCGCTGTGCCACGCCATCTGCGCCGCGTTGGTCGTGGGTGACCAACTTGCCATCTGTGTTCCCTGGTGCGGCGTGCCCAGGGTGATGACTTTGGCCACATCGGCGCTGCCGCGGCTTCGCATCCAGGCCCGGATCACGAGCCCCCCCATGCTGTGCCCCACCAGTGCCACCTGGGTCGCGCCGCTCGCCTGCTGCAATTGCCGCACGGCCTGCTGAATTTGCGGCGCGTAATCGTCAATCGAGGTAAACAGAGGCTCCAGCGTGATGGCCAGCACCGGATGCCCCGCCTCGTGCAGTGCCCGCGCCAATTTGTCCCACAAGCGGTAGTTGCAGATATAGCCGTGCACCAGCAGCACCGGCACGCGCCAGGGCTGCGTTGCCTGCGGCGTGGCCGGGCAGGAGACCTTTGTGCTTGCGCCCGCCCAGGGCAACTGAAACCAGAAGATCCGCAGGACCGCCGAAAATTCCCCGCCAAACGCCCGCCACCATAGGGCAGCCGCCGACTTGGGGCGAGATTGCACCATGCTCACGCCTATCACGGTCAGTTGAAGCAGCAAGGGAAGCAGCAGGGCGCACAGCAGCCCCGCAGCCCACGCCGTGGCGCCGTCCAAGCCCAGGCGACCGGCGGCATAGATTCCCAGCAAGCCGCCGGAAAGCAATTGAACGATGTAAATGCGACGCAATAAGCGGGCGAGCATGGGCTGGGTCCTGATAATGGGGTTTGGTCTGGCGAGAGTATGCCAGTGGCAGCGTCACCACGTCCGATTCAATCCATCATTCATCACCATGCCCCAACTTCTGAGCCTGCAAACCGGCCGCGCCCGGCGCGTGCGCATCCACGAGCGCAGTGTGCTCACGGCCATTCACAAGCAAGCCCTTGCTGGCCAGGTTGCCGTGATGCCATTGGGCCTGGCTGGCGACGAGCAGGCCGACCTGTCGGTGCATGGCGGCCTCGACAAGGCGGTCTATGCCTACCCGAGCGAGCACTACGCGTTCTGGCGCCAGGCCCGCGCCGACGCCGGGCTGGGCGCCATCGACGATGCCTTGCCCTGGGGCAGCCTGGGTGAAAACCTGAGCCTGTCCGGTTTGCTGGAAACCGGGGTGTGGGTTGGCGACGTGCTGCAATTTGCCCGCTGTGCGCTGCGTGTCACCCAGCCGCGCGAACCCTGTTACAAATTCAACGCCGCCATGGGTTTCTCACATGCCAGCAAACTGATGGCGCAGCACGGCTGCTGCGGTTTTTACCTGGCTGTGGATGCGCCCGGCACCCTGCAGGCCGGTGAGGCCTTTGAACTGGTGGCGGGTCCGCGCCGGCTCGGCATCCGGGAGATGTTTCGCGCCAAGGGTTTCAAGCACCTGCGTTGAACCGCCTATTGAATGGTGACAAATCAAATAAAATCAAATGCTTGAAATATTTATTTAAAGTCAATTATTGATTTTTTTAACGGCCAGAAGCTGCTCCAGCAGCGTCTCCTTGTCGGTCCACAACTGATTGATCCAGTCCTGGCACAAGGCGCGCAATGCCTGCGAGACGTCGCCGGGCGCGTCGGCGCCGAGCCTTGGCACAGGCAGTATGCGGGCCTGCACGATAACGCGTGGCACCCGGCCCTGCAAAAACTGCCAGAAATTGGGCGTGCCGTCCGGGTAGGCGATGGTGATGTCGAGCACCGCGCCAAACTTCTCGCCCATGGCATCGAGCGCCAGGCTGATGCCGCCGGCCTTGGGCTTGAGCAGGTGCCGGTAGGGCGACTGCTGGCGTTGCTGCTTGGCCCGGGTAAATCGGGTGCCCTCGACAAAATTCATCACGCTGGTGGGCACCAGCGCGTACTTTTCGCAGGCTGCGCGGGTGGTGGCGGCGTCCTTGCCGCGCTCCTGCGGGTGTTTTTGCAGAAAAGCCTCGCTGTGCCGGCGCATGAACGGGAATTCCAGCGCCCACCAGGCCAGCCCCATGATGGGCACCCAGATCAGCTGTTTTTTAAGGAAGAACTTGAGCAGCGGAATGCGCCGGTTCAGCACGTGCTGCAGCACCAGAATGTCGACCCAGGACTGGTGGTTGCAGATCACCAGGTACCACTGGCGCGGGTTCAGGGCCTGCAGGCCGCTCACCTCCCACTGCATCGGCTGGGTCAGGCGCATCCAGCCGCTGTTGCCGGCAATCCAGGTCTCGGCAATACGCAGCAGCACCGGGTCGATGGCCAGCCGCACCCGCCTGAAAGGCAGCAGCAGCTTGACCGTGGCCACCAGCAGCAGCAGCGGCACCCAGAACAAAATATTGAGCAGCATCAGTGTGCTGGCAATGGCACCGTTGACAGGCGCTGGTAAAAAGTGAAGCATGGCCAAATTGTGCGCGATTTTCTGTGATGATCCGGGCATGAACCCGCTACCCACCACCCAACAGCCCACCCGGCAGGCGCCCCTGCAGGTCGCCCTGATCGGCTACGGCGGCGCCGGCCGCATCTTTCACGCCCCGCTGATTGCCGGTGTGCCCGGCCTGCAGCTGGCCTGCATCGTCACGCGCCAGCATGAGGCCGTGCAGCGCGACTGGCCCGCCGTGCCCTGTGTGGCTTCCGTCAGCGCCGCACTGGCCGACCCCGCCATTGACCTGGTCGTTATCGCGACGCCCAACGACAGCCATTTCGAACTGGCCCGGGCGGCGCTGCAGGCGGGCAAAAATGTGGTGGTCGACAAGCCCTGCACCGTGAGTCTGGCCGAGACCGAAACCCTGCTGGCGCTGGCGAACCAGCAGGGCAGGGTGCTCACGGTGTTTCAGAACCGGCGCTTTGACAGCGACTTTCTGGCGCTGCAGCAGGTCGTTCAGAACGGCCAGTTGGGCCGGGTTGTGCAGGTGGACTCGCACTTTGACCGTTACCGTCCCGCCGTGCCGGAGCGCTGGCGCGAGCAGAACCTGCCCGGCTCGGGCCTGTGGTTCGACCTTGGGCCGCACCTGGTGGACCAGGCCCTGGTGCTCTTTGGCCGGCCCGATGCCCTGCTGCTGGAGCAGGCCATGGTGCGCGACGGCGCCCAGGTCAACGACTGGTTTCACGCCGTGCTGCGTTATGACACGCCGCAGGGCGGGTTGCGTGTGATCCTGCACGCCAGCACGCTGGTGGCCGAGCCGGGGCCGCGCTGGTCGGCGCACGGCACCCAGGGCAGTTTCACGAAGATGGGCCTCGACCTGCAGGAAGATGCCCTCAAGGCCGGCCAGCGCCCGCATCTGGCAGCGCTGGATGACTGGGGTCAGGACCCGCAACCCGGCCAGTTGCTGCGCATGGCCAGCATGGCAGGGGTGGCGGCCCCGGTGTCGGTGCGCAGTGCCGCGCCCCAGCCGCCTGGCAACTACCTGCGCTATTACGCCCAATTGCGCGACCACCTGCTGGGGCTGGCGCCAGAGCCCGGCGTCACCCCCGCGCAGGTGCATGCGGTCATGGAAATGCTGACGCTGGGCGCCCAAAGCGCGGCATCGGCTTGTTTTGTGGCGCTGCCATCCGCGCCGGGCTGAACAGGCGGCCCAAAGGCGCTCAGGTGGCGATGCCGTGACGCTCCAGCAAATCGCTCACCAGCTCCATCCGCAGCAGCGGGTTGTCGAGTGTCATCAGCCGATGTTTTTGCGTCAGCGCCATGGGCAGCAGATCACACCAGCGGTTGGCCACCCAGGCGCAGTCATGCAGCGCGTAGGGCGGGTGAATGGGCATCTGCTCGGGCGTCACGCCCTGTGCCTTCAGGGTGTCGAGCATGCGCGCCAGGGCGCTCGCCACGGGCAGCAAGTCCTCGGGTATCGGCACGGTTTGGTCCTCCGGCAGCAGCCTGGCCTGGCCGACCCAGAGGCCGTGCTTGAGCAATTCGGGCTGCGTGACCTCAAAACGCTGCGCGCCGCTGCAGTTGATCATGATCAGGCCCGGCTGCGGCCGACTCAACTGGCTGATGCGCGCCAATGTGCCCACCGGGTGAAAAGTCGCCTGGCCTGTTTTGGCGCCGCCGGCCCGGTCGCCGGCGGCCGTGCGCACCTCTGACCCGCGGGCCAGCGTGACCACGCCAAACGGGGTGTCGTTCTTCTCGCACTGGTTCACCATGTCGAGGTAACGCACCTCAAAAATCCGCAAGGACAAAAAGCCACCCGGGAACAGCACCAGTTCCAGCGGAAAAAGCGGCAAGGCATCGAAAGAGGATGTATCGGTCATGGAAAGCTGAGAATTTGGGCCCGAAAGCGGCAGCGCCAGAGGACGCGGTGGTGTGAAACCATGTTAACGCAGCCGGGCTCAGTGCGTTGACAACGGGATTTTCCTTGTTTATTTTTACAAACGTTATAACTTCTGAGTGCTTTCTACGTACACGCTCAAACTGACACAAATCGGGAACTCGGTTGGCGCTGTTTTTCCCAAGGAACTATTGGCCCAACTCAAGCTGGAAAAAGGTGAAACGTTTTATGTCACAGAGTCACCGGACGGCCTGCGCATCACACCGAACGACCCGGTCTTCGAGGCTCAAATGCGTTTGGCGCGTGAGGTGATGAAAGAGCGGCGCAATGTGCTGCATGAGTTGGCCAAATGAACGCCTGGCTCTGGATTGAGCGTGCCGTCATTCTGGCGATACACGACATGCAACTGGCCGAGCACGGCGGTGGCAGCGGTGTCCGGGGCAATAATCTGCTGGAGTCGGCGCTGGCGCGCCCCATCAATCTGGCTGCTTACGGCGACCCCGACGCGTCGGCCCTGGCTGCCGAATATGGTTACGGAATTTCCAGAAATCATGCATTTATCGACGGCAACAAACGCACAGGTTTTGTCGCTGCCGAGCTTTTTTTGCGGCTTAATAGCCACCAGTTGATAGCCGCTGATGCCGACTGCGTACTCACCATGCTCGCCGTCGCCTCCGGTGAACTGTCCGAAGACGCCTTTGCCGCCTGGTTGCGCGCGCACACCAAAAAGCGCACCTAGCCGGCACCGCCGGACCCCGCTGTCGGTCCAGGAGCCCGGCTGGGCGCGCTCCCAGCCCGTGCGGCAATGACCTTGATGGCAACGTTTAAAGCCTCAAAACCTTACACTCGGCGCCTTCCCCTGCCTCTGAATGCCCATGAACGCCCCCGTCGACGTCTCCTTTTTCCCGCCCGCCGCCAAGCCGCTGTCCAGCTACCGCAAGTTCTGGGCGGCCCGCTTTGGCACGGCGCCGTTCCTGCCGATGAGCCGCGCCGAGATGGAGCAACTCGGTTGGGACAGCTGCGACGTGGTGCTGGTTACGGGTGACGCCTATGTTGATCACCCCAGCTTCGGCATGGCCGTGATCGGCCGAATGCTCGAAGAGCAGGGTTTTCGCGTGGGCATCATCGCGCAGCCCGACTGGCAAAGCGCCGAGCCCTTCAAGGCACTGGGCAAGCCCAATCTGTTCTGGGGCGTGACGGCGGGCAACATGGACAGCATGATCAACCGCTACACCGCCGACCGCAAGATCCGCACCGACGACGCCTACACCCCCGGTGACATCGGCGGCAAGCGGCCCGACCGCGCGGCCATCGTCTACAGCCAGCGCTGCCGCGAGGCCTTCAAGGACGTGCCGATCATCCTGGGCGGCATCGAAGGCAGCCTGCGCCGCATCGCGCATTACGACTACTGGAGCGACAAGGTGCGCCGCTCGATCGTGGTCGACGCCAAGTGCGACCTGCTGCTGTACGGCAACGCCGAGCGCGCCATCGTCGAAATTGCCCACCGCCTGAGCCGGCGCGAGCCGGTGGAACACATCACCGACGTGCGCGGCACCGCCTTCGTGCGCCGCACCGACGACGACACCCGCCTGGGCTGGTTCGAGATCGACTCCACCGACGTCGACGTGCCCGGCCTGGTCGAATCCCATATCAACCCCTACCAGACCACGAGTGAGCAGGCGGCAGCGCAGGGCACGACGTGCAGCAAGGAAGATGCTGCTGTCATTGCGGGCCCCGACCCGCAATCCATGACTTCCGGACTTCCTGGATCCCGGATCGAGTCCGGGATGACAAAGTCGCACCCCCTCAGTTTCATGCCCAACCCCGCGCTGCCGCGCCGCGCGGGCAAACAGACCCTGCCGCCGCGCGACCGCACGGTGATCCGGCTGCCGAGCTACGAACAGGTCAAAGCTGATGCGGTGCTCTACGCCCACGCCAACCGCGTGCTTCACCTCGAGACCAATCCCGGCAACGCCCGCGCGCTGGTGCAGGCGCACGGGGAGGGCGCAGTGGCCCGCGATGTCTGGATCACGCCGCCGCCCATCCCGCTCACCACCGCCGAGATGGACCAGGTCTTCGGCCTGCCTTACGCGCGCAGCCCGCACCCCAGTTATGCCGACGAGAACGGCAGCCACGACCACGCCACCAAGATCCCCGCCTGGGAGATGATCCGCTTTTCGATCAACATCATGCGCGGCTGTTTTGGCGGCTGCACCTTTTGCTCGATCACCGAGCACGAGGGCCGCATCATCCAGAGTCGCTCCGAAGAGTCGGTCATCAAGGAGATCGAGGACATCCGAGACAAGGTCAAGGGTTTCACCGGCACCATCTCCGACCTTGGCGGCCCCACGGCCAACATGTACCGGCTGGGCTGCAAAAGCCCGGAAATCGAGGCCGCTTGCCGCAAACCCAGCTGTGTCTTCCCCGGCATCTGCTCCAACCTGGGCACCGACCACCAGCCGCTCATCGACATCTACCGCCGCGGCCGCGCCCTGAAGGGTGTCAAGAAGATTCTGATCGGCTCGGGCGTGCGTTACGACCTGGCCGTGCAAAGCCCTGAATATGTCAAGGAACTGGTGCAGCACCACGTCGGCGGCTACCTCAAGATCGCGCCCGAGCACACTGAATCGGGGCCGCTGTCCAAGATGATGAAGCCCGGCATGGGCACCTATGACAAGTTCAAGACCCTGTTCGACAAGTACACCGCAGAGGCCGGCAAGAAGCAGTTTTTGATCCCGTACTTCATCGCCGCGCACCCCGGCACCAGTGACGAAGACATGATGAACCTGGCCATCTGGCTCAAGAAAAACAGCTTCCGCGCCGACCAGGTGCAGACCTTCTACCCCAGCCCCATGGCCACCGCCACCGCCATGTACCACACCGACCTGAACCCGCTCAAGGGCATCCACCGCGATGACCGCGCCGAGCGCGTCGATGTGGTGCGCGGCGAACGCCGCCGCCGTTTGCACAAGGCTTTTTTGCGTTACCACGACCCCAACAACTGGCCGCTGCTGCGCGACGCGCTCAAGGCCATGGGCCGCGCCGACCTGATCGGCAACGGCAAGCACCATTTGATCCCGACGTTTCAGCCCATGACGGACGGCAGCTACACCAGCGCGCGGCGCAAGAACTCCAGCGCCGCCGCAGTCAAGACCCCCAGGCCCGGCCAGCTGCTGACCCAGCACACCGGCCTGCCGCCGCGCACCAAAAGCTGAATTATTTTTGTGGCAGCCCTGCCTTTGTGGGAGGCCCGCCCTCGGGCCGATGGTGGTTTGAATTCAATCGCGGCGAGGGCGCCGCTCCCACAAGGCTGTCAGCCCGGGTCTGCCGGCTGCAGCCGGATGGTGGCGCACAGGCCGCCATCGCTGGCGTTGCTGAGCTCCAGGGTGCCGCCCATGCGTGAGACGATTTTTTGCACGATCGCCAGCCCGAGCCCGGTGCCGTTGGCTGCGGTGCGAGCGGCTTCACCGCGAAAAAAGGGCGTGGTCAGCTGCCTGAGCTGCTTGTCGGGCACGCCCAGGCCATGGTCGCGCACGCGCAGCAGCACGGTGCTGTCCGTGCGGCGCGCCGACACTTCCACCCGCGCCACGCCGCTGTCGACCGATTTGCCGTAGCGCGCCGCGTTCTCGATCAGGTTGGTGATTACGCGCTGCAGTTCCACCGCGTCGGCCTGCACCAACAGCCCGGGCTCCAGCGCCAATATCAGATCGAGCTCAGCGCGGTTGCGGAAGTTGCCCAGGCACTGCTCCAGCGCCGCATTGAGTTCAACCGGGCCGAACTTGACATTGTCGGGTCGCGCGTAGTCGAGAAATTTGCCGATGATGGCATCCAGTTGCGCAATGTCGTTGGCCATGTGCTCGCGGGCGGTGTGGTCGCCCACGCTGAGCTCGGTCTCCAGCCGCAAGCGGGCCAGCGGTGTGCGCAGGTCGTGCGAAATGCCGGCCAGCATCACGGCGCGTTCTTCTTCAATCTTGGCCAGTTTTTGCGTCATCCGGTTAAAGCCGATGTTGACCGCACGAATCTCGCTGGTGGCCACCGACTCATCCAGCCTGCTGGCCTCGAAATCGCCCTCGCGCACTCGCCCGGCGGCAAATGACAGGTCTTTCAGCGGGCGGTTGATCAGCCCCGCAATCCAGGCGGCGCCCAGCAGCGACAGCACGGCCGCAGTGCTCAGCCAGACCAGCCAGGTCCTGGCCTTGGGCCGGTCAAAGCGCGAGAGGTCCGTTTGCAGCCAGAAATGGTCCTTGTTGATGTCAAAGCCGATCCACAGGCCGGGCTCCCCGTTCACACGCTGCGCCACCGGTGTGCTCGCGCCCAGCCGCTGCTTGAGTTCGGCTTCGATGAAGCGGTTGGGCTCGTCATCTTTCAGGGCTTGAACCACATCATTGGGCTCGCGCGGTTTGATCACCACCGCCTCCTGGTCCTTCATGGTCTTGAACAGCGACACCTGGGCAATGCCGTCAGAATGCATCACCGCCACCCGGCTCATGTTCACCAGCGACGCAATCTGCCGCGCGGTCTGGATGGCGCGCGGTTCCGACTCGAGCTCATTGAGCGTTTGCGTCCAGGCCAACACACTGCCCAGCAGCAACAGCGCCAGCAAGACAAAGGTCCGCCAGAACAGGTTCAAGCCCGACTTAGTTGCCATCTGGAACAAACACGTAGCCGACACCCCAGACGGTCTGAATGTAGCGCGGCGTGGTGGCATCGAGTTCGATCAGCTTGCGCAGCCGCGACACCTGCACATCGAGGCTGCGGTCGAAGGGCTCAAAGTCGCGGCCCCGGGCCAACTGCGCCAGCTTTTCACGCGACAGCGGTTGACGCGGGTGCCGCACCAGCGCCTTGAGCATGGCAAATTCACCGGTGGTCAGGCTGATCTCCTCCTGGTCCTTGCGCAAGATACGGGCCCCCAGGTCAAAGCTGAAGGCGCCGAAACAGATGGTCTCGTTTTCCGCCGACGGCGAACCCGGCGCCTCCAGGGGCGGCCGGCGGCGCAGCACCGCGTGAATGCGGGCCAGCAGCTCGCGCGGGTTGAAAGGTTTGCCCAGATAGTCGTCGGCGCCCAGTTCCAAGCCCAAAATGCGGTCGATGTCCTCGCCCTTGGCGGTCAGCATGATGATCGGCGTGCGGTCTTTGCCGCTGCGCAGGCGCCGGCAAATCGACAAACCGTCTTCGCCCGGCATCATCAGGTCGAGCACAATGAGATCGACCGGTTCACGCATCAGCACCCTGGTGAGCGCCTTGCCGTCCTCGGCCTGCAGCACCTCGAAACCCTCTTGTGTCAGGTAGCGGCGCAACAGGTCGCGAATGCGCGCGTCGTCGTCGACCACAAGAATTTTGTCAACACGGTCAGAATTTGCAGACATACTTCCATCCAGGGCAATTTGTAACAAACGCGATTTTGCGTGCTTGAAAGCAGTTTTTATAATTTTTTCGACCACCTTGACATGCTGTTACAAATTTTCAGCCGCTCACCAACACCCATCCACCAGGACAAAAACATGAAAAAACACACCCGATGGCTCGTCGCCGGCGTCATGCTGGCGGTGGCGCAAGCCGCCTTTTCGCAATCCCAGGCGCCGGCCCAGCCAAGCCAGCGCGTGAGCCTGTCGGCCAGCGCCACGGTCCAGGTCCCGCAGGACGAGCTCACGCTGACCCTCGGCACCCAGCGCGAGGGCAGCAACGCGCCAGAGCTGCAAAACCAGCTCAAGGCCGCCCTCGATACGGCCCTGACACTCGCTCGTAGGCAGGCCCAGGCGCCCCTGATGAACGTCAGCACCGGGCGCTTCGGCCTCTCGCCGCGGCATGACCGCAACGGCAAACTCGTCGGCTGGCAGGGCACGGCCGAGCTCATCCTCCAAGGCCGCGACTTCGTGCGCATCAGCCAGACCGCCGCGCAACTGCAGACCCTCAGTGTGAGCAGTGTTGTTTTTGGCCTCAGCGCACAGCAGCGCCAGGACGCGCAGTCGCAAGCCCAGGCCCAGGCCATCGAACAGTTCCAGAAAAGCGCCAGCGAAATTGCCAAAAGCTTCGGCTTTGGCGGCTACACCTTGGGTGAAATCCATGTCAACGCCAACCAGCCGGGTCCCGTGCGGCCCTACATGATGGCCGCCAGCCTCAAGTCGGCGGCCGACGAGTCGTCCCCCGTGCCCATGGAAGCCGGTCTGAGCCAGGTGAACGTCAACGTGTCGGGGTCGGTGCAGTTGAAATAAGCCTGCCGGAGCGTCATTGGAGCCTCTGAACCCTGCGGGAGCGGCGCCCTGGCCGCGATGGAATTCAAGCAGCCGCCAGCCCCTGCCAGGGTGGACGCTGGGATTCGGGTTTATACGCGTAGCCAGCGCCATAAGGCTTGCCTAATATATCGATCCTTACTCAATTGCCCGGAGCCCAAGCCCATGAACCGCAGAACCCTCTTCCTTGCCCTCGCCATCACTGGCGGTTCCCTGTTGGCCACTGGCTGCGCCAGCGCACCGCCCGCGCCCAAGCCACGCATCGTGATGCAGGTCAGCGACGGCGACGCTGCCAAGTGGAACCTGGCCCTGAATGTGGCGGGCAACGCGCAAAAAGAGCTTGGTGCCGACAAGGTGGATGTGGAACTGGTGGCCTTTGGTCCGGGCATTGGCATGCTCAAGTTCGACTCCGTCACGGCCAACAGAATCAATGACGCCATCAAATCAGGCGTCAAGGTGGTGGCCTGCGAAAACACCATGAGTGCCCAAAAGCTCGTCAAGGCCGACATGAACCCGGCCATCAGCTATGTGCCCGCCGGTGTCATCGAAATCATGAACCGCCAGAACGAGGGCTGGGCCTACGTCCGGCCCTGATTCACTGAGCGGCCCAGCCGCCGTCCATGTTCCAGGCCACGCCGCGCACATTGTTGCCGGCGGGCGAGCAGAAAAACACCGCCAGCGCGCCCAGTTCTTCGGGTGTGGTGAACTGCATTGACGGCTCTTTTTCGCCCAGCAACACTTTCTTGGCCTCGTCATTGCTCAAGCCCAGCGCGGCGGCCTTGGCGTCCACCTGTTTTTGAACCAGCGGTGTCAACACCCAGCCCGGGCAGATGGCGTTGCAGGTCACGCCGGTGGTGGCGTTTTCCAGCGCGGTGACCTTGGTCAGCCCCACCACGCCATGTTTGGCCGCGACATAGGCCGACTTTTCGGCCGACGCCACCAGCCCGTGGACGGAGGCGACATTGATGATGCGGCCCCAGCCCGCCGCCTGCATGGCCGGCAGCGCCAGCCGCGTGGCGTGGAAGGCGCTGCTCATGTTGATGGCAATGATGGCGTCCCAGCGCTCGGGCGGAAAGTTCTCGACCCGCGCCACGTGCTGAATGCCCGCGTTGTTCACCAGAATGTCAACCCGGCCGAACTGCTCGGCGGCATAAGCCATCATGGCGGCAATCTCGTCGGGCTTGCTCATGTCGGCGCCGTGGTAGACCACCCGCGCGCCCAGCGCCGTGACCTCAGCCGTGGCACCGTCCACATCGCCGAAACCGTTCATGACAATGTTGGCGCCCTGGGCCGCCAGGGCCTTGGCAACCCCCAGGCCGATGCCGCTGGTGGAACCGGTGACAAGCGCTGTTTTACCTTTGAGCATGCTGCATTTCTCCGAAAAAAATAATTGATTAGGCCGGGTCCGAACCCGATGGGCCCCAGTTTGAATTAGGATGTTGCCATGTGCCCGACGCTTACCGTGGGCCCATGCCACCCGGTCATTATCCCGCCTCCCACTTGATAGCCCATTTCGCCATGTCCCAACCCACCCTCGAATTTGTCACCTGCCCCGACGCGCAGGGCGGCCACCGCATGGCCTATTGGCAATGGGGCAAGCCCGACAGCGGCCACGTGGTGCTGTGTGTGCATGGCCTGACGCGCCAGGGGCGCGACTTCGACGTGCTCGCGCAAGCCCTGTGCCAGCGCGCAGCCGATACCGGCCACAGCCTGCGCGTGGTCTGCCCCGACGTGGCCGGGCGCGGCCAGAGCGACTGGCTCAAGGACCCCCAGGGCTACCAGATTCCCTTTTATGCCGCCGACATGCTGGCCCTTTTGCAACAGCTGCAACCGACCGCGCTCGACTGGGTCGGCACCAGCATGGGCGGCCTGATCGGCATGGTGGTCGCCGGCCTGCCCGAGGCCCCGGCCTTTGCCAAAGTGCGCCGCCTGGTGCTCAACGACGTCGGCCCTGTGATCGAGTGGCAGGCCCTGCAGCGCATCGGCCAGTACCTCGGCAACACCGGCGCCTTTGCCACCGAGCAGCAAGCCGCCGACGCCATGTGGACGGTGTCGCGCACCTTCGGCCCGCACACCCCGGCCGAGTGGCTGGCGCTGTGCCGCCCCATGCTGAAGACCCTGGGCGACGGCAGCGGCCGCCTCACGTTGCACTACGACCCGGCGGTGGCCGGGCCCTTTGCCGGCGCCACCCCCGAATCCACCGCCCAGGGAGAGGCGCTTTTGTGGCAGGCCTACGACCACATCAGCGCCCGGACCCTGCTGGTCCGCGGTGCCGACTCTGATTTGTTGTCGCGCCAAACCGCCACGGCCATGACACAGCGCGGCCCCAAAGCCCGGCTGCTTGAATTTTCCGGTGTCGGCCATGCGCCCACGTTCGTTGCCGCTGACCAGGTTCAGGCCGTGGTGTCGTTCCTGTTGGAGCAGCCATGAGGTCCAAAACCATCGCGGCGAGGGCGCCGCTCCCACAAAGAGGCAGCTTCGACAAGGGGCAGACCCTGCATTTGTGGGAGGTCCGCCCTCGGGCCGATGGCTGTCAGGTAATTCCATGAAAACCCACGCCATCGCCAACACTGACCAGCCCGCCAGCGACAAGCCGGTCCTGCCGGTTGTGGCCGCCACCGCGGGCAGCCTGCCTGAACAAGCCCACGCGCTGGCGCGCGCGCGCGCGTTTGCCGAACCCCTGCTGACCACCGAACTGCTCGACACCGGCGAAAACATCCTGGCCCACGCCGACGCCGTGGCCGCCATTCTGCGCAGCATTGGCGGTTCCGAGGCCATGCAGGCCGCGAGTTATCTGGTCTATGCCTGCGAGCACCTGAACCGCCCGCAAGAGCTCATCGCCAAGGCCTTCGGTGACAACTTTGCCGCGCTCGCCATGGAAACCACCAAGCTGGTGCGGGTGCAGCGCCAGGCCCGGCTGGTGCGAGCGCGCGGGCACGCCGCCGGCATGCAGCCCGCAGCCATGCAGACCGAAAACGTGCGCAAGATGTTGCTTGCCTTCTCGCGCGACCTGCGCGTGGTCATGCTGCGCCTGGCCTCGCGCCTGCAAACCCTGCGCTTTTTTGCCGCCACCAAAACGCCAGTGCCCGAAGGCATCGCCGCCGAGGCCCTGCAGGTCTTTGCGCCGCTGGCCAACCGTCTGGGAATCTGGGAAATCAAGTGGGAAATGGAAGACCTGGCGTTTCGTTTCCAGGATCCCGAAACCTACCGCCAGGTGGCCAACTGGCTCGACGAAAAACGCGCCGAGCGCGAGGCCAACGTCGAGCGCCTGCGCGCCCGGCTGCAGTCAGACCTGGTCGCCAACGGCCTCAACGCCACGGTCTCGGGCCGGCCCAAGCACATCTACAGCATCGTCAAGAAGATGCGCGGCAAGGGCCTCGATTTTGCGCACATCTACGACGTGCGCGCGCTGCGCGTCATTGTGGCCACCGTGCCCGAGTGCTACGCCGCCCTGAGCTGGGTGCACAGCCACTTCACACCGATCGCCGAAGAATTCGACGACTACATCGCCAAACCAAAGATCAACGGCTACCAGTCCCTGCACACCGTCGTGCGCGAAAGCGACGGACAGGTCTGCGAAATCCAGATCCGCACCCAGGCCATGCATGACCACGCCGAAAACGGTGTCGCCGCGCACTGGGCCTACAAGGAGGCCGGCGCCAAGGGCTACGCCGGCGTCTCGGCCAGCGGCGCCTACGACGCCAAAATCGCCGTGCTGCGCCAACTGCTCGAATGGGAGCGCGACCTCTCGGGCACCCAGACGCAGGGCGTTTTCGACGACCTCATCTATGTGCTCACGCCCGAGGCCGCCATTGTCGAATTGCCCCAGGGCGCCACGGCGGTCGACTTCGCCTACAGCGTGCACACCAGCCTGGGCCACCGCTGCCGGGGCGCGCGCGTCGACGGCGTCATGGTGCCGCTCAACACACCGCTCAAAAACGGCCAGACGGTGGAAGTCATCACGGTCAAGGAGGGCGGCCCCTCGCGCGACTGGCTCAACCCCGACCAGGGCTACCTCGTCAGTCACCGCGCGCGCACCAAGGTGCGGGCCTGGTTCAACGCGCTGGCCTTGGCCGAAACCACCGCCAAAGGCCGTGAAGCTGTTGAAAAACTGCTTCAGCGCGAGGGCAAGACCGCCCTCAAGCTCGACGATCTGGCTTCCCAGCTCGGCTTCACCTCGGCCGACGCCCTGTTCGAGGTGGTCGGCAAGGAGGAATTTTCACTGCGCGCCATCGAGCAGCTGCTGCGCCCCGACGAGCCCAGTCAGCACGACCTCGAGGCTCCGCTCATTCGCAAGCCGCGCAGCGACAGCAACCCCAGCAAGGGCGGCCTGCTGGTGGTGGGTGTGGACTCGCTCATGACCCAGATGGCCAAATGCTGCAAACCGGCGCCGCCCGACGCCATCTGCGGCTTCGTCACGCGCGGCAAGGGCGTGAGTGTGCACCGCACCGACTGCCCCAACCTGAAGGAAATGGTCGCCAAAAACGGCGAGCGCCTGATCGAGGTCGAATGGGGCCTGAACCAGGCCGCCGGCGGCTCGGTTTTCCCGGTCGACGTGTCGGTGCAGGCGCAAGACCGCCAGGGCCTGTTGCGTGACATCTCCGAGGTCTTCACCAAGGAAAAAATGAACGTCATCGGGGTGCAAACCCAGTCCATCAAGGGCACTGCCTGGATGACCTTCACGGTGGAAGTCGCCGACGCCGCCCGCCTGCACAAAGTGCTGGCCCTGGTCGCCGAACTGCCCGGAGTGCGCTCTGCCAGGCGCCGGTGACTTGTCTCGTCATTACGAGCGAAGCGCGGCGAATACCGTCACGGCGTTCCTCGCAATGGCGGCTATTGGATGCGTCATTACGGGCCAGGTTGACGAGCACGGATACACTTCAACTCACCTCTGCGAGAACCTCGGTGTCAAATTGTTTGCTGCACTTGGCCGCCAATGAGTCGACCCTCCTGAAAAACCTGCACTTCTCATTTTGTGTGACCAACCATGATTTTTATTACCGGTGGCTCTGGTTATATTGGGTCCCATACCGTGGTCGAACTGCTCAATGCCGGGCACGAGGTGATGGTTTTTGACAACTTTTGCAACAGCCAGCCCGAAGTCCTGGCGCGCATGCAGCGCATCACCGGCAAGAAGCCGGCGCTGGTGCAGGGCGACATCCGGGATCAGGCCGCGCTGACAGCCGCCCTTCGATCCAGCGGGGCCACGGCAGTGATTCATTTTGCGGGCCTCAAGGCGGTGGGCGAATCGGTGCAAAAGCCGCTGGCCTATTACGACAACAATGTGGTAGGCACCGTGCGGCTGCTGCAGGCCATGGCCGAGTGTGGCTTGAAGACGCTGGTGTTCAGTTCGTCGGCAACGGTCTATGGCGACCCGCAATGCCTGCCCCTGACCGAGGACCACCCTTTGTCAACGACCAACCCCTATGGTCAGACCAAGCTGGTGATTGAGGAAATGCTGCGCGACCTGCACCGTAGTGACCCCACGTGGCGCATAAGTATCTTGCGGTATTTCAACCCAGTGGGCGCGCATGACAGCGGCCTGATCGGCGAGGACCCGCGGGGCACGCCCAATAACCTGCTGCCATTTGTGGCCCAGGTGGCCGCGGGCCAGCGCGAATTTTTGAACGTATGGGGGAATGATTACCCAACCCCCGATGGCACCGGCGTGCGCGACTACATCCATGTGGTGGATCTGGCGCTGGGGCACCTGAAGGCGCTGGCGCGTTTGCAGGATCACGCCGAGTGCAGGGCCATCAATCTGGGCACCGGGGTGGGCTACAGCGTTCTCGACATGGTGCGGGCTTTTGAACTGGCCAGTGGCAAGCCGGTGCCTTGCAAAGTGGCACCGCGCCGAGCCGGGGACGTTGCCGCCTGCTACGCCGACCCGGCCCAGGCCCTGGCCCTGCTGTCCTGGCGCGCCGAACGCGGCCTGAGTGCCATGTGCGCCGACGCCTGGCGCTGGCAAATGAACGCAACGGTATCGTGATTGTGAGCGCTACGTGGCAATCCGTGAAGTCCAAGATTGCCATGTCGCCATCGCTGCTCTCAATGACGGCAATCCGGGTGTTATTGAACTTTCGCCAGTTCGGCCACGGCCTCGCGCACGGCCACCTTGTCGCCGGCGCTGGCAAACTTGCTGTATTTCCCAAGAATGGCCACCATCTGGCCGTAAATGCGCGGATTGCCCGCCATGCATTCCTTTTGCTCCAGGAAGTTGGAGTCGCCCGTGAAATTCCCGACCAGGCCACCGGCCTCGGTGATCAGTAATGAGCCCGCGGCCACGTCCCAGGGTTGCAGGCCCAGTTCAAAGAAGCCATCGGTGAAACCCGCCGCCACATAGGCCAGGTCGAGCGCGGCGGCACCGGGGCGGCGCAGGCCGGCGGTGCGTTGCATCATGTCGCCCATCAGGCGCAGGTAGGTGTTGATGTCGTCCTCCTGGCGGTAGGGGAAGCCGGTGGAGATCAGGCATTCCTGCAGGCGTGTGCGCTTGGCCACGCGCAGGCGGCGGTTGTTCTGGTAAGCGCCGCGGCCTTTGGTGGCGGTGAAAAGGTCGTTGCGGCTGGGGTCGTAAATGACCGCTTGCTCAACCTTGCCCTTGACCGCCAGCGCAATGCTGACGCAATAGATCGGCAGGCCGTGGATGAAGTTGGTGGTGCCGTCGAGCGGGTCGATGATCCAGACAAATTCGGAGTCTTGCGCGCCATGAACTCGGCCGGATTCCTCGGCCCAAATGGCGTGGCCGGGGTAGGCACCCAGAAGGGTTTCGATGATGATTTCTTCGGAGGCCTGGTCGACCTCGGTGACAAAGTCATTGACCTGCTTTTGCGATACCCGCACGGATTCGACGTCGAGGGCAGCGCGGTTGATGATGGCGCCGGCAGCGCGAGCGGCCTTGACGGCCACGTTGATCATGGGATGCAGGTTTGAAATTGTCATATGAATTGTGCAAGACGGACGGTGAGGGCCTGAGTCTGTGTGAGGGATGAGCGCAGTGCTGCCCGGCGATGCGGACGGCGACAATAGCGCTATTTTAACGGCTCCTGTTTAGACTCCCCCATGCAGACGCGATTTATCCTGATCAACACCAGCCACGCCGGCAATGTCGGCGCCGCCGCCCGCGCCATGAAGACCATGGGTTTCGACGACCTGGTGCTGGTGGCCCCGCGCTGGGCCAATGTGCTCAAGCGCGAGGAGACCATCCAGCGGGCCAGCGGCGCGCTGGATGTGCTCAAAAACGCGCGCATTGTGGCCGCGCTCGACGAGGCGCTGGAGGGCATGACGCACCTGTGCGCCACCGCCATGACGCCGCGCGACTTCGGCCCGCCCACGGTGGCGCCGCGCGCGCACTTTGACGCGCTGCTGAAAGCCCCAGGGGCCAGCCAGACCGGGGTGGCATTTTTGTTCGGCTCTGAGCGTTTTGGCATGCGCAACGAGGACGTCTACCGCTGCCACGCCGCCTTGAGCATCCCGAGCAACCCGCAGTTCGGCTCGCTGAACCTGGCGGCGGCGCTGCAGGTGATTGCCTACGACTGGCGCGAGGCGCTGGGCGGCTACCCGGTGCAGGCCGCCACCGCCGAGCCCGTGCTGGCCGACGCCGCGCAGGTGGCTGGAATGCTCAACCACTTGGAGCAGGGTCTGACCAGCATCGGTTTCCTTGACCCGCAGTCGCCAAAAAAACTCATGCCGCGCCTGAACCAGCTGTTCAACCGCGCCGCCGTGACCCAGGAAGAAATCCACATCCTGCGCGGCATCGCCAAGATGATGATGAAGCAGTGACGCAAGCGGTGCCCCTGTTGGAGCGGCGCCTTGTGGGAGCGGCGCCCTCGCCGCGATTGAATTCATGCAGCCATCTGCCCGAGTCGGGCCTCCCACAGGGTGCATCGGGCCTCCCACAAAAACACCAACAGCCATCACACTTTGGCGCTAGCGAATAAACTCACCCCATGTTTTCAAGACTCAAATCCGACGTTCAATGCATTCTCGAGCGCGACCCGGCGGCGCGCAGTTTCTGGGAGGTGCTCACCTGCTACCCCGGCGTGCATGCCGTGTTGCTGCACCGGCTGGCGCACGCCTGCTGGTCGCGCAACTTCAAATGGCTGGGTCGATTCATCTCGCATTTGGCGCGGTTTTTGACCGGCATCGAGATTCACCCCGGCGCCAAAATAGGCGAGCGCGTGTTTTTTGACCATGCCATGGGTGTGGTGGTGGGCGAGACCGCCGAAATTGGCGATGACTGCACCATTTACCAGGGTGTGACGCTGGGCGGCACCTCGCTGTACAAGGGCGCCAAGCGCCACCCGACGCTGGGCCGGGGCGTGGTGGTGGGCGCCGGCGCGCAGGTGCTGGGCGGCTTTGCCGTGGGTGACGGCGCCAAGGTGGGCTCCAACGCGGTGGTGACCAAGCCGGTGCCCGCCGGTGCCACCGCCGTGGGCAACCCAGCGCGCATCATCCAGGCCGAGATCGACGTCAAGCGCGAGGAGGTGGCCTCAAAGATGGGATTTTCGGCTTACGGCGTGACGCAAAACGACGACCCGCTGAGCCAGGCCATGCGCGGCCTGATCGACAACGCTGCCACCCATGAGCATCAGATCGCGATGATCTGGAAAGCCATCGAGCAGCTCAATTGCCCGCGCCTGGTCGCCTCCATCGTGCCGCTGGACGCGGCCAGGCAGGAGCATTTCGAGGCCGACAAGCTCAACCAGCTGGTGGGGAAGTAATTTCCTTCACGCCCAGCCGCTGCTGCAGCAGCGCGCTGCTGGTGGTGTACTGCAGCACGCCCGAGGCTTGCGGGTCCAGGTAGCTGGCAGCGGCAAAGGCGGCCAGCGTGGCCTCGTGAAAGCCGCAGACGATGAGTTTCTTTTTGCCGGGGTAGCTGTTGATGTCGCCCACGGCGTAGATGCCGGCCTGGCTGGTGGCAAAGCTGGCAGGGTCCACGCTGAGCTGTTTGCGTTCCATGGCGAGGCCCCATTGGGCCACGGGGCCGAGCTTGGGGCTGATGCCCTGGTTCACCAGCAGGACGTCGAGCGGCAGGCTCAGGGTCTGGTCTCCGGGGGTGTTGACCGCCAAGGCCGTGAGCCGCCCATCGCGGGCTTCGATGCCTGTGATCTGGCCGGCAATGAATCTGATGCGGCCGCTGGCGCGCAAATCGGCCAGTTTTTGCAGGGCTTCGGGGCCGGCCTGCAGCACGTCACGCCGGTGCACCAGGGTGACGCTGGCGGCCTGATGCGGGCCTTCGGCGGCCAAGGCGATGGCGTTGTCGACGGCAGCGTCTTCACCGCCCAGCACCACCAGCTGGCGGCCCTTGCATTGCTCGGGGCCGGGGAGACGGTAAAACAGTTGTGTGCCGGCAAAGGCTGCCAGCCCGTCGAGCTTGAGTTCCTTGGGCACAAAGGCGCCCACGCCGGCGGCAATGAACAGGGTGCGCGTCAAAAATTGCAGGTTTGGGGTGGCAACAAGCCACCGGCCGTCGGGCTGGCGGTGGACCTGGCTGACCTGCTGGTTGAAGTGGAACGCGGGTTTGAAGGGCGCCGCTTGTTCAAGCAGGCGCTGGGTCAGGTCGCGGCCGGTGCTGTAAGGCAGGCCGGGGATGTCGTAAATGGGTTTGTCGGCGTAGAGCTCGATGCACTGGCCGCCCGCCTGATTCAGCACATCGACCACGTGGGCATGAATGCCCTGCAGCCCAAGCTGGAACACCTGGAACAAGCCCACCGGCCCGGCCCCGATGATGAGGGCGTCGGTGTGGATGGGGGTGGGGTCAGTCATGGGTTACCGAAATACCACCGCGGCGAGGGCGCCGCTCCCACAGGGGGCCGACATGGGCATCGGGCTTTGCTTCAGCGCAGCAACTCGGACAGTTTGCCGGTCTTGTCTTTCCACTCTTCGGCCTCGGGCAGCGCCGGCTTGCGCTTGGTGATACTTTTCCAGGTGGGCAGCTTGGCCAGCTCGGCGTTGAGCTTGGTCATGTGGCGCTGATCCTTTGGCACGTCTTCTTCAGCGTAGATGGCGTTCACGGGGCATTCGGGGATACAAACCGCGCAGTCGATGCATTCATCGGGGTCGATGGTCAAAAAATTGGGGCCTTCGCGAAAACAGTCAACGGGGCAGACATCGACGCAGTCGGTGTACTTGCACTTGATACAGGCTTCGGTGACGGTATGGGTCATTTTGATATTTCTTCGGTTGAAAGCAATAGCGATGATTTTAAGGGCTCGGGTTCAAGGGCATGGAGCATAGTGGCATTGCCGCGCTTGAGCCTTGATTTGTGTCAATTGACCAGGGCGGCCCCCGCTGTCTTGTGGCTGGCGGTGTCGATCAGCACCAGGGCTCCCAGCACGCGCGATTCGCTGAACGGCCGCACCGCCAGCGGCTCCTGCAGGCTGAGTTCGACATGGCCGATGCTGTTGGCGGGGAGGGCCGCGGCGTCTTCCTCGGCCAGGGTGTTGATGTCGAGCCGGTGCACCACGCGCTTGACACGCGCCTTGACCCAGCGGTGGCCGTGTAATGCCCAGTACACGCGCCCGGCGACCAGCGGCTCGTCGTCCATCCAGGCCACGGTGACCTTGAGCTCGCGGATGGGCGCGGGTGAGTCGGCGGCCAGCAGCCAGTCGCCGCGCGACACATCGACCTCGCGGTCGAGCACCATGCCGGCGCTGTGACCTGCCGGCACGCTGCGAGGCAGGCGGGTGTGGCCCAGCACCTGGGCAACGGTGGCAGTCTGGCCGCTGGGCAGCACCTTGATGGTCTGGCCGACCTTGGCCGTGCCCGCACCGACGCGACCCCAGAACACCCGGCGGCCCTGTGAAGTGTCGGCGCTGGCAGAGAATTTTTCGACCCATTGCACCGGGAACGCGAGCGGCAATTGGGTGTCGGCCGGCGTCACCGGCAGCAGCTCCAGGATCTCGAGCAGGCTTGGCCCGGTGTAGCCGCACCAGCCGTCGCCCCTGGCGTCGACCACGTTGTGGCCCTTGAGCGCGGAAATGGGCACGATGGTGGCGAATTCCAGCGCGGCCTCGCTGGAGAACTTCTGCAGTGCGGCCGCGATATTGGCAAATGCCTTTGCGGCATCGTCGCCCAGGGCGTCAAGCTTGTTGATGGCAAAGACGATGCTGGGCACACGCAGCAAATGGCACAGCAGGGAATGACGGCGCGTTTGCGGCAGCAGGCTCAAATGCGCGTCCTGCCATTGCAGTTTGGTGGCGTCGACCAGCACCACAGCGGCGTCGGCGCTGCTGGCGGCGGTGACCATGTTGCGGGTGTACTGCTCGTGGCCGGGCGCGTCGCCAATGATGAATTTTCGACGGGCCGTGTTGAAGTAGCGGTAGGCCACGTCGATGGTGATGCCTTGCTCACGCTCGGCCGAGAGGCCGTCGGTGAACTGCGCCAGGTCAGCCTCGCCGCTTTTGGAGACGTTGGCCAGCTGGTCTTGCAGCACGCTTTTGCTGTCGAGCAAGAGGCGGCCAATGAGCGTGCTTTTGCCGTCGTCGACGCTGCCGCAGGTGATGAATTTGAGGGCCGAGCTGGTGTCGAACCGGGCATAGGATTCTGTGGCTTTTACGGTTTCAGTTGTTGCGTAGGTCGTGGTCATAAGAGCTTTCTTTGTCTGTCGAAATGTCGTGATTGATTGCCAGCGTGATCGTTCCGGTGTTACGAATTGGCGCTGCACAACAGCCGGTTGGGGCTCCCCAACCGGCCTTTGCGCTGAAAGAATGGTCAGTAAATTTGCCTTTTTGAATACTTGAAGCCGAGGAACGGGTAAATCCTGGTTTTGCGTCACACGGCGGCTAGAGGGGTAGGGCCTTTGGGTGGCTGACGATTTCTGGTACCCCAGTATGAGGAAGCTGCCCAAAGGCCCTGCCTCGCGGGTTAAAGATAACTTGCCACCCCATGCCTTTTACGGTCAGAAATACCCGTCCTTTTTACGCTTCTCCATCGAAGCCTCAGAAGTCTTGTCGTCCATGCGGGTAGCACCGCGTTCACTGACGTCGGCGGCCAGAGTTTCCAGCACGATCTGATCGGGCGTGGCGGCCAGGCTTTCGACCGGGCAGGTGCAGGTGATGTCGCCCACGGTGCGAAAACGAACGTCGCGCAGCTCGGCCACTTCGCCGGGTTTCAAGGGCGTGAGCTCGGTCACCGGCACCAGCAGACCCTTTCGCTCGACCACGTCACGCTTGTGGGTGTAGTAGAGCGCGGGCAGGGCGATGGCTTCTCGGGCGATGTACTGCCAGACATCGAGCTCGGTCCAGTTGCTGATCGGGAACACCCGGAAATGCTCGCCGGGTTGCAGCTTGGTGTTGAAGAGTGTCCAGAGCTCGGGCCGCTGGTCTTTGGGTTGCCACTGGCCAAAGCTGTCGCGGTGGCTGAAGATACGCTCCTTGGCGCGGGCTTTTTCTTCGTCGCGGCGGGCGCCGCCGATGAGCGCGTCAAAGCGGAATTCTTCAATGGCTTCCAGCAGCGTGACCGACTGGTGCACGTTGCGCGACTCGCCCGAATGCGCCAGGCGCACGGTGCCGCGCGCCATCGAGTCCTCGACGCTGCGCACGATCAGGTCGGCACCGAGCTCGGCGGCGCGCGCGTCGCGGAAGTCTGTGACCTCATGGAAGTTGTGGCCGGTGTCGATCATCAGCAGCGGGTAGGGGATCTTGCCGCCGTTGGCCGCCGTGCCAAAGGCTTTTTCGGCGCACTTGAGCATCACCAGAGAGTCCTTGCCGCCCGAGAACAGCAGGGTGGGGCGCTCGAAGGCGGCGGCCACTTCACGCAGGATGAAGATGGTTTCTTCTTCCAGCGCGTCCAGGTGGGCGTTGCTGAGGTGGTCGGGGCGGGTGTGGTGCAACATGGCTTGCAGCAGTTCGGGCGGGGTGGGAGCGTTCATTTATCAAGTCTCTGTGTGCTGGATCTGGTTGGCTTTGACGTGCAGGCCGCATTCCTTGGCCGCCTCTTCTTCCCACCACCAGCGGCCGGCGCGAAAGTCTTCGCCGAGACTGATGGCGCGTGTGCAGGGCGCGCAACCGATGCTGGGGTAGAACTGGTCGTGCAGCGGGTTGTAGTCGACCCGGTTTTCGGCGATGTAGTGCCACACATCGCCCCAGGTCCAGTCGGCCAGCGGGCTGAGCTTGACGATTGCCGGGTCGCTGCGGTCTGTCGAAGGCACCTCGGCACGGGCGCCCGATTGTTCGCGGCGCAGGCCGGTGATCCAGGCGCTCTTGCCGGCCAGCGCGCGGCTCAGCGGCTCCATCTTGCGGATGGCGCAGCAGGCTTTGCGCAGGGCAATGCTCGTAAACATGGCGTCCTTGCCTTCGCGCTGCACGAACTCGATGGCCGCCTCTTGCACCGGCGCAAACACCTGCACCGGTGCCCGTGAAGTGGCTTGCAAGCGGGCCAGCAGCGCCAGGGTCTCGGCGTGGAGCTGGCCGGTTTCCAGCACAAAGATGCCGATGTCGAGCTGAAGACTGTTGACCAGGTGGGCCAGCACCATATCCTCGGCACCCAGGCTGCAGGCCAGCGTGATGCGCGGGGCATGGTCCCGCCCGGCCTGCTGCAGCAGCGCCTGGGTCTCGGCGAGCTTTTGCACAAAATTGTTTGAGGCGCGGGCGTTGAGGTCGATGGCGCTCATGCCGCAGCTCCGATTGACGTGAATTGGGGCTGGGGCTGTGCCGCGTCGCCCTGATAAAAACCGGCAAAGTGGGTGAGTTGGCGTTGCGCGTGGACCAGGTTCTGGTCGGCGCGCAGCACGGCCGAGCTGAAGCCCGACCGCTGCATTTGCAGCAGCTGGTCCACCAGCACGTCGCCGGTGGCGCGGATGTCGCCCCTGAAATCGAGGCGACGGCGCAGCAGGTAGGCCTGGCTGAAGGCGCGGCCGTCGGTGAACTTGGGAAAGTTCAGTTCAATACGCGTGATACCGTCGAGCGCCAAGGTGGCGGGGTCGGCGTCATTGGCGAGTGTCAGCACCTGCAAACCGGCGGGTGCTGCTGACACGGCGTCGGAAGGAATCAATTCAAGCGTGTTCATGTTCGGTGGTTTCCAGGGATCAGTCGGTGGCGGCGTCGGCGGTGGCCAGGTGCACATGCAGCACACGCCCGCCGTCGCGGGTTTCGTGGCGCACCCCGTTGGCTGCCAGCTTGAAAGGGTCCGGCCCGACGCGGCGCACGCAGTCGATGAAGGTTTCGCCGGCCTTGCGGTAGACGCGGTAGCTGTCGATGAGCGCCTCGACCACGTCGGTCACCTCGCTGGCCGCGAACGACGGGCCGATGACCTTGCCGGGCACGGCGGCGCCGCTCAAGTGGCTGCCGTCGGAGCCGCCGAGCGAGATCTGGTACCACTCGCGGCCGTCCTTGTCCACGCCCAAAATGCCGATGTGGCCGGTGTGGTGGTGGCCGCAGGAGTTCATGCAGCCGCTGATGTGCAGGTCGACCGGGCCGATGTCGAACAACTCGTCGAGGTCCTGAAAGCGCTCTGTCACGGCTTGCGCCAGCGGCAGCGAGCGGGCGTTGGCGAGCGCGCACAGGTCGCCGCCAGGGCAGGTGATCATGTCGGTGAGCAGGCCGATGTTGGCCTTGGCCACGCCCAGAGCGCGCGCGGCTTGCCAGAGCGCGGGCAGGTCGTGCTCGGCGACCCAGGGCAGCAGCAGGTTTTGCTCGTGGGTGACGCGGGCCTCACCGGCGCTGAAACGGTCGGCCAGGTCGGCGGCGGCGTCAAGCTGGTCGGCGGTGGCGTCGCCGGGCGCGTGGCCCAGGCGCTTGAACGACAGCGTGACCGCGCGCAGCGCCGGATTTTTATGGGCGCGGACGTTTTGCTTGAGCCAGCGCTGGTAGTCGGCGGCGTCCTTGGGCGAGAATTCCAGGGCGCTGACCTGGCCGGCCGCGGCAGCGCTTGACAGGTTCACGGATGGCTGGAAATGGGCCGAGACCCGGTCCAACTCGGCTTGCGGAATGGCGTGCGCTGCACCGTCGTGCCGCATGATGCTGTCAAACTCGGCATCGACCTCATCGACAAAACGCTGGCCCTCGGCCTTGACCAAAATCTTGATGCGCGCCTTGTACAGGTTGTCGCGGCGGCCGAAGCGGTTGTAGACGCGCACCACGGCCTCGAGGTAATTGAGGATTTGGTCCCAAGGCAGGAACTCGCGCAGCGTGCTGGCAATCACCGGGGTGCGGCCCATGCCGCCGCCCACCAGCACCTTGAAGCCGACCTGGCCGGCAGCGTTGCGGCTCAGGTGCAAGCCCACGTCGTGCCAGGCGGTGGCGGCGCGGTCTTCCAAGGCGCCGTTGATGGCGATCTTGAACTTGCGCGGCAGGTGGGCAAACTCCGGGTGCAGCGTGCTCCACTGGCGCATGATTTCGGCATAGGGGCGGGGGTCGATGACTTCGTCAGGGGCAATGCCGGCCAGCGCGTCGCTGGTGATGTTGCGGATGCAATTGCCGCTGGTCTGGATGCCGTGCAGGTCGACCGTGGCCAGCAGGTCCATCACGTCGGCGCTTTGGGTGAGCGGGATCCAGTTGAACTGGACGTTCTGGCGCGTGCTGAAGTGGCCGTAACCCACCGGCAGGTGCGGCGTGCCGAGCTCGGCCTGGGTCTCGCTGGCGTGCTGGTAGACGGCGGCGCTGGGCTGGTCGTGCTCGCGGGCAATTCGGGCCAGCACACGCAATTGGCGGCTGGCCAACTCACCGTAGGGCACGGCCACGCGCAGCATGGGCGCGTAACGCTGCACGTACCAGCCGTTTTGCAGGCGCAAGGGACGAAATTCGTCGTCCTTGAGTTCGCCGCTCAGGTTGCGCTCGAGCTGGTCACGGTACTGGGCGGCGCGCTGGCGGACAAATTGGCGGTCAAAGTCGGTGTAATGGTACATGGTGTGTCACTTGGTAAGAAAATGTTTTGGGCTTTTAAGGGCCGACTTCAGTCGACCATGACCCAGGCAGTGCGTCATCACAGGGCAATCAGCTTGGTGCCGGCATAAGCCAGCAGCACCGACAGCAGCGAGCGGATGGCCCGCTCGGGCACGCGGGTCATGAAATGCGAGCCGAGCCAGATACCGGGCAGGGACCCGGCCAGCAACAGGCTCAGCATCGACCAGTCCACCGAGCCAAGCGTGGCATGGCCGGCGCCGGCCACCAGTGTCAGGGGCACGGCGTAGGTGATGTCGGCGGCCACAATACGCGGCAGCGGCAGCATGGGGTAGAGCAGCATCAGCGCGGTCACACCGATGGCACCGGCGCCCACCGAGGTCAGCGACACCAGCGTGCCGATCAGCGCGCCCAGCAGCAGCGGCAGGCTCCAATGGCGTGGCGTGGTGGCCAGCGCCTCCTGGCCTTCGGCAACACGCGTCGGGGCGCTCTTGCCGCGCACGGCCTTGTAAAGGGTGGCGGCGGCGGTGAGCAGCAGCGCCACGCCCAGGGTGGAGGTCATGAGGTTTTGAATGGCGGCGTTGGCCGGGCCCGCGGTCTTGATCGCCCACAGCGTGACCAGGGCCGCGGGAATGCTGCCCGCGCTGAGGTGCAGCACCACGCGCCAGGGCACCAGCCCCGAGCGCGCCATCTTGACGGTGCCGCCCATTTTGGTGAAGGCCGCAAACAGCAAGTCGGTGCCGACCGCGAGGTAGGGCTTGACGCCGAAGACAAAAATCAGGATCGGCGTCATCAGCGAGCCGCCGCCGACGCCGGTCAAACCGACCACGATTCCGACAAAAAAACCGGCAAAAATAAAGGCAATTTCAAACATGGGGTGGACTTTACGGGTCAACCCATATATTTCAAACTACATTTTTATGATTACCATATATATAAAAAAGAATATCACGACTTGCCTAAACCCAACCCAAAGCCCCTAGCAGCGCACCGGCACCGAGCAGCCACAGCAGATGCAGTCGGGTGCGCCAGACCAGCACGGCCACCACGGCGGTCAGCAGCCACAGCGGCCAATGCGCCGGGTCGGCACCGTGGGCGGCGGTCAGGATCCAGCCGGTGGCGATCAGCAAGGCCACCACCACGGGCGCCATACCTTGCTTGAAGGCGCGCACGGCGCGCAGCTCGCGGTTTTGATGGCCCCAGCGCGAGGCCACAAAGGTCAGCGTGGTGCTGGGCAGCAAAATGCCCAGCATGGACAACAGCACACCCAGCAGGGCGCTGCCCCAGCCGGCCCAGCCTGCCGCCAGACCGCCGCCCGCATTCAGGCCCACATGCCAGCCCATCAGGGCGACAAACAGCACGTTGGGGCCGGGCGCGGCCTGGGCGATGGCGATCGAGGCGTTGAACTGGCCGTCAGACAGCCACTGGTTCTGGTCCACCAGCGTGCGGTGCATGTCGGGCACGGTGGTGATGGCGCCGCCCACAGCCAGCAGCGACAGCGACAAAAAATGGGTCAGCAGGGCCAGCCAGTCGGCTGGCGTCAGGCTGGTGAGCAGGGCGGGGCTCATGGCGCGCCCTGCTCGAGATGTCCCAACTGACGGTAGGCCCACAGCGCGGCCAGGCCACCCAGGCCCAGCAGTACCCAGATCAGCGGCAGTCGCAAAAGTGCAATCGCCACAAATGTGGTGGCCGCCAATGCCCAGCAGACGGCATTTCCAAGCGCGTTTTCCCTGAGTGAAGAAAGCAGTCGCAAGCCCGTGGCGGCAATCATGCCCGCCGCCACCGCACCCATGCCACGCAACGCGCCCTGGACCAGCACCGAGTCGGACACCCCGGAGAACAGCGCCGCCAGAATCAGCACGATGACCAGCGGAAAGCTCAGCATGCCCGCCAGCGCCACCATGCCGCCGCGCACGCCGAAGTAGCGGTCACCAATCATCAGCGAAAGGTTCACCACATTGGGGCCCGGCAGCACCTGGGCCACCGCCCAGTCCTCGACAAACTGGGCCTGGGTGAGCCATTGTTTCTTGTCGACCAACTCGCGCTGTGCAATGGCGACGACGCCGCCAAAACCCTGCAGCGCCAGGACGCTGAAAGTCCAGAATAGCGCGACCAGGGAGCTGGGTCCGGGCGGCGATGAACCGGCATGAAAAGGCGCTTGCGCAAGTTGTGACGGGTTGTTTTTGAGCATGCGGCAATTATCGGTGCGTGGGCTGGACTGGCCGCGGGGTCAGCGCACGAGCCGCACAGGCTGGCCGGCTGGCAGCAAGTTATCATGGCGACTGGTTTTGCGCTGGCCCGACTGTTCGCCGGGCCGCTTCCTCCCCTTTGCCGTTTTTTAGATCCCTGTGCGTCTCAATTCCATCAAGTTATCAGGCTTCAAGTCGTTTGCCGAGCCGACCAATTTTTTGCTGCCCGGGCAACTGGTCGGGGTGGTCGGCCCGAACGGCTGCGGCAAGTCCAACATCATGGACGCGGTTCGCTGGGTGCTGGGCGAGAGCAAGGCGTCGGAGTTGCGCGGCGAGTCGATGCAGGACGTGATTTTCAACGGCACCGCCACGCGCAAGCCGGCCAGCCGCGCCAGCGTGGAACTGGTGTTCGACAACGACGACCACCGCGCTGGCGGCCAGTGGAGCCAGTTCGGCGAAATTGCCGTCAAGCGCGTGCTGACCCGCGACGGGAACAGCAGCTACCTCATCAACAACCAGGTGGTGCGCCGGCGCGATGTGCAGGATGTGTTTCTCGGGACCGGGCTGGGGCCGCGGGCCTACGCCATCATCGGCCAGGGCACCATCAGCCGCATCATCGAGAGCAAACCCGAGGAGCTGCGTCTTTTTCTGGAGGAGGCGGCGGGTGTGTCCAAGTACAAGGAACGCCGCCGCGAGACCGAAAGCCGCCTGGGCGACACACGGGAAAATCTGACCCGCGTCGAGGACATTCTGCGCGAGCTCAACGCCAACCTCGACAAGCTCGAGAAACAGGCGGAAGTCGCGCAAAAATTCAAGGCCTTGACGGGCACCGGCACACTTAAACAGCACCAGCTCTGGTTCCTGAAGCGCACCGAGTCGCAGGCCGAGCAACAGCGGATTCAGGCCGAGGGCCTGTCCGCGGTGAATGCTCTGGAGAGCCGCATGGCCGACCTGCGCCACGTCGAGTCCGAGCTGGAAACGGTGCGCCAGGCGCATTACGCGGCCGGCGACCAGGTCAATCAGGCGCAGGGCAGGCTGTACGAAGCCAGTGCCGAGGTCGGGCGGCTGGAGGCCGAGATCCGTTTTGTGGTGGAAGGGCGCCAGCGGGTTGAGCTGCGGCTGCGCACCCTGGCCGAGCAAGCCACAGAATGGGCCACCCGCCGCCTCGATGCCGAGGCCGCGCTGGAAGACCTGGCCGAGCTTGAACTGCTCGGTGAGGACAAAAACGAGGTGCTGGCCGCCCAACTGGAGGAGCAGGCGCAGCACCTGCCGACGCTCGAAGACGCTTTGCGCCAGGCCCAGCGCGCCGCCAGCGACCAGCGTGCGGGCGTGTCCCAGGTGCAGCAGCAAATTGGTGTACTGGCGGCCGAGCAGCGCGGCATCGAGGAGCAATCGCGCCAGATGGACACGCGCCGGGAGCGCCTGCTGGCTGACCGCAACAAGCTGGTCGCGCCCGATGAAGACCACCTGGCTGAGCAGCAGCTTCTGCTCGAACAGGCGCAGGAGGCATCAGACGTGGCGCAGGGCCGCTTGGAAACCCTGACAGACAGCGCCCCCGAGCTTGACGAGCGCCGGCGCCAGCAGCAGCAAAGCGTGAACCGCGAGGCGGCGCAACTCGCCGAGTTGTCAGCCCGGCTGGAAGCGCTCAAGGCGCTGCAGGCCAAGGTCATGACCGACGGCAAGTTGCAGCCCTGGCTGCAAAAGCATGGCTTGGACCATTTGCAGGGGCTGTGGAGCCGCCTGCACATTGAGCAGGGTTGGGAAAACGCCCTGGAGGGCGCTCTGCGCGAGCGCCTGGGCGCGCTCGAGGTGAGCCGCCTGGAGATGGTGCGCGCCTTTGCGCAGGATGCGCCGCCCGCCAAGCTGGCGTTTTACAGCCCGGCGCCGGCCGCGCTGGCGCCGCCCCACGGCGGGCTGCCCCGGCTGTCGGACTTGTTGCGCCTGCATGACGCCGGCCAGAAGACGGTGCTGGACGACTGGCTGCAAGGCTGTTTCACCGCAGACAGCCTGGAGAACGCGCTGGCCAGCCGGGAAACCTTGCAGCCCGGTGATCTCATTTATGTGCGGACCGGCCACGCGGTCAGCCGCCACAGCGTCAGTTTTTACGCGCCGGACTCCGAGCAGGCGGGGCTGTTGGCGCGCGCCCAGGAAATTGAAAACCTGGAGAAACAGCTGCGCGCCCAGGTGCTGATCAGCGACGAGGCGCGCGCCCTGCTGGTGCGTTGTGAGGCGGCTTATGCCGATGTGGCGCAACGCCTGGCCAGCAGCCGCAAGGAGGCCGGCGAGGCGCAGCAAAAGGCCCATGCGTTACAGGTGCAGACCCTGCAATTGAGCCAGCAGGCCGAACAGATGCGCAGCCGCAGCACCCAGATTGCCAGCGACCTGGCCGAGGTCGATGCTCAGCTTGACGACTTGCAGGAGCGCCGCGTCACTGCCGAGGAGCGGTTTGAAGAACTCGACATGATGCTCGCCGATGCGCAGCAGCGCCACGCCGAGCTTGATGACCAGGTGATGGCGGCCGAGCGCAAGCTGGGCGCCAGCCGCGAGCAACTGCGCAGCCTGGAGCGCGAAAAGCAGGAAGCCACGTTCAGCCTGCGCAGCCTCGATGCACGCAAGGCCGAGTTGTCGCGCGGCATCGAGACCGCTGTGGCGCAGGCGGCGGCGGTGGCGTCCGAGACCCAGCGCGCCCAGGACGAGCTGGCCCGCCTTAACGATGCTGCGGCGCAAGGCGGCCTGCAGCAGGCGCTGGCCGACAAGCTGCTGCGCGAGCAGCAACTGGGCGCCCAGCGCAGCCAGTACGACGACCTGACCGCCAAGCTGCGCGCCAGCGACGAGCGCCGCCTGCTGCTGGAGCGTGATCTTGACCCGCTGCGGGTCCGCATCACCGAGTTCCAGCTCAAGGAACAGGCCTCGCGGCTGGGTTTTGAGCAGTACAGCCAGTTGCTGACCGATGCCGGGGCCGACCTGGAGGCCGTGGCGCTGTCGATAGTGCAGGACAGCGTGCGCCTGGGTGGCCTGCAGGGGGAGATCGACCGCATCAATCGCGACATTGCCGCCCTGGGCGCGGTCAACCTGGCCGCCCTGGACGAGCTGGCGGCCGCGCGCGAGCGCAAGCAGTTTCTCGACGCGCAAACCGCCGACCTGATCGAGGCCATGACCACACTCGAGGACGCCATCCGAAAAATTGACGGCGAGACGCGTGAGCTGCTGTCAGGCACGTTCAACAAGGTCAACGAGCACTTTGGCAAGATGTTTCCGGAGCTGTTTGGCGGCGGCAACGCCCGCCTGGTGATCACCGGCGAAGAAATTCTGGACTCCGGCGTGCAGGTTGTGGCACAACCGCCGGGAAAGAAGAATCAGAGCATCGCCCTGCTTTCGGGCGGCGAGAAGGCGCTCACCGCCATTGCTCTGGTGTTTGCCATTTTTCAGCTCAACCCGGCGCCGTTTTGCCTGCTTGACGAGGTCGATGCGCCGCTGGACGACGCCAACACCGAGCGTTATGCCAAGCTGGTGACACGCATGAGCAAGGAGACCCAGTTCCTGTTCATCAGCCACAACAAGATCGCCATGGAAATGGCCAAACAGCTCATCGGTGTCACCATGCAGGAGCAGGGCGTTTCGC
>JAIPCZ010000015.1 GCA_021737975.1 Polaromonas sp. | reverse complement strand
GCCGAGTTTTGCAATGCGGCGGTGGCCGCAGCAGTGCAACGCACGGGCCGCCTCAACGCGGTGGTCAACGCCGCCGGCATCATTGCGCGAAAGGCCGGCGTGGACACCACGGACGAGGAATGGCAACGCGCCATGGCCGTCAACGCGGGCGGCGTGTTTTACCTGACGCGTGCGGCGGGGCGCCATATGCGCGGCCATGGCGGTGGCGCCATTGTCAACTTCGGCAGCATCTGGGGCGAGTTGGGCGGCCCCGGCGCGCTGGCCTATGCCAGCAGCAAGGGGGCGGTGCACCAGATCACGCGCACCTTTGCGCTGGAGCTGGCGCGCGATGGTGTGCGTTTGAACTGTGTTTGCCCGGGCGAGGTCGACACACCGATGTTGCGCTCTGCCGGACGCGCCACCCCGCTTACCGACGTGCAGGCCCACGAGATGGGGCAGCGCGTGGTGCCGATGGGGCGCCTGGCGCAGCCCGAAGAAATTGCCCGCGTGGCGCTGTTTTTGTGCAGCGACGCTGCCAGCTACATGACCGGCGCGATGGTCTATGTCGACGGGGGCTACAGCAGCCAATAACACCATGCAATACCGCGCCTTTGGCCGCACTGGCCTGAAAATTTCATCGCTCGTCCTGGGCACCGACAACCTGGTCAACCCGACGCCCGAAGCCGAGAGCCTGGCTATTCTGGATGCCGCGCTGGACGCCGGGATCAATCTGGTGGATACCAGCAACAGCTACGCCGCCGGGCAGGCCGAAATCCTGATCGGAAAATGGCTCGGCACCCGCCCGCGGCGTGATGACGTGTTTATCGCGACCAAGGTGTTCTACCCCACCGGGCCGGGCATCAACGACCGGGGCCTGACACGGCACCACATCCTGCGCGCCTGCGAGGACTCGCTGCGCCGGCTCAACACCGATTACATCGACCTTTACCAAACCCACCGGCCCGACCCCGACACCCCGCTGGACGAGACCCTGCATGCGCTCGACACGCTGGTGACCCAAGGCAAGGTGCGCTACATCGGCACCAGCACGACGCCGGCCTGGCAGGTGGTGGAAGGCTTGTTCACCAGCGAGCGGCACGGCCTGAGCCGCTTCGCCTGCGAGCAGTCGCCTTACAACCTGCTTGACCGCCGGGTCGAAAACGAGCTGGTGCCGGCCTGCCAGAAACACGGGGTGGCCCTGCTCACCTGGTCACCCATGGCCATGGGCATGCTGGCCGGCCGTTATGCGCTGGCGGACACCCCGCCTGCGGACAGCCGCGCCATGCTGCGCGGTGGCATTTACGCCGAGCGGGTCACGCGCCGCGGCATCGAGGTCGGCCTGCAGTTTGTCGCCCTGGCGCGTGAAGCGGGTTATGACCCGGCCCAACTCGCCTACCTTTGGGTCAAGGACCAACCGGGCGTCACCGCACCCATCATCGGCCCGCGCACGCTGGCCCAGTTGCTGCACGCCTTGCCGGTGGCCGACATGCACTTGCCCGAAGAGCTGCGCTCAGCCTGCGACGACCTGGTGGCGCCGGGCAGTGTGGTGGCGAGCTTTTTCAACACGGCGGCCTGGATGAAGTGGAAATTTGCCTGAGGCTGGCGCGCTGCGGCAAAGGATTTTTAGCCACCGGGACGGCTTGCGAAATTGATCGCTTTCAGGGTTAATACTTAGCATTTGTTTCTTTATTTCAAATATATTAGCAACATATTCAATCCTTTTTAAGCCCCACCTACCGCAAAGGGTCCCGCATGAATCACCCCCGCTGGCAAGCCGCCGCCAGGGCCATCACCGCCAAGTTCCATGCAGACGCTTGCGCCGTTCGTTGACTTCGCCAACGGTCTTGCCGACATCGCCTCGGCCATGATCGAGGCCGGATCGACGGCACCGCTGGGAACCACGGTGAAGGCGGACAAGACCTTTGTCACCGAACTCGACCTCGCCATCGAAGTGCGTCTGCGCGCGCAGATCGAGGCGGCCTATCCGGACCACGGCATTGTGGGTGAGGAATTCGGCCCCGCGCGTGCCGACGCCGAATGGGTCTGGACGCTGGACCCGATCGACGGCACGATGGCACTGGTGGCCGGCATTCCGGTGTACTCGACCCTGATCTCGCTCTCGCACCACGGCCTCCCGGTGATCGGCATCATGCATTTTCCGGCGATTCACACGCGCTGGGTGGGCGCCAGCGACAGGCGCACCACCTGCAACGGGCAAGATTGCCACACACGTTTGGGCGCCGGCCTGCATGACGCCATCCAGTCGGCGAGCAGCCCTGATTTTTTTACCGCTAACGACGAGAAGCGCGCTCTGGAGGCGATCACGGCACAAACCGCCTGGCGCATCTACGGCACGGCGGCACTGGCTTATGGCCGGCTGGCCATGGGCCGGACCGATGTCGCCATCGATGCCGGATTGAAGGTGTACGACTACGCGCCTTTCGTGCCCATCGTCACCGGCGCTGGCGGAACAATCACCGATTGGGCCGGCCGGCCGATCACCTTGAACAGCGGGCCGCGCGTGCTGGCCGCTGGGGATGCGCGCCGGCATGCGGCCGCCCTTGCCGTCATCCAGGCGCACCATTTTTCAGACTGAATGCAGGACCACCATGGCGCAAATTTCCATCTCCCAGCTCTCGGTCGGTTATGGCGCCGACCCGGTCATCCGGGACTTTTCCCTGACCATCGAGGACGGCAGCCTGTACACGCTGCTGGGCCCCAGTGGCTGCGGCAAGACCACGCTGCTGCGCACGATTGCCGGCTTCATTCCGGTGCGCCAGGGCAAGCTGCGTTTCGGCGAGCGCGATGTCACCCATCTCCCTGCGCATCTGCGCGACGTGGGCATGGTGTTTCAGGACTATGCCTTGTTTCCCGACAAGACGGTGTTCGACAACGTCGCCTATGGCCTGCGGGCGCGCAAGATCGATGCGGCCACCATCCAGCGCACGGTGGGCGAGTACCTTGAGCGTGTCGGCCTGGGGGCATACGCCAGCCGCCTGCCTGCCGCCTTGTCGGGCGGGCAGCGCCAGCGTGTGGCGCTCGCCCGCGCGCTGGCCATCAAACCGACCGTGTTGCTGATGGACGAGCCACTGTCCAACCTGGACGCCAAACTCCGGGTGCAGGTGCGCGAGACCATCTCCGACCTGCAAAAAGAGATCGGCATCACCACCGTGCTGGTCACCCACGACCAGGAAGAGGCCCTGGCCATGTCCGACCGAATCGGCTTGATCCGCGAGGGCCGGCTGGAGCAGTCGGGCACGCCGCAAGACCTGTACGCGCGTCCCCGCAGCGCCTATGCCGCGGATTTTGTGGGCGCTGCCAACATCGTCGAGGCCAGCCTGGCCGCCCCGGCCGCAGCCGACAGCCTGGCCGACGTGCGCCTGCATGGCATGGCCCTGCAGGCCCTGGCGCCCGAGGCCCTGCCTGCGGGCACCGCCGCGCTGATCGCGCGCCCCGAGATGCTCCTCCTGTCGCCCGACGGGGCGCCAGCGTCCAACCAGCTGCGCTGCACCATCCGCCGCCGGCAGTACCTGGGTGCGCGCACCATTTATGCGGTCGAGCTCGATGGCGGTGCCGTGCTGCGAGTGGAAACCGATGATCACCAGGTGCTGCCAGCGGTGGGCGAACACGCCTTGCTGCGGTTCGACGCGCAGCAGACACGGGTGGTGGCAGCATGATCGGGCCGCGCCACAACCGGGTCTGGTTCTGGCTGTCGGCCCTGGTGCTTGCCATGTTCTGCCTGTTCCTGCTCTACCCGCTGTTCCGAGTGATTGCGTCCAGTGTGGCCGCCAGCCAGGACGGGCGTTCGGGCTGGGCCATTCTGGTGAGCGATCCAACCTACCGCTCGGCCGTGGTCAACACGCTGCTGCTGGGTCTGGCGGTCACGGTGACGTCGACACTGATCGGCGTGCCGCTGGCTTTCTTCACCGCGCGCTTCTCTTTTCCCGGCAAGGCGCTGATCGCGATCCTGCCGATGACCACGCTCATCGTTCCCGAGGTGATCGCGGCGCAGTCCTGGCTCATGGTGCTGGGCAACAACGGTTTCGTGACGCGCTGGCTTGGCGGCCACGACATCGAGATCCCCTCCTTCTACGGCTGGCTGGGCCTGGTCACGGTGATGACTTTCATCTACTACACCTATGTCTACATCGGCACGCTGGCGGCGATCCGCGGCTTCGACGGGCAACTAGAGGAGGCCTCGCAGAGCCTGGGTGTGCCGCCGGGGCGGACCCTGCTGAAAGTGATGCTGCCCGTGGTGACGCCGGCCATCCTTGCCAGTTCCATTCTGGTCTTCACGCTGGTGGTGGGCAACTTCGCCGTGGCCATGATCCTGGGGCACAGCGTGAACCTGCTGTCGGTGCTCACTTACCAGAGCTTTGTCTCCGAGGTGGGCGCCAATCCGGTGATGCAAAGCACGCTGGCCAGTGTCTCGATCGCCATCGTCGCTTGTGTCTTGTTCCTGCAGCGCTGGATTTTGTCGCGCGGGCGGTTTGAGATCGTGCAGGGGCGCGGCACCCGGCCGGTGGGCGTGGGCGGCGTGCGCGCCGTTGCGATGGCCGCAGTGGCGGGCGTGATCGTGGCGATCTCGCTGCTGCCGCTGGTCACGGTGGTGATCGGCGCCTTCACCCGCGCGCGTGGCCCGGTGATGCGCTGGGGCGAGTGGACCACGGCCAACCTCGAGCGGGTGCTGATCGGCGCGCCCGACCCCATTCTCAACACCTTGCTGTACGCCGGCGTGGCGCTGCTGCTGAGCCTGGTGATCAGCACCCTGGTCGGCTTCCTGATCGTCAAGAAACGCAACGCACTCACCCCGGCCATAGACTACCTGGGCGCCTTGCCGCTGGCCTTGTCGGGCACGGTGCTGGGCATCGGCCTGGTGATGTCGTTTCGGGGCAGCTGGCTGCCGCTGGCGGGAACAGCGGGCATCATCATCCTGGCCTACCTGATCCGCAGGCTGCCGTTCGGCATTCGCAATGCGTCATCGACGCTGTACAACATTCCCGATTCGATCGAGGACGCTTCCGTGAGCCTGGGCGTGCCGCCGCTGCAGACGCTGTTCAAGGCGGTGCTGCCGCTCATGGTGCCGTCGATCGCAGCGGCCGGCGTGCTGGTGTGGACCACGACCGTGGCCGAGCTGAGTGCCTCCGTGGTGGTGTATTCGGCGGGACAGGAGACACTGCCGATCCAGATATTCCGCCTGATCGACTCCAATCTCATGGCTCAGGCTTCGGCCTACGGACTGGTGCTGCTCACCATCATCCTGGTACCCATCCTGATTGCCACCACCGTGTTCAAGATCGATGTCTTTGCATCGCGCTGAGCAGGAGCCCCGTCACCACTTTCCCCAACCACAACCCCAAACGGAGATCATCATGCAATTCCCCTTCGACCGTCGCCAGTTTCTGGCAGCCATGGGCGCCACCGCCGCAAGTCCGCTGTTTGCGCAGACTTCAGGCAACGTGGTGGTCTATACCTCCAACAACCAGCAGGCCGTGCAATCGATCACCGACGTGGCGCGCACCAAGCTGCCCAACCTGAAGTTCAATTTCGTCACCGGCGGCAGCGGCGTGTTGCTCAAGCGGATGGAAACCGAGCTGTCGGCACCGCAGGCTGATCTGTTCTGGAGTTCGAGCGCCAACACCCTGGGCGCCTTCAAACATTTGTTCGAACCCTACCGTTCGCCGGAGGCGGCCAGCATCCCGGCTGCGCTGGCCGAGCCGAACAATTTATGGACCGCTTCCAACGTCCATCTGGTCACGGCCATGGTCAACCGCAAACACCTGGGTGGCAACGCCGAGCCCAAGGTCTGGAAGGACATGCTCGACCCGCGCTGGAAAGGCAAGATCATCATCGCCGACCCGGCCAACAGTTCCACCGCCTACACCATTTTGTGGGGTGTCAAGCAGATGCTGGGCGCGCAGGGGCTGCGCCAACTGGCCAACAACGTGGTGGTCACCAGCGCCGCAGCCACCGTGTTGCGCGCCGTGGCGCAGGGCGAATATGCCGTGGGCTTGACCTTCGAAGCCAACGCCTATGCCTACGTGGCGGGCGGGCAGAAGGAAATTCGCTTGCTGTATCCGGAAGATGGCACGTTCAGCACCCCCGAGTTCCTGGTGTTGGGCAAGAACGCACCCAATGGTGACTTGGCACGGCGCGCGTTTGACCACATCATCTCCAAGGAAGTGCAGATCGCGCTGCTGGAGAACGCCTTCCGCCGTCCGAGCCGCAGCGACATCGACGTGAGCCAGTATGCCGAACTGCCCAACCTCGCGTCGGTCAAGGTGTTTGCCATCAACGAGACCGAGGCAGCAGCCCGGCGCAAGGAATTCCTCGAGGAGTGGACTGCGGCCGTGGCAGCAAAAACCTGAACACGCAGCACCAAACCGGGCCGTGAACGCAAAAGACTGGCATGTCTTTTGCGTGTCTTTCAAACATATTTCAAGGCTAGTGGTTAACACGGATATGTTTTTTTTCGACGTTAAATATATTTACAACATATCCTGAGTCAATCGTTTCCCCCTCACCCCATTCAAGGAGTCCCGCATGAACAACCCCCGCTGGCAAGGCATCTTTCCGGCCATCACCACCAAGTTCCACGCCGATGAAAGCATCGACGCCGAGGGCACCGGGCGCCACATCGATTTCCAGATCCGCAACGGCATCCATGGCCTCGTGACCTGCGGCTCGCTCGGCGAAGCCAGCACACTCACTCTCGAAGAAAAACTCCAGGTCGCCAAGATCGCCCTGGAAGCCAGCGCGGGCCGTGTCCCGGTGCTCGCCAACGTCTCGGAGACCAGCACACGCGAGGCGCTGCGCTACATCGAGGGCGCAAATGCGCTGGGTGTGGCCGGCTTCATGGTGATGCCCTCGGTCATTTATGTGGCCGATGCGCGTGAAGCCATGGCCAATGTGCGCGCGATGGCAAACGCCGCGCAAAAGCCCATCATGATCTACAACAACCCGGTGGCCTACCGGGTCGACCTCAAGCCGGCCCACATGCTGGAACTGGCCGACTGCGAGTGGCTGGTCGCCATCAAGGAGAGCAGCGACGACATCCGCCGCATCACCGACCTGCGCAACACCGTGGGCAACCGCTACCAGCTGTTCCTGGGCGTGGACGACCTGGCCTACGAGGGCCTGGCCTTGGGCTGTGACGGCCTGCTGGCCGGTGTGGGTTGCACTTTCCCGCGCGAGACGGTGGCGCTGTATGACCTGATGAAAGCCGGCAAGTTTGCCGAGGCGCTCAAGCTCTACCAGTGGATGACGCCCATGCTGCACCTGGATGTTTCCACCAAGCTGGTGCAAAACCTCAAGCTCATCGATGTGGTGGCCGGTGTCAGCACCGAGCACATGCGCCGCCCCCGCCTGCCGCTGGTCGGCGCCGAGCGTGAATTTATCGAGACTGTCGTCAAGAAGGCCCTGGCAACACGGCCTGTTCAGTACCAGTCTGTTCCCTGAGCATTGCGCGATCTCGACTGAGATCTCGCCTTCGCGCGCCCCTGGTCCCCTCCGTGTTTCACAACTTAAAGGTGTTTACTATGAAACTGAAAACTCTAGCCCTGGCAGCCGCCTGCACACTCGGCTTGTACGCGACGCAGGCGTCGGCCGACAAACTCGACAGCATCATCGAATCAGGCAAGCTGCGCTGCGCCGTTGTGCTGGACTTCCCGCCCATGGGCTCACGCGACGCGAGCAACAACCCGATTGGTTTCGACGTTGACTATTGCAGCGACCTGGCCAAGGTGCTGGGCGTCAAGCCCGAGGTGGTCGAAACACCGTTTGCCGACCGCATTCCGGCACTGGTTTCCAACCGGGTGGATGTGGTTGTCGGCTCCACTTCCGACACTCTCGAGCGCGCCAAGACCGTGGGCATGTCGATTCCCTACTTTGCTTTCACCATGGTGGTGCTGACGCGCGACGACAAGAAAATCAACAGCTACAAAGACCTGAAGGGCCGCCCCGTTGGCAACACGGTCAGTTCCTACGAGGCCCTCGCCCTGGAAAAGGACGTGAAGGCATGGAAGGACCCCAAGGGCACTTTCCGCGCTTATCAAACGCAGGCTGACACCATTCTCGCCGTGAGCCAGGGTCATATCGACGCCACCGTCGTGACGTCCACCGTTGCCTTTGCGTCGATCAAGTCGGGCAAATACAAGGGTCTTAAAGTTGCCGGCCTGGCGCCCTACACCATCGACTATGTTTCGCTGGTGGCCAAGCGCAGCGAATACGGCCTGGTCAACTACCTGAACTTGTTTGTCAACCAGCAGGTGCGCACCGGTCGTTATGCCGAGTTGTATCAAAAATGGGTCGGTGGCACGCCGCCAGACCTGATGGTGCCGGGCGTCTACTACTGATCAGCCCAAGCATGATCGCTTGTCAGCTCACGGGTGGCTCTGCGCAGGGGCCCTTGCTTTACAGCGACACCCCTTTGAGTTTCTGGGGCGGTGTCCATCCGGCGACCGGAGAGGTGATCGATCGCCATCACCCGCTGAGCGGACAAGTGATCGCAGGCCAGGTGCTGGCGATTCCCAGTGGCCGCGGCTCATGCACCGGCAGCAGCGTGCTGATGGAGATCATCCTCAACGGGCATGGTCCCGCCGCGCTGGTGCTGGAGCAGCCCGATGAAATCCTGGCGCTGGGCGCCATCGTGGCCGAGCTGGTGTTTGGTCATCAACTGCCGGTCGTCAGCGTGGGCGCCGAGGGTTTTGCCCAGTTGCGCGGCGCGCAGTGGGTCAGCCTGCAAGCCGACGGGCAACTGACCGCCACAAGCGAGCCCGGACCGCCCGACGCGCTGCCTGTGGCGGCGCCCGAAAGCCCGGCGGCTTCACGGGCAAGCCCCCATGGGATTCACTTGAGCCCCGCTGACCAGGCAATCCTGGATGGCGGTGAAGGCAGGGCACGACAGGTTGCCCTGCAAATCGTTTTGCGCATGGCCCAACTGCAGGGTGCGACCGAGTTGATCGACGTGGTGCAGGCGCACATCGACGGCTGCATCTATACCGGATCAGCCAGCCTGCGCTTTGCCTGCCAGTTGCGCGACTGGGGCGGCAAAGTCAAGATTCCGACCACGCTGAACGCCATCTCGGTCGACCAGCGGCGCTGGCGCGCGCTGGGCATCGACCCGGCCTTTGGCGAACCTGCCAGCGCCTTGGCGCAAGCCTATGTCGACATGGGCTCCCAGCCCAGTTTTACCTGCGCGCCCTATTTGCTCGACAGCGCTCCGAAGGCCGGCGAGGAAATCGTCTGGGCCGAGTCCAATGCGGTGGTTTATGCCAACAGTGTGCTTGGCGCGCACACCGCCAAATACGCCGATTTTCTCGACATTTGTATTGCCCTCATCGGGCGCGCGCCCAAGGCCGGCTGCCACCTGGTCGAAAACCGGCGCGCCACCCTGCTGGTGCAATTGCCGGTGTTGCCGGCGGCGCCGGACGACGCCTTCTACCCGCTGCTGGGTTACCAGGTCGGCCTGTTGGCCGGTGCGCGAATTCCGGTGATCTGCGGTCTGGAGTCGGCCAAGCCAAGCCTGGATGATCTCAAGGCATTTGGCGCGGCCTTTGCCACCACCAGCGCCGCCCCCATGTTTCATATTGTCAATGTCACGCCAGAAGCCCCAAGCGCGCAGGCGGCGCTGGCCGGCCTGCCGCCCGAGGTCGAGCACCACCTGACGCTGGGTGAACTCAGGCAAGCCTGGCGCGAGCTTGACAGCGCGGCTGAGCAGCGGGTCGATCTGGTGGCACTGGGCAACCCGCATTTCTCGGAGACCGAGTGCCATGCGCTGGCAATGCCCCTGAGGGGCCGCCAGCACCACCCGGACACCGCCATCGTGCTGACCCTCGGCCGCGCGGTCAGCGTCAAAGCCGAGCGCCATGGCGACCTGGCCGTGCTCACGGCCTTTGGCGTGAATGTGATCACCGACACCTGCTGGTGCATGCTGGAGGAACCCGTGGTGCCAATCGCGGCCCGGGTCATCATGACCAACTCGGGCAAATATGCGCATTACGCCCCAGGACTTACCGGGCGTCAGGTGCACTTCGGTTCTCTGGCCGACTGTGCCGAGGCCGCCTGCACGGGTCAGGCCAGCGGCAAGTTACCCGCCTGGCTGGCATCTGACCCGGCAAACGCCGGTCCAAGGAGCTGATTACCCATGTTCGACTTTGACTACACCTTCCGCTGGAACACGGCGCTCAAGGCCCTGCCCGACATGCTGGCCGGCAGCTGGGTCACGGTGGAAACCGCTGTGCTATCGATGATTTTCGGCGTCTTGATCGCGCTGGGCCTGACGGCCATGCGGACCGCGCGCAATCCGCTGATGCGCGGTTTCTCTGATGCCTGGGTTTCGATTGCGCGCAACACCCCGGCGCTGTTTCAAATCTATATCCTGTATTTTGGCCTTGGGGCGTTTGGCCTGCACGTCAGCTCCTGGTTCGCGCTGGTGGCGGGCATCACCTTCAACAACGCGGGCTACCTGGCCGAAAACTTCCGCGGCGGCCTCAAGGCGGTTCCAGAGACGCAAATCAAGGCAGCCCGTTCCCTGGGCATGAGCGCCTTTCAGACCTACCGCCTGATCGTGGTACCCCAGCTCCTGCGCATCGTGTTTTACCCGATGACCAACCAGATGGTGTGGGCCGTGCTGATGACTTCGCTGGGGATCGTGGTGGGGCTGAACAATGACCTGACCGGTGTCACCCAGGCATACAACGTGCTGACCTTCCGCACCTTCGAGTACTTTGCCATTGCGGCGGTCATTTACTACATCATTGCCAAACTCATCATCCTGACGGCGAGGCTCATGGCCTGGCGTCTGTTCCGGTATTGAAGGGCCGCCATGTTTGACACAAGTTTTGCCATTACCGACCTCCAGTTCATGCTGGAGGGGGCCTGGGTCACCCTCAAGCTCACTTTATGGGCCATGCTGATCGGCACGCTGGCCGGCCTGGTGCTCGGCCTATTGCGCGCCGTGATGCCACGCGCGACAGCACCGCTGTCCTGGCTGCTCGACATCTTCCGCAGTGTGCCGCTGCTGATTCAGTTTGTGCTCTTCAATTCATTCAACAGCATCGCCGGACTGAACTGGACGGCCTTTGCCGTGGGCTGCGTTGTGCTCGGCATTTACTGCGCGTCGTACTGCACCGAGATCATTCGCGGCGGCGTGCTGGCCGTGCCCGCCACCGTGATCCGGGCGGCACGCTCGCTCGGCCTGACGTTTTTCCAGACCCTGCGCCACATCGTGCTGCCCATGGCGGCGCGGGTGTCGTTCCCGGGCTGGATCAATCTCACGCTGGGCGTGATCAAGGACACCTCGCTGGTGCTGTGGATCGGCATCATCGAATTGCTGCGCGCATCACAAACCATTGTCACGCGCATTCAGGAACCCATCCTCGTGCTGTGTATTGCCGGATTCATTTATTACGTGATGAGCTGGGGCGTGGCGCGCATCGGAACCATGGTCGAGAAAAGGTGGCAGGAAAATGATTGAAATTGACAACGTGCACAAGTGCTTCGGCAAGCTGGAAGTCCTCAAGGGCGTCAGCATGACCGTCAAGAAGGGCGAGGTGATCTCCATCATCGGCGGCTCCGGGTCCGGCAAATCCACCCTGCTGATGTGCATCAACGGCCTGGAGCCGATCCAGCAAGGGGTGATCAAGGTGGACGGTATCCCGGTGCACGCCAAGGGCACCGATTTGAACAAGCTGCGCCAGCGCATCGGCATCGTGTTCCAGCAGTGGAACGCCTTCCCGCACCTGACCGTCATGGAAAACGTCATGCTGGCGCCGCGCAAGGTGCTGGGCAAAAGCAAGGCTGAAGCCGAAGAAATCGCGGTGCGCCAACTCGGCCACGTGGGCCTGGGCGAAAAGCTCAAGGTCTTTCCGGGCAAGCTCTCGGGCGGCCAGTTGCAGCGCATGGCGATTGCGCGCGCGCTGGCCATGTCGCCTGACTACATGCTGTTCGACGAGGTCACCTCGGCGCTCGATCCGCAACTGGTGGGCGAGGTGCTCGACACCATGCGCATGTTGTCCGACGAAGGCATGACCATGATCCTGGTGACCCACGAAATCCGCTTTGCGCGCGATGTGTCGGACCGGGTGGCATTTTTTCGCAATGGTGTGATTCACGAAATCGGCACACCCGACCAGGTCATCGACCATCCGCAATTGCCCGAGACCATGGAGTTCCTGAAATCAACGCATTAAGTGCGCGTTTGAAATTCCTGAAATGAAAAAAATAGAAATCATTGATTCACACACGGGGGGCGAGCCGACGCGTTTGGTGCTGGCCGGTTTTCCCGACCTGGGCACCGGCAGCATGGCGCAGCGACGCGACCTGCTGAAGCTGCAGCATGACGATTGGCGCGCCGCCACCGTGCTGGAGCCGCGCGGCAGCGAGGTCATCGTGGGCGCGCTGCTGTGCCCGCCGGTCGACCCGGCCAACATCGCGGGCGTCATCTTCTTCAACAACACCGGTTACCTCGGCATGTGCGGCCACGGCACCATCGGCCTGGTCGCATCGCTGGCCTACCTGGGTCGCATCGGGCCCGGCGAGCACCGCATCGAAACCCCGGTCGGCACCGTCACGGCCACCCTGCACCCGGACGGATCGGTCAGCGTCTGCAACGTGCCCTCCTGGCGCCATCTGCATCAGGTGGCGGTCGAGGTGCCGGGCCAGGGCCTGGTGCATGGCGACGTCGCCTGGGGCGGCAACTGGTTTTTTCTGGTGAGCCAGCACGGCCAGCGCGTGGCCAGCGACAACATTGCCGCGCTCACAGCCTACTGCGCCGCGCTGCGCCTGGCGCTCGCGGCACAAGGCATCTCCGGCAGCGATGGGGGCGAGGTGGACCACATCGAGCTCTTTGCGGATGACCCCGAGGGTGCCGACAGCCGCAATTTTGTGCTGTGCCCGGGCAACGCCTACGACCGCTCGCCCTGCGGCACCGGGACCAGCGCCAAGATCGCCTGTCTGGCGGCCGATGGCAAGCTGGCGCCCGGTGAAACCTGGGTCCAGGCCAGCGTGATTGGCAGCCGCTTCGAGACCAGTTACGCGCTGGAAGATGGTCAGGTCATTCCCACCCTTCGTGGCCGCGCCCACATGAGCAGCGAAGCCACCCTGCTGCTCGACCCGGAAGACCCCTTTGCCTGGGGCATCCGGCCATGACGGAGACTGTCTCCTTGTCCCTGGCCGAGGCCGAGGCGCTGGCGCTGCGGGTCCTGGCGCACCACGGCCTGCCCCCTGGCCACGCCCGGGCCATCGCCCGCGTCATGGTGGCGGGTGAGCGTGACGAGTGCCATTCACACGGCCTCTTTCGCCTGTTGATGTGCACCCGCAGCCTGCGCGAGGGCAAGGTGGCGTGCCATGCCGAACCCTTGGTCAGCCAGCGTTCGCCCGCGGTCGTGGCGGTCGATGCCCAATTCGGCTTTTCCCCGCTGGCCTTCGAGGTCGGCAGCCAGCACCTGGTGGAAAAGGTGCGGCGCACCGGCATTGCCGCGCTGGTCATCAACAACTGCTTTCATTTCTCCGCCCTCTGGCCGGAAGTGGAGAGCCTCGCGGCCCACAACATCTGCGCGCTGGCGATCACACCCGCCCACGCCTGTGTCGCGCCGGCCGGAGGCCGACTGGCCGTTTTTGGCACCAACCCGATCGCCTTCAGCTGGCCGCGCCCAAGCGGCAACCCCTATGTCTTCGACTTTGCCACCAGCGCGGTGGCGCGCGGCGAGATCGAGCTGTACCGCCGCAGCGGCCGCCCCTTGCCTGTCGGCTGGGGCATCGACGCCGATGGCGCACCCACCACCGATGCCGCCACGGTGCTGCAGCAGGGCGCCATGCTGACCTTTGGCGGCCACAAGGGGTCGGCCCTGGCCACCATGATCGAGTTGCTGGCCGGACCCCTGCTGGGCGACCTGACCAGCCTGGAGTCGATCGCGGTCGATGGCGCCATTGGCGGCACGCCGCGCCATGGCGAGCTGATTCTGGCCTTTGACCCAAGTTTCTTTTCCACCAGCGCGCCAGGCGCCGATCAGGCGCGCGCCGAACATCTGTTCGAGGCCATCACCGGCCAGGGCGCGCGGCTGCCCTCGCAACGCCGTTTCGAGGCGCGCGCGCGCAGCATGGCGCATGGCGTGTCAATCCCCCGCGCCCTGCACGATGACATCCTCGCGCTGCTGGCCTGAGGCCGGCGTCTTCGCTCATCCAGCAACACCGGAGCCTTCATGAATCTGAAAAATCTCATCACCGTGATCGGCGCGCACGCCGAAGGTGAAGTGGGTCGTGTCATCACCGGGGGGGTGATCGCCCCCCGCGCAAATTCCATGTTCGAGCGGCAGCAACTGCTGCAGCAAAAGCAGGACTGGCTGCGCACCTTGTTGCTTTCGGACCCGCGTGGCAGTGTCAACGCCGCGGTGAATCTGGTGACACCCGCGATCTCGCCGGAAGCCGACTTCGGCATGATCGTGATCGAGGCCGACAGTTACCCGCCCATGTCGGGTTCCAACCTGATGTGCACGGTGACTGTGGTGCTGGAGAGCGGCATGCTGCCCATGACCAGCCCGGTCACCGAGCTCTGCGTCGATACACCGGCCGGTCTGGTGCGTGTGCGCGCCGAGTGCGAAGGCGGCAAATGCCGGCGTGTGTCGTTTCAAAATGTGCCCTCGTTTGTCATGCACCAGAACCGCCCGGTGGAGGTGCCCGGCATGGGCACGGTGATGGTGGATGTGGCTTACGGCGGCATGATTTATGTGATCATGGACGCGGCCAAACTCGGCTTCTCGCTGGACCGCAGCGAGGCCCGCGCCCTGTCCGAGGCGGGTGAGCGCATCAAACGCGCCGCTGCCGCGCAAATCCCCAGCGTGCACCCGGAAAACCCCGGCATTCACACCATCGACATCGCCCAGTTCGCCGGGCCGCTGGGCGTGGTGGATGGGGTCAAGACGGCCAAAAACGCAGTGGTGGTGTCGCCGGGCCGGCTCGACCGCAGCCCCTGCGGCACCGGCAGCTCCGCGCGCATGGCCCTGATGCATGCGCGCGGCGAGCTGGCCGTGGGTGAGCCCTTCACACACCTGTCGATCATGGACACCCGCTTCGACTGCCGCATTGACGCGCTGGCCCAGGTGGCCGGAAAGCCGGCCGTGCTGCCCAACATCAGCGGGCGCGCCTGGATCACGGGCCTGTCCTACTACGGTGCCGACCCCGAGGATCCGTTCCCCGAAGGCTACCGCCTCAACGACACCTGGTTTGCCAGCTGAGCCATGCTTGCCAGCAGCTTGCCTGACCGGTCCGGGCCATGAGCTTTGACGTCATCATCATCGGTGCCGGCATCATCGGCGCGGCCTGCGCCCATGAGCTGGCGCAGCAGGGTCTCAAGGTGCTGGTGCTTGACGCGCGCCTCGGTGGCGCCACCAACGCCGGCATGGGTCACCTGGTGCTGATGGACGACAACCCGGCCGAACTGACGCTCAGCAATGCGTCGCTGGCCGTGTGGCGCGAGTGGGCGCCACGCATGGGCGCCGATTGTGGCTTCAACCACTGCGGCACGCTCTGGATCGCTGCCGACGCCGAAGAAATGCACGCCGCCGAGGAAAAGCTCGCACGGCTCAAGGCGCACGGCGTGCCCTGCGAGTTGCTCGATGCCCGGGCGCTGGCGGCTGCTGAACCCGCGTTGCGACCGGGCCTGGCCGGCGCGCTCAAGGTCAGCAACGACAGCATGGTCTATGCCCCCAGCGCGGCGCGCTGGTTGCTCACCCAGGCACCCCGCTTGATCACCGTGGAGACCCAGGTGGTCAGCGCTATCGAGCACACCGGGGTGCGCCTGGCCGATGGCAGCCAACGCAGCGCCGGGGCCGTGCTGCTGGCGGCCGGCATCCAGTCGACCCAGTTTTGTCCGGAACTGCCGATTCGGCCCAAGAAGGGGCATATCGCCATCACCGACCGCTACCCCGGCACGATCAACCATCAATTGGTGGAACTGGGCTACATCAAGAGTTCGCACCACGGCACCGGGCCCTCGGTGGCGTTCAATATCCAGCCCCGCCCCACCGGCCAGTTGATGATGGGCTCGTCGCGCCAGTTCGACACCACCGACCCCGCGGTCGAGCCCGCCATGCTGGCGCGTATGCTGCGTCGCATTGTGGACTTCCTGCCCGGCATGGAAGACATGAACGTGATACGCACCTGGACCGGTTTTCGCGCCGCCACGCCCGACAGCCTGCCGCTGATCGGCCGCCACCCCGAGCGCGGGGGCCTTTGGCTGGCGGCCGGGCATGAAGGTTTGGGGGTCACCACCGCGCCCGGCACGGCGCGCCTGCTGGCCGCCCAGATGACCGGCGGCAGGCCCCCGTTTGATCCGGAACCCTACCGTCCCGGCCGCTTTCAGGAACCCGCATGACCGCTGCCGCTCACGTTGAATTGACCCTCGACGGCCAGGCGCTTCGGGTGCCGGCGGGCGCCAGTCTGGCCGCCGCGCTGGCCCTGCGCCACCCGGGCTGCGCGCGCCTGTCGGTCACCGGCGAGGCACGCGCCCCGCTCTGCGGCATGGGCATTTGCCAGGAATGCCGGCTGCTGGTGGACGGCCGGCGACGTCTGGCCTGCCAAACGCTGTGCCAAAACGGCATGGTGGTCGACACCGGAACCCGCCCGGGACAGAACTGATGAATTCACGACGCGACCCCTCCAGCACGGAACTGCTGATCATCGGTGCCGGTCCGGCCGGTCTGGCCGCCGCGCAGGCCGCGGCGCCCAGTGGCGCCCGTGTCACGCTGCTCGACGACAACATCGCCCCCGGCGGCCAGATCTGGCGCGACGGCCCCGCCGCCACGCTGCCGGCCCAGGCCCTGCGCCTGCGCGAAGCCGTGGCGCGCTGCGCCAACGTGCAGGTGCTTTGCGGCACCCGCGTCATCTCCGCCATTGGACCCAAGGCCCTGTTGCTGGAAGACGCCGAGCGTGGCTGGACCCAGCACTTCGACACCCTGATTCTGTGCACCGGTGCCCGTGAATTGCTGCTGCCGTTCCCGGGCTGGACGCTGCCTGGTGTCAGCGGTGCCGGTGGCCTGCAGGCGCTGATCAAGGCCGGCCTGCCGGTTCGGGGCGAACGCATCGTGATTGCCGGCAGCGGGCCTTTGTTGCTGGCAGCAGCAGCCTCGGCGCGCAAGGCCGGCGCCCAGGTGCTGCGGGTCGCGGAGCAGGCCAGTCTGGGCAGCGTGGCAGCCTTTGCCGCACAGCTGGGGCGCTGGCCGTCCAAGGCATTACAGGCGCTGACGCTGGCCGACCCCGGCTACCGCACCGGCACCCGGTTGGTGGCGGCACTCGGCCGGCAACAGGTCGAGTCGGTCCAGTTGCGTTACGCGGGCCGCACCAGCACCCTCGCCTGCGAGCGCGTCGCCAGCGGTTTCGGGCTGGTGCCCAACACCCAGTTGGGACACTTGCTGGGTTGCGCCCTGGGCACGGCCAACGGCAACCAGGCGCTCAAGGTGGATGAATTTCAAGCCACCAGTGTGGCGGGCATTTATGCCGCCGGCGAGTGCACGGGTTTTGGCGGCGCCGAGCGCGCGCTGGCCCAGGGCCGGATTGCGGGGCTGGCTGCCGTCAACGAGACCCGGGCGGCACAAAAAATCTGGCCGGAACGCGCGCGCTGGGAGGCCTTTGCCGGGCAACTCAATCGCCACTTTGCGCTTGACCCGGCGCTGCGGCAGATGCCGCAAGCAGACACCCTGGTCTGCCGTTGTGAAGATGTCAGCCACGCCAGCTTGTCGCAGTGCAGCGGCTGGACGGACGCCAAGTTGCAGAGCCGGTGCGGCATGGGCGCCTGCCAGGGCCGGGTCTGTGGCGCCGCGGCCCAATTCTTGTACGGATGGACACCGCCGGTACCCCGGCCGCCATTGTCGCCGGCGCGCCTCTCGACGCTGCTCGGTGACCTGGCAGATGTGCCCAAAGATAAACAATAATCCCAACTCTGCGACCTCAGCCAGCACACCACCCACCATGCCCATCAGCCAAACCCGGAAGCCACCCGTGCCCAAGCGCCGCGTGGCAGACCTGGCCTACGACCGGATCGAGGCCATGATTTCCAAGCTGGTCATCGCGCCAGGATCACTCATTGTCGAGGCGGAATTGGCTGAAATGACCCAACTCGGACGCACACCCGTGCGCGAAGCGCTCATGCGCATGGTCTCGAGCGGGCTCATCGAGCAACAACCACGCCGCGGTCTCCGGGTCTCCAACATCGATGTGGTCGACCACCTCGATCTGATTGAAACGCGCCGCGGACTGGAGACCTTGATCGCCACCTGTTCGGCCAGACGCGCCACCGAGGTGCAGCGAAAGGCCCTCGTGGCCTGTGCCGAAAAAATGCTCATTGCCAGCGAACGCGGCAATCTGGACGACTACATGACGGCCGACCAGGAACTTGACAATGTGAACCATGCGGCCTGCTGCAATTATTCGGCCGTCAAGGCGGTGGTGCCGTTGGTCGTCCAGTGTCGGCGTTTCTGGTACCGTTACCAGGCCAAGGGCGAGATCACCGAGGGTGCCCGTTTTCACATGATATTGGCCCAGGCCATTGCGTCGGGCAAGGAAGTGGAAGCCGCCGCCGCGGCCAGCCAGCTGATGGATTACCTGGAACGATTTACCCGACGCGTCATCAACGCGTGAGTTCCGTCGCGCTGACCACGATGCCGTCGGCATCGGCATACAACCAGTCGCCCGGGTGGACCCAGACGCCCTGAATCTGCACCGCCAGATCCTGCAGGCCCTGGTTCTTTCTTTCCGTTGGCATCGGGTTGCTGGCAAGCGCGCGAATGCCCACGTCAAGCTCGGCCAGCTCGGCCACGTCGCGCACACAACCGTCGATCACCACCCCAGCCCAGCCATTTCTGGCGGCGGCGGCACCCAGATTGCCGCCCAGCAAGGCGCGACGCAAGGAGCCTGCGCCGTCCACCACCAGCACCTTGCCAACTCGCCCGCCAGGCGTCTCGGCAAAACCAGCCGCTTCGACCGCCGCCTTCACAAGCGTGTTGTCCTCGAAGCATTTGACCGTCACCACCGGACCGTAAAAAACACGGCGCGCACCGAAGTCCTTGAATACCGGCGGCAACACCCGAAACTGCTCGGGGGCCTCGTTCTTGTTGGCATCGCACAAATCACAGGTGGCAAAAGGGGGGGTCATATGAATCGTCCTGGCTGGGTTAATCGGCTCTGAAAATTGTAAATCGGCAAAAAACGCAACATAAATGACTTTTTCCCTCAAGAATTCGCGTCTTCCCCCTATGAAGACGCGAGTTTCTCCAGTAGGATTCGACCCCAACCAGCCGATCTTTTTTTTGCTGGTGTTTGATCAACTACGAAAAGGACCTTCTCATGGCAACTGCAAAGAAAGCACCGGCTAAAAAAGCTGCTCCTGTCACCAAAGCCGCTCCCGCTAAAAAAGCAGCCCCGGCAAAAGCCGCGGCGCCCGCGAAAAAAGTAGCCGCCAAGGCTGCGGCGCCTGCCAAGAAAGCAGCAGCGCCCGCCAAAAAGGCCGCACCAGCCAAAAAGGCTGCTCCCGCCAAGAAGGTCGCTGCCAAGAAAGCCCCCGCCGCCAAGCGCACCGTCAATGCCGCTTTCATGAAAGCCATGACGCCCAGCGCCGCACTGTCTGCCATCGTGGGCGGCAAGCCCCTGCCGCGCACTGAAGTGGTCAAGCAATTGTGGGTGTACATCAAGGCCAACAAACTGCAGGACGCAATCAACAAGCGCCTCATCAACGCTGATGCCAAGCTCAAGGCCGTTTTCGGCAAAGCACAAGTCACCATGTTCGAGATGGCTGGCCTGATCGGCAAGCATTTGAAATAATCATTTCAGCATTCATGCACCAAAGGCCGACGCAAGTCGGCTTTTTGTTTGTGGCATCATCTGCCCAACATCACAAATCGTTCAACGATGCTGCGTTTTTTCCTGACCCGCTTCAGCCTGATCATTCCCACCTTCATCGGCATGACGCTGGTCGCGTTCTTTCTGATCCGCATGGTGCCGGGCGACCCCATCGAGACACTGGCAGGCGAGCGCGGCATCGACCCGGCACGCCATGCCGAGTTGCTCAAGGCCTATGGCCTGGACCGTCCGGTGCTGGTGCAATACGGCATCTACATCGGCCGCGTGCTGCAGGGCGACCTGGGCAAATCCATCATCACTCATGAGCCCGTGCTCAACGAATTCATGGCGCTGTTTCCGGCCACCATCGAACTGGCGGTCTGTGCCATTCTGTTTGCGCTGATCATCGGCATTCCTGCGGGCATCCTGGCAGCCGTCAAGCGAAACACCATCCTGGACCATGGCGTCATGGGGGTCTCGCTGACCGGCTACTCGATGCCGATTTTCTGGTGGGGGCTGCTGCTGATCCTGCTGTTCTCGGTGCAACTCGACCTGACCCCGGTCTCGGGTCGCATCGCCGTGCAGTATTTCATTGAACCCGTGACCGGATTCCTGCTGATCGACACCTGGCTGGCCGGCGACATGGACGCTTTCTGGTCGGCCGCCACGCACCTGATCCTGCCGACCATTGTCCTTGGCACCAATCCGCTGGCCGTGATTGCCCGCATGACACGATCGGCCATGCTCGAAGTGCTGGGCGAGGACTACATCCGCACGGCCCGGGCCAAGGGCTTGTCAAACTTCCGGGTGGTCTCATTACATGCGCTGCGCAATGCCCTGATCCCGGTGATCACCGTGATCGGCTTGCAGGTCGGCGTGCTGTTCACTGGCGCGATCCTGACCGAGACCATTTTTTCCTGGCCCGGTGTGGGCAAATGGATGATCGAAGCCATTGGCCGGCGCGACTACCCGGTGCTGCAAGGCGGCATGCTGCTGCTGGGCGGCATGGTCATGATTGTCAACCTGCTGGTGGACGTGACCTACGGCATCATCAACCCACGCATCCGGCATTAAATATCCCACCATGACCACGCTTGCCGACACCCCTGCCCTGATCGAGCCGCCGCACCGTCTGCGCGAGTTCTGGGATTATTTTTCAACCAACAAGGGCGCCGTGGCCGGCTTGGTCATCGTGCTGGCGGTGCTTCTGATGGCCGCCTTTGCGCCCTGGATCGCGCCCTACGCCCCCAACGACACCGATCCCAGCGTGTTCCTGGTCCCGCCTGCCTGGCAGACCGGCGGCTCCAGCGCGCACTGGCTGGGCACCGATGCCATCGGTCGCGATATTTTGTCGCGCCTAATCCATGGCGCCCGCCTGTCGCTGGCCATCGGCCTGGCGGTGGTGGCCCTGTCGGTGGTGATCGGCACGGTGCTGGGCCTCACGGCGGGCTATTTCCGCGGCGTTTTCGAAGTCGCGGTAATGCGCCTCATGGACATCATTTTGACGCTGCCCAGCCTGCTGCTGGCGATTGTGATCGTGGCCATTCTTGGCCCAGGACTCATGAACGCCATGCTGGCCGTGGCCGTGGTGGTGCTGCCGCATTACGTGCGCATCACACGCGCGGCCGTTATCACCGAAATGAGCCGCGACTATGTGACGGCGGCACGCATGAACGGCGCCGGCCATCTGCGCCTGATGTTCAACGAGGTGCTGCCCAACTGCACGGCGCCGCTCATCGTGCAGGCTTCACTGGGCATCTCATCGGCCATCCTGGACGCCGCCGCGCTGGGCTTTCTCGGCCTGGGCGCGCAACCGCCGTCACCTGAGTGGGGCACCATGCTGGCCGACGCGCGCGAATTTGTGCTGCGCGCCTGGTGGGTTGTCACCTTTCCCGGCCTGGCCATCCTGATCACCGTGCTGGCCTTCAACCTGCTGGGTGACGGTCTGCGTGACGCGTTTGACCCCAAGCTCAAACGCTAACCCCTACGTTTTATGGCGCTCCTTGAAATAGAAAATCTTTCGGTCCAATTTCCGACCAAGACCGCAGTGATGCACGCGGTGGACGGGGTGTCGCTGTCGGTTGACGCTGGCGACGTGCTGGGCATTGTGGGCGAATCCGGCTCGGGCAAAAGCGTCACCATGATGGCGCTGATGGGCCTGGTGTCGTTTCCCGGTGTGGTCAGCGCCGACAAGCTGCGTTTTGACGGCCATGACCTGCTTCAGCTCTCAGGCAGCGCACGCGCCAAGCTCACCGGCAAAGACGTGGCCATGATCTTCCAGGACCCGACCACCAGCCTCAACCCCTGCTTCACCGTGGGTTTCCAACTGGCTGAAACGCTCAAGCTGCACATGGGAATGGACGTCAAGGCGGCGCGCAAGCGCTCCATCGAACTGCTGGAGCAGGTCGGCATTCCGGCGGCAGAAAGCCGCCTCAATGTGTTCCCGCACCAGATGTCGGGCGGCATGAACCAGCGTGTCATGATTGCCATGGCCATTTCGTGCAATCCCAAACTCTTGATTGCCGACGAGCCCACCACCGCGCTCGACGTCACGATCCAGGCGCAAATTCTGGACCTGCTGCGCACCCTGCAAAAAGACCTCAACATGGCGCTGGTGCTGATCACGCACAACATGGGCGTGGTGTCCGAAATGGCGCAGCGCGTGGCGGTGATGTACGCCGGCCAGATCATGGAAACGCGCAGCGCGCATGATATTTTCGAGTCACCGCAGCACCCCTACACCGAGGCCCTGCTGGCCGCCATGCCCGAGCGCAGCGACGGTGCCAGCCGCCTGGCCACCATTCCCGGCATGGTGCCCGGCCTGTATGACCGGCCCACTGGCTGCCTGTTTGCGCCACGCTGCCTGTACGCCAACAACCATTGTCGCGCCGAGCGCCCCGCCCTGCGCGAATGGCAAAGCGGCTGGGTGCGCTGCCACTATCCCCTGGCGCCCCTGGCAGAGGCCTGCGTGTCGGCGCCGTTGGCGGGAGCCGACCAATGAGCCAACTCAACCCGACCGACATGCCCGATGCCGAGCCCGTGGTGGTGGCGCGAGACCTCAAGCAGGTCTACAAGATCAGCCGCGGCTTCCTGCACGCGCCGGACCACTTGCAAGCGGTCAGCGGAGTCTCGTTCACTGTGCAAGCAGGCAAGACGCTGGCGGTGGTGGGCGAGTCCGGCTGCGGCAAATCGACCCTGGCGCGCATGGTGTCGCTGATCGAGACCCCGACTTCCGGCGAGTTGTCGCTGGGCGGTGTCGACGTGGTCAAGGCCAGCCCGCAGCAGCGCCATGCCTTGCGACGCACCGTGCAACTGGTGTTTCAGAACCCGTTTGGTTCGCTCAACCCGCGCAAAAAGATCGGCGCCATCCTTGAGTCGCCGCTGGAGATCAACACCGGGCTGGATGCCACATCACGCGGCGAGCAGGCCCGTGCGATGCTGGCGCTGGTGGGCTTGCGCCCCGAGCACTATGACCGCTACCCGCACATGTTTTCGGGCGGCCAGCGCCAGCGCATCGCGATTGCGCGCGCCCTGATGCTCAAGCCGGCACTGATCGTGGCCGACGAACCGGTGTCAGCGCTCGACGTCTCGATCCAGGCCCAGGTGCTCAATCTGCTGGCTGACCTGCAACAGGAACTCGGGCTGGCTTACTTGTTCATCTCGCACGACCTGGGCGTCGTGCGCCACATCGCCCACGACGTGCTGGTGATGTACCTGGGCCACGCGGTCGAGCAGGGCGAGAAAAAAACCATTTTTGCGCAACCGCTGCACCCGTACACCCAGGCGCTGCTGGCCTCCACACCGGGCATTGTCGGCACCGGTGCGGCGAAAAAGCGCATCGTGCTCACGGGTGAACTGCCCTCCCCGCTGAATCCGCCCAGCGGTTGCGTGTTCTCAACCCGCTGTCCGCACGTTGTAGCACAATGCCACAGCGAACGTCCGCCCTTGCGCGAGCTCTCAGGCAGGCAGGTGGCATGTCATTTGGCTGAACAATTTATCCAGACCGCTTAGGTCTTTCTTTAATCAACCCGCTGCAGCGCAGCATTAACCTGTAGGAGTCCACAAGATGACAGTTTTCAAATCAAACCGGAAGTTTGCGCTCAAGCGCACGGCGCTCTGCGCGCTGGCCTTGCCTGCGCTGCTGGCCATGGGCCAGGCCGGCGCCAAAACGCTGGTGTACTGCTCCGAGGGCAGCCCGGAGAATTTTGCGCCCAGCATCAACACCACCGGCACCTCCTTTGACGCCAGCGAGCAGATTTACGACAACCTGGTCGATTTCGAGCGTGGCGGCACCAAGGTCGTGCCGGGCCTGGCTGAAAAATGGGAAGTGTCCAAGGACGGCCTGGAATACACCTTTCACCTGCGCAAGGGCGTGAAATGGCAGTCCAACAAGAACTTCACCCCCACGCGCAACATGAACGCCGACGACATCCTGTTCATGTTCGAGCGCCAGTGGAAAGAGAACGACCCCTACTACAAGGTCACCAGTTCCAACCACGCCTACTTTGGCGACATGGGCATGCCCAAGCTGCTCAAGTCGGTGGACAAGGTCGACGAGTACACCGTGAAGATTGTGCTCAACGCACCGGAAGCCCCTTTCCTGTCGAATCTGGCGATGCAATATGCGGGCGTCCAGTCCAAGGAATACGCCATTGCCATGCTCAAGGCGGGCACACCTGAAAAAATTGACCAAGAGCCTGTCGGCACAGGCCCCTTCATGCTGGTGCAGTACCAGAAAGACGCCATCATTCGTTACAAGGCCTTCCCGCAGTACTGGGCTGGCAAGGCCAAGATCGATGACCTGATTTTCTCGATCACGCCCGATGCGTCGGTGCGCTGGGCCAAACTGCAAAAGGGCGAGTGCCATGTCATGCCCTACCCCAACCCGGCTGACCTGCCCGCCATCCGCAAGGACGCCAATGTGGTGGTGATGGAGCAACCTGGCTTGAATGTGGGTTATCTGGCCTACAACACCACCAAGAAGCCGTTCGACGACGTGCGTGTGCGCAAGGCCGTCAACATGGCGATCAACAAGAAAGCCATTGTTGATGCCGTCTATCTGGGTACCGGCGTCCCCGCGACCAACCCGATCCCACCGACACAATGGTCTTACAACAAGGCCATCAAGGACGATCTGTACAACCCCGAAGAAGCCAAGAAATTGCTGGCAGCGGCGGGCTTGAAGGACGGCTTTGCCACGGACCTGTGGGCCATGCCGGTGCAGCGCCCCTACAACCCCAACGCCAAGCGTATTGCCGAGCTGATGCAGGCTGACCTGGCCAAAGTCGGCATCAAGGCCGAGATCAAGAGCTTTGAATGGGGCGAGTACCGCAAGCGCATGCAAAATGGCGAACACCAGATGGGCATGCTGGGCTGGACCGGCGACAACGGCGATCCGGACAACTTCCTGAACACCCTGCTGGGTTGCAGCGCGGCCAAGAACAATGGCTCCAATGTGGCCAAGTTCTGTTACGAGCCGTTTGAAGAGCTGGTGCAGAAGGCCAAGGTGGTTTCCAACCCGGCCGAGCGCGCCAAGCTCTATGAAAAAGCCCAGGTCATCTTCAAGGAACAGGCGCCCTGGTTCACCATTGCGCACGCCGTGCAGATCAAGCCCGTGCGCAAGGAAGTCATTGGCTTCAAGCTGAGCCCGTTTGGCCGCCACAGCTTCTACGGCGTTGACATGGCCAAATAAGTCCCGACCTGACTTCAACAAAGAGCCAGCGCAAGCTGGCTTTTTTCATGCCCCGCAGGACCTTTGAGAATTCGCAACACATGGTGCGAGCGATGCCATAAAGTGAGGGCGTGCTTGACGAGAGAGCGAAAGCAAACCCGGGAAGCATGGAGCTGGGGGGTCTGAGCAATCGGGCCGAGTCTTGGTGTGAGACACCAAGACGGATGGGAACGTCCCCAGACGTGTCAGCCCGACGAACTGACCCGGGGTTCCCGCCACCACCGCCAGCCCCTCAAAAGGCTGGCGGGTCCGTTTTCAAGCTGGATTTTTCAACCGACTGCGCAACACACCAGGCCAGGTATTTGACGGGTTCTTCCTGCGTTTGAGCCGCCGTGCCGCAATCCTACTGAAGCGGGTCAGTTTGTCGCGCCAGCGCGGCCTGGGTGATGGTGTCCAGCGTGCCACGCGTGCTGATCACCTGCGGATCCAACATCACCTCAATCAGGCTGCCCTGGGGGCGCAGCAGGGCGGCCAACAGGGCTGGCTCAAACTCGTCGGTCCGCGTGATGCGCACACCCGCATAGCCATAGGCTTGCGCCAGCGCACAAAAATCGGGATTTTGCAAGGCCGTCCCTGAGACGTGTTGCGGGTATTCGCGCTCCTGGTGCATACGGATGGTGCCAAACATGCCGTTGTTCAGCAGCACAATGATGGTCTTGGCGCCATATTGCACGGCAGTGGCCAGTTCCTGACCGTTCATTAGAAAATCGCCATCGCCGGCGATGGTAAAAACCAGCCGCCCGGTCGTGATGGCTGCGGCAATGCCGGCCGGCACGCCATAACCCATGGCGCCGTTGGTGGGGGCCAACTGGGTCTTGCCTCCCTTTGCCCAGCCGTGGTAGCGATAAAAGCGATGCAACCAACTGGCAAAGTTGCCCGCGCCGTTGGTGACCACTGTGTCGGATGGCAGGTGGCGCTGCAGCGTGGCTACCACAGCGGGCATGTCGACCAGGCCAGGCAAGGGCTGCGGCAACAGATTGGCAAGGTAGTCGTCATGACAGGCCCGCGCCCAATCGGTCCAGCCCACTTCCTTGGGGGCGGCCAGTTCCGCCAGCGCCAACGCAGCCTGCGCCGGGCTGGCCAGGATCGCCAGATGGGCCTGAAACACTCGGTTGAGCTCTTCAGCACTGGCATGTATGTGAAGCAGTTTTTGTCTGGGCAGCGGGGCTTCTATCAGCGTGTAGCCGCCGGTGGTCATCTCGCCCAGGCGCGGCCCCAGGGCCAGAATCAGGTCGCTTGCCTTGATGCGCGCCGCCAGAGCGGGATTGATGCCAATACCCACGTCGCCGGCATAGAGCGGGTGGTGGTTGTCAAAGGTGTCCTGAAATCTGAACGCGTTGGCCACTGGCAGCGACCAATTGTCTGCAAAGCGCTGCAGGGCTTGCGCCGCCTCGGGCGACCATCCGGGCCCCCCGGCAATGACCAGCGGGCGCTCGGCCTGCAACAAGGCCTCGTGCAGTTGCAACAAGAGCGCCGGGCCCACATGACCCTCGACGGCGGTCACATAGGGCAAGGCCACCGGGCGTGCGCCGGTGACCGGATTCAACGGCACGGCCTGGGCCAGCATATCCTCGGGCAAAACCAGCACCACCGGGCCGGGGCGACCGTTCATGGCTGTGGCAAAGGCACGTGCCACATATTCGGGGATACGGGCCACAGCGTCGATGCGCTCGACCCGTTTGGCAAAACCTTTGGTGCTGGGGCCAAAAAAACTTGGGTAGTCCACCTCCTGAAAAGCCTCGCGATCACGCGTGTCGCTGGCCACATCGCCGACAAACAAGACCATCGGCGTGGAGTCCTGGAAGGCTGTGTGCACACCAATGGCGGCATTGGTCGCACCAGGACCCCGGGTCACAAAACACACGCCGGGCCGGCCTGTCAACTTTCCGTGCGCTTCGGCCATGAAGGCCGCCCCGCCTTCCTGGCGGTTGATGATGAAGCGGATCTGGTCACGGTAGTGGTGAAAGCCGTCAAGCACGGCCAGAAAACTTTCACCCGGCACACCAAACACGTGCGTGGTCCCTTGCTCGACCAGACACTGCACCAGCAGGTGGCCACCGATTTGCGAGATAGAAGCGTCAGTCATGCCCGCATTGTGCCGAGAAACATGGACTCTCCCCAGCGCTGCTGCGATCAAACCGTTAGAAATACTGCCGCCTTATCGCGGCGCCACACAAGCTATGCCAGCTTCACTTTGGACCGAGATCAATAACAAGGGTTTTCCCTTAATCTTTTGACTTTTATCAAAGCAAATGACGGGCGAGATCATCAAAATGCATATCACTAATTCCGAATATTAAAACTAACCAATGAAAGGTTGCAGATGATGTCCAAGTCAAGCCGCATCGCGCTAGCGGTCTGTTTAGCCGGCTGGATGGGGTTCGCTGCACTGGGCGTTGCCAGCGCAGAGGAACCCAAGTCGGTCAAGCTCAACACCACGGCCGACCACACCAAGTTCGAGGAACTGCAACGCGAGTTTGCCTCCGGCCCGGAGGTCACCAAGGCCTGCCTGAGTTGCCATACCGAGGCTGCAGGCCAGATACACCGCACCAAGCACTGGAAATGGGAATACAAAAACCCTGACACCGGCCAGCTGCTCGGCAAGAAAAACGTGGTTAACAACTTCTGCATTTCCATTGCCTCCAACGAAGCAGCCTGCAACAGCTGCCACGTGGGTTACGGCTGGAAAGATGCCAGCTTTGACTTCACATCCGAAGAAAACGTCGACTGCGTGGTTTGCCACGACACCACCGGCAACTACAAAAAACCGTCCGGACTGGCGGGCAATGTGGTCACAAAGGACCTGGAATTCCCTCCGGGTTCCGGCAAGTTTCTCAAGGCGATCGACCTGTCCAAAATCGCCCAGAAGGTGGGCAAGTCCAGCCGCGACACCTGCGGCAGCTGCCACTTTAACGGCGGCGGCGGTGACGGTGTGAAACACGGCGACATGGACAGCTCACTGGCCGCACCTGAAAAAGAACTCGATGTGCACATGGATGCCTCGGGCCTGGATTTCACCTGTGGCACCTGCCACAAGACCTCCAGCCACGATGTCGCCGGCAGCCGTTACGCGCCAACCGCCAAGGATGCCGCGGGTGCCCACCTGCGCGGTGCCACCGACCAGGGCAACCCCGCCACCTGTGTTTCCTGCCATGGCAACGTGCCGCACAAACAGGAAGCCCGGCTCAACCAGCACGCCACCAAACTGGCTTGCCAGACCTGCCACATCCCTGAGTTTGCCCGCGGCGGCATTGCCACCAAGATGAACTGGGACTGGTCCACCGCTGGGCAGCGCGATGAAAAAGGTGAGCAGATCACCCGCAAGGACACCAAGGGGCACATCACCTATGAGTCGCGCAAGGGCGACTTCATCATGGCCGAGAACGTCAAGCCGACCTATGTGTGGTTCAACGGCCAGGTCAACTACACCCTGAAGACCGACAAGCTGGATGTGAATGCCGACGTGACCCACATCAACAAGCTGAGTGGCAGCCCGACCGACGGCAAGTCCATGATCTGGCCCGTCAAGCGTTTTGGCGGCAAACAGCCCTATGACACCGTCAACATGACCCTGCTGACACCCCACACCGCAGGCAACGATGACACCGGTTACTGGAAGAATCTGGAGTGGGACAAGGCCCTTCAGGCCGGCGTGAAGGTGTCAGGCGTGCCCTACTCTGGCAAGTTTGGCTTCGTCAAGACCCAGATGGACTGGCCCATCACCCACATGGTGGCACCCAAGGACAAGGCACTGGGCTGTGTGGAATGCCACGCCAGGGACGGCCGGCTGGCCGGCTTGGCTGGGATTTACATGCCAGGCAGCGGTGCCAACCCCCTGCTTGACAAGTTGGGCTGGGGCCTGGCGCTACTGACGCTGCTTGCCGTGCTCGGTCATGGCGCGATGCGTATCGTTTTACGCCGCAAGGCTTAAGGAGAATCAAAATGACTGAACGTGTCTATTTATTCAAGGGTTTTGTGCGCTTCTGGCACTGGTCGCAAGCCTCCCTGATCATCTTCCTGATGGTGTCGGGCTTCGAGATTCACGGCACCTACAAGCTGTTCGGTTTTGAGCAAGCGGTGGGCTATCACACCATTGCCGCCTGGGCCCTGGTAGGTCTCTGGATTTTTGCCATCTTTTGGCACGTCACGACCGGCGAATGGCGCCAGTACATCCCGACCACGGACAAGGTGGTGGCGATCATGCATTACTACTCTTCGGGCATCTTCAAGGATGAGCCGCATCCGTTCAGGCCCACATCCGTGCTGAAGCACAACCCGCTGCAACGCATCACCTACCTGCTGATCCTGACACTGCTCAGCCCGCTGCTTTGGATTACCGGCTGGCTCTACCTCTTTTACGCCGATTGGTCGGCCTGGGGCTTGAGCGCCCTGCAACTGGAGTGGATCGCCACCGCCCACACCGCGGGTGCGTTCCTGATGCTGGCGTTTTTGATTTCGCACCTGTATCTGGCAACGACCGGGCACAAGCTCACTTCCCAGATCAAAGCCATGATCACCGGCTGGGAAGAAATCGAATCGTCGAAACATTAATCCTCGTCCTCATCATTTTTTCTAGGAGTCATCATGAAATTAAGCACATCTTTACCCGTTGCCGCCCTGCTCGCCTTGATGGGTGCCTCTTTTTCTGCGCAGGCGTACGACGCAGACTGGAAACGTGGCCGGGTTTACTACCGCAGCGTCTGCACCTCGTGCCACGTGGCCTCACCGGTTGGGTCGATCAACCCCAGCACCAAGACCAAGGCCGAATGGACGGCCTATCTGCTCACCGACAAACATGCCAAGGGCAAGGACACCGTGAGCAAATACATCGGCAAGGAATACCGGGCCAGCATCAAGGCGACCAACAAGGCGGCAGCCAAGTTTGCCGACACCCCCGACAAGGAACTCTTTGAAGATATCAAGGCCTTCCTGCTCAAGGGCGCCAAAGACGGCGATTCCCCTGCAAGTTGCAGCTAAGCCTAATCAGTTGGGGTCAGAGCACGTCGCTACGTGAGTGGTCTGACTCACAAGTCTTTTTAAAAGGAGTTCACCGTGAAATTAAGAAAAATTCCGCTCTATGGTGCCATTCTGGCCGCCCTGATGATGAGCGCAGGGGCCCTGGTTTCAACCGCCGCGCTGGCACAGGATGCCGCTGCCGTGCAGCCCAAGGCCAACTGGTATACCAAGCTGGTCGACGTTGATTTTGTCAAGCAGCAGGCCGTGGTGCCAAAAATCGATGGCGTGGTGGTGGTTGACTCGCGTCCCGCCGCGCGCAAATACGATCTCGGTCACATCCAGACCGCAATCAATATTCCTGACTCGATGTTTGACAAGCTGGCACCCACGATGCTTCCGCCAGACAAAGCCTCCTTGCTGGTTTTTTATTGCGATGGGCCCGAGTGCATCCTGAGCCACAACTCCGCCTTCAAGGCAGAGAAACTGGGTTACACCAACATCCGGGTCTACGCGGCAGGCTTCCCGGACTGGATCAAGAACGGCAACCTGCATGCCGTCAGTGTGGCGCACCTCAAGAAACTGATGGATGAAAAAGCACCGATGACACTCATCGACGCACGACCCAAGGCGCGCAAGTACGATGTCGGCCACATCCCGGGCGCCATCAATTTGCCCGATTCACAGTTTGACAAACTGGCGCCTGAGATGCTGCCTGCCGACAAGGCCGCCGCGCTGTTCTTTTATTGCGACGGCCTGGCCTGCAAGCTGAGCAACGACTCGGCTGCCAAGGCCATCAAACTCGGTTACACCAACGTCAAGGTCGTGCCTGAAGGTTACCCGGCCTGGGCCAAAGCCTATGGCCCGGGCCCCACGGCAAGCGCCGCAACGGCGCCCGCAGCCAAGGCACCGGTCATGGAGGCCGGCAAGGAGTCAGGCACCATCACCGTGGCCTCGTTCGAGCGCATTTACAAGGAAGCACCTGACACCGTGCACTTGATCGACGTGCGTGATGCGTCGGAATTTGCCACCGGCACCTTCAAGGGCGCGATCAACATGCCGGTTAATGCCCTGGAGAAAAACATCGACAAACTGCCGACCGACAAGCCCATCATCTTCTTTTGCGGCGCGGGAGGACGCAGTGGGGAAGCCCATGACATGGTCAAGCTCTACAAACCAGCACTCAAAACCGTGTTTCTGGATGCCGAGATCAAATGGCTGAAAGACGGAAGCTACACCATCAAGGGCCATTGACTCAGGATTTGACAAGCGTGCGCTGACCCACCCCCAGCGCCGCCACCACGCTCAAAAGCAAAACAGCTGCGGCACCCAACAGTGTGGCGCCGTACCAGCCGCGGTCCATGAAGACCCCAAAAAGCAGCGGGGAAATGGCAAAGCCGGTGTCCAGCCCTGAATAAACCAGGCCATAGACCCGGCCCGTGGCGCCTTTGGGTGTGGCTTTTTTTATCATCATGTCGCGCGACGGCCCGCCTATGCCAACGGCAAAACCGGTGACAGCCAGCACCACCATGGTCAGCGTGCCACCCAACCATCCGGTGGCACAAAGCGCCAGCAATACGGCCCCAACTGACATCGACAGCGCCACCACGCGGTCGCTGTGGCGTGATTTTCCGGCCACGAAACCACCGACAAACATGCCCAGGGCGCCACACAACATGTAGGCCGTGAGCGTCAGGGTGGCTGATTCAAAACTGATGCCGTGCATGGCCTTGAGAATGGACACCGAAAAACTCTGCACCACCGCCAGCGTCATGGTGGAAAGCAGAAAGAAGGCAAAACACCACCACACCACGGGCAACCTCATGAAGGCCATGCTGTGCTCGGCCGGGCTGTCGGCGTGGTGCACCACCGCCTGGGTTTTGAGTTTGTCCCGCTGCAACCACATCAGCGCCAGCACGCCCACGTAGAGCAGCGCCGCCAGGACATAGGCCGTGCGCCAGTTGCTCATCACGGTGACGGTGGCAAAAAACACCGGGGCCGCCGCCCAGCCCAGATTGCCCGTGAGGCCATGCGCGCTGAAAGCGTGGCCCAGGCGCGGCGCCGAGACGCGCTGGTTCAAAATGGTGAAATCCACCGGGTGAAAAGTGGCATTGGCCAGGCCGGCCAGCGCCGCCACCATCAACAGCCCGCCGTAGCCTGTCACCGTGGAGGCCAGCAAAGCCGCCAGCGCAAACAGGGCCAGTGCCGCAAACAGCATGGGTCGTGCCCCCACCTTGTCCACGAAAAAACCGGCCGACGCCTGGCCAATGCCAGACACCACGAAGAACACGCTCATCAGCGCACCAAGCTGCGAAAAACTCAAGCCAAATTCCACCATGAACACCGGGAACAACGGCGGCAGCAACAGATGACCAAAATGCGAGGACGCATGGGCCAGGCTCACCAGCCCAATGATGCTGGCATCTTGCTTGAGGGGAACGGAGAGGGCTAGGGTTTGGCTGGTGGCGGTCATGCCTGAATCTTAGCGGGAAGATTCCGCAAGGTACAGCCAAGGGGGTTTTAAAAAAAATGGACGGCAAGTCACGCCTGCCAGGCCTTTGAAGGCCCGACAGGCGAGGGTTTCATGCCGGCGTCATCATGCAGCCCTAAGCGGCCAACTCCTCCTCACGCAAAGCTGAACTGCCCCGGTGCGCGGATCGGGTCGACATCGACGTGGATGGTGTCCTTGGGCGCAAACTTGCCTTCGAGCAGCAACTTCGACAGCGGGTTTTCCAGCCGCTGCTGAATCGCGCGCTTCAAAGGCCGGGCGCCAAACACCGGGTCGAAGCCAACTTTGGCCAACTCGGCCACGGCGGCCTCGCTTACTTCCAGACCCAGTTCCATGTGCTCCAGCCGCGCTTTCAGCACCGCCAGCTGGATGCGGGCAATGTCGGCGATGTGGCTGGCGTCGAGCGAATGGAACACCACGGTCTCGTCAATGCGGTTCAGGAACTCGGGCCGGAAGTGGTTCTTGAGTTCACCGGTCACCGCTTCCTTGACGTCCTCATAGTCCTGGCCGACCATGGCCTGGATCATTTGCGAGCCGATGTTGCTGGTCATCACGATCACTGTGTTCTTAAAGTCCACGGTGCGGCCCTGGCCGTCAGTCAGGCGGCCGTCGTCAAGCACCTGCAGCAGCACGTTGAAGACGTCGGGGTGGGCTTTTTCGACCTCGTCGGGCAGCAGCACGGCATAGGGTTTGCGGCGCACGGCCTCGGTCAAATAACCGCCCTCCTCGTAACCCACGTAGCCGGGCGGCGCACCGATCAGGCGGGCCACCGAATGTTTCTCCATGAACTCACTCATGTCGATGCGCACCAAGTGGTCTTCCGAATCAAACATGAAGCCGGCCAGCGCCTTGCACAGCTCGGTCTTGCCAACACCCGTCGGGCCCAGGAACAGGAAACTCCCCGTCGGCCGGTTCGGGTCACTCAGGCCCGAGCGTGAACGCCGGATGGCGTTGGCCACGGCGGCAATGGCCTCGTCCTGGCCCACCACGCGCTGGTGTAATTTGCCTTCCATCTGCAGCAATTTGTCACGTTCGCCCTGCATCATTTTGCTCACCGGAATGCCGGTGGCACGGCTCACCACCTCGGCAATTTCCTCGGCGCCCACCTGCGTGCGCAGCAGGCGCGGTGCCGCGCCTTCAACGCGGTTGGTCTCCTTGTCCTGCGCCTCCTTGAGCTGTTTCTCGAGTTCGGGCAGCTTGCCATATTGCAGCTCGGCCACCTTGTTGAAGTCGCCCTTGCGGGTGAGTTCCTCGATCTGGAACTTGAGCTGGTCGATCTGCTCGCGCAGATCGCCGCTGCCCTGGGCGCTGGCTTTCTCGGCCTTCCAGATTTCGTCGAGGTTGGCAATTTCCTTTTGCAGGCTGTTGATTTCCTCGTTGATCAGGTCCAGGCGTTTGCGCGAGGCCTCATCCTTTTCCTTTTTCACGGCTTCGCGTTCGATCTGCAGCTGGATCAGGCGCCGGTCGAGTTTGTCCATGACCTCGGGTTTCGAGTCCATTTCGATCTTGACCTTGCTGGCCGCCTCGTCGATCAGGTCGATGGCCTTGTCGGGCAAAAAGCGGTCGGTGATGTAGCGGTGGCTCAGTTCGGCCGCGGCCACGATGGCCGGGTCGGTGATGTCCACATTGTGGTGTTTTTCGTAGCGCTCTTTCAGGCCGCGCAGGATGGCGATCGTGGCTTCCACCGTGGGCTCACCAACCAGGATTTTCTGGAAACGGCGCTCGAGTGCGGCATCTTTTTCGATGTACTTGCGGTACTCGTCGAGCGTGGTCGCGCCCACGCAGTGCAGCTCACCGCGCGCCAGCGCGGGTTTCAGCATGTTGCCGGCGTCCATCGCGCCCTCGGCCTTGCCGGCACCGACCATGGTGTGTAATTCGTCAATAAACACAATGGTCTGGCCCTCGTCCTTGGCCAGGTCCTTGAGCACGTTTTTCAGCCGCTCCTCGAACTCGCCACGAAACTTGGCGCCCGCCAGCAGCGAGGCCATGTCCAGGCTCAACACGCGTTTGCCCTTGAGCGACTCGGGCACTTCGCCGGCCACGATGCGCTGTGCAAGCCCTTCCACAATGGCGGTCTTGCCGACACCGGGCTCACCAATCAGCACCGGGTTGTTCTTGGTGCGGCGCTGCAGCACCTGGATGGCGCGGCGGATCTCGTCGTCGCGGCCAATGACAGGGTCGAGCTTGCCCTGACGCGCACGCTCGGTCAGGTCGAGGCAATACTTTTTGAGGGATTCGCGCTGGTCTTCGGCGTCGGCGCTGTCCACGTTCTGGCCACCGCGCACCGCCTCGATGGCGGCTTCCAGGCTCTTGCGCGTCAGGCCGTTTGCGCGCGCCATGTCACCCAGGGCGCCCTTGGCGTCGGTCACCGCCAACATGAAAAGTTCGCTGGCAATGAATTGGTCGCCACGCTTGAGGGCTTCCTTTTCGGTAGCCTGCAGCAGCTTGCCCAGTTCGGGGTTGACCTGCACCTGGTCCTGGCCAGTCACCTGGGGCAGGCGTTTGACGGCGGCCTCGGCGGCCGCCAGCAAGCCTGTCACATTGACACCTGCGCGCTGCAACAGCGCCTTGGGGCCGTCGGTCTGTTTGAGCATGGCCACCAGCAGGTGCACCGGCTCGATATAGGCGTGGTCCTGCCCCAGCGCCAGGCTTTGCGCGTCGCCCAGGGCTTCCTGAAATTTGGTGGTCAATTTATCTTGTCGCATGAGAGTTCCCTTCGAATTGGATTGTTCAGAACATGGGGCCGATGCGTCGGGTTTCAAGCCTGCGCCTGCTACAGTTGCCCTCCAACTTGCCCAATAGGCGATCTCTGCGCCCACCCCTGTGAACACGCCACCCGCCAACACCCACACCTCCAGCCCGCCGGTTGAGCATTACGAAAACTTCCCGGTGGCCTCCCTGCTGTGCCCGCCGCACCTGCGCCCCGCCATTGCCGCCATTTACCACTTTGCCCGCACAGCCGATGACCTGGCCGACGAAGGTGATGCCTGCGCCGCGCAGAGGCTGGAAGCACTGGCGCAGTACCGCGCTGACCTGCTGGCCATTGCCGGCGACCAGACCCACAGCGGCCAATGGCCGAAGGTGTTTGACCCGCTGCGCGAGGTGCTGCGCACGTTCAGGCTGCCCGTTTCCCTGCTGGCCGACTTGCTCGATGCCTTTTCGCAGGACGTTCGTTACACCGCAGCGCGGCGCCGCTACCGTGATGACGCCGAGTTGCTCGACTACTGCACCCGCTCGGCCAACCCGGTGGGGCGCCTGCTGCTGCACCTTTATGGCATCAGCGACGCGCTGTCGCTGGAGCAGAGCGACCAGATTTGCAGCGCCTTGCAGCTCATCAATTTCTGGCAGGATGTGTCGACCGATGTGGCGCGCGGGCGCTGGTACCCTTCGCAGCAGGCGATGACCGCGCATGGCGTGCAGGACACAGACCTGCGGCCGGGCAGCCAAAGTGACAACGCAACACGTCTGATCACCACCTACGCCGCGCAAGCCCGGGCGCTCATGCTAGCCGGCGCGCCGCTGGCGCGGCGCATCCCGGGCCGGGCCGGCTGGGAGTTGCGCCTGGTGGTGCAAGGCGGCCTGCGCATCCTGGACAAGATCGAGGCTCTGAACTTTGCCACCTGGCGCACAAGGCCCACACTCACCGCCCGGGATGTGCCAGTGCTGGTTTGGCGGGCGCTTTGGATGCGCTGATGCGCCCGACCTGTTTAAACTCGGACGCAACCCCAGAACCGCCCATGACCCCCCAAGACTACGTCCAGCAAAAAGCCGCCGCCTCTGGCAGCAGTTTTTATTACGCCTTTCTGTTCTTGCCAGCGCCCAAGCGCGCCGCCATCACCGCTTTTTATGCCTTTTGCCGCGAGGTGGACGATGTGGTGGACGACATGGTCGACCCTGGCGTGGCCGCGACCAAACTTCAATGGTGGCGCGTCGAGGTGGCCCAAGCCTTTGCCGGCACGCCCAGCCACCCGGTGCTGCAGGCGCTGATGCCACTGGCGGCAGATTACCGGATTGAGGAGCGCCACCTGCAAGCGGTCATCGAGGGCTGCCAGATGGACCTGAACCAGACCCGCTACCTGGACTATGCGGGCCTGCAAAGTTACTGTCACCTGGTGGCTGGTGTGGTGGGCGAGGTGGCGGCGCAGATATTCGGCCAGACCGACCCCAAAACCACCGATTACGCGCACGCGCTGGGGCAAGCGCTGCAGATGACCAACATCATCCGTGATGTCGGTGAAGACGCGCGTCGCGGGCGGATCTACCTGCCAGTCAACGAATTGAAGCAGTTCGGCGTCACCGCCCAGGAGATTCTGGACGGCAGCTACTCTGACCGTTTTACGGCGCTGATGCGATTTCAGGCCCAGCGTGCCGAGGGTTTGTACGACCAGGCGCTGGCCCTGTTGCCTGCCGTCGACTGCCGCGCCCAGAAGCCCGGTCTCATGATGGCCAGCATTTACCGCGCCCTGCTGGCCGAGATCGAGCGCGACAACTTTGCCGTGCTGCACCAGCGCATCAGCCTCACGCCCCTGCGCAAGCTCTGGCTGGCCTGGAAAGTTCAGGCGCTGGGTCGGCTGTGAAAGTTGCCATCATCGGCGCCGGCTGGGCCGGCATGGCTGCCGCCGTCAAGGCCACCGAGTCCGGGCACGAGGTCACGGTATTCGAGGCGACACAGGCCCTCGGCGGCCGGGCCAGAGTCTTGATCACCAGCCCAAGCCAGGCGCTCCCGGACGGCTCGCCGGCGCAATTGGACAACGGCCAGCACATTTTGATCGGCGCCTACACCGAAACACTGCAACTGCTGCGCCTGGTGGGAATTTCACCGCAAGATGCCCTGCTGGACATGCCCATGACACTGCAGTTTCCCGACGGCCAGGGTCTGAAATTTGCCGCGTGGCCGACCCCGCTGGACGCTCTGGGCGGCATCCTGAGAGCACGGGGCTGGACGCTGGCCGACAAGGGGGCGCTGCTGCGCGCGGCTATGGGCTGGCAAGTCAAGGGCTTCATCTGCGCAGACACGCTGACCGTGGCTGAACTTTGCCAGCGCCTGCCACCCAGAATCAAGACCGGACTGATCGAGCCGCTGTGTGTGTCGGCGCTCAACACGGCGCCCGAGCAAGCCAGCGCCCAGGTGTTCTTGCGGGTCATGCGTGATGCCCTGTTTGGCGTGCCGGGCGGCTCGCGCCTGCTGCTGCCCCGGGTTGACCTGAGCGCCCTGTTTCCTGACGCGGCAGCCCATTGGGTGCAAGAGCGTGGCGGCCTGATAAAACTTGGCCAGCGGGTTGAGTCGCTGCAGGCGCAAGGCCGGCAATGGCGCGTCCAGGAAGAGCTGTTCGACGCGGTGGTCCTCGCCACCTCGGCGCCCCATGCAGCGCAGATCATCAGTGCCTGCGCCCAGGGCGCACCCCCGCCCGTGGCAGAAAAGCTGCAACATTGGGTCAATGTCACGCGGACGCTGGAGCATGAGGCCATTGCCACGGTGTATGCCTGGGCGCCGCATGCCACGCTGCCGCTGGCGATGCTGGCCTTGCGCAGCAGCACACAACACCCGGCCCAGTTTGTCTTTGACCGGGGCCGGCTTGGCGGTCCAAAAGGTCTGCTTGCTTTTGTGGTCAGCGCCGCCCAGGGCGAACGCGCCACGCTGCAAGCCCGGGTGCTGGCGCAGGCGCGGGCCCAGCTTGGCCTGAGCTTGCAGCCGGTGCAAACAGTGCTGGAAAAACGCGCCACTTTTGCCTGCGCCCCGAACCTGCAACGTCCGCCAACCGAGATTGCCCCGGGCCTGCTGGCCTGCGGTGACTATGTGGCCGGCCCCTACCCCGCCACGCTGGAAGGCGCCGTGCGCAGCGGCTGCGCTGCGGTGGCTTTGCTGTGATGTGGACAAGACCCCACAAGACCCTAAAAAACGATTCAACGAAAATAGTTCCATGACCCTACTCACTTCCCCTTTCGCCAAAGAACCTCCTTTCAGCCACGGCCAAGCGCCACGCACGGCCGTGCTGTACTGCAACCTGGGCACGCCGGACTCGCCCGGCACCCCCGATGTGCGGCGTTTTTTGAGCGAGTTTCTGGGTGACCCGCGCGTCGTGGAAGTGCCCCGTTTGCTCTGGCTGCTGATCCTGCACGGCATCATCCTGCGCTTTCGGCCCGCCAAGTCCGGCGCCAAGTACGCCAGCATCTGGTTGCCCGAGGGTTCGCCGCTGAAGATATGGACCGAAAAACAGGCCAAGATGCTGCAAGGCTGGCTGGCCCAGCGCGGCCACGACGTGCAGGTGCGCTACGCCATGCGGTATGGTAGCACCTCGATTTCCTCGCAGCTCGACCAACTCAAGGTGGCGGGCACCACCCGCGTGCTGATCCTGCCCGCTTACCCGCAGTACTCGGCCACCACCACGGCCAGCCTGTTTGATGCGGTGTACGCCTGGGCTGGCAAGACACGCAACATCCCGGAGTTGCGCTTCATCAACCATTACCACGACGACGCCCGCTACATTGCCGCGCTGGCCGGTCGCGTCAAGCACCATTGGCAGGTCAACGGCCGCCCCGATGTGCTGCTCATGAGCTTCCACGGCGTGCCCGAGCGAACGCTGCACCTGGGCGACCCCTACCACTGCGAATGCTTCAAGACGGCGCGCTTGCTGGGCGAGCATCTGGGCCTGACAAAGGACCAGTACAAAGTGAGTTTTCAGTCGCGCCTGGGTCGTGCCAAGTGGCTGGAGCCCTACACCGAGCCGACACTGATCGCGATGGGCAGAGCCGGTGTCAAGCGGGTCGATGTGGTGTGCCCGGCTTTCACCAGCGACTGCCTGGAAACGCTGGAAGAAATCAACATGGAAGCGCGCGAGGCGTTCCTGCACGCCGGCGGCCAGGAATTTCATTACATTCCCTGCCTCAACGACGACCCGGCCTGGATCACCGCGCTGTGCGAGATCGCCCAGCAACACCTGCAGGGCTGGCCGACCCAGGTAGCGCCGGACGCTGCGGCTCTTGCGGCCTCCAAAGACGCAGCGCTGGCGCTCGGTGCAAAGCAATAATGCGCCGCGGTTTACCGCGCAGACATCCGGGCTTTTGAGTTCTAATATGAATTCACTTCGCTACATTCAATCTGAGCAAACCCTGCATGGATGATCCGACCCGCCCGACCCTGCTGATTGTTGACGACGCACCAGAGAACCTGTTCGTGCTGAGTGAGTTGCTCCAGCCGCATTACCGGGTGCTGGCCGCCAATAACGGCGAACGCGGCCTGCAGATTGCCGGCAGCGAGCCACGTCCCGACCTGATTTTGCTTGACGTGATGATGCCCGGCATGAATGGCTACCAGGTGTTGCAAGCACTGCAGGCCGACGCGCAAAGCACCGACATTCCAGTCATCTTCCTGACCGCGCTCTCCAGCCCGCGTGAAGAAGAGCGGGGCCTGAGCCTGGGCGCGGTGGACTACATCACCAAACCGATCACGCCGGCCATTGTGCTGGCCCGTGTGCGCACCCAATTGCAGGCCAAGCAGGCCAGGGACTGGCTCAAGGATCAAAATGCCGCGCTGGAGGCCGAAGTGGCCCGGCGAATGGCCGAGAACGACCTGACCCAGCAGGTGAGCATCCGCGCCCTGGCACACCTGGCCGAAACGCGGGACCCCGAGACCGGCAAACACCTGGCGCGCACCCAGGGCTACATGGCGCTGCTGGCCGAATTGCTGAAAGACCACGCCCGCTTTCAATCCACCCTGACGCCCCGCTTTATCAGCCTGCTGACCCGTTCCGCGCCCATGCACGACATCGGCAAGGTGGGCATCCCCGACCACGTTCTGAACAAGGCCGGCAAGCTCACGGAAGCGGAATGGGCGATCATGCAAACCCATGCCAAACTGGGCTGTGACGCCATCGAGCTGGCCGAACAAGACATCGAAAAACCACTCGAATTTCTGACCCTGGCCAAAGAGATTGCCCATTGGCACCATGAGAAGTGGGACGGCACGGGCTACCCCGATCAGCTGGCAGGCGATGCCATTCCCATGTCGGCCCGCCTGATGGCCATCGCCGATGTGTTCGACGCGCTGATCTCGGTTCGGGTCTACAAGCCGGCGTTTTCCTTTGAGACGGCGCGCGAACTCATGGCCGAGCAGCGCGGCCGGCATTTTGACCCTGATATTGCAGACGCCTTCCTGGATCATTTCGATGCCTTTGTCGCCATCGCGGTGCAGCACCGCGACGATCCCGTCACGACCTGAACTCGGCCACTGCTTCCATGCCTGACGCCATGAAGCCTTCTGAGCCACACCCAGCCCGCGTCGAACTCACACCAAACCAGCTGGCGCTCAAGATCACCCTGAGCTACGCCACATTTGCGGTCTTGTGGATCGTATTTTCTGATCAGATCCTGGGCTGGCTTGTCAGGGACCCGGGCGACCTCGTCAGGTTCAGCACCTACAAGGGCGGCCTATTTGTGCTGTTCACCACCACCTGGCTTTTTGTGCTGAGCCAACGCTGGCTGCGGCAGTCCTCCGCGGCCTTGCGGTACGAGCAAAGCACCGTCATGCAATTTGCGCGCCGCGCCCAGGCGCTGCTGGACTTGCCCCATGCCGCGGAAACGATGGCTGAGCGTGACTTCATGCAGCATGGCCTGGGCTTGGCTGAACAACTCACGGCCAGCGAAATCGGGTTTATCCACTTTGTCAACGACGATCAGGAAACCATCGAGTTGGTGACCTGGTCAGACGGCACGCTGGCGCATTACTGCACCGCCGCTTTCGACAGCCATTACCCCATCAGCCAGGCCGGCATCTGGGCTGACGCATTGCGCCAGCGCAAGCCCGTGGTGTTCAACGACTACGCCAGCGCCAGCGGCAAACACGGCCTGCCAGAGGGCCACGCACGTCTGGACCGACTGATCAGCGTGCCCGTGATCGAGGGTGGTCTGGTGCGCATGATGGCAGGGGTCGGGAACAAGCCAACGCTTTACACCGACACCGACTCGGAGACGTTGCGCCTGATTGCCGAGGCCATCTGGCGCATCGTGCGCCAGCGCCGCGCAGACACCGCCTTGAGGGACAGCGAAGAACAGCATCGCCTGCTGGCAGACAACGTCACCGACGTCATCTGGACCGTGAACCTCGAGGGCCGTTTTCGCTACGTCAGTCGATCGGTTGAAAAACTGCTGGGTTATACCCAGGCCGACATGATGCAGCAGCCCCCAGTCCAGACGCTTGGCACAGCCTTCTTGCCGACGGCTGCCGACCATCTGAGCCAAGCCGTCACTGCCATGACTCAGGGTGCGCCGTTTGCCGAGTTCCGGGGCGAAGTCGAGCGCATGCGCAAGGACGGCTCCACGGTCTGGACCGAGGACAGGATCAGCGAGCTGCGCAATGCTTCAGGCGATGCCGTTGGCCTGCTTGGTGTCACCCGGGACATCGGCTCACAAAAGCTGGCGCAAGCCAGGCTTCAGCGCACCAGCCGACTTTACGCCGCCCTGGGCCTGAGCAACGAGGCGGTGGTGCGCGGCCACGACGAGCGGGAACTGATGGCGCAAATTTGCCGCATCGCGGTGGAATTCGGGGGCCTGAAAATGGCCTGGATCGGCCTGATCGACGACACCGGGAATCGGCTCGAACCGGTCGCATCCTATGGCGACCAGGGAAAGTATCTGGACGGAATTTTTATCCTCCTGCACAAGGACGGCCCCTTTGCCCAGGGGCCCAGCGCCATCGCCGTGCGCACCCGCCAGCCAGTCTGGTGCCAGGACTTCATGCGGGACGGGCGCACCAAGGCCTGGCACGAACATGCCCGGGCCGCCGGCTGGGCCAGTTCAGCCGCATTGCCGCTGAACCGGCAGGGTCAAACCGTCGGCACGCTGAACTTCTATTCAGATGAATTGAACGCCTTTGATGCCGATGTGCAAAAACTCCTCGAGGACATTTCGCGCGACCTCAGCTTTGCCCTCGATCTGTTCAGCAGGGAAGCCGTGCGCACAGCGACCGAACGGCAGCTGCAAAAGCTTTCGCAAGCCGTGGCACAGAGCCCCGAGAGCATCGTCATCACCAACCTGAACGCCGAAATTGAATACGTCAACGAGGCGTTTGAGCGCACCACGGGCTATCTGGCGCACGAGGTGCTGGGGCAAAACCCGAAGATCCTGCATTCCGGCAAAACACCCAAGCGCACTTACAACGACATGTGGGCCGCAATGAGCCAGGGCAACATGTGGAAGGGCGAGTTCTACAACCGACGAAAAGACGGCAGCGAATACATTGAATTTGCCATCATCACGCCGTTGCGCCAGCAGGATGGGCGCATCAGCCATTACGTCGCGGTCAAGGAAGACATCACCGAAAAGAAACACATCGGCATCGAGCTTGACGGCTACCGCCATCACCTCGAAGAACTGGTGGCGCAACGCACACTGGAACTCACCACGGCACGCCTGGAGGCGGAAACGGCGAATCAGGCCAAAAGTACCTTCCTGGCCAACATGAGCCACGAAATTCGCACCCCCATGAATGCCATCATGGGCCTGAACCATTTGCTGCGCAATGAACTTGCCAGCCCGGCCCAAATGGACAAGCTCAACAAGATTGACAGCGCCTGCCGGCACCTGTTGGGCATCATCAACGACGTGCTTGACATCTCCAAGATTGAAGCCGGAAAAATCACGCTGGAGCAACGTCAGTTTCAGATTTCAGAGGTGGTCGGCAATGTGCAAACCCTGATCGAGCCCGACGCGCTGGCCAAGGGCCTGACACTGAATGTCAGCGGCGACGCCTTGCCACTGTGGGTCCAGGCCGACGCCACCCGGCTGCGCCAGGCGCTGCTCAACCTGGCCAGCAATGCCATCAAATTCACCCCCAGGGGCAGCGTCAGCATCGGCGTCTCCCAGGCCAGCCACGAGGGCGGCCACGCGAGGCTGCTCTTCGAGGTGACCGACACCGGCATTGGCATGGCCGACGACACGGTGCAGCGTCTGTTCAAAAATTTCGAGCAGGGTGATGCGTCCACCACCCGGCAATATGGCGGCACGGGCCTGGGGCTTGCCATTACCCGCAGCCTGGCACAACTCATGGGGGGCGATGCCGGCGTGAGCAGCGTGCCAGGCCAGGGCAGCACATTCTGGTTCACCGCCAGGGTCCCGCTGAGCCACGGCCCGCAGCACCTGCCCAACAGGACCGCCACCACCCATGCCGGACAACAACTGCTGGCTCACCACCTCGGCCAGCGTGTTTTGCTGGTCGATGACAACCGATTGAACCTGGAGATGACACAGGAGTTGTTGAGCCACGTTGGCCTTGAGGTGCATACGGCCAGCGACGGCCAACAAGCGCTGGAGCGCGTCGGTGAGTCAGGCGAGCCCTATGACCTGGTACTGATGGAACTGCGCATGCCGCTGATGGATGGTTTCCAGGCCGCCCGTGCCCTGCGCGCCTGGCCGCTGGAGCAAACGCTGCCCATCATTGCGCTTTCGGGCAGCGCCCTGGCGCCCGACCGCCTTGCCGCCAGCGAGGCCGGCATGAACGACTTTGTCTCCAAACCGATCGAGCCCGAAAAGTTGTATGCCACCCTGCTCGCCTGGCTGCCAGAGTCGCACCGGAGCAGCACCGACACCGGCCGGCAAAGCCCCCCTGTCCTGCCGCCCACCGAGTCGATGGCTGCGGGTGTGATGCCCGACGCCGGGCTGACACGCCGGGTGCTGGCGCAATTGGACGACCTGCTTTGCCATAGCGATGCGGCGGCCTTGCGCCTGTTCCAGCAGCACAGCACCTCCCTGGCATCGGCACTGGGCGAGGACCACGACACGCTGGCCAGTCAGTTACAGCAGTTCGCCTTTGACGAAGCCTGCCAGACCCTGCGCCGCCGGTTCAGATCAGACCAGACTTGACCAGCGTGGCACGAAGCTTGACCAGGTCAGCTTTCACGAACTCTTCAAACTCGAGCCCACTGAGCAGGGCCGGTGTCCAACTGTTGCTGACGAGGGCTTGCGCCCAAGACTTGGACTGGGTGGCCTTGACCACCTTGGCGGTCAGTGCGGCGCGCTGCGCTGGCGTGATGCCGGGTCCGCCATACACGCCGCGCCAGTTGTCGATCTCCACCGGAATGCCCAACTCGGTCAGGGTGGGCGCCGCAACCCCCGGCAGACGCTGCCTGGACGTCACCGCAACCGCCCGCATCTTGCCGGCCTCGATGTAGGGTGCAAATTCACTATAACCACTGCCGCCCAGCGTCACAAAGCCGCCAAGAATGGCCGCCGCCGCCTCACCCCCGCCGCGAAAAGCCACATAGTTGAGGTGGGCAGGGTTGACCCCCACAGCGCGCGCCATCATGGCCGCCGCTATGTGCTCGGTGGCCCCGCGCGACCCGCCGCCCCACTTGACGCTACCCGGATCCTTTTTGAGTTGGGACAGCACCTCGGTCAGGGACTTGAACGGGGAATTGGCAGGCAGCACAAACACGTTGTACTCGCTGGTGAGCCGGGCAATCGGGGTGGCGAGGGTCAGGGAAACAGGAGGTTTTCCGGTGATGATTCCGCCCAGCATGACCGCACCCATGACCAGCAAGGCGTTCGGGTCGCCGCGGCTGGCATTGACAAACTGTGCCAGCCCGAGAGTTCCGGCGGCGCCCCCCTTGTTCTCGAAAATCAGCTTGTCAAAGGCGGCTTCCTCCAGCAAGGCCTGGCCCAGGGCACGCCCGGTTGAGTCCCAGCCCCCGCCAGGATTGGCCGGAATCATGATGCGTCCGCTGCCACCCGCCCTCGCGCGGCCGGCCAGGCTGGCGCCCGCAGACAGCGCCAGCATCGCTTTCAGAAAGTCGGCACGACGCATCAGGGACTCCTGTGGCGGGTTAAATGCGGGTTGAACATGCCTCTATCATGACCGACCAGCCTGTCAAGCGGCTGTCCGATGTCGTCAGGGAAAGCACCAAGTCTCAAAAGAGCGCGTCAATCTGTTAAAACACACGGGTATCAATTTTGCCGACACTTTATGCCACTGACACGCCCCGACAACGTTCCCGAGCCATCTCCCAGGCCTATTCAATGGTTGGAGGCCGGCCGGCCCTGCAGCGCCCGCTGGCGCTCGGAACGCGGCTCCGTGCCAGCGCAACACGTGGTGCTGGTCGATGACACCACCCCCGCCGACAGCGCCTTCAAGATGGCCTGCGAGGGCACGGCCCTGCTCTGGCGCGGCGACTTTCAGAATGCCCGCCACCTGCTGCAGGCCATGGCCCGCAGGGCCGACCAGGTGTCACCCCGCAAGCGCCAAAAAATGACGCCACCGACGAGTCTGGCTGATGCCCTGAACCAGCATCGCCAGGCGCAGGCGCGGCGCGCCCGCCTGCTCGGCATGCTGCTGATCGAGGTCAATGCCGACTACAGCATCAGCTTGCGCCGGGCCCCCGACAGCCGGGCAGACTTGACCGAAGCCTGGGGTGAGGCCGATCTGGCCGGGGGCAAGTCGGTGGTGTCGCTGCGCGAGCTTCTGGGCGTTCGCAGCGCCCATGAATGGCAGCGCGTCGGGCTGGAAATCCCGGCGCTGGGCGCGCCTCCTCGCAACCGCATTCACCCGCATTACGGTGTTTTTTCACCGGTCCGGGGCGAATACATCCAGCTGGTGGCGACCGCCCACATTCCGAAACCGCCCAAGGGCCAGGATCAACTTGTCGCCTTTGACATCGGCACCGGCACCGGGGTACTCGCCGCCGTGCTGGCGCGCCGTGGTGTCGACCACATCGTCGCCACGGACATGGACAGCCGGGCCCTGGCCTGCGCCCAAGCCAACATCACGCAGCTTGGCCTTGACGCCCGGGTGAGCGTGGTCCAGGCTGACCTGTTCCCACCCGGGCTGGCCTCTTTGATTGTCTGCAATCCGCCCTGGCTGCCGCTGCGACCGGGCTCGCCACTGGAGCGCGCCGTGTACGACGAAGACGGGCGCATGTTGCGCGGTTTCCTGCAGGGGCTGCGCGCTCACCTGGCGCCCAAAGGCGAGGGTTGGCTGATTTTGTCCAACCTCGCGGAATTGCTCGGCCTGCGCACGCGCGACGAACTGCTGTCCCTGTTCGCGTGCAACGGTTTGCGTGTCGTGAGCCGTGTCGACGCCAAGCCGCTGCACCCCAAGGCAAGCGATGCCGGCGACCCGCTGCACGAGGCGCGCACCAAAGAGGTCACCTCCTTGTGGCGACTGGCCGCCCTGCCGGTAGCCAGCGCCTGAGGCCCGCCCGATGAGACTGCTTCTGGTCGAAGATGACGTTGCGCTTCACACCACGCTCAGCCGCAGCCTGGGGCGCCTGGGCTGGGAGATCGAGGTCTGCAGCGACGGCCGCGCGGCGCTGGGGCGCTGGCGCGCGCTCAAACCCGACGTCGTCATGCTCGACCTGACCCTGCCCGGTCGCGACGGCCTGCACATTCTGGCGCAAGCGCGCGACGAGGGCATGACCACACCGGTGCTGATCCTGACCGCGCGTGGCATGGTAGGCGACCGGGTTCAGGGACTTAACGCCGGTGCTGACGACTATTTGGCCAAACCGTTCGACCTCGATGAGTTGGAGGCCCGCCTGCGCGCACTGTACCGCCGTCACTCCGAAAATTATGCCGATGGGGCCTCCGGCCAGGAAGAAAAGGACGCACTCCGCTTCGAAAAGGAGAGCGGTGCCGTTTACCACGGCGCTCAGGTGCTGGCGCTGCCACCGCGCGAGCTCGCGCTGTTGCAGGCCCTGCTGGCGCGCCCCGGGCAGGCAGTCGCGAAGGAACGCTTGTTTGAACTGGTGTTTCCGGGGCAGGCCGAGGTGCAGTTTGAGGCCATTGAGGTGGTGGCCTACCGCTTGCGCAAAAAGCTGCATGGCACCGGCGCGATACTGACCACCCTGCGCGGTCTGGGCTATTTGCTGAAACTTCCGACATGAAGACCGCGCGGGGCCCGTTATCGCAGCGGCTGTCCTTGCGCAGCTACCTGATGCTGGGCATCCTGTTGCCGGTCGCCTTGTTCATCGTGGTCGACACCGTGGTCTTGTACCGGCAGGCGCTGGCGGCGGTCAACACCGCCTACGACCGCACCCTGCTGGCCTCTGCCAAGGTGATCGGTGAACACATCACAGCCCGGGGCGCGGCGGATGCAGCGCAACTCAGTGCCGCGGTGCCCTATGCCGCGCTGGAGGTATTTGAAGCCGACAACCGCAGCCGCATGATTTACCGCATCTCCAGCACCAATGGGGAACTGATCGACGGCTTCGAGGATTTGCGCGTCTGGCAGGGGCAGTTGCCTGCCCAGGGACCCTATGCCGCGCTGGTCGACTTTTACGACGACAGCTACCGCGGTGACGCGGTGCGGGTGGCGGTGTTGCTGCAACCCATTGCGATGCAACAAGCCCGCGCCATGGCCGTGGTGCAGGTGGCCGAAACCCTGGAGCTGAGGCACACCCTGGCGCGCCAAATCCTGCTCGACACCTTGTTACGCCAGCTGGCGCTGGTCAGCGTGATTGCGCTGGTGGTGTTTGTCGTGGTGCAGCGCGGCACCCGGCCCGTGCGACGCCTGAGCGCACTGCTGCAGGAGCGCCGGGCGGACGACCTGACCCCCCTTCAGATGGTCAACGCCCCGCTGGAACTGCTGCCGCTGATGGAGGCCACCAACACCACCATGCGCCGCCTGCACCACCTGCTGGAAAACCAGAAACGCTTCGTGCGCGACACCGCCCACCAATTGCGCACACCGCTGGCGGTGCTCAAGGTGCAGGTGCAGTCGGCCCTGCGCGGCGACGTGGATGCCCGCCAGGGTCTGACCGAGATCAGTCACACCGTTGAGCGCGCCACCCAGCTCGCGAACCAGATGCTGGCCCTGGCCAAGGTGGCCCAGCTGGCGCAGGAGAAAGCCTCGGAATCGGTGGACTGGGCTGAGATCTTGCGGGAGGTCGCACTCGATTTGTCCCCGCTGATCGCCGATAAGGCGCTTGATTTCGAGATTGACACCCTGCCCGCGCCGATCCAGACCCAGGCCTGGATGCTGCGTGAGTTGTCGCGCAACCTGCTGCACAACGCCATTCGCTACAGCCCGGAGAACGGCAAACTTCAGGTGCGCCTGATGCGCGATGCCAGCCACGCGGCGCTGGTGATCGGCGACAGTGGGCCGGGTATCAGCGAGGAGTTGCGCAAACGGCTGTTTCAGCCGTTCTCGGCCGGCCAGACGCACAGCGGCAGCGGCCTGGGGCTGGCCATTTGCCTGGAAATCACCCACACCCTGGGGGGCCAGATAGAGTTGGTCAACCGAAGCCCTCCCGGGCAGAACGATGGCCTCGACACCACCGTGCGCCTGCCCCTGGCACCATTACCAACCGAGGCATTGGCAAAGCCGTAGACTGTTGAAAAATTCTTTCAGAGGGATTCACTGATGTGCTTCACCCAAGCCTGCTTGCGTCGCCTGGCGCTGCTGTCCCTGCCCTTCAGCAGCCTGCTGCTGGGCACCGTGCCAGCCGTGGCGCAAAGCGGCGCGGGCGCTGCCAAAAGTTGCCCGGCCATCCTGCAACACAGCTTCAACCGCCTGCAGGACGAAGCACCACAAAAGCTGTGCCAGTACGCGGGCAAGGTGCTGCTGGTGGTGAACACGGCGAGCTTCTGCGGCTTCACCGGTCAGTATGAGGGCCTGGAGGCGCTGCACGCCAAATACAACGCAAAAGGACTGGTGGTGCTGGGCTTTCCGTCCAATGACTTCGGCCAGCAGGAGCCCGGCAGCGGCAAGGAGATTGCCGACTTCTGCTTCAACACGTACGGCGTGAAATTTCCCATGTTTTCCAAGAGCGTGGTTCGCGGTCCGCGGGCCAGCCCCCTGTACACCGCGCTGGCCGAAGCCACGGGTCAGTCACCCCAGTGGAATTTCCACAAGTACCTGATCGACCGCAACGGCAAGGTGGTCGCCAGCTTTGCCAGCAAGGTCGAGCCCGACCACCCCAGTCTGGTGGCAGCCATCGAGAAGGCGTTGTAGCGGGACTGGCCACACCGGGACAAAAAAACCACCCGAGGGTGGTTTTTTCACGCGCGTGGGGTCTCAGGCAAAGTTGGCTTCGGCAAAGCGCCAGTTCACCAGGCTGCTCAAGAAGGTTTCAACATACTTGGGGCGCAGGTTGCGGTAATCGATGTAATAGGCGTGCTCCCAGACGTCGACCGTCAACAGCGCCTTGTCTGCGGTGGTCAGGGGGGTGCCGGCCGCACCCATGTTGACGATGTCGACCGAGCCGTCGGCCTTTTTCACCAGCCAGGTCCAACCGGAGCCGAAATTGCCCACGGCGCTCTTGACAAAGGCTTCCTTGAAAACGGCGTACGAGCCCCACTTGGCGTTGATGGCAGCCGCCAGCGCGCCGGTGGGTTCACCGCCGCCGTTGGGGGTCATGCAATTCCAGAAAAAGGTGTGGTTCCAGATCTGGGCCGAGTTGTTGTAGATGCCGCCGCTGGACTTCTTGACGATGGACTCAAGGTCCATGCTTTCGAACTCGGTGCCTTTTTGCAGGTTGTTGAGGTTCACGACATAGGCGTTGTGGTGCTTGCCGTAATGGTATTCCAGTGTTTCCTTGGAATAATGCGGTGCCAGGGCATCCATCGCAAAAGGCAGGGCGGGCAAAGTGTGTTCCATGAGGTCCTCGGTGTTGAGTTTAGAAAATGAAATTGTAAAAACTTTCAGCGGCTAGCTTACACCACTCTCAAATCAACCGTGCCATCAACAAGGGTAGCGGTGAGTGCCTGGCCCGGCGCAGTCTGATCGCAACTGGCCACGGTGTTGCCCTGCTCGTCGGACAACATGGCATAGCCGCGCGCCAGCACCAAGTGCGGGTCGAGCAGGTTCAGGCGCAGCGTGGCCCGCTCCAGGCGCTGCGCCTGTTGCTGCCAGGCGCGCTGCAGCGCCGTGGGCAATTGGACTGCCAAGCGCAGTTGGTGCTGCTCTCTTTGCTGCAAAAAATGCCGCGCCGCGCTTTGCAGGCCATGGGCGCT
>JAIPCZ010000054.1 GCA_021737975.1 Polaromonas sp. | reverse complement strand
TTGGGCACTTTGATGCCGTATCCATCAGAGGATCCACCTCAATTCGCGGGGATTTCCCTACTGATCAACGGCTGTTCAATCTCTATGCGCCAACCTTTTGCCCATCCCGAAGGAGGGAGGCATCCATAGCATCTAAACTAGTCCCGTCAGCCAGGGTCAGAATCCTCGGTTTTAGCTTATACGACCCTTGCAGACACGTAGCCGAATGCCACGAAGGGCTTCTGACTGGAGCTTAAGCTGGACAGCCAGAAAGCTGCCGGTCAAAAATGGAGGCCAGCAATGGAAGAAAGCCTGGACCCGGAACGCAGCGATTGCGGGTGCAGCCGACAGGCTGATCCATGGTGAAACAGCCTTTGATCTGATGTTTATTTCTTGTGACTTCCGTCACAGAGAGGCTTGTTTGCAGATGCTTTGCAGCCGCAAAAATAAACGTCCTTGCTTTCGGTTGCACTGTATTTGACCGGAGTGAACTCGCCGCCTTTGTGCGATCCGTCACAGAATGGCTGGCTCTTGCTCAATCCGCAGGCGCACCAATAGTAGTCTTTGCCTTGCTCCACTCTCGTTGCAAATGGGGTATCCGAGGCGCGCACTGGTGAAGTCATGGCAATCGTCCTTTGTCTAAACTGGTTGAAACAGGGACGAGTGTGATACAAAGATCGTGAGTATGCAAGTCATCACGACTGCCCTGCCGCACGTGCCTGAAGATTGTGGTGTGCTTCTGCTTCGCAGCAGCTTCGGCAGTGGAAAAATCTTGGCCTTCGGACTAACGCAGAGATTCTTCCATGTCGATGTCGACGCTGAGCGCATTGGCGATGGCGTCGAGCTGCTGGTTAAGTTCGGCCAGGTCCAGCGCCGCGGGCACCTCAACGCTGACAGCCGCCTCGAACCAGGGCGCGCCGCTCATGGGCGCGCTGGTGATGGTGGTCTCCATTTCGCGCACATTGATGCGGCGCGCCGCCAGGGCGTTGGCCACCTCGCGCACAATGCCGGGGCGGTCGTTGCCAATGATGCTCAGGCGCAGATGGCGGCTGGGGTCGGGATCGCCACCGTGCGGCCCGGCGACAGCCACAACGATCGTCAACTCATCGCCCGACAGCGCCGTCAAGGCCGCGCGCAAGGCCGGCAACTCGGCCTCACTCACCGCCACCTGAACAATGCCGGCAAAATGGCCGGCCAACTCGCTCATGCGGCTTTCCAGCCAGTTGCCGCCATGGCTGCCCACGGTCTGCGCCAGCTTGCCCACCAGGCCAGGCTTGTCCGCGCCGACAAAAGTAAACACCATCGTGGTCGTCATCTTCGAACTCCTCGTCGCTCATCAAGGGGCTGACACCGGCCTTGCCGACCGGGTCAGATTTCTGACAGTTTAGTGCTTTCCCGCGATGACGGTGCCCCCATCGGGCGGCGAGAACCCCGTGCCCGGCGCCTTTGAGCAAGAGCGTCTGCATCAGACCCTTGTGCATCATCAGACACGGGGTCAAAACCAGTCGTCTTCCGAAGCATCAATAGACGTGCCGGCATTGGATTCTGAGCAATGATCCGGCAAAACAGCTCACCAAAGCTCATCGCAGCCAGTCCTGCCTGTCGTCACTGGCTGTAGAATTTGCCCCGTCAGGAGAGAGCCAGCCCCGCGAGGTGGCCGCCGAAGGCGCAGAGTTGCTGATTGCAGCAGCTTGAACGCTCAGGCAAAAGGACTGACGACCGTCATAAAGCATCGAAACTTTTTGACGACTCCCCACTGGAGAGAGGTCAGCCTTGGCACATGTGCCCATCATGACCCACCGAAGGAGCAACCCAAAGCCAGCGCCCTGCGTGACTGGCGGCGGCGAATCTCTCAGGTAAAGCGGACAGAGGGGGCAGCCCATGGCGTTGACACTTGGTCAGGCCATGGAATTTGATTTGCCCCCCTGCTCTACTGGAGTCCTGATGTCCGCCACGCCCGAAGATCTTCTTCAAGTTCCCCTCAACGATTTACACATTGCCCTGGGTGCCCGCATGGTGCCCTTTGCGGGCTACTCGATGCCAGTGCAATACCCCCAAGGCCTGATGGCCGAGCACAAACACACCCGCACTGCGGCCGGTTTGTTCGACGTCTCGCACATGGGCCAGTTGCGCCTGGTCGGTCCGGATGCCGCAGCCGCGTTCGAGAGCCTGATTCCGGTGGACGTGATCGACCTGGCCGTGGGCAAACAGCGCTACGGCCTGTTGCTCAATGAGAGCGGCGGCATCATCGACGACCTGATGTTCGTCAACCGAGGTGCAGATATTTTTGTCATCGTCAACGGCGCCTGCAAGGCAGGCGACATCGCGCACATCCAGGCCAGCATAGGCGGGCGCTGCCAGGTCATCCCTAGCCCTGAGCGCGCCCTGCTGGCGCTGCAGGGCCCGCAGGCCGTGACCGCCCTGTCGCGCCTGGCGCCGGGCGTGGAAAAACTGGTGTTCATGACCGGCGGCAGCTTCACCGTGGACACCGGAGCGCAAAAAATCGAGGTGTTCCTGACCCGCAGCGGTTACACCGGTGAAGACGGTTTTGAAATCTCGGTCCTCGCCGCGGAGGCCACGGCGCTGGCCAAGGCGCTGCTGGCACAGCCCGAAGTCAAGCCGATTGGCCTGGGCGCGCGCAACTCCTTGCGACTTGAGGCCGGACTGCCTCTTTACGGCAACGACATCGACAGCAGCACCACACCCGTCGAGGCCGGTCTGCAATGGGCGATTCAAAAAGTGCGCCGCGCGGGCGGCGCGCGCGAGGGGGGGTTCCCGGGCGCCGAAAAAATTCTGGCCCAACTTGCCGGCGCGGCGGACTCGGTCACGCGCAAGCGTGTCGGTCTGAAAGCGCGGGAACGTATTCCGGTGCGTGAACATGTGGAACTGCAAAGCCTGACCGGTGAGCCCATTGGTGAAGTCACCAGCGGCCTGCTCGGGCCGACCATCGACCAGCCCATCGCCATGGCTTATGTGCCGCCTGCCTTGGCCACCCCGGGCAGCCAGGTCAACGCCATGGTGCGCGGCAAGCCCGTCAAAATGGAGGTAGTCGCAATGCCCTTTGTGCCGACCAACTATTTCCGCGGTTGACGCACTTTTATTTCCTTTCCCCTCCCTTTTTTCAATTTTTCAGAGAATCACCATGACCATCAAATACACCCCTGACCACGAATGGATCAACATTGACGGCGACATCGGCACCGTTGGCATCACCCACCACGCGCAGGATGCCCTGGGCGACGTGGTGTTTGTCGACCTGCCCGAAGTCGGCAAAACCTACGCAGCCAAAGAACCTGCAGCCGTCGTCGAATCCGTCAAGGCCGCCGCCGACGTGTACATGCCCGCCGATGGCGAAGTGACCGAGGTCAACGAAGCCTTGCGCGACGACCCCTCGCTGGCCAATTCCGACCCGCTGGGCGCGGGCTGGTTCTACAAGTTCAGATTAGCCAACCCGGCCGACCTGGACGACTGCATGGACGAGACCAGCTACACCGCTTTCGCTGCTGACGCCCACTGAACAGGCCGATCATCATGACCCCCATTGCTCTTTCGCCTTTGGGCGAACTTGAAAACACGTCTGAATTCATTGCCCGCCACATCGGCATCAGCGCGGCTGACGAGGCTGTGATGCTGAAGACCGTGGCGGCGGCGTCGCGTGCGGCGCTCATCGACGAGATCGTCCCGGCCAGCATCGTCCGCAGCCAGCCCATGGCCATCCCCGCGCCAATTTCTGAGGCGGCCGCGCTGGCCGAGCTGAAAGCCATGGCGGGCAAGAACAAGGTTTTCAAAAGCTACATCGGCCAGGGCTACTACGGCACCCACACCCCCGGCGTGATCCTGCGAAACATCCTGGAAAACCCCGCCTGGTACACCGCCTACACGCCTTACCAGGCCGAAATCAGCCAGGGCCGCATGGAGGCGCTGGTCAATTTCCAGACCATGGTGATGGACCTCACGGGCATGCCCATGGCCAATGCCTCGATGCTTGACGAAGCCACCGCCGCGGCCGAGGCCATGACCATGGCGCTGCGTGTCAGCAAGTCCAAATCCACCACCTTCCTGGTCGACGCCGAGGTGCTGCCGCAAACCCTGGCTGTGATCCGGACCCGCGCCGAGCCGCTGGGCATCGGCGTCAAGGTCTGCCACACCAGCGACGAATTGGCACAGGACAGCTTTGCCGTGCTCTTGCAATACCCCGGCACCAGCGGTGTGGTGCGTGACGACCGCGCCCTGATGGCCGCCGTCAAGGCCCGCGGTGGCATCGTCATCATGGCGGCCGACCTGCTGGCGCTCACGCTGCTGACCTCGCCCGGCGAACTTGGCGCCGACATTGCCGTGGGCACCACGCAGCGCTTTGGGATGCCCATGGGCAACGGCGGTCCACACGCCGCCTACATGGCCTGCCGCGACGAACACAAACGCACCATGCCCGGCCGTCTGGTGGGGGTGAGTGTCGACACGCACGGCAACCCGGCGTACCGGCTGGCATTACAAACGCGCGAACAGCACATCCGCCGCGAAAAAGCCACGTCCAACATCTGCACCGCGCAGGTGCTGCCCGCCGTCATCGCCAGCATGTACGCGGTTTACCACGGCCCGGTTGGTTTGAAACGCATCGCGCAACGCGTGGCAACCTTGACCGCTGTGCTGGCCGCCGGCCTGAAAACCCTGGGCTTCACGGTCGCCAATGCCAGCGCGTTTGACACGATCACAGTGAGCACGGGCGACGCCACCGCGTCGATTGCCGCCAAGGCCCTCGCCGCCGGCGCCAACCTGCGCCAGGCCTCGGCAAGTTCCCTGAGCGTGTCGCTCGACGAGACCACCACCCGCGCCGACGTGGAACAGCTCTGGGGCTTCTTTGCCAAACCCGGCCAGACGCTGCCCCGGGTCGCCGACTTCGAGCAGACCACGGCCAGCCTGTTGCCCGCCGCCCTGTTGCGCAGCAGCAGCTACCTGACGCACCCGATGTTCAACACCCACCACAGCGAGACCGGCATGCTGCGCTACATCCGCCGCCTGTCTGATTTCGATTTGGCGCTGGACCGCACCATGATCCCGCTGGGCAGTTGCACCATGAAACTCAACGCCACCAGCGAGATGATCCCGATCACCTGGCCCGAGTTTGCCAACATCCACCCCTATTGCCCCGACGACCAGCGCGCGGGTTATGCCGAGCTCGACGAGCAATTGCGCGCCTGGCTCTGCGAGACCACCGGTTACGCCGGCATCAGCCTGCAACCCAACGCCGGCAGCCAGGGCGAGTACGCCGGCATGATGGCCATCCGCGGCTACCACGAAGCGCGCGGCGAGGGCAACCGCAACATCTGCCTGATCCCGAGCAGCGCGCACGGCACTAACCCCGCCAGCGCCACCATGGTCGGCATGAAGGTGGTGGTCACGGCCTGTGATGCCCATGGCAATGTCGACATGGCCGACCTCAAGGCCAAGTGTGAACAGCACAGCGCCAACCTGGCCGCGATCATGATCACCTACCCCAGCACCCACGGCGTGTTCGAGACCAGCGTCAGGGAACTCTGCGCCCTGGTGCACAGCCACGGCGGGCGTGTCTATGTGGACGGCGCCAACATGAACGCGCTGGTCGGCCTGGCTGCACCCGGGGAATTCGGCGGCGACGTGAGCCACTTGAACCTGCACAAGACCTTCTGCATCCCGCATGGCGGTGGCGGCCCCGGTGTGGGCCCGGTGTGTGTGGTGGCCGACCTCGTGCCCTATTTGCCAGGTGCTGGCGTCGGTGCCGTGTCAGCCGCCCCGCTGGGCAATGCCGCGGTCCTGCCGATCAGCTGGATGTACTGCCGCATGATGGGGGCCTCAGGCTTGAAAGCCGCCACCGAAGTCGCCATCCTGAGCGCCAACTACATCAGCGTGCGCCTGAAAGACCACTACCCCACGCTTTACACCAGCGTCTCTGAGGCCGGCAAGCCCGGCCGTGTGGCGCACGAATGTATTCTTGACTTGCGCCCCTTGAAGGAAAGCAGCGGCGGCGTCCATGGCGTCACCGCCGAAGACGTCACCAAGCGTCTCATGGACTACGGTTTTCATGCGCCGACGCTGAGTTTCCCTGTGCCCGGCACACTCATGGTCGAGCCCACCGAGAGCGAAACGCTCATTGAGGTCGACCGTTTCATCGACGCCATGATCGCCATCCGCGAAGAAATTGCAAAGATCGAGCAAGGCGTCTGGCCGCAGGGCAACAACCCGCTGAGTCATGCGCCCCACACGGCGGCGACGCTGCTGGGCGACAGCTGGAGCCGGCCTTATTCCAGGGAACTGGCCGCTTTTCCGCTGCCCAGCCTGAAGACTTCCAAATACTGGGTTCCGGTCGGGCGCATTGACAACGTTTACGGCGACCGCAACTTGTTCTGCAGCTGCGTGCCCATGGCGTGATCCAGCCCTTGCCGGTCGCGCCGATCATTCGCCCGCTGGACCCGGGCGAGTCCTTTTTTTACATGTCGGACCGGGTGTCCTGCATGAACTTCGTGGTGTTTGCCGAGCGCCGGGGACATCTGCCGCTGGAGCGCCTGCGCCAGGCGCTTGACCTGGTGCAGCAGGAAAACCTGTTGCTGCGGGCCAGCATCCACTGGACGCGCGAAAACGGCCTGTGCTTCACTCACGCGAGCGAAGCGGCGATCGAGGTGCGCTGCCGCAGCGTGACTTCCGGGAACTGGCAGAGCCCCATCGAGCAGCAATTGTCGGAGCCATTTGCCCTTGGGGCCGCGCCGCTGATGCGCTGCATTTACCTGAAGATGGCCTCACCGGCGCGCTCGGTGCTGGCGCTGTGTTTTCACCATGCCATCGCCGATGGCCGCGCGGGCACGGCGCTGCTGCGCCGCCTGCTGTCGGTCATGGCGCGCCAGCAAGACCCCGGCCCGCTGCCCGGCCCCGATGTGCTGCCCGCCATGGCCGACGTCCACCCCGCGCGTTTTCGCTGGAGCGAGCAGCAAGAGGCGGCCAAACAACTCAAGGCCACCCTGATCGCCGACTACCGGCGCCACGGGCCGCTGCCCGCCATCGCCTGGCTGGCCGGCGAGGCCAGCGGCCGAACACCCCGCTTCATCCGCCTGAGTCTGCCACCCGAGGACACGCGGCGTCTGCTGAGCAACGCGCGCAAGCACGGCACCACGGTGCACGGCGCCCTGTGCGCTGCGCAACTGCTGGCGCAATGCAGCCTGCAATCCGGCACCGATGCCACCCCGTTTTTTCTGTCCTGCCCCGTCGACATGCGCGCACACCTGGAACCGGTGCAAGCCGCCACACCCACCGGCCTCTTTGTCTCGCTGATCTCGGCCACCTTCCCGGTCAGCGCCAGCTCTGATTTCTGGCAACTGGCGCGCGACGTCAGCACCCAGACGCGGCTGCAGATCGCGCGTGGGGAAGGGCATCTTCTGTTCAGTCTCTTCGGGCTCGATGGCTCGCCGGTGCTGCCCGAGCGCCTTGAGGCCTTCAGGAAGAAGTCGCTGGCCTCGCTGCCCAACACCATGGTCAGCAATGTGGGCGCCATCACCCCCGTGGCGGACGACCCGGCGGTGGAGTCGATCTCGTTTGCGCTGTGCCCCATGCCCTACCAGACGCTCTTTACCGCGGCCAGCAGTTACCAGGATCAGCTGGTGCTCAACGTCGGCTTCGATTCCGCCAGGCTGGCGGAGTCCGACGCCCTGGCACTGGCGCAGCAAATCAGGCACAGCTTGTCGACCCATTAAAATCACCCCACTCCCCACAAACACTGACCCCATGACATATTGCGTCGCCATCAAACTCAACGCCGGACTGGTTTTTTTGTCCGATTCACGCACCAATGCGGGACTGGACCAGATCAGCACCTTTCGCAAGATGATCGTCTACGAAAAGCCCGACGACCGTTTCATGGTGCTGCTGTCGGCCGGCAACCTGAGCATCTCGCAGTCGGTGCGCGAGATTTTGCAGGTGGAAAAACTCAAGGACCACGACGAGGACGAGGGCATCACGATTTGGAACGCCAAAAGCATGTTCGACGCGGCGCGTGTGCTCGGATCGGCCATCCGCCATGTGTACGAGCGCGATGCCGCCGCGCTCAAACTGGCCGGTGTCGACTTCAACGTGTCGCTGATTTTTGGCGGCCAGATCAAGGGTGAAGGCATGCGCCTGTTCCAGGTCTACTCGGCCGGCAACTTCATCGAGGCCACCCCCGAGACACCCTATTTCCAGGTCGGCGAATCAAAATACGGCAAACCCGTGCTGGACCGCGTGATCACCCCGCAAACGCCGCTGGACGAGGCCGCCAAGTGCGCGCTGGTGTCGATGGACTCCACGCTCAAGTCCAACCTGTCGGTCGGCCTGCCGCTGGACATGGTGGTGTACGAAGTCAACAAGTTCCAGACCGACAAGGTGGTGTGCATCGACGAGCACAACCCCTACTTCAAGATGATGCACAACAACTGGGGCGCCAAGCTGCGCGAGGTCTTTGACAGCATCGAAGACCCGATGTGGAACGGCGAGCACACCTCCGTGCCGCTGATGCAGCCCGCCAGCCGCAACCAGGCCCTGAAGAAAATCAGTTCGCCGCTGGAAAAGTTAATCTGATAAGCTTGCGGAACAGACAAAACGCGCAAGCAAATTCGCGCCCTCCCCCACTGACCCCAGGCAGGCCAGCCAAACCGCATTGCCCCCGATGAACCAGCAAACCAGATCACCGCTGTGCCTCCCGCTCAACGCCGACCTGGTCTCAGCCCTGGCAAAAATGACCCAGAGCATCGGCAGCACGGACTGGTTTGACGCGGTATTGAACCTGTTGGGCACGGTCTGCTCGATTGACTCGGGTGGCGTGATGATGTACCACCGGCAGCAGCGCCCCCGCCGCATCGTGCACCGCTTCAACCCGCAGGAGCGGGCCTTGCCGGAAGACGCCTACCTGTCCGGCCCCTATGTGTTGTGCCCCAACTACCAGCTTTTTGCACAGGGTTGCCCCAGCGGCATCTACTGGTTGCGCGACATTGCGCCGGACGATTTTTACGACAGCGAGTTCTACCGGGTGTTCTATTCGCAGATTGGCCTGTCGGATTCGATCGACCTGCTGTGGCGCATCAATGACGACACCGCCCTGAACATTTTCATCGAGCGCAGCATCCACCACGCCAAATTTCAGGCCGAGGACATCGTGGCCATCAGCCAGCTGCTGCCGCTTATTTTCGCCTCTGCCGCCAAACACCACGAGTTGACCGCGGCGGTGTCGCGACGTGACACCGACAGCCTGACCCACCGCAAAGTGCAAAACACGATTGAAAACTTTGCCAGCTCGCTGCTGACCCAGCGCGAGCGCCAGGTGCTTTTTTACATGATCAGCGGGTACTCGTCGGCACTCACGGCGCAGCGGCTCACGACAACCGAAGGCACCATCAAGATTCACCGCAAGAACATCCACCGCAAGCTCGACATCAGCTCACAGGCGGAACTGTTTTCGCTCTTCATCAACTGCATTCCGTTTGCCTCCACCGAAGGCGCCGGCGACCCGCTGGAGACTTACCAAAGTGCGCCGAAGTCCGCCAGAGGCGCGTCACTGCTCGAAGCGGCGCCACCGCGCGCCTGACTGGCGCCACCGCCAGCCGGTTCAGGCCAGGGCATCGGGAAGATGGACGCCCTGCTCGTTGCACCGCATCCAGGCCGCGATGTCGATGTCCTGGTCAAACGGAAACAGTGGACGCGGCAATTTGACAAATGGCAGCCTGGCATAGTCCAGCGTGCACAGTGCTCCGCTGTCACAGACGATGACCTCGTCAGCAATGGGCTCGAATGCCGCCCTGAAATGCTGCATGGACTTGAGCGCCACGATGCGTTTCTTCCCGGGGTCAATTCCAAAGGCCATGAACTGCTGGAGGTCCAGGATCTGCGCGCGAACCGTCACCACCAGGATCTCGATGCCGTCCACCTGAATCACCGCGGTCGGCCCCCAGCTGCGTTCGAGGCCGCCAATCATGGCGCCGCTGCCCAGGTAGTGACCGTCGCTGAGCAGTTTCAGGGTGCCCCTGAGCGCCAGCGGCACACCGCCGAAACGCGGGTCGGACTTGCCACCCAGCAGCACCTCGACCGTGTCACCCGGCTTGTGGGCAAACAACTGCTGCACGGTCTGTGGGTCGCTCATGGCCCCAAAACAGGCATTCTCGACGCCCGCCGCCAGCAGCGCTGCCAGCAAGGCCGTGGAGTCGCCATAAGCGCCCCCGCCCGGGTTGTCCGCGTAGTCGGCCACGATGATCGGGCCCCTGTCCCCCGTGTTGGCGGCCGCATGCGCCTTGCAGATCAGCGCGGCCTGCTCGACGGTGTGGAACTGGTTCAGCCGCTCCAGCCGCCTGGCCCACATGTCGTCCGCCAATTCATTCGCAAAAGCCGCATGCGCCTGCATGTCACCCTGCGCCGTCACCAGGATCGACGGGCCAAGCTCCGCGATGTCGGCATTGGCAAAACCGCCATTCACACTGACGGCAAACACATCGGGCTCCTGCTCGTAGCGGCGCGCACGCTCGAGACGCGCGACCATGGGGCCCACATCGGTGCGCCCGCCATTCACTTCCTCGAGCATCGGGCGCGACACCCGCAGGGTCCTGGGATGGATCTCACCCGTCATGGTGCGCTGCAAAATGTCGCCCGCATGGCGCCCCGCCAAGCGCATGTCGGTGTGGGGATAGGTCTTGAAAGACACGATGATGTTGGCCAGATCACACATCTGCCGGCTGACATTGGCGTGCGGGTCCAGGGTGATGCCAATAGGCACGGCCGGGCCAAGCTGCGCGCGCAAACGCCTGAGCAGTTCGCCCTCGCCGTCCTCGCAGAAATCCGTCACCATGGCACCGTGCAGTCCCAGCAGAATGCCGTCGATCCGGCCCATGTTGGCCTGCGCGGCGGCCAGAATAGTGGCCGTCAGCCGGTCGAACGCGTCGCGGGTGACCGGACCACCAGGTTGCGCGTGGGCACTGAGGGTGTGGATCACTTTCCAGCCGTATTCCCGAGCCGCCTCCAGAAACCCGCCCAGTTCGGTGTTGTTGTCCTG
>JAIPCZ010000014.1 GCA_021737975.1 Polaromonas sp. | reverse complement strand
GCCATAACCCAGTATGGATGTGAAGGCCGGGTTGATGGCGACCACTTCGCGCTTGACGTCGGTCGTGGCGATGGCGTCAGGGATGCTTTTGAAAATGGCTTCAAAAAAGGCGGTCTTATGGGCCAGTTCGTCAGCAGCGCGCCTGCGCGCAGTGATGTCCTGAAAGGTGCCAAACAAGCGAACCGCCTTGCCGTTTTGCATTTCGGCAAAACCCTGGGTTTGCACCCACAGGCGCCGGCCCCTGGCCGTGATGATCGGCAGCTCAAGGTCGTAGGCTGTGCCCCTGTCGATGGCGGCCTGCACCGCGGCAGCGATGGTTGACCGTGCCTCGGGCGCGTAGAGATTGATGCTTTGCTCGAGCGTTGGCTCCAATGGGGGGTCGATCTCGGCAATGCTGAAGGTTTCCTTCGTCCATGAAAGACTCATGGGCTCGAGGGTCAGTTCCCAACCGCCGACTTTGGCCATTCTGCCGGTGTATTCAAGCAGCTCGGTGGTTTTGGTCAGCGCCGCCTCGCGCTGCATCCATGTCTGAAGAATGCCGTTGTAGGCATGCCCCAATTGTCCGATCTCGTCTTGCCGTGTGACCGGCAGGGGCTGGCCAAGCTGCTTGGATTCCGCCAGATGAGTCATGGCGTCGGCAGTGGCCACCAAGGGCGCGAGTTGGCGCTTCAAAACCCACCAGGTCAGCGCGCCGGTCAACAGGATCAGCAACGCGGTGAGCCAGATCACGCGCTGCTGCAATGCGCGCAGGGGCCCAAAAGCCTCGGTCGTGGGTGTGCCGAGCAAGATGTACCAGCCCGCCGCGGGAATCTTTTTTACCGAGGCCAATTGCTCCTCACCCAAGGCATTGACCAAAACCGAGTAGCCCTCGTAACCGGCGATGTTGCGGTCCACAAAGTGGTGGACACCCGCCGCGGGGAGCCTTTCCATAATGCGCTTTTTGTCGGTGGCGGTGATGATTTGCCGGGATTGCGGCGCCACCAGCAAATAGCCGCCGGTCTGGCCGTAAGGGCTGCGCATCAGGTTGTCCAGAAAGTTCGGGTCGCCCAGGTAGGTCGCCCCGACGATCGCGCCGACCACCTGACCCTGCGCGCCGCGCACAGGCGCGCTCATTCCGAAAACGGGGGCCTGCGCGGCTTTGCCCATGACGGGCCGGCCGATGGCGGATTTGGCATCTTTCAGGGTGGCGGCAATAAAATCCCGGTCCATGTAATTGAGACCCAGCCGCTGCGTCGAGCGCGGCGCGTCAGCGATGACCGTGCCATTCAGATCGGTCACAAAAACCCCGAAGTTGAACAAGACTTGGAGCAGCGGGCGCTGTTCAAGGCGGGTTTGCAGCGCGGCGGGGTCGCCGACCAGGGCCGCGTTCATTTCGTTGGCAACGGTTTCCAGCGCCCGCGTGCGGGTGGCCACGCTGTCATTGATCTCTTTGGCGACGGTCGAGGCCACTGAGAGCTGCTGTTCGCCCAGCAAGCGCTCCATATCGGTTTGCAGCGCTCGGCTGATGTAGAGCGACAGCGAACCGATGCCAAGCACGAAAACTGCAAGCGTGAAGACGGTCGCACGAGTTTTGAGCGAAAGCCATGCGGAAGGTTTTGGCTTCATGGTGACCAGTGATGACAAATCTTCTTATGCAAGATCCCTGGGGCCGCTGATGCGCTGAGTAGGCGCCACGAACAGGGATTGTATTTTGAAAAAGCGATTTTCCAACGCATGTTTTCCCTTGGCCGGCCGGGTGTCAAAATCGCTTCATGGCAACACAATCCCACCCTTTGGCGCGCGCGGCTTTGCTTGTTGACGGCTTGTCGTTTCACTACCCGCGGCAGCCCGCCTTGTTTGCCAACTGGTCGGCCCGGATCTTCTGCGGATTGACGCTGCTGCGCGGCGGTGACGGCAGTGGCAAAACCACGCTGCTGCGCCTGCTGGCCGGCGACCTGCGCGCCCATGCGGGTGTCGTGCGGGCCAATGGCGTGCGCTTGCAGGATGCCCCCGGTCTGTACCAGCAGCAGGTGTTTTGGGTCGATGTGCGCAGCACTGCGTTTGACCAGATCACGCCAAAAGACTATTTCAAGTCGCTGACCGCCCGTTTCGCCAGATTTGATTCCCTTGTTTTGCCTGACTTGCTGGAGTGCCTGTCGCTGGTCCCCCATCTGGACAAGTCCATGCACATGCTGTCCACCGGCACCCGGCGCAAGGTCTGGCTGGCGGCCGCCTTTGCCAGCGGCGCCGCCGTGACCTTGCTCGATGAGCCGTTTGCCGCGCTTGATCAAAGCGCGATTGCCTTTGTCATGGAACTGCTGGACGACGCGGCAGTTCACCCCGGCCGGGCCTTTGTGCTGGCCCATCACGAGGCGCCAGGCCAGGTGCCGCCAAATCAAACGATCGACCTGGGCGGGTGAGTCACCGCGCCCCGTCCCCTACGCCACTCGGCGTATTTCCCAAAGGCCCGCGCTTCCCTAAAGTCTAACCATCGCTGAGCAATAGCCTGAGTCCCGCATCAGGCCCAAGCCCGGCGACAACGGTTTCATCAACTTTGGAGTAGCCCATGCAATCTTTGAATTCACGTCGTTTTACGCTCAAGGCGCTTACCGCCGCCGTCGCGCTCACCACCCTGACGGCGCTGCCAGCGCTCGCTGCCGACACCATCAAGGTCGGCATCCTGCACAGCCTGTCCGGCACCATGGCCATTTCGGAAACCGTGTTGAAGGACACCGTGCTGATGGCCATTGACGAGATCAATGCCAAGGGCGGTTTGCTCGGCAAGAAGCTCGAGCCCGTGGTGGTTGACCCGGCCTCCAACTGGCCGCTGTTTGCCGAAAAGACCAAGCAACTGCTGGGTCAGGACAAGGTCGATGTGATTTTTGGCTGCTGGACCAGCGTGTCGCGCAAGTCGGTTTTGCCCGTGGTCGAAGAAATGAACGGCCTGCTGTTCTACCCGGTGCAGTACGAGGGTGAAGAGTTAAGCAAGAACGTGTTCTACACCGGTGCCGCCCCCAACCAGCAAGCCATTCCCGCGGTGGATTATTTGATGAGCAAGGACGGCGGCGCGGCCAAGCGCTGGGTGTTGCTGGGTACCGACTATGTTTACCCCCGCACCACCAACAAAATCCTGCGCGCCTACCTGAAATCCAAGGGCGTGAAAGACACCGACATCGACGAGAAGTACACCCCGTTCGGCCACTCCGACTACCAGACCATCGTGGCTGACATCAAGAAGTTTTCTGCCGGGGGCAAGACCGCCGTGGTGTCCACCATCAACGGCGACTCCAACGTGCCGTTCTACAAGGAACTTGGCAACGCCGGCCTGAAGGCCAAGGACGTACCTGTGGTCGCGTTCAGCGTGGGTGAAGAAGAGCTGCGCGGTGTTGATACCAAGCCGCTGGTGGGCCATCTGGCGGCCTGGAACTACTTCCAGTCGATCAAGAATCCGACCAACACCGAGTTCATCAAGAAGTGGGCCGCCTATGCCAAGGCCAAGAACATCGCCGGTCACAAGGACAAGCCTTTGACCAACGACCCGATGGAAGCCACTTACATCGGCATCAACATGTGGAAACAAGCCGTTGAAAAAGCCAAGACCACCGATGTCGACAAGGTGATTGCCGCCATGGCCGGCCAGACCTTCAAGGCGCCGAGCGGCATTGTGAGCAAGATGGATGAAAAGAACCACCACCTGCACAAGTCGGTGTTTATTGGCGAGATCAAGGCCGACGGTCAGTTCAACGTGGTCTGGAAGACCCCCGGCCCGGTGAAAGCCAAGCCATGGAGCCCGTACATCGAGGGCAATGCCTCCAAGCCTGACGAGCCGGCAAAGAAGTAAGGCACTGACGTCATTGCGAGCGAAGCGCGGCAATCCATGACTCCCTGGCTACATGTATTGCCACGGCGCTGACGGACCTCGCAATGACGGTTTTCCAAAGGAAATTGCAGTGTGGGCACTGTCAACGTGCCCACCCTACAGGGTCCCCTATGTTGTTATCAAAATCAATCCTTATTGCCATTTTGTCGTTCGCCGCCAGCGCCCATGCGATCAGCGTGGACGACGCCAACGCCATCAGTAGCGGCGAGACTGACGCCCGTATCGACGCACTGAACAAGGCCGTGGCCCAGGCTGACGTCGGCACCGCGGTGTTTTTGCAGGCGCTGGCCGACGACGCAGTCAAGTTGGTGCGAGGCAAGGCCATCATGGTCAAGGACGACAAGGGCGTCGATCCGGCAACGGGTGCTGAATTCGCCCTGCCCGACGATGCAGAAGACGTGATCAACAACAACCGCATGCGCGGCGAAATTGACTCGGCCCTGGCCGCGCTCAAGCTGTTTTCCAAAGATGACAAGGTGCGCATGGCGGCGGTGCAGCAGATGCAGAGTGATGCCGACCCGAGCAAGCTGGCGCTGATCGAGCAAGCCTTGAAAGCCGAGCAAAACCCCAAAATCAAGGACCAACTGGCGCTGGTGCGCGCCGCCGCGCTGCTGGGCAGCACCGACAAGACGCAGCGCCTGGAAGCGGCCGCGCTGCTGGGCTCCAGCAACCAGTCCGGCACCAAGACGATCCTGCTGGCGCACCTACAAACCGAGGCGGACGGCGCGGTCAAAGCGGCCCTGGGCAAGGCGCTGCGCGAGGTGGAGTCCCGGCTGGCCTGGGGTGACAAGCTGGGCGCCATATTCAGCGGTATCAGCCTCGGCAGCATCCTGTTGCTGGTGGCGCTGGGCCTGGCCATCACCTATGGCCTGATGGGTGTCATCAACATGGCGCACGGTGAGCTGATGATGATTGGCGCCTACGCCACCTATGTGGTGCAGGGCCTGTTCCAGCGCTATCTGCCCGGCGCCTTTGATTGGTACTTGCTGGCAGCTGTGCCGGTGGCCTTTATGGCCTCAGCCTTGATGGGTGTGTTGCTGGAGCGCAGCGTGATCCGCTTTTTGTACGGCCGCCCGCTGGAGACGCTGCTGGCCACCTGGGGCATCAGCCTGATGCTGATGCAACTGGTGCGCACGATTTTTGGTGCGCAAAACGTGGGCGTGGAAAACCCGGCGTGGATGAGCGGCGGCGTGCAGGTGCTGGGCAATTTGTCGCTGCCGTTCAACCGGTTGGTCATCATCGGGTTTGCCCTCTTTGTGCTGGGTGCCGTGGCCTGGCTGATTGGCAAGACCCGCTTGGGCCTGTTTGTGCGCGGCGTCACGCAAAACCGGCCCATCGCGTCTTGTATGGGCGTCAACACGGCTCGCATCGACACCTATGCGTTCGCGCTGGGTTCGGGCATTGCCGGGCTGGCGGGCTGTGCCCTGAGCCAAGTCGGCAACGTCGGGCCGGACCTGGGCCAGGGCTACATCGTCGATGCCTTCATGGTGGTCGTGCTGGGCGGTGTTGGTCAACTGGCCGGTACCGTGTATGCCGCGCTGGGCCTCGGTGTGTTGAACAAATTTCTGGAGGGCTGGGCGGGCGCGGTGCTGGCCAAGATTGCCGTGCTGGTGTTCATCATCATCTTTATCCAGAAACGTCCGCAAGGCATCTTTGCCATGAAGGGCCGCAGTGCGGAGGCGTGACACCATGACCACTTCATCCATTCAACTCCCTGCGCGCTCGCCGCTGCTTAGCCGCACCGGCTGGAGCGCTTTTATCATGGCCCTGATCGTGGTCTGTGCCGTGGCCCCCGCGCTCAATCTGCTGGTTCCCGCTGACAGCATTTTTCACCTGAGCGACTACGCGGTGGGCCTGCTCGGCAAGATCATGTGTTACGCAATCTGTGCGCTGGCGATGGACCTGATCTGGGGCTTCAGTGGCATCCTGAGCCTGGGTCATGGCCTGTTTTTTGCGCTTGGCGGTTACGTCATGGGCATGTACCTGATGCGTCAGATTGGTACCGATGGCAATTACAAAAGCAACTTGCCGGACTTCATGGTGTTCCTGGACTGGAAAGAGTTGCCCTGGCACTGGACCTTTTCTGACAGTTTCATCGCCACCTTGATCATGATCGTGGCGGTGCCGGGGCTGGTGGCCTTTGTTTTTGGCTACTTCGCTTTTCGCTCGCGCATCAAGGGAGTCTACTTTTCCATCATCACCCAGGCCCTGACCTTTGCAGCCATGCTGCTGTTCTTTCGCAACGAGACCGGTTTTGGCGGCAACAACGGCTTCACCGATTTCAAGCGCATTTTGGGCATTCCGGTGGCGACCCAAGAGATGCGCATGAGCCTGTTTGTGCTCACCGGTGTGACGCTGCTGGGTTTCTTCCTGATGGCGCGCTGGCTCATTGGCAGCAAGTTCGGTCGTGTCCTGCAGGCGGTGCGCGACGCTGAAACCCGCGTCATGTTCAGCGGCTACAACCCGCTGGGCTACAAGCTCACCATTTGGACCATTTCAGCCATGATGTGCGGTGTGGCCGGGGCGCTGTATGTGCCGCAGGTGGGCATCATCAACCCGAGCGAGATGAGCCCGGCCAATTCGATCGAGATCGCCATCTGGGCCGCAGTGGGCGGCCGCGCCACACTGATCGGCCCGATTGTGGGGGCCTTCATCGTTAATGGTGCCAAGAGTTGGCTGACGGTGGCTTACCCCGAGTTCTGGTTGTACTTTCTTGGCCTGCTGTTCATTGGAGTGACGCTGTTTTTGCCCAACGGTGTGGTGGGTCTGCTCAAAAAATTGAAGGGTGGTGCGAAATGACCCCCGAATTGATGGAGCAGGGCGCCCGGCGCCTTGAGGCCTACCAGGCGGCTCAGTCGGCCAAGGTCGGACAAACCGAGTCGGGCGGGCGGCAAGCAGGCTTTTCTCGCATTGCCACACCCGGCGAAGTGGACATCACCCACGGCCGCATTCTTTACCTTGAAGACGTGAGCGTGAGTTTTGACGGTTTCAAGGCCATCAACAAGCTGAGCCTCGACATTGCGCCGGGCGAGCTGCGCTGCATCATCGGCCCCAATGGTGCCGGCAAGACCACCATGATGGACATCATCACGGGCAAGACCCGCCCCGATGAAGGTCAGGTGTTCTTTGGCAGCACCATCGACCTGTTGCGCTACAAGGAATCCGAGATCGCCCAGATGGGCATTGGCCGCAAGTTCCAGAAACCCACGGTGTTCGAGCACTTGAGCGTGTTCGAGAACCTGGAGTTGGCGCTAAAAACCAATAAGGCCGTCACGTCATCGATGTTCTTCCGCCTCGACTCTGCGCAGAGCGACCGCCTGGCCGAAGTGCTGCACACGATCCACCTGAATGAGAGCGTGCGCGGCTTGGCCGGTAATCTGAGCCACGGCCAAAAGCAGTGGCTGGAAATCGGCATGCTGCTGATGCAAGACCCCAAATTGCTGCTGCTCGACGAGCCGGTGGCCGGCATGACCGACGAGGAAACCGAGCGCACCGCCGAGCTGTTTTTGAGCCTCAAGGGCAAACACTCGCTGATGGTGGTGGAGCACGACATGAGTTTCATCAACACCATTTCAGACATCGTCACGGTGCTGTGCGACGGCGCGGTGCTGGCCCAGGGCACGCTGGCGCAGGTGCAGAGTGATGAGCGCGTCATCGAAGTCTATCTGGGCCGCTGAGATGGCAACCCTATGCTGAACGTCAAAAACATCAACCAATACTACGGCGGCTCGCACATCCTGCGCGACGTCAGCCTGCAGGCCACTTTAGGCAAAGTCACAGTCATTCTGGGGCGCAACGGGGTCGGCAAGACCACGCTGCTGAAAAGCCTGATGGGTCTGGTGCCGATCAAGAGCGGCAGCATCGAGTTTGACGGCAAACCGATTCACAACGCCACGCCTTACGAACGTGCCCGCACCGGCATCGGTTTTGTGCCACAGGGCCGTGAAATTTTTGGCCGCCTCACGGTGCAAGAAAACCTGGCCATGGGCTTGGCCTACAAACCCGCCAGCACGCCGATTCCGCCCGAACTGTTCGAGCTATTCCCGGTCTTGAAGCAGATGCTGCACCGGCGTGGCGGGGATTTGTCGGGCGGGCAACAGCAGCAACTGGCCATTGCCCGGGCACTCGCGGCCGGCCCCAAGCTGCTGATCCTCGACGAGCCCACCGAGGGTATTCAGCCCAGCATCATCAAGGACATCGGCCGAGTCATTCGTATGCTGGCCGACCGCGGCGACATGGCCATCGTGCTGGTGGAGCAGTATTACGACTTCGCCCAGGAACTGGCTGACAACTACGTGGTGATGGAGCGCGGCGCGGTGCGTGCCCAGGGACTCGGCGCCAACATGGAGATCGACGGCGTGCGCCAACTGGTGGCAATTTGAGGCCTGAGACTTTGCGGGTCAGACCACTCGCAAAGCGACGTGCTCTGACCCCAACTGATTAGGTTAGATCCAGTTCTCTACCGCCAAACCGGGCACTCTCTCAAATTCGCGTGTGTTGTTGGTGACCAGTGTCACGCCCAGGGCGAGCGCGTGCGCCGCAATCTGCTGATCGAGCGGGCCTATGGGGGTTCCCAGCTTGTCCAGGTAAGCCCGTAACTCGCCGTAGCGCCGCGCGGCCGCGTGGTCGTAGTCAAGAATCGTCAAGGGCGACAGAAATTTCTCCAGGGCAGTCTGGTTGCGCACGGAACCACTTTTGCAGACGCCCCAATAGAGCTCGCTCGCACTGATGGCTGAAATGCCCAAACCGTCGATTTCATGGGCCACAAAGCGCGCCAGCACCTTAGGCGGTCTGGCGTTGATCACATAAATGCAGATGTTGGTGTCAAGCAAGTAGCGAATGGACGCTCGGCCGGATGTGGCTTGCATGCCAGGGCTCAGGCTTGCGCCGTGGGCAGCAAATCAGCGCGCACATCGGCATGTGCCGGTTGTGCGCGTTGCAGGGTGAATGCCGGTTCGAACTCATTCAGGGCGTCGAGCAAATTCTGCATGGGTGCCTTGGCCTGACTGCTTAGAACCACGTCGGCGCCCACGCGCCGGACATAGACCTCGGTCCCTTCAAAGCGAAATTCCTTGGGCAGGCGAACCGCTTGGCTGCGCCCATGGAGAAACAACTTGGCGCGTGCCGGCTGGTTTTGCCTTGTGTTCATGCGGACTTTCAAATCAAAATGGTAGATACCAAATATACACCATTGGGTTGACGATGCCAGTTGTACGACGCAACGGGGCAGGGGTATCGTGCAGGCATGCACCGAGTGCCTCAAGTCGACCAGATGCGCGGCGCGGTGGCGGGCAATTGCCAGAAGTGCTGCCGCCATGCCTGCCACACCTGGCGCAGCAGATCAGCCGCGGGTTCCACCAGGGGTGCCAACACCCGCAGCACCATGACCTGCTCGTTCGGGCAGGTCGCCCCCGCCGTGATGCCCAGGGCGTGACCGGCAATGGCCGTGCGGGCCAGTTCCAGCCCGGCCTCGCGGCGCTGGCGCGCCAGTCTGCTGCCGCTGACAAAAAACAGCGACGCCATGCAGCGCTGCCCCGCCAGGCCCAGCGGGCCGTTCATCAGGCAGTGGTCACGGGCCTGCATCAGGCCGCGCTCCATCCAGATACCGGGCACCTCGATATGCTGCAAGAAATGGCCCTCCTCAAACGGCAGCTTGGCGCTGGGCAGGCCGAGGGCGGTGAGGTCCCAGCCCATGAATTCGGCCTCGGGTCCGAGGGCCACAGTCAGGTGGTTTTCCGCCAGGCAGGCGTTGTAGGCAATGGCTTCCAGAGGCAACCATTCCAGGCGCGCCCGGTCGTGCAGCGTGATGCGGGTGCGCTGGATGGCCGGCTCACCGAGCGAGCGATAGAAACGGGTGGCGCCCGGTGTGGTGATCAGGCCATGCGCTGAGCCGCTGGCGGCAATCGTCATGTCCAGCGTGTCGCCGCCCACCAGGCCGCCGGGCGGATGCACCAGCACGTTGTGGCAGATCGCGTCACCCTCGGGGTACAAGCTTTGCAGCACGCGCAGCGGGCCCTTGTGGCTGTGGCGCGCCACGCTGCGCTGCCGTTCAACGCGGTAATCGATGTCAAGTTGGGCGTGCCAGCTCATGGCGCCACCGGCTCAGTGGTTCTGTGAGCCGCGGTGCGCCCAGGCAGTGGTGTGTTTTTCAATCGCGCTGAAGAGCTCGTACATCGCCATCGCCATCGCACCCACCACCAGCAGCCCGGCAAAGGCCAGGCCCATTTGCATGCTGGAGCCGGCGGAGATCAGCAGGTAACCGATGCCCTCGTTGGCGGCGGTCATCTCGCTCACCGTGGTGCCGACAAACGCCAGCGTGATCGCGACCTTGAGCGAGCCATAAAAATAGGGCATCGAGCGCGGCAAACCCACCTTCACCAGCACGTCCCAGCGCTTGGCACCGAGCACCCGCAGCACGTCTTCGAGCTCGGGTTCCAGCGTGGCCAGCCCCGTGGCAATGTTGACCATGATCGGGAAAAAGCTGATCAAAAATGCGGTCAGGATGGCCGGCCCGGCGCCAATGCCGAACCAGACCACCAGAATCGGCACAAAGGCCGCTTTGGGCAGAGCGTTGAAGGCGGTCATCAGCGGGTACACGGCGGCATAGGCCAGGCGCGAGCTGCCGATCAGAAAACCCAGCAGCACGCCGACCACAATCGCCAGGCCAAAACCCACCATGGTGACCCAATAGGTGCGCCAGGCGTGCCCGGCAATGGTGTCGCGGAACTCCCAGAACTGGGTCCAGATGCGCCAGGGGCTCGGAAAGATGAACTCCGACACGTCGAAGCCCGCGCAGATGATTTGCCACAGCACCAGCACCACCAGCAGCAGCAGCCAGGGTGACCAGATTTCCATTTGTTTCTTGTTCATGCGCTCAGCCCGGGTTGGCTGCTTGCACCGTTTTGGCGCATGGCACCAATGTGGCCGCGCAGCTCATGCACGATGTCGGTAAATTCGGATGTGTAGGTGATCTCGAGGTCGCGCGGGCGTGGCAGCGCAATCTCGCGCTTGACCACAAAACGGCCCGGGCTCTTGCTCATCACATACACGGTGTCGGCCAAAAACACCGACTCGCGCAGGTCGTGGGTGACCAGGATCACGTTGAACTGCTGTTCGGTCCAGAGGTCACGCAGGATGCACCAAAGCTCCTCGCGGGTGAACGCGTCGAGCGCGCCAAAAGGCTCGTCGAGCAGCAGCATCTTGGGCTCGTGAATCAGCGCGCGGCAAATGCTGGCGCGCTGCTGCATGCCCCCCGAGAGCTCCCAGGGGAATTTGTCCTCGTAGCCGCCCAGGCCGACTTTTTGCAGCAGCCCGCGGGCGCGCTCCTCGTATTCCTTGCGCCTGGCCTTGAAGTTGCTGCGGTAGGGCTCCACAATTTCCAGCGGCAACAGCACGTTGTTCATCGTGGTGCGCCAGGGCAACAGTGACGGTGCCTGAAACGCCATGCCGGAAATTTTGAGCGGGCCGGCGACTGGCTGCTGGTCGATGTGGATCTTGCCCATGGAGGGCATCTTCAAACCGGTGGCCAGCTTCATGAAGGTCGATTTGCCGCACCCGGACGGGCCCACAATGGCGATGAACTCGCCCTGGCGCACCTTCATGTCGATGGCCTCTACCGCAAACTGGTTTTGTTCCAGCAGTTCGTCGTTGTAGGCCAGCCAGACGTCCGAGAAGTCGACAAACCAGGGACTGGGTGCGCTGTGCATCATGGCCTATTTTTTCGGCAGCACATCCAGCGTCGCCTTGGGTGGCAAGAAGCTGCCATTCCAGACCGCGTCCGGGTTGATCCGGGTTTTGGTGTTGAAAGCGTCCGAAACTTGGGAGGCCATCAGTGCCAGGCGCGGGCCGTTGACCTGCCCAAAACCCTCGGCGCGGGCGTTCGCGCTGTTGATCACGGTGTCGATGGCCAGTTGCAGGCGGCGGGTTTCCAATGCCACGTTGACAATGCCGTCGCGCGCCTTGACGTCGTTGATGGCGGCACCCGGGTTGGCGATCACGTCCTTGGCGCCTTTGGAAAACGCGGCCAGAAAGGCTTTGATGGCTTCAGGGTTCTCCTTGATGAGCTTGGGTGATGCGATGATGGCGTTGCCGTACAGCTTGACGCCAAATGCCGGGTAGGGCAGCACCATTACGTCGGCGGCCTTGACGCCGCGCGCCTCCAGGTTCAGCAGCGAGGTGAAGGTAAACCCGGTGATGGCGTCGATGTCGCCGCGCACCAGCATGGTTTCACGCAGCGGCGGGTCCATCGCGGTCCAGCTCACACCGCTGATGGCATTGGCCTTGGCAAAAATCGGAAAGGCGCGCCGGCCGGCATCAAAGACGGGGGCGCCCAATTTTTTGCCGTTGAGGTCAGCCGGGGTCTTGATGCCGGATTTCTTCAGGGCCATGACCGACGCCGGGGTGTCGTTGTAGACCATCATCACGGCCACAGGCTTGTTGGGCGCCTCGGGGTTGTTGGCGTGAAACTCCATCACGGCGGCCAGGTCGGCAAAACCCATGTCATAGGCCCCAGAGGCCACGCGGGTCACGGCGCCACCCGAGCCGTTGCCCGCGTCAACCGTCACGTCCAGCTTGGCGTCCTTGAAATAGCCCTTGGCAACGGGCGTCAGAAACAAGGCGCTGGGGCCCTCGAAGCGCCAGTCGAGCTGGAATTTGATGGGGGTGGTTTGCGCCTGGGCCAGGCCCAGGCCCAGGAAGCCCACGGCAGCCAGGCTGGCCGCAGTTTTCAGGAAGAAGCGTTTTGACATGAGGACTCCAAAAGTTTGAGTGTTTGCATGGTGATCAGCAATAAAGGTGCCAGGCCTTGCGAGCCAGACCATAACAAAAATAAACGCCCTGTGCACGCGTATGGTGCACAGGGCGCGGTTGCGGCCGGCCAGCCCCGCTCAGGGGCGGGTTGTTCAGCGCAGCGCGCTCACATCGGCGACCGCCAGCGCGGTCATGTTGACGACGCGGCGCACGGTGCTGGACGGGTTGAGAACATGTGCGGTCGCCGCCGAGCCCAGCAGGATGGGACCGACCGTCAGGCCGTTGCTGCCCGTCATCTTGAGCACATTGAACAGGATGTTGGCGGAGTCCAGGTTCGGGCAGATCAGGATGTTGGCTGCGCCGCTCAGGGTGTTGTCGATCAGGGTGGCGTGGCGAATGTCTTCCGACAGGGCGGCGTCGCCCTGCATCTCGCCGTCGCACTCGATGTCGGGGCAGGTGGCCTTGAACAGGTCGCGCGCCCGGCGCATCTTGCGGGCTGAGCCCCGGTTGGACGAACCGTAATTGGAGTGCGACAAAAATGCAACCTTGGGTGCGATGCCAAAGCGGCGCACCTCGTCGGCGGCCATGCGGGCAATGTCGGCCAGTTGCTCGGCGCTGGGGTCTTCGTTGACATAGGTGTCGGCGACGAAGATGGAGTATTGCTCCAGCATCAGCGCGTTCAGGGTGGCAAAGCCGGAGGCGCCCGGCTTGACGCCAAGAATGTCGCGCACATGCTCGAGGTGCACGTCAAAACGGCCATGCAGGCCGCACAGCATGGCGTCGGCGTCGCCGAGCTTGACCATCAGTGCGGCGATGGTGGTGGTGGAGCGGCGCACGGCGGCCTTGGCTGCCTCGGGGCTCACGCCACGGCGGCCCATGACCTGGTGGTAGGTTTCCCAGTACTGGCGGAAACGCGGGTCGTCCTCGGGGTTGCAGCAGTCATAGTCGCGGCCCAGTTGCAGGCGCAAGCCGGCCTTGAGAATGCGGGCCTCGATGACCGCCGGGCGGCCGATCAAAATGGGCCGGGCCAGTCCACCCTCGACCACGAGTTGCGCCGCGCGCAGCACACGGTCGTCTTCCCCCTCGGCATAGGCGACCCGTTTGGCGCTGTCGGGCGCATTGCGGGCGGCGTTGAACACCGGCTCCATCAGCAAGCCGGTGGAGTAAATGAAACGTGACAATTGGCGACGGTAAGCGTCCATGTCCTTGATGGGGCGCTTGGCCACGCCCGAGGCTTCGGCCGCGGCCGCCACGGCGGGTGCAATGCGCAAAATCAGGCGCGAGTCGAAGGGTTTCGGAATGATGAAGTCGACGCCGAAAGCCAGGTCCTGGCCGGCGTAGGCATGCGCCACTTCCTCGCTGATGTCGGCCTTGGCCAGGGCGGCAATCTCGTGCACGCAGGCCAGCTTCATGGCTTCCGTGATCTGGGTCGCGCCGCAGTCGAGCGCACCGCGGAAGATGTAGGGGAAACACAGCACGTTGTTGACCTGGTTCGGGTAGTCCGAGCGGCCGGTGGCAATGATGCAGTCAGGCCGCACCGCCTTGGCCAGTTCCGGGCGAATTTCAGGTTCGGGGTTGGCCAGTGCCAGGATGATGGGCTTGTCTGCCATGGACTTGACCATGTCTTGTGTCAGCACGCCCGCGGCCGAGCAACCGAGGAACACATCGGCCTCGTTGACGGCATCGGCCAGTGTGCGCGCGCTGGTGTCTTGCTCGAAACGGGCTTTGGACTCGTCATAACCACCGGGGCGGCCTTTGTAGACCACGCCCTTTGAGTCGCAAATGAACACGTTCTTGACCTGCACGCCCAGGCCGATCATCACGTTCAGGCAGGCGATGGCGGCCGCGCCGGCGCCCGACACCGCCACCTTGACGTCGCCGATTTTCTTGCCCACCAGTTCCAGGGCGTTGATGAGCGCGGCGCTGCTGATGATGGCGGTGCCATGCTGGTCGTCGTGGAACACCGGAATGCCCATGCGGGCCTTGAGCTTTTCTTCGATGTAAAAGCACTCGGGCGCCTTGATGTCTTCGAGGTTGATGCCGCCCAGTGTGGGCTCGAGCGCGGCAATGATCTCGATCAGCTTGTCGGGGTCGCGCTCGGCGAGCTCGATGTCAAACACATCGATGCCGGCAAATTTCTTGAACAGGCAGCCCTTGCCTTCCATCACCGGTTTGCCGGCCAGCGGGCCGATGTCGCCCAGGCCCAGCACCGCGGTGCCGTTGGTGACCACGCCCACCAGATTGCCGCGGCTGGTGTACTCGTAGGCCAGGTCGGGGTTGGCCTGGATGTCCAGGCAGGGGTAGGCCACGCCGGGCGAATAGGCCAGCGCCAGGTCGCGCTGGTTTACCAGGGGCTTGGTGGCGTTGACCGAGATCTTGCCGCGGGTGGGAAAGCGGTGGTAGTCACGCGATGCGTCGCCCAGGGCTTGTTCTGCCTGTGAAAGTTCATTACTCATCTAGGTTTCCTCGTGAAGTGGATGGCACGCACTTTACACCTGCTGGCGGGCAGTTGACTGACAAACCCGCGCTGAAAGTCAGTGGGTGTCAGCCTGGGCGGCCGCCTTGATGGCAGCCGACGTGTCCGCCTGCGCGCCGTTAAAAAACAGGTTGAGGCTGACCGCGCACAGGCTGGCGAGCAGGATGCCGGACTCAATCAGCGGGTGAATGCCGTGCGGCATCCATTGCTTGAAGTTGGGCGCAACCAGCGGCACCATGCCCACGCCAATCGAGATCGCGACGATCATGGCATTGAAGCTGTTTTTCTTGAAGTCCACCCCGGCCAGAATCCGGATGCCGGTGGCGGCCACCATGCCAAACATCACCAGCCCGGCACCGCCCAGCACCACGGTGGGCAGGGACTCCACCAGCGCCGCCATCTTTGGAAGCAGCCCCAGCATGATCAGGATCAGGCCGCCGGCCACGCAGACAAAGCGGCTCTTCACGCCGGTGACCGCCACCAGGCCCACGTTTTGTGAAAAGCTGGTGTAGGGGAAGGTGTTGAAGATGCCGCCAATCAGCGTGCCCAGGCCGTCGGTGCGCAGACCGCGCGCCAGTGCGGGCTGGTCGATTTTGCGGTCGGTCATTTCGCCCAGCGCCAGGAACATGCCGGTGGACTCGATCATCACCACAATCATCACCAGCGTCATGGTCAGAATCAGAATGGGGTCGAACTGCGGCATGCCAAAGTGAAACGGCAGCACCACGTCGAACCAGGCGGCTTTCTCCACCTTGCTGAAGTCCATCAGGCCCATGGCTGTGGCCACCACGCCGCCGATGACAATGCCCAGCAGCACCGAGATGTTGGCCAGGAAACCCTTGCCAAAACGCGCGATCATCATGATCGACACCAGCACCAGGGCCGCGATGCCCACGCCGGACAGGTCTGCATATTTGGGGTTGGGCAGCTTGGGCAGCAGGGCCAGGTCTTTTGGCACGGCGGGCAGCGCCGAGCCCGGGGTGCCGGCCGCCTGGCTCACGTCGGCCAGCCATTTGGCATGCTCAGGATTGACAATCGCGGGCGCCGTGGGGCCGAACGGGTTGCCGAAAATCCAGTTGATGCCGATGCGCATCAGGCTGATGCCAATCACCACGATGATGGTGCCGGTCACCACCGGCGGGAAGAATCGCAGCATGCGGCTGACCATGGGTGCGATCAGGACCGAGATCACGCCCGCGCCGATGATGGCGCCAAAAATAAGCTGCGCGCCCAGGGCGCCTGGGTTGGCGTTGGCCATGGCCACCATGGGTGCCACCGACGCAAAGGTCACCCCCATCATGACCGGCAGGCGGATGCCAAACCACTGCGTGGCGCCGAGCGACTGAATCAGGGTGACCAGGCCGCAACAGAACAGGTCGGCAGAGATCAGATAAGCCACGTCTTCGGGGCTGAGCTTGAGGGCTCGGCCGACGATCAGCGGCACCGCAATGGCGCCGGCGTACATCACCAGCACATGTTGCAGGCCCAGCGCGGCGACCTTGCCGGTGGGAAGGTGTTCGTCGACCGGGTGAACGGAACTGGCCATTTAAAAGCTCCTGAGTAAAACTTGGAAGCTTAAATGTATACACTTTTACAATATACTTGTATACATGTTTACCCTAGTCTGATGGCTTCAAGTCAGCAGGTCATGCAGGGTGCGCGCAATGACCTTGGTGGCGCGGCGCAGGTCTTCGAGTTCCAGCCGCTCGTCCGAGCGCTTGGCGTGGGACTCGAGCACTGTGCGCGGCCCGGCCCCATAGATCACACCGGGAATTCCGGCTTCGGCAAACAGGCGCACGTCGGTGTACAGCGGTGTGCCCAGTGCCGGGATCGCCTCACCAAAAATGGTCTTGCCGTGTTGCTGAATGGCGTCGACCAGTGGCTGGTTGCCGGGAAGGGGTTGCATCGAATGGGCCAGCAACATGCGCTTGACATCCACCGTGATGCCCGGCAAGGCGGCAGCGGCGTCACGAATCAGCTGGCGCAGATTGGCTTCAACTTCGGAGGCATTCTCTTCGGGGATCATGCGCCGGTCGAGCTTGAAGCTGACTGTTCCCGGCACCACGTTGGTGTTGGTGCCGCCGCTGATCAGGCCGACGTTCAGGTAGGGGTGGGTGATGCCCTGAACCTTCGAGCTGATGGATTTGTACAGCGTGTTTTGCGCGTACAGCAGGCTCAATATCTGCACCGCGGCCTGCAAGGCGTCGACGCCCGATTCGGGAATGGCCGCGTGCGCCATCTGGCCGTGCACAGTCACCTCGAGCTGCAGGCAGCCGTTGTGCGCGGTGATCACCTGGTAGCTGAAGCCCGCGGCAATCATCAGGTCGGGCCGGGTGAGTTGGTGTTGCAGCAACCAGGCCGGGCCCACTTCGCCGCCAAACTCCTCGTCGTAGGTGAACAAGAGCTCAATGCTGCCCTTGGTCGGCTTGCACACGGCTTCTAGCGCGCGCATGGCAAAGGTGAAGGTGGAAAAGTCGCACTTGCTCACTGCGCTGGCGCGGCCGTAAATTTTGCCGTCGGCGATCTCGCCGCCGTAGGGGTCGTGTGTCCAGCCCTCGCCGGGCGGGACCACGTCGCCATGGGCATTGAGCGCAATGGTTTTTCCGCCCGCCCCGTAACGGCGCCGAACGATCAGGTTGGTGATGCTTTGCAGGCCGGCGGCCTGCACCTCAGCGGCGGGCACCGGGTGCTTTTCGGCCTCGATGCCCATGGCCTGCAACAGCTCGGCCGTGCGTTCGGCATGGGGCGCGTTGTTGCCCGGGGGGGTGTCGGTGGGCACACGGATGAGTTCCTGCAGGAAGCGCACCTGTTCGTCAAAGTGGGTGTCGATCCAGGCGTCAAGTTGGGTGTAGGGGGTCATGGTCATGGAAGTTTTGTCCTTGTTGTTCCGGGGTGTGGTGGGGTCGAATTCAGTCGACCTGGCCGAATGAATCAGGCCCCACAGAGCTCAGGTTACCCAGCTGCATCAGCAAGTTTGTGAAAGCCTCCACCGCCAGTTGCATGTCGTCGCTGGTGCTGGATTCGAGCGGGTTGTGGCTGATGCCGGCGTTCTGGCCGCGCACAAACAGCATGGCTTGCGGCATGATTTCATGCAGCTTCATGGCATCGTGACCGGCCCCGCTGGGCATGCGGTAAACAGGCACGCCCAGGCTGGTCACGGCGTTCTCCCAGCGGCTTTGCCAATGCTGCGCACTCGGCGCGGCGCTGGCGCGCATGGATTCGGTGATGCTGTGGCTGACCTTGCGTTGCGCGCAGATGGTGGCAAAGGCGCTCAGCAGGTCGGCCTGCATGGCGTCGCGCTGCGCATTGCTGGGTGCGCGCAGGTCGAGCGAAAACTGGCAGCGGCCCGGCACCACATTGACCGAGCCGTTGGGCACCTGGAGCTGACCCACGGTGGCAACCGAGTCGCCGTCGCGCAGGGCGCGTTGTTCGCAGACCAGCATGAATTCGGCGACAGCGCAGGCGGCATCAGCGCGCTGGTTCATGGGCGTGGTGCCCGCGTGGCAGGCGGTGCCCTTGACCTCGCCGTTGTAACGCGCGCTGGCGTTGATGGAGGTCACCACCCCCAGCGGCAGGTTCAGCGCGTTCAGCACCGGGCCCTGTTCGATGTGCACTTCGACAAAGCCCAGGTAGCTTTCCGGATCGCGTTTGAGGCTGCTGATGTCGTCCGGGCACAGGCCCGCCTGTTGCATCGCAGCGCGCATCGACACCCCATCGGCATCCAACTGGTCGAGCCAGGCGGGATTGAAGTCGCCGGTGAGCGCGCCCGAGCCCAGAAAGGTGGCCTTGAAACGCTGGCCTTCTTCTTCGGCAAAGGCCACCACCTCGATGGCGAACGGCAGGCGCCTGCCCGCACGATGCAAGTCACGCACGCAGGCCATGGGCACAAAAATGCCGAGGCGGCCGTCGTATTTGCCGCCGTTGCGCACGGTGTCATAGTGGCTGCCGGTGAGCAGGGTTTTGCCCGTCGTCATGGCGTCATAACGCCCCACCACATTGCCCACCGCGTCGATGTCCACGCTGTCAAAGCCGCAGGCCCGCATCTGCGCCGCAATGAAGGCGGCGCAGGCGCGGTGCGCGTCGGTCAGGTAGGTCACGGTGAGTTGATCCGGCGCTTCCGAGTACTGGCTCAATTGCTCCTGCCAGTCCCATACCCGGTCGCCCAGATCGGGCTTGACGCCAAACTTGTCGTTGAGGCGCAACTCGGCAATGCGGTGGATGTTGCGAAGGCATTCCTGCAACTCGAAGTCAGGGTGGCCGTGCAGGCGTCGCTCAAACGTGGCAATGATCCCGGCCCGGCCAAGGCCCAGGCCGCGGGGCCCACGCACCGCCAGAACGAACGGCCAGCCGAATTTGGCGTTGTAGTCGGCATTGAGTTGCAGCAGTCGGGCAAATTCTTCGGCGCTGCAGTGGGTCAGCCCGGCCTTGTTTTGCTCGTTGGTTGACTCGGCTGTGAGGCTCTGGCTCACCATGGCCTTGCCCGCCAGTTCCGGGTGGGCGCGGATCAGGCCGAGCTGGGCCTCGCGCGGGGCGCTGCTGACCACCTGGGCCAGGATGAATTTAAGCTGGGGCAGCGACAAAAACGGCCGCTGCGCGAGCGCGGCCTGCGCGATCCAGGGCGAGTGTTCGTACAGGCCGTCAAGCAGTTGCAGGGCCGTATCGGCCGGGGCGCTGTTGAGTTGGTCAAGCGTCAGGGGCATGGTGTCAGGCCTGGGTTGTGTAGGGATGCGTCGATTGCCAGTGCCGCGCAAGGTCGATGCGCCGGCAGACCCATACCTTGTTGTGCTGGCCGATGTAGTCCAGAAAACGCTGCAGCGCCACAATGCGCCCGGGCCGGCCCAGCAGGCGGCAGTGCATGCCCACGCTCATCATCTTGGGGGCGTCCAGCCCGGCCGGGTCGCCCTCGGCATAGAGCGCGTCAAACGTGTCCTTGAGGTACTGGAAAAACGGGTCGGCGTAGGCGTAGCCCTGCGGCAGCGCAAAGCGCATGTCGTTGCAGTCCAGCGTGTAGGGCACGATCAGTTGCGGCACCACGTCGCCGCTGGTCTTGGCCACCGTCATCCAGAACGGCAGGTCGTCGCCGTAATAGTCGCTGTCATAGTCAAAGCCGCCGTAGTCGGCCACCAGCCGGCGCGTGTTGGGACTGTCGCGACCGGTGTACCAGCCCAGCGGCCGGCTGCCCATGAGTCCGGTCAGGATCTCCATGCCACGCGCCATGTGTTCGCGCTCGACCTCTTCAGGCAGGTTCTGATAGTGGATCCAGCGCCAGCCATGGCAGGCGATCTCGTGGCCCAATTGTTGGCAGGCGCGCACCAGTTCCGGGGTGCGCGCCAGGGCCATGCTGACACCAAACACCGTGAGCGGCAGGCCGCGCTGCTCGAACTCGCGCAAAATGCGCCACACGCCGGCACGCGAGCCGTATTCGTAGATGCCCTCCATGCTGATGTGCCGGTCCGGGTAGCTGGCCGGGTTGGCCATCTCGGACAGAAATTGCTCCGAGCCCGCGTCGCCATGCAGCACGCAGTTCTCGCCGCCTTCTTCATAGTTCAGGACAAACTGCACCGCAATGCGGGCTTGGTTGGGCCAGCGGGCATGGGGCGGCGTGGGGCCGTAGCCCCTGAGGTCACGCGGGTAGGGAAGGGTGCTGTCGTAGTGGATCATGGGCGGGCTTGAAAGTCTGGATGCGGTCAGGCAAAAGCGATGGCAATCGCGTCGACTGCTTCGGGCGCTGGCGCGGGTTCGAAGTCGAGGTTGGCCTCGACGTGGTGCAGGTGTTCTTCCATCAGGCGCACCGCCAGAGCCTCGTCCTTGGCGGCCAGCGCCTTGACGATTTGCGCGTGCTCGTCGCTGGAGTGCTCGGCCGCGCGGGTGGACTGGTACATCAGCGTGATCAGCGAGCAGCGCGAGATCAACTCGCCGAGCAACTCTGCCAGCACCTGGTTGCCCATGAGCTCGGCCATGCGCACATGGAAGTCGCCCAGCAACTCGTTGCGCTGGCTGCGCCCGTTGGCCTCATTGAGCGCCAATGCGGCTTGTTCGGCCTTGATGTGGGCCTGAAGCACCTTGATCTGTTTGCTCGTGACCTGGCGCACAAAGGCGCGCGTGGTCTCAAGCTCAAGCATCCGGCGCACCGCAAACACCTGCTTGGCCTCGGCCACAGACGGGCTGGCCACATAGGCGCCGCGCGCCGGCTCCATGCTGATCAGGCGGTGCTGCGACAGCTGAAACAGGGCCTGGCGCACGAGCGTGCGCGACACCCCGAACTGGCCCGCAATTTTTTGCTCGGCCAGCTTGGTGCCGGGCTTGAGCCGGTGCGACACGATGGCCTGGGTGAGCGCCGCCACGATCTGGTCGGTGCTTGAAGTGCTTGTGCTGACGGGAATAATTTGTTCGGTTGCCATGCCCGGATGATAGCCGTTTGCAGAAAAAGTGTATACACTTTGGCAAACTTTTTAAGGAAAGCACCATGGGACTCAGCACACATGTTCTCGACACCATGCATGGCAGGCCGGCAGCAGGCATGGCGGTGGCCCTGTATGCGACCGGGCCCGGCGGGGAGCGCTGCCTGAAACAGTTTGTGCTTAACCAGGACGGCCGCAACCCCGACGGGCTGCTGCTCGACGCGACCGAATTGCAGCGCGGCACCTACCGGCTGGTGTTTGATGTGGCGGCGTATTTCAAGGCTTCTGGCGTGACCCTGCCTGAGCCCAACTTTTTGAATCGGGTGTGTCTGGACTTTGGTGTGGCCGCCCCGGAGCAGCATTACCACGTGCCCCTGCTGGTGAGCCCGTGGAGCTATTCAACCTACCGGGGGTCGTGATGGGGTGCGGTCTGCCCCGCGATGTCTCAGAATTGCCCTTCTGTCAGCGTATCGAGCTGGAACTGGCCGCTTTTGTGCCAGAGCCAGGTGTCGGTGTAGGTGACCCGGCCCATGCGCACAGGGGCGGGGTAGGGGGCGGCCTGGCGAACGGTGCGCTCGATCTCTGCCATCACCTCGGGCGCGTGTTTCGGGGCACGCATCCAACTGGTGCCGGTGACATGGCCCTTGTCATCCACCTCGACCTGCAAAACGCCCACGGCGTAGAGCAGCGGCGGCATCTTGCCACGGTAGATTCGCTGCAAATTGCGCTCATACAGGTGGCTGGCCGCGTCGTGTCGGTAAGCGCGGGGGGTGACGGCGTTCGACACATACGAGGGGAGAGGCGTGGGAGGAGGTGCCACGACGATCGGGGCGGGCGGGGGCGCGGGCGGTACGACGGGCAGGGGCGCGGGCGGGGGTGGCAAGGGTGTCGAGGTGCAGCCAGTCAATATCACCAATGCGCTGGCCACCAGGCGCAACGGAATTTGCTTGAAGCGTAAAGGGGCAAATATGTTCATGGGGTGTCTCGAAAAAATTGCTGGCTTGCGCGATCTGCCTTTGCCTGCCACTGGCAAACCCGTAATGTGCCTCAAAATGCGCTATTTGTCGCCCGGGCTGGAACTAAAAGGTAATCAATTGTGACTGTTGAAGCGCAGTTTTTGGGGCTTTTGGGCTCGCAACAGGCGGTTTGGGTCACGGTGCAGGCGCATCGTGGCTCGGTGCCGCGTGAGGCCGGTGCCTGGATGGCGGTGTTTGCCGGCATCACCGTGGGCAGCATTGGCGGCGGCCATCTGGAGTGGCAGGCGATTGAGCAGGCCCGGGAACTCTTGCGCCGGCCCTCCGGGCCGAGCGCACGGCGTTACGCCCTGGGGCCGTCATTGGGCCAGTGCTGCGGCGGCGAGGTCACGCTGCAATTTGAGCCAGTCAGTGTGTCAGACCAGCCCCGCCTGCGCCAGCATTTTGCGGCAAAGCAGGCGCTTTGGCCACCCGTCGCCCTGTTCGGCGGTGGCCATGTGGCTGCCGCCCTGGTGCAACTGCTTGGCCATTTGCCATTCTTGGTGCACTGGTTTGACAGCCGCGACGGAATTTTTCCTGGCACCCTGCCGGCCAATGTCCATGCCGAATATTCCGAGCCGGTGCAGCGTGCCGTGGCCGGGTTGGCGCCCGGGTCCAGGGTTCTGATCATGAGTTTCAGCCACGCCGAAGACCTGGACGTGGTGGCCGCATGTTTGCTGCGCCAACGTTCTCAAGGGGATTTGCCCTTCATCGGCCTGATCGGCAGCCGCAGCAAATGGGCCGTGTTCAGCCATCGGCTGACCGAGCGCGGTTTCAGCGCGCTGGAACTGGCGCGCGTGACCTGCCCGATTGGCGTGCCCGGCATTGTTGGCAAAGCCCCCGACGTGATTGCCGTCGCAGTGGCGGCGCAACTCCTGCAATCAGAGATACCACCCGGCTCGGATCAGAGCGAAGCAACCAAGGAAGCATGATGGAAAGTTACATTTTGGATTGGCTCAACCTGCTGCTGCGCTGGGCGCACGTGGTCACCGCCATCGCCTGGATTGGCTCCTCGTTTTATTTTGTCTTTCTGGACAGCAGCCTGACCCCGCCTGAAGACGAAGACCTCAAAAAACAAGGTGTCAGCGGTGAACTCTGGGCGGTGCATGGCGGCGGGTTCTATCACCCGGTCAAGTTTGCCGTCAAGCCGCCGCAGTTGCCCAAGCACTTGCACTGGTTTTACTGGGAAAGCTACAGCACCTGGCTCACTGGTTTTGCGCTGTTCACCGTGTCCTACTTGTGGAGCGCGGGCACCTACCTGATTGACAAGTCAAAAATGGATTGGGCCCCGTGGCAGGCCGTCACCGTAGCGATTTTGTTTTTGGTGGTGTTCTGGCTGTTGTATGACCTGATCTGCCGGCTGTACGGGCAGCGCAAAAACGGTGACGCAATCGTTGGCGCACTGGTGTTGCTGCTGGTCTGCGTGGCGAGCTGGCTGGCCTGCCACTGGTTTGCGGGGCGCGCCGCGTTCTTGTTGGTGGGTGCCATGCTGGCGACCAGCATGAGCGCCAATGTGGCGCACTGGATCATTCCGGGACAGCGCAAGGTGGTGGCCGCCATCAAGGCCGGTGCGCCGGTGGACCCGATCCACGGCATTCGCGGCAAACAGCGTAGCGTGCACAACACCTACTTTACGCTGCCGGTGCTGTTTGCCATGCTCAGCGGCCATTACAGTTTTACCTACACGCATCCACAAAACTGGCTGGTGCTGATTGCCATGATGTTTGCCGGCGCTGCCATCCGCCAGTTTTTTGTCATGCGCCACGGCTTCAAACTGGGCCGCAATGCCAACCCCTGGCCCTATGCCGCGGTGGGCGTGGCGGTGATTGTGGCCATGATCGTCTGGCTGGCCCCCGAGCCTGTCAAGACGCCACCGGTGGCCGCTGATGCGGCAGAGACCAGCACGGGCGGCGCCATTGCTTACGCCACGCTGCAGCCCATCCTGGCGCAACGTTGTTATTTGTGCCACGGTGCACAAGTGCAAATGAAAAACGTGCGGCTCGATTCAGCCGCCAGCGTCAAGATACACGCGCAAGCCATCTACCAGCAGGTGGTGGTCAGCAAAATCATGCCCATGAACAACACCACCGGCATCTCGGAAGCCGAGCGCATGCTGATCAAGCAGTGGTTCGAGACCGGGGCCAAGACCGATTGAAATTAGCTCACCGGAATACCCGCCACTTTCACGCCTTGCCAGCAAGGCGCGCAAGACCGCCTCCAGTCTGATCTATATTACCCAGTATTCTTTCAACTTGAGGCGCGCTCAAAATGGCATTGGCTTGCAAATCCCGTTACAAAGTGTTCTTGTCTTTTTGGCTGGCTGCCTGCGCGCTGATGGGGTCGCCCACCGCGCACGCGTCAGACACCTATTCGGTGGCCATCGTCCCGCAGTTCCCGGCGGTTGAGATCTACCGCGACTGGTCACCGCTGCTTGACCGGCTGAAAAAGGAAACCGGTCTCAATTTCACGCTCGTTGTCGCCGCGAGCATTCCCGAATTTGAAGACGCCTTGCTGGCAGGGCAGCCGGATTTTGCGTACATGAATCCCTACCACCAGGTGATGGCCAAACGCGCCAAGGGCTACCTGCCGCTGGTCCGGGGCGGCAATTTGCTGACCGGGGTGCTGGTGGTGCGCAAGGATGACCCCATCAAGACGGTCAGTGATCTGAATGGGAAAGACATTGCTTTTCCCGCGCCGAATGCGTTCGGTGCGTCCTTGTGGATGCGTGCCTTGCTGGCAGAGCAGACCAAAATCAGGATCAACCCGGTGTATGTGAAGACGCATTCCAATGTTTACCGTCACGTGACGTCAGGCCGTGCGGCCGCAGGCGGCGGCATCCATGCCACGTTGGAAGACGAACCCGAAGAGGTGCGCGCCCATCTTCGCGTGCTCATGGAAACGCCCGGTGTGCCGCCCCATCCCTTGAGCGCCCACCCGCGGGTTCCGGAGGCGGTGCGCAAGCAGGTGACCGAGGTGCTGCTGCGCGTCGCAGCGGAGCCCGTTGGGCAGGCGCTCATGGCCAACGTTCAAATGGATTCGTTGCGCCGCGCTGACTACATGCGGGACTACTTCCCATTGGAGAAGTTCGGTCTCGAGAAATACGTGGTCAGGGCGTCCAAGCCATGACGCGCCGGTGGCTGCCCAGGCGCATGCAGCCGCAGCTGATGCTGCTGATCTCGGTGATTCTGCTGATCGTGATTGCCGCTCATTCGGGTTTCAACCAGCATCAACAAGTGACGACCGCTCAAAGGAGCATCGAAAACCAGGCCAATGCGCTGGTAAAAAACCTCGCGGTGTCAGTGGCCAAGCCCCTGGTGCTGGGAAGTCTTGACGAACTCGACAACTTTCTGCTGCGTTCATTGGATTTTCCGGATGTGCTGGAGTTGCTGATTACCGATGCCGAGGGTCGGATACTGAGCCATGTCAGGCGGGCCGAGGGCAAGAACAAGATCATCATCGATGCACCCGGCACCCGCTTGTCGTTGCCACAGTCCGCTGACTCGACGTTCATCGTGACCGACGAGGAATTCGGCAGTCACATGGATGTGTGGGCGCCAGTGGTGGTGGGTGACACCCTGGGATGGGTCCATGGCGACTTCAGCACGGCCGCACTTGACACCATTCGGCAGCAGATTATTGTCACCACCGTCGTCTCTGCCTGCGTGTCGATTGTGTTTGGGAGTCTGCTTTTGTTCCTGGCACTGCGTCGACCCGTGCGCGCGCTGGAACACGCCAGAAATTTTGCGGTGGCTTTGGATCAGTCCGAAGGCAATTCACTGTCTGTCATGCCAGCGCCGGTCGAAATCGAGGACCTGCAGCAGGCGCTGCACAACGCCTCGCTGCGCCTGCATCACCAGCGTCAGGAACTGGCCAACATCATTGAGGAACTGCAGGGCAAGGAGGCGGTCGTGCGCGACCGCAACGCGCAGTTGGACGCCATCTTTACCCTCAGCCCCGATGGTTTCATTTCTTTTGACCACAGCGGCCGCATCCAATACGCGAACCATGCATTCCTGCACATGACTGGCCTGCGACAGGAGTCGGTTTTTGGCCAGTGCGAAGCCGAGTTTTCCACGCTACTCGCTGACCTGTGTCTTCCTTCTGCCCGGTTCTGCGGCGTCAGTGCTTTAAGTGACATGTCCCCCAATGGCTCCGCCGTTGAAGGGCGCCGCGTCACCATTGAACTCCTTGGCCCCATGAAACGGGTTTTGCAGGTGGGCGCGCGCCAGAGTCGGTCTTCGTCCGTTTCGCAGATTCTGTACTTCCGCGACATCACTTACGAATCCGAAGTCGACCGGATGAAGAGCGAGTTTTTGTCGACCGCCGCCCATGAGTTGCGAACACCCATGGCGAGCATCTACGGGTATTCGGAATTGCTCGTCCATGAGTCGTATGACGAGGCCACGCGCAAGGAATTGCTGGAAACCATTCACCGGCAGTCGGAGCTGATGGCCTCGATCATCAATGAATTGCTGGATCTGGCACGCATCGAGGCGCGACGCGGCAAGGATTTTGACATCAAGCCTGTGGAAGTCGATGCGCTCGTCGAGCAATCCATTCGGGGCTTTCGACCACCGCCGGATCGACTGGCGCCGGTGTGCGAGCGGCTTGAAAGCGCCATGTGGATCCAGGCCGATGCCGGCAAAATTCAGCAGGTTATCACCAACCTGCTGGCCAATGCCTACAAGTACTCTCCTGGCGGTGGCGTGGTTCACATAGGCTATAGCAGCAGAAAAAATGGGACGCAGTCGATGGTGGGCATCACCGTGGCCGATCAAGGCATGGGTATGTCGCCCGAGCAACTGGCCAGGGTATTTGAGCGGTTTTATCGCGCCGATGTTTCGGGCAAGATTCCCGGAACCGGCCTGGGGATGAGCATCGTCAAGGAAATTGTCGATATTCACCACGGCATTGTCGAGATTGCAAGCGACTTGGGCACCGGAACACAGGTCACCGTGTGGCTGCCCACATTGACCCTGTGACAGGTGACCACGCCCACGCTGCGAGGGCGTGCTGATACTTTACGCGCGGCGCGCGCTCTATCTGGCCCGCTCAGCCAGAAACATTTCGATGCGGCGATTTTTGGCCCGACCCGCCTCGGTGTAGTTGTCGGCAATGGGCTCGTGGGAGCCGCGCCCGTCGATCTGGATGCGTTGCCCGCTCACGCCGCGTGACACCAGGTAGTTGCGTGCGCTGGCCGCCCGGTTGACCGACAGCGGGTTGTTGATGGCGTCCGAGCCGGTACTGTCGGTGTGGCCGATGATGCGGATCTCGGTGTTGGGCTGGTTGGCCAGTCCTTGGGCAAACTGGTCAAGAATGGGGCGCAGGTTGGGCTTGATGACCGCGCTGTTGATGTCAAAGGAAATGTCGCTCGGGATGCTGAGCTTGAGTTGGTTGTCCGCGGTCTGTGTCACGTCGACACCCGTGCCGGCGGTGGCCTGCTCCATGGCGGGTTTTTTCTGCGCCATCTGGTTCGACCAGATGTAGCCCCCCAGCGCACCCAGACCGGCGCCGATGACGGCGGATTGCCGGTCCTGGCCTATGGCCGCACCCGCCAAGGTGCCGACACCGGCGCCGATGGCGGCGCTGCGCTGCGTTTCTGTCATGTTGGCGCAGCCGCTGAGCAGAATCAGGGCGACGCTCAAGCCGGCAAGCACCGGGCGACTGCGTGATAGTGGATGGGTCATGATTTCTCCTTAGGGGAATTGCCAAAAGCAATTTATACCAGCCGTGCGGCGGTTTCTTGTGTGTGCTGGCGCACGCAGGTGTCGAAATGTGAGGACGACTTGCGAATCCGCATGGACTCAGTGCGCCGCCTTGTCCGCCTCGGAGGTAAATGCGTCGGCATAAAACTCGTCTTCGGGCAAACCGGCCGCCAGATAGTCGCGCCGTGCCGAGTCCACCACAATCGGCGCGCCGCAGGCATAGACCTGGTGGCCGCCCAGATCGGGAAGGTCCTGTAGCACCGCGCGATGGACAAAACCGGTGCGGCCCTGCCAATCGTCTTCTGGCAGCGCGTCCGACACCACCGGCACATAGCGCAGGTTCGGCATTTCGGCCAATCTGGCCTGCACCCAGTCGGCCATGTACAGGTCAGACGGCCGGCGGCCGCCCCAGTACAGCGTGACTGCTCGCGTGATGCCCTTGAACTGAATGTGCTCGATGATGGCCTTGATCGGCGCAAAACCGGTGCCCGAGGCGAGCAGCACGATCGGCTTGGCGCTGTCTTCGCGCAGGTAAAAGCTGCCATAAGGCCCTTCTATGCGCAAAATGTCTCGCTCCTTCAGCGTGCCGAACACGTGGTCTGTGAACTTTCCGCCCGGCATGTGGCGAATGTGCAGTTCCAGCCCCTGGTCAATCAGGTGGGGTGCGCTGGCCATGGAGTAACTCCGGCGCAGGTTGCCCTGCAGCAAGAACTCGATGTACTGGCCGGCGTGGTAGGCAAAGGTATCGTTGGCCGGCATTTGCAACAGCAGGCGCATCACATCGTGCGATTTTTTTTCCAGCAACTTGATGCGCGTGGGCATCTTCTTGATGGCAAAGGCGCCAGCCAGCGTGACCTGGCGCGACTCCAGCACCACGTCACTGGTGGGGCTGGCGCAACAGGCCAACACAAAACCCTCGGCTTCTTCGGCGTCACTGAGGGCTTTGCTCTGGTGCTGGCCGTGGTGCACGGTGCCGCTGATCTTTTTGCATTTGCACGAGCCGCAAGCGCCGTCCTTGCAGCCGTAGGGAAGGTTGATACCTTGCGAAATTCCGGCGGCCAAAATGGTCTCGTTCGCGGCCACGGCAAACATGCGGCCGCTGGGTTCAATGGTGATCTGAAAAACACTTGGGCTGGCGCTGCCGGTCATATTGTGGTTATCCTCAAAGCTCATTTTTAACAAAGGAGTCGATTTTGCCTGCATTGCGAAGCCCCCATGCGTTGCTGTACGCCACCCGTCCCGGAGCCCTGCCGGCGCGCTTTCGGCGCGAGCGTGTGCTATTGGTGGGCTGTGGTGATGTGGGTCTGCGTGTGGCCCGGCAATTGAGCCCGCGCGTGCGACTGTTGGCGCTGACCTCGCAGGCCGCGCGCCTGACCGAGTTGCGTTCTTTGGGTGTCACGCCGCTGGTGGGAAATCTGGACAAGCCCGCGAGTCTCAAGCGTTTGAGCGGCCTGGCAACGCGCGTGCTGCACCTGGCGCCGCCGCCGGGAAGTGGGCCGCAAGACCCGCGCACCCAGGCGCTGCTGCAGGTGCTGCGCCGGCGCTCCCAGGTGCAAAGCCTGGTCTACGGGTCCACCAGCGGTGTTTATGGCGATTGCCAGGGTGAGGTGGTCACCGAGGGGCGCGCGCTAAACGCCGCCACCGCCCGGGCGCAGCGGCGCATCGATGCCGAGCAGCGCATTCGGCACTTCGGCCGCACTGCGAACGTCCCGGTCAATATCTTGCGCATTCCGGGCATCTACGCGCCCAACCGCGAGGGAGGCACCCCGCGCGAGCGGCTGCAGAAGGGAACGCCAGTGCTGCAAGCCAGTGATGATGTCTATACCAACCACATCCATGCCGACGACTTGGCGCGTGCCTGCATCGCCGCCCTGTGGCGTGGCCGGCCCGGGCGGGTTTATAACGTCAATGACGACACCTGCCTGAAGATGGGTGATTACTTTGACCTGGCCGCCGACCTGTATGGCCTGCCACGGCCACCCCGTGTGCCGCGTGACACGGCCACGGCTCAATTGCCGCTGATGCTGCTGAGTTTCATGAGCGAGTCACGCCGCATGGACAACACGCGGCTGAAGACCGAACTGCGCGTGGCGCTGCGTTATGCCACGGTGGCGCAGGGGCTTGGCAACACGCCAGGGTAGGCCCGAGCTACGGACCGGTGCTCATGCTAAAGCTGCGGCTGAAGGCCACATTGTTGACCGTGCCCGCCAGACTCACCTGGTATAGGGTGTCGGGGAGCAGGGCGCTGGTGGGCACCACAAATGCCTCGTTCAGGCCGATGTAGGGCCTGCCGTCGCTGGGGTCAATGTTGGGATCATTGGCGCTGGTCAGCACCGTGGTGGGCACGCTGATACCGTTCTGGCTCACGCTGCTGGCGGTTACCGTGAGAACTTGCCCGGCATCCACCTTGAGGTAGATCGGTGGGCCGACGGATTGGCTGGTGCTGGTCAAGGAGGGAAATGGGTTGGGCGCCTCGTTGGCCGGCACAAAAGCCGGTGGAATATTGCTGCTGCCCTGGCAAGGGTAGGTCGCCACCTTGCCGGCGCCAAACATGATGCGGCTGGTTTGGTAGCCGTTGAGCGAGCCAAAGCGGTATTCCTCGCGGCGGGTGGTGGCACCCGTTGTGGCAGTGCGCAAATCAGTCCCAAAGCCGACGTCGGCACCCTCGTACATCGCACCCGTCAGGTGGTACACGGTGTTGAGCAGGCTCACCATGGAGGCCGCGCCACGCTGCTCCAAGGTGGGAAAGACGGGTGGGTTGTTGATGTCGTAATCCCACACGGTAGCCTCCAGGATCTCTGCGACCTGGGAGCCATACCCCGTGACCAAGGTACGGTCCCAAGGGGCGTAACCGGTGTAGTAGGGGGCAGTGGTGATGTCCTCAAAATGGCTCAGCAACGAGGTGCCGCTGGCAATTGAGATGCTGGTGAGGTAACGCGAGTGGTTCAGCGCCGCGGCATCGAGCCGGGTGTCTTGCCTGAGTGCTCCAAACTCACACAGCACCCGGGCTTGCTGCAAGACCGTGTAGCCGCCCAACTCGGCCGAACCGGCGGCATAGCTGGAGGCGGGAATCGGCACGGTGATGATGGGGAGCACCGGGACCGAGACCGTGCCGCCGCCGCCCCCGCCGCAGGCGGCCAATCCCAGTGACAGGACCAAGGGCAGCGCCCAAGTGCCGGCTTGGATGACGGTTTTTGAATGCATGAAGTTCATGGTCAAAGGATATCAGCTTTACACAGGGCAAAATGCTGACATCCACACACTTTTACAACTGTCCCATGACAAATCTCACGACTCCGGCGGATGGCGATGCCGCCGTCACTGCCAACTTGCTAGAGTCCGCCGACTTTGACGAGCTTGACACCATTCTGGACGACCTGCGCACGCGCTTTGACGAAACTCCGCAGTGGGAGTTTTGCGAGGGTTTCATGGCTGCGCTGGTATGCTGCCGCCGCGCGATCAGCCCGACCGAGTATTTTTCCGTGCTGCTGGATCTAGAGGACGACAGCGAAACCCCCTTGTTTGCCGACGAGGCCCAGTTCAAGCGCTTTTTCGACCTCTGGATGCGCCGTTTGAACGAAGTCGCCGCAGCCCTCAACGTCGACGTGGAGTCGCTCGATGACGAGCGCGCCTACCAGCCCGAGGTGATGGACCTGCGTGGCGCCATTGCCGCCCTGCCTGAAGAGCAGCGCGCCGAAATGGGCGATTCGCCCATTCCTTCCTTTGGCCAGATTTGGGCGATTGGCTTCATGTACGCGGTGGAAAACTGGCCCGAGGAATGGGCGCCGCCGCGCGACAAGGAGGCCGCCAAGGTCCTCGATGCGGCGCTGGAATGTATTGTGGCCGTGACCGAGGACGACACCGGCACCCCGACGGTGGCCGCGTTCGAGGACGACGGCCTGCCCACCATCAGCGAGCAGCGCCTCAACGACTTTGCCGATGCCCTGTGGGCCGTGTATGACCTGCGCGAGTTGTGGCGCAGCATCGGGCCGCGCGTGGAGACCGTGCATGCTGCGGCCAAACCTGGCCGCAACGATCCCTGTTCATGCGGCAGCGGCAAGAAATACAAGAAATGCTGCGGCGCTTGACCTCAAGTCAAGGGTGCCTGGCCAGGTAATTGTTCAGTGCGGCGCGGGTTTGCACCCGCACTTGCTTTTGAAAAAACGGCGCCCAGCCGAGCACCCAGCCGCCATAACCCAGGGCTTGGCGCGACCAGCGCCAAAAATCAAAGCGGTCGGTGTGGCTGGCAATCAGGCCGTCGGGGGAGAACGTGAAGTCGGCCTCAACCAGGTTGTGCACCAGCCGGTTGGACACGCTGAAGCGGTAATGCGCTTCCCAGTGCGCGTGGCCGGTGCTGTCGTCAGCGCGCACGTCCCTGAATTCAAGACGCCAGTCCTGCCGATGTCTGGCCAGGGTCGAGGCGCACAGCATGTGCCACATGCCCGCTATTTCGCGGCGCCCCTTGAGCGAAAACGCCGGGTCTTCGAAAGTGGCATCTGCCGCATAACAGGCGGCCATGGTGTCGGCATCCAGCGCGGCAAAGGCGGTGTAGAAGCGGGACAGGGTTTCTTCGTTTGAGTTCATGGGGGTGACTTTAGCGCTAACCCAGCAGCATGGCTGCCAGCACCCACATCGTCAGTGCAATCAGCCCGTCGAGCACGCGCCAGGCGCGCGCGGTGGCAAAAAGCGGGGCCAGAAAGCGGGCGCCAAATCCCAAGGCCGCAAACCAGCACAGGCTGGCGCTGACGGCACCGGCGCCAAAGATCCAGCGCGCTGGGTCGGGGCGCTGGTTGGCAATGGCGCCGACCAGCACCACGGTATCCAGGTACACATGCGGGTTCAGAAAGGTAAAGGCAAAACAGGCGGCCAGCGCCGCAGCAAGGGTCGCCGTGCCACCTGTGGCCACTGGCATCGATACGCCTTGCCAGGCACGTCGCGCCGCCAGCATGCCATAGGCCGCAAGAAACAAGGCGCCGCCGTAGCGCGTGAGGCTCATCAGCAAAGGGTTGTCGCGAATCAGCAGGCCGGCACCGCCAATGCCCGCGAGAATCAGCAGCGCGTCGGACAGCGCACAAAACAGCACCAGCGGCAGCACGTGCTGGCGCAAAATGCCCTGGCGCAGCACATAGGCGTTTTGCGAGCCAATGGCCACAATCAGCGCCAGCCCGGTCGCAAAACCGCTGAAAAAGTCCATGCTCAAGTTGCCAGGTGCAGGCGCACCGTGAGACCGCGGCCCTGCAGACCCTCGGACAGGGTCATCCTGGCGTGGTGCAGGTCGGCCACGCGCTTGCAGATGGCCAGCCCCAGGCCGGTGCCGGGCTGGTCTTGTTGTGCGATGCGGTAAAAGCGCTCAAGGACGCGGTGGCGCTGGTCGGGCGCGATGCCGGGGCCGTCGTCGCTGACCGCCAGTTGCACCCCGGTCCCATCGGCAGCGAGACTGATGACGATGATGCCACCGCGCGGCGTGTAATGGATGGCGTTGTCCACCAGGTTGGAGAGCAGCATGGCCAGCATGTCGGCGTTGCCAGGCACCGGCGGCAAGTCGGGATCGGCCATCAATTCCAGAGTTTGTTCGCGCTGCAAGGCCAACGGGGCCAACTCGGCGCAAATGGCCTCGGCAATTTTGTCGATGTGCATGCTTTGAAATTCTGGCCGGGCCTGCTTGGGGTCGAGCCGCGCCAGCGTCAACAACTGATTGACCAGGCGAATGCCGCGCTCCACACTCTGCTGCATTTGCTCAAGCGCCTGCTGGTGCGCGGCCTCGGCCCGGGTATGGCGGGCGGCATACAACTGGGCCTGGATGGCCGCCAGCGGGGTGCGCAACTGGTGGGCGGCATCTTCAGTGAAGCGGCGCTCATTGTCCAGGGTTCGCCCCATTCGCGTGAGCAGGTCGTTTAATGCCGTGACAATGGGCTGCACCTCATCGGGGACACTTCGCACGTCAATCAAGGTCAGGTTGTCGGGCCGTCTTTTGGTGATCGCATCGCCCAATGCGGCCAGTGGATGCAAGCCCTTGCGGATGGAAAACCACAGCAACAAGAACAGCACCGGCAGGCCAAGCGCCACAGGCGTGGCCGCGGCGATGACCATGCTGCGCACCAACTGAGCCCGGAAATCATGGGGCTCCGACACGATGATGTGCACCCGGTGGGCGGTGTCGTGGACATGATAATTGCGCCAGCCCTGGCCCTGGTCATCCAGATTGTCTGAAAAGCCCATGTCCGAGGTGATGCTGGCCAGCGGCGCGTTGTCCGAGCGAAACAGCAGCTTGCCGTCGTCACGCCACAGCTGGTAACGCAGGCTGCTGCCGTACTGCATTTTTTTGGAACCGGGCGGTCGGTTGCTGGTCCGGGAGGCCGGGCTTGTCGGGGTGCTGTTCAGGCTGCTGCCCTTGGGCGGAAAATTCTGAAAAATGGTCTCGCGATTGGGTAATTCGGGCCAGCTGTTGAAGAGCGCATCGATCGCGGCAGAGGACAGGGTGGTCGGCAAGAACTCTTCGTCGTCATCTGGATCCATCATCTGCAAAAAGGCTTTGGCGGTATGCGCCAGGTGAACATCGTAGAGCTCGTTGACCTGGATGATGTTGTCGCGGGTGGAAAAGGTCGTCATGACCGCCCAGAACAGGAAACTGACCACGCCGAGCGCCACCAGCAGGCGGTGGCTGAGGGCAATATGGGCGCGACCGAAACCGGTCATGATTTGGTCAGTGAATAGCCTACCCCGCGCACCGTCTTGAGGCTGGATTCGCCAATTTTTTGCCGCAGGTTGTGGATGTGAACTTCAAGCACATTGCTTTCGCTGGCGCGGCTTGAGCCAAACACGGATTCCTCAAGGCGGCTGCGTGAAATGACTTGCCCGGCCCCTTCCATCAGCACCCGCAGCAGTTCGAACTCGCGATTTGACAAGCTCAGCAACTTGCCCTCTTTGGTAACCACCAGGGTGTCTGAATCCAGCGTTAGATTGCCCACGCAGATGCGCCCCACATAACCCGCGCGGCGCACCAGGGCGCGCAGGCGCGCAATCAGTTCCTCCATGTCGGTGGTTTTGACCAGGAAGTCGTCGGCACCGGCGTCAAAACACATGACCTTGTCGCGCGTGGTGTCGCGGGCCGTCAGCATCAGCACCGGCATGGAACTGCCGTTGGCCCTGAGTCGCTTCAGCAGGGATAGCCCGTCCAGGCCGGGCAGACTGATGTCGAGCACCGCGACGCGAAAGAAAGACTGGGTCAACAACTCAAATGCGGCTTGCCCGTCGGTGACCCAATGGGCGTCAAACCCGGCGTTTTTGAGGGCGGCCTGCAGCCCTGCACCCATCATCAGGTCGTCTTCAACAATCAGCAGCTTCACGATGGGTTTTCCGTCTGGATGTGTTGTGTGAGCCGGTTCAGGGCGTGGCGCACCGCGGCTTGTCGCACCGCGGCGCGGTCGCCGTGAAAGTGTTTGAGTTCGCTGTACAGGCCCATCGGGGTCGCCCAGGCCAGCCACACCGTGCCCACCGGTTTTTCTGCGCTGCCTCCGCCAGGGCCGGCCACACCGGTCACCGCGACGGCCACCTGGGCGCGCGAGTGCGCCAGCGCACCGCTGGCCATGGCGCGCACCACGGCTTCACTGACCGCGCCATGCCGGTCGATCAAGGCGGCATCGACGCCCAGCAACTCGCCTTTGGCGGCGTTGGAATAGGTGACAAAACCGCGCTCAAACCAGTTGCTTGACCCCGCCAGGTCGGTGCAGGCGGCGGCGATCAGGCCGCCGGTGCAACTCTCGGCAGTGACCAACAACCAGCCCTTTCGCAACAGCAGTGCTGCCAGCAGTGCGCAACTCTCCAGCATCGGGATGCTTATTTCTTGAGGGGGTTCAGGGTGGCATCTTCAATGAGGACCTTGTAGCTGTAGCCAGCGCCAAAGTCCTTGTCATTGCGAACCACACCCGAAACCGCCACAAGGTCGCCCACTTTGGCTGTCGCCGCGGTGGTCACCAGAATGTCATTGTCGTTTTTGGCGGCGGTGCCCGAACCGTCCCGCAGATGAATCCAGTTCTTGCCCATGATGCCGGCGTTGTACTTCACCACCTGGCCGTTGACCTTGACCGCCTTGTCTTTGAGCTGGGCCGATTTGCTGACCACATCGGCTACCACGTAGGCGTTGGCGCCACTGGCCTTGGCGACCTTGACCGGGCCGGCATCGGCCACAGTGGCCATGGCCATTTTTGAGCCAAGGGCACTCTGGCCGGCAGCGGCGCCGCCCAGAGTGCCAAAAACGATGGTCGGGAACGTTTTCTTGAGCGTCTTGCTCTCGAAATTGTTCATGACCATGGCGTTTTCAATGCTGACAGTGGCGCCTTTTTTGACGCCAGCGGTGCTGACGGCAGCCCAGGTTTCGCCGTCCCTGGTCTTCAGTCTCAGGTAGGTGTAGCTGTCAACGTCCTTGACCTCCATGACTTCGCCACTGATCACGCCCTTCACCGGCGCCTTGCCGGACTGGGGATCCGCCGCCCAGGCGGTGAACGAGGCGACGACGATGAGACTGGTGGCGATGAAGTGTTTCATGGGGTCTGGTTGGCTTGGTGAAAAGGGTAAAGCATAGCAGCCTGGCACATCAGGCAAGTCGGCTTATGTCAAGGTTTGGGCAGATTCAGGTCTTACCAGGATCGCCATAGCGCCATCACCAGCAGGGTGCAAAACGCGGCCACAAGGTCGTCGAGCATGATGCCCCAGCCCGCCTTGCGCCAGGCGCCGGGGTCGGTGTTGGGGTCGACATGGTGGTAGAGCTGGTCGGCCCAGCCTACAGGGCCGGGTTTGACAGCATCGAAGAAGCGGAACAGGGCAAAGGCCGCGAACTGCTCCAAAAATCCGGTCGGGCTGACCAGCCACAACACCAGCCAGAAAGCGGCTATCTCGTCCCACACGATGCTGCCGGGGTCGAGGCTGCGCAGGTGTCTGGCCGTGATCGCGCAGATCCAGCAGCCCGCCAGGAGGCTGACGGCAATGAGCCATCCCCACTGCGACTCGGTGAGCCGGTCCTGCAGCAGCACAAAAAGCGCCCAGGCCCAGAGCGTGCCCATGGTCCCTGGGGCCTTGGGGCTGAGCCCGGAGCCAAAGCCCAGCGCCATCACATGGGCCGGGTGCGCCATCATGAAACGGCCCGTCGGAACCACCGGACGGGTGCTGACGGGAGGCGGCAGGTCGATAACAGACTCGGGATCAAGCATGCTCAGATTATCGAGGCAGCACCTTGGCTTCAGGCAAAGTGATCAAAAGAGGCGTAATGCGCGGGCAGTGCGCGGCCCTGCGCGTCCAGCAGCCGCAGGCCGGGGCTGGCGTTGATCTGGCCGACCAGGTGCACCGGGGTCCTGCTGGTTTGGGCGGCATGGGCCACGGCAGCCCGTTGACTTGGTGAGGCGGTAAAAAGCAGCTCGTAGTCGTCCCCGCCGGCCAGTGCCAGCGTGCGCCATTGTTCCTCCGACAAATTGATGGCGGTCTCAATTTCGGCAGACCCTGGCTTGGTGCGACAGGCGACGCATTGCAGCAGGCGATCCACCTGCACGGTCGCGCCGATCTGTGAGCACTCCAGAATATGGCCCAGGTCGCCCATCAGGCCATCGCTGAGATCTATGGCCGCGCTGGCGATGCCGCGCAGCGCAAGGCCCAGCCCCACGCGCGGCGTGGGCCGCTCCAAGCGCTCGCGCGCGGCCGTCAGCAAATGTGCAGGCAGGGTCAATTTGCCTTGTTGCACGTTCAGCGCCAGCCGGGCATCGCCCAGCGTGCCGCTCACATAGAGATCGTCGCCTGCCCTGGCGCCACTGCGCAGCAGGGCGAGGGACCGGCCGTCGACGACCGGCACCTCGCCAAACACCGTGATGCAGATGTTGAGCGGCCCTGCGGTGGTGTCGCCACCGATGAGTTCGCAGTCGTGGGCGTCGGCGAGTTCAAACAGGCCTTGCGCAAACGCCGCCAGCCAGGGCTCGTTGGCTTCGGGCAGGGCCAGTGCCAGGGTGAACGCCAGCGGTTTGGCGCCGCAGGCGGCCAGGTCACTCAGGTTGACGGCCAGCGCCTTGTGACCCAGGCTGTGTGGACTCACGCCTGCAAAGAAATGGCGATCCTGGACCAGCATGTCGCAGGAAATCGCCAACTGGGTGCCGGGGGCGGGTTGCAGCAGCGCGCAGTCGTCGCCAATGCCCAGAGCCGCGCGGCGCGCCGGCCGCTTGAAGTAACGCGCAATCAGGTCGAACTCGCCCATGAAGCTAATGCAGGGTGCGCGAGCCGCCGCTTTCACTCAGGGCGTCCAAAACAAACATGGGCACGTCTACGTCGAATTTCTCACCGTCTTCCGCGACGCAAAAGAAACTGCCGTGCATGGTTCCTGTGGGTGTGCGCAGCCGGGTGCCGCTGGTGTACTCGAACGATTCACCAGGCTGCAACAGCGGTTGGTGCCCCACCACCCCGAGGCCTTTGACTTTTTCGTGGTGGCCGACGGCGTCGTTGACGTTCCAGGTGCGCGAAATCAACTGCGCCGCGATGTTGCCGGTGTTGCGAATGGTGATGGTGTAGGCGAAAAAATACTGGGCTTGCCTCGGAGCTGACTGATCAGAAAGGTAACGCGGTTTGACCTGGACCTGGAATTGGTAAAGGGGGCGAGTTGTCATGGTTCGACCGCCCCCTGGGGTTTGGTGCCGGCAAGAGGGGGCACCTCAAGTGTGATGCTTGCCGGTGCCTGCATGTTGGGCGCAAGGGCGGCGCCGCGCGCGGAAACCGACTGCAACACCAAGTCATCAGACAGCCTGTCGCCCACTTTGTAGGGCTTGGCAGGTGCGCTCTCAATCGCGATCAAGGCGCTTCCGAGACCGCTGCCCTTTCCCTGGGCAATTACGCCCAGCAGTTTGTATCGGCCGGCGGCATCCCCCGCAGGCGCCGCCTCATCCTCGTCTGCGGGCTTGCTGGCGGCTCCCAGCAATTGGGCCACCCTGCCTGTGTCGATCGGACTTTGGCTGTAGCCCTCGCCGTTGCCGCGCGGGGTACTGATGGGCTCGGACCAGCGCAGGCCCCAGTAAACGATGCTGCCTGCGGCCAGGGCGGCCAATGTCAATGTGCTCAGGCGGGCGGGCCAAAGGGTTTTGTCAAGTGTTGCCATGAGGTGATGCCGTTGGATTGATGAAGCTGCCTGACTTGCCGCCATGTTTTTCGAGCAGTTTGATATCAGTCATGACCATTCCGCGATCGACCGCTTTGCACATGTCATAGATGGTGAGCAGGGCGGCCGAGACGGCGGTGAGCGCTTCCATCTCGACGCCCGTCGGCCCCACCGTTTCCACGGTTGCCTTGCAAAGCACGCTGCTGGTCCCGGTTTCGCTGGTGTGTGTCACCTTGAACTCAATGGCCACGCGGGTCAGGGCCAGAGGGTGGCACAAGGGAATCAGCTCACTGGTTTTTTTTGCGGCCATGATGCCGGCAATACGCGCGATGCCGAGGACATCCCCCTTCTTGGCCGTGCCAGCCTCGATGATGGCCAGGGTGTCGGGCAGCATGTCAATGCGCCCGCCGGCAATGCCGATGCGGTGGCTGGCAACTTTGGCCGCCACGTCAACCATGTGGGCCTGGCCCTGGTCGTCAAAATGGGTGAGGGTGCTCATGACAAAAATGCGGGTGAAGTGGACTAAAGTAAAGGGGATGGCTTGACCGAACCTTTACACGCAACTGGCATCATACGGTCATCGTCCGGACTATTCATTTGCCGGCGCACAAAATTTATCGCTCATGTTGATTGACCATTCCAAACCAAAAGCACGGGTCGGCCTTGTATTCAAAAAACGGGCGACTCTGTTTTTTGTAGCAGTCTGCCTGACGCTGCCGATCTCGCCGAAGGCGCAGGAACCCATGGCCAACGCGCTGCCGCTGCTCGGTGACGGCAGTGACATGAGTGCCAGCGCGGAGCGCCGACTGGGCGACCGCATCGTCCGCGAACTGTACCGTGACCCCGATTTTATCGACGATCCGGTGCTGACCGATTATGTGCAGGGCATCTGGCAGCCCTTGCTGGTCGCCGCCCGTGCGCGTGGCGATTTGACGCCCGAACTCGATGAACGCTTTGCCTGGCGCATCGTCCTGGGGCGCGACCGCAGTGTCAACGCGTTTGCCTTGCCGGGGGGGTATTTTGGCCTGCATCTGGGCCTGCTGGCGGTGGTGAGCAGCCGCGATGAACTGGCCTCGGTGCTGGGTCACGAGCTGAGCCATGTCACGCAGCGCCATATTTCGCGCCTGATCTCCAGGAACAGCCAGCAATCCCCCTGGATGATCGGCGCCCTGATTCTGGGTGCTCTGGCGGCCAGCAAAAACATCGAGGCGGGCAATGCCCTGATCGTTGGCGGGCAGGCCCTGTCGGCGCAAAGCCAGCTCAATTTTTCACGCGACATGGAGCGCGAGGCGGACCGCATCGGCTTTGGCGTGATGACCCAGGCCGGTTTTGAGGCGCAGGGCTTCGTCAGCATGTTCGACAAGCTGCAGCAGGCGGCCCGGCTCAATGACAGCGGCGCCTATCCTTACCTGCGCAGCCACCCGCTGACCACCGAGCGCATTGCCGACATGCAGTCGCGATTGCCGCTCGGCGCTCCGCAGGCCGTTGCTGTCGACCCTGGCATGACCCATGCCATGCTGACGGCGCGCGCCAGGGTCCTGTCCAGCCCGGGTGCCGACGCGCTGCGGGCTTGGCTGGCCCAGGCAGATGACGCCGGGCTCACCGGCCGGTCGGCGGCGCAACAGGCCGGCAGCCTTTACGGCGCTGCCATGGCCGCCATGCACATGCGTGATGCGGCTCAGGCGCGCAAGCAGTTTGCGCGCCTGCAAAAGGTGGTCGATGATGACCCCGAGGCCGCCCGGCAACTGCGCTGGCTCGGCCTCGAGATTGAACTGGCCGCACCTGATCGGTCACGTCCGCAAGGGCAGGCCCCGGCCGCCGGTGCCTGGCTGGATCTGGCCAGGCCGCCGGCTGCATTGCGCCGTCCGGACGTGGTGCTGCAGGCCCAGATGGCGGTGCGGGGCGGACAGGCTGAGGTGCTGGACCAGGCGTCGCAAAACCTCCAAAGCTGGCTGTTCAGCCAGCCGCAGGATGCGTTGGCATGGCAGTCGCTGGCCAGCATTTACGCCGTGCAAAATCAGCATCTGCGTGCCCTGCGCGCCGAGGCCGAGGCGCGGGTTGCGCACCTGGACTATGCGGGCGCGCTCGATCGGCTCAGAGCGGCGCAGGATCGACTGCGGGGTCCGGGCGCGCTGAATTCTTCAGCCGACCACATCGATGCGTCGATCATCGACACGCGGCGCCGGCAAATCGAGTCCTTGCTTAAAGAACAGGCCCAGGAGCCTTGAGGGCGCAGCAAGGCGCGAGGCTTATTTCCGGTCGAAGGCTGAATCAATGAGCAACCCCAGGAGTGAGTAGATCAGCGAGCCCAAAAGCGCCGCGTAGAAGTCACGCACATAAAAGCCCTCCAGAATGCCCGCGGCGGACCAGAACATCAGGGCGTTGATGACAAACAGGAACAGTCCCAGGGTGACCAGGGTGACTGGCAGGGTCAGCAAGACCAGCACGGGTCGCAGCACCATGTTGAACAGGCCGATAACGAAGGCTGCGACCAGCGCGGCACCAAAGCTGCTGACGACGACGCCGCTGTAAAGGTAGGCCACACAAAGCAGGGCGGCGGCACTGAGCAGCCATTTCAATAGAAGTTTCATGGGCGCAAGCTTAGCACCTTGGTGTGTGTCGGCGCCGGGGCGCTATGATGCCCACCCCATGACGGCCATCCACATCACCGACATCGAGTCGGCCATCAATTTCTGGCGCGCCAGGTCGCCCAGCGTTGACGGTGCGTCACTGCCGCCGCCCACGCGGGCACTGGCCGAGGTGTACGCGGTGATGGCTTTTGAGCGCAGCCACGACATTGACGAGGCGGCCATGCCCGAGGCGGCTTTGCTGGCCTGGCTGACCTGGTACCAGAGCACACCCGACACGCCCTGCATTGCTATCTGCTCCACCAGCCAGGGCGACGAGGTCTGCAAGGGCTGCGGACGCAGCTTTGCCGAGGTCCAGTACTGGACCGAGATGCGGCCAGTTCAGAAGCGCGCCACCTGGCGCCGCATCACGCAGGAGGGGACGTCGTGGCGGTTCAATAAATACGCCGAGCGCGCCGCTGAAAAGAAAGCGGTGCCCGGCGGCTGAGGCGTTTGTCGGATTAGAGGGAAATGCCGCCCGAGACTTCGATCACTTCGCCGTTGATGTAGCTGGCCTCGTCGCTTGCCAAAAAGGCGTAGACGTTGGCAATTTCCTCGGGCTTGCCCAGGCGGCGCAACGCGACCTTGGCGCCCAGGTCCTGCAAGACTTTCTCGGGCATGGCCGCGACCATCGGGGTGGTGATGAAGCCTGGGGCGACCGCGTTGGTGCGCACGCCCTTGGGGCCGAGCTCACGGCTCCAGGTCTTGGTGAAGCCGATCACGCCGAACTTGGTGGCCGCGTAGTTGGTCTGGCCGAAGTTGCCATACAGGCCGACCACCGAACTGGCGTTGAGGATGACGCCGCTGCCCTGGGCCACCATGCCGTCGGCCACCGCCTGGGAGCAGTGGAACACGCCGCGCAGGTTGACGTCGATGACCTTGTCAAATTGCTCCAGCGTCATTTTTTGCAGGCGGGCGTCCTGGGTGATTCCGGCGTTGTTGACCAGCACGTCGATGCGGCCGAATTTGGCCTTGACCTGGGCCACCACGTCGTCGACCATGGCGCGCTGGGTCACGTCCATGACAAAGCCTTCTGCCGTGGCGCCCAGCGCCCGGCACTGTGCAACCGCCTCATCGACACCTGCCTGCTTGACGTCACAAACGATGACGATGGCGCCTTCCTTGGCAAATTTGAGCGCGGTGGCCAGGCCGATGCCCTGGGCGGCGCCGGTGATGAGGGAGACTTTGTTGGGGAGGCGTGCAGACATGGTAATTTTGTAGGTAGTGAAAGAAACAGGAGCATGGTATCCCTGTGACATTTCATGAAGTTGACGCCTGTCAACTACTTCCAGATGAGGGGCTCAATATCCACGTTATGGGTACCGTCGCCCAGTGTCAGCATGCCTTCCTGGATGGTGGCCTGCAGCGTCATGCTGCGCTGTGCCATGGGAATCAGGGCCTGCGCAGCAGCCGTGGGAATGCGCCAGACACGCAGGTTTTTTGGGCGAGCCAGTTTGTTTTCCATGCCGCGCCACCACACCTCGGCGGCCTGGCTGAAACAATACAGCACCACGGCATCGGCCTTGCCGCAGGCTTTGAGCAGCGGCTTGTCCTCGGGCTGCCCCACCTCGATCCACAGGCGCGTCTGGCCGGTGAAGTCGCGCAGCCAGGCGTCGGGCTCGTCGGGGTCACTTAAGCCCGCGCCAAAGGCCAGCGTGCCGTCGCCAGCACAGATGCTTTGCAATTGGTGCGCCTGCAGGGCCAGCGCGCACAGCCGCACCATCATGCGTTCGTCGGTTTCGCTGGGGTGGCGCGCCAGCGTCAGCGCATGGTCGGCGTAGTAGCCGTGGTCAATGTCCGCAATTTGCAGGCTGGCCTTGAAGATGGTGGATTTGATGGCCATCAGACCGGGCCGAGTGCGGGGCTCATACCCGGCGCGCCAGTTCGGCCGCCTTGCCCACGTAGCTGGCGGGCGTCATGGCGAGCAGGCGTTCCTTTTCGGCCGCCGGCAGGTCCAGTCCGGCAATGAAGCCTTGCATCAGTTCACGGGTCATGGCCTCGCCCCGGGTGAACTTTTTGAGCTGCTCGTAGGGTTGCGGCAGACCAAAGCGGCGCATCACGGTTTGGATCGGCTCCGCCATCACTTCCCAGGAACTGTCGAGGTCGGCGGCAATGGCTGCCTCGTTGATCTCAAGTTTGCCCAGGCCCGTGGCCAGCGACTGGTAGGCCAACACGGCGTAACCCAGCGCCACACCCATGTTGCGCAGCACCGTGCTGTCGGTCAGGTCGCGCTGCCAGCGCGAAATCGGCAGCTTGTCGCTCATGTGGCGCAACAGCGCGTTGGCCAGGCCCAGGTTGCCCTCGGCATTTTCGAAATCAATCGGATTCACCTTGTGCGGCATGGTGCTGGAGCCCACCTCACCATCGCGCAGTTTTTGCTTGAAGTAGCCTAATGAGACGTAACCCCAGACGTCGCGCGACCAGTCAATCAGGATGGTGTTGGCGCGCGCCACCGCATCAAACAGTTCCGCCATGTAATCGTGCGGCTCAATCTGGATGCTGTAGGGCTGAAAGGTCAGGCCCAGGCCCAGTGGTTCGGGGCTCTCGATGACCTGGCGGCTGAAGCCTTCCCAGTCAAACTCGGGCCAGGCCGACAGATGGGCGTTGAAGTTGCCGACGGCGCCGTTCATTTTGCCCATCAATTTCACACTGGCAATTTTTTCACGTGCCGCGACCAGGCGCACCACCACGTTGGCGATTTCCTTGCCAACCGTGGTCGGGCTGGCCGTTTGGCCGTGGGTGCGGCTGAGCATCGACACCCCGGCAAAGGCATGCGCCATCTCCCGCAGTTTTTCAATCACCTCATCCAGCTTGGGCAGCAGCACCTGATCGCGGCCGCTTTTGAGCTGCAAAGCGTGGCTGGTGTTGTTGATGTCTTCGCTTGTGCAGGCAAAGTGGACAAATTCCTGCGCGGCCACCAGCTCGGGCCGGCCTTCAAACTTGGACTTGATCCAGTATTCCACCGCCTTGACATCGTGATTGGTGATTTTTTCGATGGTCTTGATGGCCTTGCCGTCGATTTCAGAGAAGTTCTTGACCAAGCCCAGCAGGTAGGTGCGCGCGCCCGGCGACAGTGGTTTGAATTCCTTGAAACCGCAGCCGCTCAAGGCAATGAACCAGGCCACCTCGACCTGCACGCGGCGGTGCATGTAGCCTTGTTCGCTCATGGCGGGGCGCAATTTGGCGAGTTTGGCAGCGTAGCGGCCGTCCAGCGGCGAGAGTGCGGAAATGGCAGAAGTAGTCATGTAAGAGATTGTAGAAGCATCAAACGCCGCCGAATGCAGGCGCTGCGTCCATTGCGCAGATGGCCGCCAGACCGGCTGCGCGAAGGTGGCACGGGCGGCGGCGGCGCGCGGCCCCAGGCGGGGCGGCCTGTATAGAATGCAAGCATCATAATATTCTTCACCTCTGTCACATGCCCATGAAACTGATCGGATCCAATACCAGCCCCTATGTGCGCAAAGTGCGCATCGTCATGGCCGAAAAAAAACTCGACTATGACTATGTGCTGGAAGACGTCTGGTCTGCCAACACCAGCATTGCCGCCGCGAGCCCCTTGGGCAAGGTGCCTTGCCTGGTGATGGAGGCGGGCGACGTGATCTATGACTCGCGGGTCATTGTGGAATACCTTGACACCTTGTCGCCAGTGGGCAAGCTTATACCGGCGGTCGGCCGTGAGCGCGCCGAGGTCAAAACCTGGGAGGCCCTGGCCGATGGCATCCTCGATGCGGCCATTCTGGCGCGGCTGGAGGCGACCTGGGCTGGCCGCACGGAGGGCCAGCGCAGCCAGGCCTGGATCGAACGGCAACTTGGCAAGGTGGAGACGGCTTTGCTTGCGACCAGCAAGAATCTGGGCGACAAGCCCTATTGCATGGGGGTTCATCTGAGCTTGGCCGACGTGGCGGTCGGCGTGGCCCTGGGCTATCTGGACTTTCGTTTTCCGCAATTGTCGTGGCGCGATCAGTACCCCAATCTGGTCAGGTTGCAGGACAAGTTGATGCTGCGTGCCAGTTTCATGGAGTCACGTCCGGCCTGAAGCATCGTGCCGCCATGGCGAGCATGGCGCTGGCTTGCGGATTTGCTCACGAAAGTTACATCGCCTTACAGTTCGGGTGCGCCGCGATGCGCGGTCAGGCGTTAAAGTTTGCCTCCATGGCAACACGCTTTAAAACCAATTTCAAAACGGCCTACCAGTGCCGGGAGTGCGGCTCAACCTGTTACCAGCCGGTGATTGATCGCGCACCCAGTGGTGCCCTGGTGCCCAATGGCCAGTACCGCTGCACCGGATGCCGCGCCGTTTTCACCAATGTGCAGTCATGGTGGGCGCCGCGCGCCGGCCTGGGACGCTCACCTCTGTCGATGCAATCCTGAACTGGGCAGCGGCGTCGGGCTAAAACTCGCGGGAGAGAATGCCTGCTAGCATTCGGCGCATGCATGACGCCCCGTTTCTTCCTGATTTGACTGCCAAGCTTTGCCATCTGAGTGACGTGGAGGCACGCGTGGCGGCCTTGCCGCGTCCGCTGGTCTTCACCAATGGTGTGTTCGACGTGTTGCACCGCGGTCATGTGATGTACCTCGCGCAAGCCCGCGCGCTGGGGGCCAGTCTGCTGGTGGCGCTGAACACCGACGCCTCGGCGCGGCGCCTGGGCAAGGGGCCAGACAGGCCGCTGAACAATGAAATGGACCGTGCCTGTGTCATTGCGGCATTGGCCAGCAGCAGCCTCGTGACCTGGTTCGATGAAGACACGCCGCTTGAGTTGATTGCCCATGTGCGCCCCGACATTCTGGTCAAGGGCGGCGACTACGACATGGCCAGCTTGCCCGAGTCAGCGCTGGTGCAGTCCTGGGGCGGCCGGGCGCTGGCCTTGCCTTTTGTGGCGGGTTACTCCACCACGGCCTTGGTCAGGAAAATCCGCAGCAACTGAAATCTCTTTATGCACGTCGTTGTTGCGACGGGTTTATTGGCGGTCGCTGCGAAACTGGTCGTGGCAACTCTTGCAGCTTTTTTCCACGGTTTCCACGCTGGCGCGAATGGCCGGCAGGTCGGCGCTGCCCGACACCTCCACGAGCTTGTTCACGCTGGCCAGAAAACTGTCCTGCGAAAGTTTGAATTCACCAGCCTGGCTCCAGACCTCGGGCTTGGCGCGGGTTGGCGGGTAATTGCCGTCGGCCGCGAAATACACCCATGGCTTGTTTGAGAGTTCCTGCAGCGCCACGGCGCTGGCCATGAAGTCGGCCTTGACATAGTCTTGACGGTCGCGTGCCACCAGGCCCATGGGCTCGAGGGTCTTGGTGAATTGCTTGAACAGGGCCTGGCGCTTGCTGACCAGTTGTTGCGGGTGGGTGTCCTTGATGCGGTCGCTGCAGGCACCCAGCAGGGTGGCCATGGCGAGGATCGGGAGCAGGGGAATTATTCGCATGTTGACAACAGCATCAAGAGCTTGAGGAAGAAGAGAGTCGAAAGACTGCGTCCCAGAGCGCCAGGATGGCCCCGCGCTCGGCCTGCATGTCTTGCGGCGCCAATTGGATGGATTCTTCGTTGAGGCGCGCCTTGTGCTGCACCTGGCGCATGGCGCGGTAGGCACTGGCGGCGTCGTGGCCCAGGCCCGCGGGCAGCAGACCGAGGGTTTCAGCACGCTCCAGCAGCGCAATGTTGCCCGCGTTGGCCATCAGTTCGGGGTGCGCGCCCGATTGCGACAGCACCAGGAACTGCATCACAAATTCGGCGTCGATCATGCCGCCCGCGCTGTACTTGATGTCGAACTTGTCGGGCTTGACGGGTAGTGCGCTCGCCATGCGTTCCCGCATGGCGGCAATCTCGGCGCGCAGGCTGTGCGCGTCACGCGGCGCGGTGATCACGGCTTTGCGCACCGCATCGAAGCGTTCGCGCAGGGACGCATCACCGAGCACGCAGCGCGCCCGCGTCATGGCCTGGTGTTCCCAGGTCCAGGCGGTGTTCGACCCGCGCTGCTGCTGGTAATTGGCATAGGCGGCGAAGCTGGTGATCAGCAGGCCGGCGTTGCCGTTGGGGCGCAACGCGGTGTCAATTTCGTAGAGGTCGCCCTCGCCGGTCTTGACGGTCAACCAGTTGATGAGTTTGCGCACCAGCGCGGCATAGATCTCCGGGGCGTTTTCGTCGTCGTCATCAAACACAAAAACGATGTCCAGATCGCTGCCATAACCCAGTTCCTTGCCGCCCAGCTTGCCGTAGGCAATGATGCCAAATTGCGGCTGCTCGCGGTGGGCCTTTTTCAGGCGGCTCCAGCACCAGCGGGTTGTGATGCGCAGGATGGCATCGGCCAGCGCGCTGAGGTCGTCGGCGACCTGCTCCACGGTCAGTTTGCCCTCAATGTCGCGCGCCAGGGTGCGAAACACCTCGGCGTGGTGGGCGCGGCGCAGCAGGTTGAGCAGGGTTTCCTCGTCGTCCTCGCCGGTACCGGTCAGGGACGTGCGGCGGTGGTCGAGCTCGGTCTCGAACTCCTGGGCGCTGAAGCGTTGCTCCATCATGGCGGGGCTGGCCAACTCGTCGATGACGCCGGGGTGGCGCAGCAGATAACGCGCGGGCCAGCGCGCCGCGCCCATCAGCCGCATCAGCCGTTCGTGCACTTGCGGGCGTTCCAGCAGCAAGGCGAGGTAACTTTCGCGGCGCAGCAGGGGTTCCATCCAGTCCACCAGGCGCACGGCCGCCTCTTCGGTGACCCGGCCTTCGCGGACCCATTGCGCGGTGCGCCCCAGCAGGCGCAACAGGCGCTCGCGGGCTTCGTCGCGCAAAGCCAGCACGCGCGGATGTTTGCACCACGACTCGAGGCGCTGGCGAAAGGCCTCACCCAATTGCGGCAGCAGGTCGTCGATGGACTGGTTGTTGTTGTTGGACTTGCCGTTTTTGCAGCCCTTGCATTCAGGCTCCGGGCCGCCCAGCAATTTGTCAAATTCCTGCGCCACCAGTTCGCGGTGGGCGTCAAGCTGGCTCAGCAGTGCCTGCGAGGAGGCAAACCCCATGGTCTCGGCGATCCAGTTCAGGTCGTGGTCCTGCGTGGGCAGCACATGGGTTTGCTGGTCGTCCAGGTACTGGATGCGGTGTTCGATCTGGCGCAAAAAGACGTAGGCCCGGGCCAGCGCCTGCGCGGTCTGCTCCGACATCAGGTTGGCGCGCACCAGGCGTGGCAGCGCGCTCAGGGTCGGGCGGGTGCGCAGCTCTGGGAAATGGCCGGCGCGCACCACCTGCAGCAGCTGGACCGTGAATTCGATCTCGCGGATGCCGCCGCGCGAGAGCTTGACGTCGTTGGCGCGCTCGGGGTGCCCGGCACTGCGCTTGGCCGCGTGCTCGCGAATTTGCCGGTGCAACACGCGCAGCGAATCGAACACGCTGTAGTCGAGGTATCGCCTGAAGACAAAGGGCATGACCACCTTGCGCAGCGCCTGGGTGGCGCCGCTGGTGACGCTTTCATGCGGTGCCACGACCCGGCTTTTAAGCCAGGCAAAACGTTCCCACTCTCGGCCCTGAACGTGCAGGTACTCCTCCAGCGCATCGAGCGACACGGCAGCCGGTCCCGAATTGCCGTTGGGGCGCAGGGCCAGGTCGACGCGGAACACAAAACCATGCTCGGTGGTGTCGCCGACCAGCGCGTACACCGCGCGCACCACCTTGCCAAAGTACTCGTGGTTGGTGATGCGGCCGCGCCCCTGGGCGTCACCCGCCGTGTCGCCGTCTTCGTCGTAGACGTAAATCAGGTCGATGTCGCTGGACACGTTGAGCTCGCGCGCGCCGAGTTTGCCCATGCCCACAATCCAGACCTCGGCGCGCTGTCCGGTCGGCGTAAGCGGGGCGCCGTGGGTCTGATCCAGCGCGGCCTGCGCTTGCGAGAGGGCATGGTTGAGCGCGAACTCTGCCAGTTCGGTCATGGTCCGGGTCACCTGGGCCAGCGGCAGTTGCTGTTCGCAGTCCAGGCAGAGCAGGCGCTCGATGACCAACTGGCGAGTGATGCGCAGCGCGTTGGCCATGTTTTGCCCCTGGGCCTGGAGCGCGGCAAAGGTGGTTTGCAGATGCCCCGGGTTGGGCACGCCGGGGGCCAACAAGGCCAACTCGGCCTCATAACGGCGGCGCACGCGTTGCGCAAAGCGGGAGTGGGTGGCCAGGGATGGTCGGGTCATAATTCTGGTTGAGCAACTTTTATCGAATCAATGTGCCGCCCCTTCCGTCCAAACTGCTGAAAACCTGGTCGAGCCTGACGCGCTGGTTGTTGGCCGCGGTGGTTTTGGCCTGGCTGCTGCTCGGTCTGGCCTGGGGGGCGCTGCATTGGGTGATTGTGCCGCGAATCGGCGAATTTCGCCCGCTGCTTGAGGCGCGGGCCACGCATGCCCTGGGGGTAAGGGTGCGGGTTGGTGCGGTGGCTGCGCAGAGCAACGGCATGGTGCCGTCATTCGAGCTGAGTGACGTGACCCTGCTCGATGCGCAGGACCGGGTCGCACTTCGTTTGCCACGCGTCCTGATTGCCGTGTCGCCGCGCTCGCTGTGGCGCTTTGGTTTTGAGCAGATCTATATTGACCAGCCCCAGTTGGACATCCGTCGCGCAGTGGATGGAAAGATCACCATCGGCGGGCTGGATTTTGCCGACACCCGGCAGGCCGACGCGGCTGCCCTGGACTGGTTTTTTTCGCAACTTGAGTTTGCAATTCACGACGGCACGCTGCGTTGGACCGACGAGCAGCAGACCGGTGAGCCCGTGACGCTGCACAACGTGTCGGTGGTGGTGCGCAACCGTGGCCGTCACCACGACTTGCGCCTGGACGCCACGCCGCCGGAGTCCCTCGGCAGCCGTTTCAGTTTGCGTGGCAGGTTTCTGCAACCCTTGCTGTCACGACAGAACGGCCGCTGGCAGGACTGGGAGGGGCAGCTCTATGCTGCATTGGATCGGGCTGACCTGTCCGAACTGCGCCACTACCTGCCTTTGGGTGTCGAGCTGACCCAGGGCCGCGGCGCCCTGCGGGCCTGGATGGACGTGGCCCGGGGCCGCGTCACGCAAGTCCTTGCTGATGTGGCGCTGGCAGAGGTCCAAGTCGCCTTGGGACCAGATCTGCAGGCTTTGGCCGTCGAGCGTGTGCAGGGTCGTCTGGGCGGACAGCGGCTGCCCTCAGGCTTTGAGTTTTCCACCCAGGCTTTGCGCTTCGATACGCAGGACGGGCTGCATTGGCCGGGCGGCAACGTCTACTTTCGCCTGGAGCAGGCCCAAGCCGGCCAGCCGGAACGCGGCGAACTCAGGGCTGACCAGCTCGATCTGGCGGCGCTTGCCCAAATTGCCTCGCGCTTGCCGCTGGAGGCAGTGGTTCGTGAGCGGCTACGGGTTTATGCCCCCAAAGGCCAGGTGGACACGCTGGAGGCCAGTTGGCAGGGTACGCTGGCGGCGCCGCAGAAGTACGCCGCCAGGGGGCGGGTGAGCCGGCTGGAGATCGCCGCGGTGGATGCC
>JAIPCZ010000053.1 GCA_021737975.1 Polaromonas sp. | reverse complement strand
CGCCGCTCCAACGGGGAGCGAACCGGTATCGCCTCACAACGTCGGAACCGTACCTGACTTCGCAGAAGCGGCGCCTGACTTTGTTGGGGCGGCGCCCTCGCCGCGAAGGTATTCGGGGCCATTCGCGGCGGGGCGCCGCTCCAACGGGGAGCGAACCGGTATCGCCTGCCAACGTCGGAACCGTACCTGACTTCGCAGGAGCAGCGCCTGACTTCGTTGGAGCGGCGCCCTCGCCGCGAATGACTTCAATCCACCCTGGCTGGCTTGAACGGGCTGTGCTGCTGCAGCTCCCCCAGGTACTCCTCGATGCCCGCGCGCTCGGCGCTTAAATAGCGGTCCACCGCCGCGAGAAATTGCGGGTGCGCCAGCCAGTGGGCGCTGGTTGTGGTCACCGGCAGCAAGGCGCGCGCCAGCTTGTGCTCGCCCTGCGCGCCGCCCTCGAAGCGCTGGTAGCCGTTGGCAATGCACCATTCAAGCGGCTGGTAATAACAGGCCTCGAAGTGCAGGCAATCCACCCGTTCCAGCGCGCCCCAGTAGCGGCCATACGCCACCCGCTCGGCATTTCCTGCCGCGTTGCCAGCGCAACTGGTGTTGAGCGCGATCAGGCTGACGGCGATGGCCTGGCCGTCGCGCTCGGCCACAAACAACAGCCAATCCTCGGGCATGGTGGCGGCCATGCGGGCGAAGAAGTCGCGGTTCAGGTAGGGCGCGTTGCCATGTTCCAGGTAGGTGCGCTCATAACAGCGGTAAAAAAACTCCCAGTCCGCCGGGCTGATCTGGCGGCCCTCACTCACGCGAAAGCTGACCCCCGCGTCAGCCACCTTGCGCCGCTCCTGGCGAATCTTCTTGCGTTTGTCGGGCGTCAGCTGCGCCAGAAAGGCGTCAAAACCGGCGTAGCCCGGTGCCGTGTTTGTCCAGTGGAACTGCACCGTGTGGCGCAGCAGCAGGCCCTGCGCCCCGAAGGCCGCCAGGTCCTCGTCGCTGGCAAACAGGCTGTGCAAGCCCGACAACTGCTCGTGCTGGCAAAAGTCCAGCAGGGCGGCGGCCAGTTGCGCGCGGTCGGCCTGGGTCCGGGCCAGCAGGCGGGCCCCGGAGACCGGTGTGAACGGCACCGCGCACAGGGCCTTGGGGTAGTAAGCCAGGCCATGCTCGGCATAGGCCCTGGCCCAGGCCCAGTCAAACACATACTCGCCGTGTGAGTGGGTCTTGAGGTAGAGCACGCAGGCCGCCCGCAGTTCACCCCCGCGCTCGAGCACAAAAAACCTCGGCGTCCAGCCCGTGTCCGGCGTGGCACAGCCACTGGTGTGCAGGGCGTCCAGATACTCATGGCGCATGAAGGGAGTGGCTTGCGGCTGGCTGAAAAGCAGGGTGTTCCAGGCGTCGGCGGCCACTTCAGCGGGCGAATCCAGCACCCGAATGACATAATCGTTTGCAGTGCCGGTTGTTTTCTTGTCGATCATTTCTCTGAACTTTTCATGACTCTCAAAATTTGCGTTGCCCAACTGAACCTGGTGGTCGGTGACATGGCCGGCAATGCCCAGAAAATTGTGACGGCCTCCCGGGCGGCCTACCAGCAGGGCGCGCGCCTGGTGCTGACCCCCGAACTTTCGCTGTGCGGCTACGCGGCCGAGGACTTGTTCCTGCGCCGGGCCTTCACCGATGCCTGCGATGATGCCGTGAAATCGGTGGCGGCAGCGCTGGCAGATTTGAAAGACCTCAGTGTGGTGGTGGGTCACCCCACCGGGGGCGACCAGCGCACCCGCTCGGTGGCGGTGCAAAGCCGCTTCAATTCGGCCAGCGTGCTGTGTGAGGGCAGGGTGGTGGCGACCTGTGCCAAGCGGGAGCTGCCCAACTACCAGGTGTTCGATGAGCGCCGTTATTTCACGCCGGGGCAGGGCACCTGCGTGTTCGAGGCGGGTGCGCCCGGCGAGCGCGTCAAGGTCGGGCTGCTGATTTGCGAGGACGCCTGGTTCGAGCGCCCCGCGCAGGATGCGGCGCGCGCCGGCGCCGAACTGCTCGCGGTCATCAACGCCTCGCCGTTTCATGTCGGCAAAGGCAACGAGCGCGAGCAGATGATGCGCGAGCGCGTGTTGTCCTGCGGGCTGCCGCTGGTCTACGCCCACCTGGTGGGCGGGCAGGACGAGGTGGTTTTCGAGGGCCATTCCTTTGCGCTCAACGCCGGCGGCGCGCTGGCCGGGCGCGCGCCCAGCTTCATCGAGGACAGCCTGCTCGTTGACGTGCAGCGTGCGCCAGCGGGGCTGCAACTCGAGGCGGACATTGCGCCAGAACGCTCCGCCGAGGCAGATTTGTGGGACGCGCTGGTGCTGGGCGTGCGTGACTACATTGGCAAAAACGGCTTTCCCAGCGTGCTGCTGGGCCTGTCGGGCGGCATCGACTCGGCGCTGGTGCTGGCCATCGCCGTGGACGCGCTGGGCAAAGACCGGGTGCGCGCGGTGATGATGCCCTCACCCTACACCGCCGACATCAGCTGGATCGACGCGCGTGACATGGCGGCGCGCCTGGGCGTGCGTTACGACGAGCTGTCGATCGTGCCCGAGTTCGATGCCTTCAAGGCCACGCTCGCCACGGAATTCAAGGGCCTGGCCGAGGACACCACCGAAGAAAACATCCAGGCCCGCATCCGCGGCACCCTGCTGATGGCGCTCTCCAACAAATTCGGCAGCATCGTGCTCACCACCGGCAACAAGTCCGAAATGGCCACCGGCTACTGCACCCTCTACGGCGACATGGCCGGTGGTTTTGCGGTCATCAAGGACCTGGCCAAAACCATGGTCTTTCGCCTTGCGCGCTGGCGCAACAGCCACGACCCCTACGGCACGGGCGCGGCGCCCATCCCCGAGCGCATCATCACGCGCCCGCCCAGCGCCGAGCTGCGCCCCGACCAGACCGACCAGGACAGCCTGCCGCCCTACGAGGTGCTGGACGCGATCCTTGAGCGCTACATGGAAAACGATGAAAGCATCGAGCAGCTCATCGCCGCCGGTTTTGCGCCCGCCGATGTCGAGCGGGTCACCCGCCTGATCAAGATCAACGAGTACAAGCGGCGCCAGTCGCCGGTAGGGATTCGTGTGACCCACCGCAGTTTCGGCAAGGATTGGCGTTATCCTATTACCAACCGGTTCCGGGCCTGAACTGCCGAAGCGGTTCGGCTGCCGGGCCTTCCCATTTTTTAATTGAGGACCTTCATGAAACAAATCACCGCCATCGTCAAGCCCTTCAAACTCGAGGAAGTGCGTGAAGCCCTGGCCGAATGCGGCGTGACCGGCCTCACGGTGACCGAGGTCAAGGGCTTTGGCCGCCAGAAGGGCCACACCGAACTCTATCGTGGCGCCGAATATGTGGTCGACTTTTTGCCGAAAGTCAAAGTTGAAGTGGTGGTGAAGACCGACGACGTGGACCGCTGTGTCGACGCCATCGTCAAGGCCGCCCACACCGGCAAGATCGGCGACGGCAAGATTTTTGTCACCGCCGTGGAGCGCGTGGTGCGCATCCGCACCGGGGAGCTTGACGAATCAGCCATCTGACCGGCCTCAGGGCTTGGCCGGGCGGTCGTCCACCAGCTGCGTGCCGGCCAGCGCGTCATGCCAGAACTGCTGCCGCGGGTGAAACCGGCTCAGGATGGCCCAGACGGCGATCCAGCCGACAAAAATCACCACGGCCTCGCCCCCCTTGAGCGCAAAGAACCACGACGCCAGCAAGGGCGGCAAAAACCACAACCAGCTGCACAGGTAGCGCAGCAGCGCGCGGCCTTGGCTCAGCGGCTTGCCAGCCCGGTCCAGCACCCGGATGTGCCAGGTCTTCATGGCCAGGGTCTGGCCCTTGGCCCAAAGCCAGACAAAGTAAATGCCGAACACCACAAACAAGAAGGCCTGCAGGGCGTGGCGGTTGTCCATCGCGTTCTTGGTCTGGCTCAGGGTGCCGAACAGGTAGCCGGCAATAAACACCACGCCGAACAGCAGCATGCCCTCGTAAAGCCAGCAGGCCATGCGCCTGAGCAGGGGGGGAGTGGAAAAGGTCAGCGGCATGGGCATGGGCGCGAGAGGGCGGTTGCGGGCAATTTTTCAGGGGCGAAAAGAGCTGAATTATTGCATTGCGGGGCCCGGGCGCATCCGCGCCGCTTGACAAGTGCGATAATGCCGCTTGCAAATTAAAGCAAACGGGTCAAGGTCCGGCGCAGAAATCAATGCGCCCATGGTTTTGGCCTTAAGTTTCGATGCAACACCACAAGTGTTTGCAAAGAAGCACCCAAGGTATTTCGTTAGAGAAATTCACAAAGGTTCATCATGGAAATCGCAAAAGCCGAAGTCGCTTCGGCATCAAACTCTTCAAATCCGCATCCTTCTGCCAAGACCAAGCCGGTTGCCGCAGTGGCAGATCACGAGCTCCGCGGCGCAGAAATTCTGATCAAAGCCCTGCAAGCCGAAAACGTCAAGTACGTCTGGGGTTACCCCGGCGGTGCCGTGCTGCACATCTACGACGCCTTCTTCAAGCAGGACACCATCCAGCACGTGCTGGTGCGCCACGAGCAGGCCGCCGTCCACGCGGCCGACGGTTATGCCCGCGCCACCGGCGACGTGGGTGTGGCGCTGGTCACCTCCGGCCCGGGCGTCACCAACGCCGTCACCGGCATCGCCACCGCCTACATGGACAGCATCCCGATGGTCATCGTGTGTGGCCAGGTGCCCACCCACGCCATCGGCATGGACGCCTTCCAGGAATGCGACACCGTGGGCATCACCCGCCCCATCGTCAAGCACAACTTCCTGGTCAAGGACGCGCGCGACCTCGCCGACACCATGAAAAAGGCCTTCCACATCGCCCGCAGCGGCCGCCCCGGCCCGGTGGTGGTCGACATCCCGAAAGACGTGTCGTTCAAAAAAGTGCCTTACCACGGCTACCCGCAGACCGTCGAGATGCGCTCCTACAACCCGGTGCGCAAAGGCCACGGTGGCCAGATCCGCAAGGCCCTGCAGTTGTTGCTCACCGCCAAGCGCCCCTACATCTACACCGGCGGCGGTGTGCTGCTGAGCAACGCCTCGGCCGAACTGCGCCAACTGGTCGACATGCTGGGCTACCCCTGCACCAACACCCTGATGGGCCTGGGCGCCTACCCCGCCAGCGACCGAAAGTTTCTCGGTATGCTGGGCATGCATGGCACGGTGGAAGCCAACAACGCCATGCAAAACTGCGACGTGCTGCTCGCCGTGGGTGCGCGTTTTGATGACCGCGTCATCGGCAACCCCAAGCACTTTGCGCAAAACGAGCGCAAGATCATCCACATCGACATCGACCCGTCGAGCATCTCCAAGCGCGTCAAGGTCGACATCCCGATCGTGGGCGACGTCAAGGACGTGCTGACCGAGATGATCGCCATGATCAAGGAAAGCGCCACCAAGCCCGACACCAACGCGCTGGGCGCCTGGTGGGACACCATCGAGGGCTGGCGCAAGCGCGACTGCCTGAAGTACAACCCGGGCCAAAACGACATCATCAAGCCGCAGTATGTGGTCGAGACGCTCTGGAACATGACCAAGGACGCCGACACCTACATCACCTCCGACGTCGGCCAGCACCAGATGTGGGCCGCGCAGTACTACCGCTTCGACGAGCCCCGGCGCTGGATCAACTCCGGGGGCCTGGGCACCATGGGTGTGGGCATTCCCTACGCCATGGGCATCAAGCTGGCCAAGCCCGACAGCGAGGTCTACTGCGTCACCGGCGAGGGCTCGGTGCAGATGTGTATTCAGGAACTCTCCACCTGCCTGCAGTACAACACGCCCATCAAGATCGTGGCGCTCAACAACCGTTACCTGGGCATGGTGCGGCAGTGGCAGGAGATCGACTACGAGGGTCGCTACAGCCACAGCTACATGGACGCGCTGCCCAACTTCGTCAAGCTGGCCGAGGCCTATGGCCACGTCGGCATGCTGATCGAGCGTGCCTCCGACGTGGAACCCGCGCTGCGCGAGGCGCGCAAGCTCAAGGACCGCACGGTGTTCATGGATTTCCGCACCGACCCCACTGAAAACGTGTTCCCGATGGTGCAGGCGGGCAAGGGCATCACCGAGATGCTGTTGAGCGCGGAGGACCTCTGATCATGAAACACATCATTGCAGTATTGCTTGAAAACGAAGCCGGTGCCCTGTCCCGCGTGGTGGGCCTGTTCTCGGCGCGCGGTTACAACATCGAGTCGCTCACCGTGGCGCCCACCGAAGACCCCAGCCTGTCGCGCATGACGATCCAGACCACCGGTTCCGACGAGGTCATCGAGCAGATCACCAAGCACCTGAACCGCCTCATCGAGGTGGTCAAGGTGGTCGACCTCACCGAAGGCGCCTACACCGAGCGCGAGCTCATGATGGTCAAGGTGCGCGCGGTCGGCAAGGAGCGCGAGGAAATGAAACGCATGGCAGACATTTTCCGGGGCCGCATCATCGATGTGACCGAGAAAAGCTACACCATCGAGTTGACCGGTGACCAGACCAAGAACGATGCGTTCCTTGACGCCATCGAGCGCGGCGCCATCCTGGAAACGGTGCGCACCGGCTCCAGCGGCATTGGTCGGGGCGAGCGGATTTTGCGGGTTTAGTTTTTAGTTGGGGACAGAGCTGAAGACCTGTCCCGCAAGTTTTAGTTAGTTGAGGACAGAGCAAATTTGCTTCACAAATCTTGGTCTGTCCCGCAAGGTAATTAGTTTATTTTTTACAACGGAGCGAGCGATGAAAGTTTTTTACGACAAAGATTGTGATCTGAGCCTGATCAAGGGCAAGACAGTGGCCATCATCGGTTACGGCAGCCAGGGCCATGCCCATGCCCAGAACCTGAACGACAGCGGTGTCAAGGTGGTGGTGGGCCTGCGCAAGGGTGGCGCGTCCTGGGACAAGGTTGGCAAGGCCGGCCTCAACGTCATGGAAGTCAACGACGCCGTCAAGGGCGCCGACGTCGTCATGATCCTCTTGCCCGACGAGCAAATCGCCGAGGTCTACACCAACAACGTGGCACCCAACATCAAGCAAGGCGCCTCGCTGGTGTTTGCCCACGGTTTCAACGTGCACTACAACCAGGTTATTCCCCGCGCTGACCTCGACGTCTGGATGGTGGCGCCCAAGGCCCCCGGCCACACCGTGCGCAACACCTACACCCAGGGTGGCGGCGTGCCCCACCTCATCGCCATTCACCAGGACAAGAGCGGCAAGGCGCGCGACCTCGCGCTCTCCTACGCCATGGCCAACGGTGGCGGCAAGGCCGGCATCATCGAGACCAACTTCAAGGAAGAAACCGAGACCGACCTGTTCGGCGAGCAGGCCGTGTTGTGCGGTGGCGCCGTCGAGCTCATCAAGATGGGTTACGAAACCCTGGTCGAAGCCGGCTACGCCCCCGAGATGGCCTACTTCGAGTGCCTGCACGAACTCAAGCTGATCGTCGACCTGATCTATGAAGGCGGCATCGCCAACATGAACTACTCGATCTCCAACAACGCCGAATACGGCGAGTACGTGACCGGTCCCGAAGTCATCAACGCCCAGAGCCGCGAAGCCATGCGCAACGCGCTCAAGCGCATTCAAAACGGCGACTACGCCAAGATGTTCATCCTGGAAGGCCGCACCAACTACCCCAGCATGACCGCACGCCGCCGCAACACCGCCGACCACCAGATCGAGGTGGTCGGTGCCCAACTGCGCGCCATGATGCCCTGGATCGCCAAAAACAAGCTGGTGGACCAGACGCGCAACTAACAGCTGCGTGATTTCCACAACAAAGGCTACTTCGGTAGCCTTTGTTATTATGGGCGCCCTCAGGACAAAATGATTGGAAGAAGTGAACACACACAATACGGATCATGTGGCCGATCACGCGGATGGTGTGCTGCTGAAGAAGCGCCGCAAGGGCATTTACATCCTGCCCAACCTCTTCACGCTGGCGGCGCTCTTTGGCGGCTTTTACGCCATTGTGATGGCCATCAACGGCCGATTCGACCTGGCCGCGGTCGGCGTCTTTTGCGCCATGGTGCTCGACAGCCTCGACGGCCGCGTGGCCCGCATGACCAACACCCAAAGCGCCTTTGGCGAGCAGATGGACTCGCTCTCCGACATGGTCTCGTTCGGCGCGGCGCCCGCCCTCATCGCCTACGTGTGGGCGCTCAAGGGCCTGGGCCGCTGGGGCTGGATCGCCGCCTTTGTCTATTGCGCCTGCACGGCCCTTCGGCTGGCGCGCTTCAACGTCAACACCGCGGTGGTCGACAAGCGTTATTTTCAGGGCTTGCCGTCGCCCGCCGCCGCGGCGCTGGTGGCCGGTTTTATCTGGGTCATGACCGACCTCGGCAGCGCCGGTGCGCAATGGGCCTGGCCCATGTTCGCCGTGTGCCTGTATGCCGGCCTGACCATGGTGACCAATGTGCCGTTCTACAGCTTCAAGGATATTCAGATGAAGCGCAGCGTGCCCTTTGTCGTGATTGTGCTCATCGCCATCGGTATTGCCATCATCAACATCGACCCGCCCATCGTCATGTTCGGCTTGTTCGTGCTCTATGGCCTCAGCGGCTACGTCATCTACTTCTGGCGCAAGGCCAAGGGCATTCCCACCAGTGTCATCAGCACCTCGACCGACGAGCCCGACGAGCGCGGCCTGCACCAATAAAATAAGCTGTGTTATATTGACGCCATGTCTTCCCTTTCACTACTGCTAAACCTGACGTCCTGCGGGCGGAGTGGTTAGCGCGTGATCGCAACAACCCCAAAAGCCCGTCAGCATCCGCGACGGGCTTTTTTGTTGCCCCCGCTTTCTTGAACACCTTTTTAAAAATCTCCAGGAGAAATGACATGTCCGACAAATTGGTAATCTTCGACACCACCTTGCGTGACGGCGAGCAGTCGCCCGGCGCCTCCATGACGCGCGACGAAAAATTGCGCATTGCGCGCCAGCTCGAACGCCTGAAAGTCGACGTCATCGAAGCCGGTTTTGCGGCCAGTTCCAACGGCGACTTCGAAGCCATCAAGGCCATCGCCCATGCCATCAAGGACTCCACCGTGTGCTCCCTGTCGCGTGCCAACGACCGCGACATCACACTCGCCGCCGACGCGGTGCAGGGCGCCAACCGGGCCCGCATCCACACCTTCATCGCGACCTCGCCGGTGCACATGGAAAAGAAACTCCGCATGAGCCCCGAGCAGGTGCTCGAGCAGGCCAAACAAGCCGTGCGTTTCGCCCGCAACCGGGTGGCCGACGTCGAATTCAGCGCCGAAGACGCCTACCGCAGCGAAGAAGACTTCTTGTGCCGCGTCATTGAGGCCGTGATCAAGGAAGGCGCAAGCACCATCAACGTGCCCGACACCGTGGGTTATGCCATCCCCGAGCTCTACGGCAACTTCATCAAGCGCCTGCGCGAGCGTGTTCCCAACGCCGACAAGGCCATCTGGTCGGTGCATTGCCACAATGACCTCGGCATGGCGGTGGCCAACTCGCTGGCCGGCGTCATGATCGGCGGCGCGCGCCAGATCGAATGCACCATCAACGGCCTGGGCGAGCGCGCCGGCAACTGCAGCCTCGAGGAAGTCGTGATGGCCCTGCGCACCCGGCGCGACTACTTCGACCTCGACGTCGGTGTCGACGCCACCCAGATCCTGGCGGCCAGCCGCATGGTCAGCCAGACCACGGGTTTCGTCGTGCAGCCCAACAAGGCCATCGTGGGCGCCAACGCCTTTGCCCACGCCTCGGGCATCCACCAGGACGGCATGATGAAAGCGCGCGACACCTACGAGATCATGCGCGCCGAAGACGTCGGCTGGACCGCCAACAAAATCGTGCTCGGCAAGCTCAGCGGGCGCAACGCCTTCAAGCAGCGCCTGCAGGAACTCGGTGTGCAAATGGAAAGCGAAGTCGACGTCAACCTGGCCTTTGCCAAATTCAAGGAACTCGCCGACCGCAAGAGCGAAATATTCGACGAAGACATCCTGGCCCTGGTCAGCGAGGAAAACGTGGCCCAGAGCCATGAGCAATTTGGTTTTGTCTCCCTGTCGCAGCACAGCGAGACCGGCGAAATGCCGCAGGCCACGGTGGTCATGACCATCGGCGGCCGGGAAGTCACCGCCACCGCCAACGGCAACGGCCCGGTCGACGCCTCGCTCAAGGCCATCGAGGCCAACGTCAAAAGCGGCGCCGAGATGGTGCTGTACTCGGTCAACGCCATCAGCGGCTCGACCGAAAGCCAGGGCGAGGTGACCGTGCGCCTGCAAAACAGCGGCCGCATCGTCAACGGTGTGGGCGCCGACCCCGACATCGTCGTCGCCTCGGCCAAAGCCTACCTGAGCGCCCTGAACAAACTCCAAAGCCAGGCCGAACGTGTGGCGGCCCAGGGCTGATAGATGCAAAGTGGTTTAACAAAGATTTGTAAGTACTTGCTACAGATAGACTTTTGTGTGTAAACTGTGTCCTTGCTAATTGGTTTTAAGGAGACAAGTTCATGACCACCGATCTAAATCGCTTTTTGGGCAGGAAAGTTCGTGGTGTGATTTGTCTCTTGGGCCTGCTGAGCTGGTTTGCCTGGACCCCCGTTGTGTATGCCGCGCCCGCGAAAACGCAGGTCAGCAAACACAAAAAGGCGGCGGTCGTGGCAAAGCGCCGCGTCACCAAAAAAGTCGCTGTGGTCAAACGCAGGGCGGCGCCCGTCAGGCAAGCCGCGGCGCCCAAGCCGTCGGCGGGTCAAATTGCCGGTCTGCACGATGCGGCTGACGACCTCAACCTCAAATCCAGCGTGGCCTATGTCATCGACCAGGACACCCACGAAGTCCTGGTCAGCAAAAACGACCAGGCCGTCCTGCCCATCGCCTCACTCACCAAATTGATGACCGGCCTCATCGTCAGTGAAGCCAACCTGCCCATGGATGAAAAAATCACCATCACGCAGCAGGACGTCGACACCGAAAAAGGCAGCACCTCCCGGCTGCGCGTCGGCGCCGAACTCACGCGCGGCGAGCTTTTGCACCTCGCGCTGATGTCCAGCGAAAACCGCGCCGCGCACGCGCTCGGGCGCACCTACCCCGGCGGGCTGGTCGTCTTCACCCGGCTCATGAACAGCAAGGCGCAGACGCTCGGCATGAAAGACACCCGCTATGTGGAGCCCACGGGCCTGTCCAGCAGCAACATGTCGAGCGCGCGAGATCTCGCCAAGCTCGTTGACGTGGCCCACCAGCATCCGCTGCTGCGCGAGCTGACCACCTCGACCGGCCACCAGGTGGCGGTGGGCAAGCGCGTG
>JAIPCZ010000013.1 GCA_021737975.1 Polaromonas sp. | reverse complement strand
ACTCTTGTGGCAGGTGCCACAGGTCGCGGTCGTAGAGATGTGGTTGGCATCTTTTCCAGTAGCTGCTTGCCCGTTGTGGCAAGTGGCGCAATTGGTGGTAATCGTGAACGTGCTGTGGTCAGCCTTTGCGCCCGTCCATATCGTGGTCGATTTATGGCATGTCTCACAAGCTGACGTGGTCAACAAGTGGCTACCGGTCTTGCCCGCGGCTGATGCCCCGTTATGGCAATTGGCGCAACCCGTGACCACCGACACATTGGCATGGAACTTGGCAGGGGTCCAACTGGTGAAACTCTTGTGGCAGGTGCCACATGTCGTTGTGGTGGAAATATGGGTCGCTGTCTTGCCGGTGGCTGTGCTGCCGTTGTGGCAACTGGCGCAATTGGTGGCACTGGTGAAAGTGCTGTGATCAACCTTGGCACTACTCCAGATGCTGGTGGATTTGTGGCAGCTCTCGCAACTCGCGGTGGTTGACAGGTGACTTCCGTTCTTGCCGGTGGCAACGGTGCCGTTGTGGCAGCTGGCACAGCCTGTTGTCACGCTCACATTGGCGTGGTAGCTGGCTGGAGTCCAACTGGCGTAGCTCTTGTGGCAACTGGCGCAATTAAGCGAGGTGCTCACGTGACTACCGTTCTTGCCGGTGGCTGTGCTGCCGTTGTGGCAACTGGCGCAATTGGTGGCACTGGTGAAGGTGCTGTGATCAACCTTGGCACCGCTCCACGTCGTCGTGGATTTGTGGCAAGCTTCACAAGCGCCCGTGGTGGTGACGTGGCCGCCCGACTTGCCAGTTGCCGTTGCGCCGTTATGACAGCTCGCGCAATTGCTTGCGACAGACACATTGACGTGAAACTTGGCCGGCAACCAATTGGCATAGCCCGCCTTATGGCAACTGGTGCAATTGTCTGAAGTCGTCACATGGCTGGCTACCTTGCCCGTGGCGGAGGTTCCGTTGTGGCAATTCGCACAGTTCGTGGACGATGTAAAAATGCCATGATTGACCTTGGTCCCGCTCCAGGTGCTGGTCGACTTGTGGCAACTCTCGCAAGCAGCCGTGGTGGTGACGTGGCCACCCGACTTTGCTGTTGCCGTTGCGCCGTTGTGGCAGCTCGCGCAATTGCTCGTCGCGGTCACATTGGCGTGGAATTGTGCCGGCTTCCAGACAGTCGACTTGTGACATGTCGTGCAATTGGCCGATGTTGACACGTGAATAGACGACTTGCCTGTGGCGCTTGAGCCGTTATGGCAGCTTGCGCAATTAGTGGCAGGGGTAAATGCACTGTGATCAGGCTTGGCGCCGCTCCAGGTCGCGGTGGATTTATGGCAGGTGTCACATTTATTGACTGTCGTTGGAAAATGGCTGGCCGTCTTGCCTGCAACCATCATGCCGTTGTGACACGTCACGCAAGTTCCCGGTGACACGCTGGTGTGGTTGAACTTGGCACCGGTGAAAGTTTGCGCCGAATGGCAAGTTTCGCAGCCTGCCGTCGTGGGAATATGACTTGCAGGTTTGACCACATTGTTGCGCGCCAAGGTCATACTGCCACTATGGCAAGTGGCGCAATCACGCGGCGTTCCTTTGAAAACACCCCTGAGGTGGCAGGACTCACATTTGGCAGCAGTGTGTGCGCCACTAAGCGGGAATCCCGTTCTCAGGTGATCAAAGTCGCGAACCGAGGTCTGAGCCACAACCATCGCAGCGAAAAAACACAAGCCAAAAGCAAGCACGCTTTGCAGCGCCAAACCGAGCCGTCGACGAATGAATATCCTCATGATGGTACCTCTTTGCTTCTTAGGGTTAAGTCAAGCCACCACTTAACCGACGTTGGAATTTCTTCCAACTCTCAGTCACATGACACTGCTCGCAGCGCATCCCAAATTGCCCGTCATGCACATCCGCAGTCTGATGGCACGAAATGCAACTGCTGCCCACCGGCGCCGCATCTTTGCCTTTGGGCGCGACCTCTTTGTGACACCCCTCACACTTGACTTTGCTGTGTGAACCGTTCAGCACGTATTGGGTTCGTTTGTCATGGTTGAAGTCCCATAGCGCCCAGGATCTGGCGTTATGACAGCTCTCGCAACGCACACCCAAGCTTTGCTTGTGTTTGTCCTCTTTCTTGTGGCATGAATAGCAATCACTGGCGGCATCCTTGAAACGCAGTGTCAAGTGACAACTGTTGCAAGTCGCAACGATATGGCGCCCCGTCAAAGGCAAGCGCGTCAAAGCGTGGTTGAATTTGCTCACCTTCCAGGTGCTGTCGTTATGGCACGACTCGCATGACTTAATCGTCTGACCTTCGTGCTTGTCATCTTTTTTGTGACAGCCAAAACAAGCTAGAGTCGTCTGACGGTAGCTCTGCAAATCCTTATGACATGCTGTGCACTTGACTTTGGTCTCGGCATGGGCATTGCGCAGCAGAAAACGTGTCCTGTCATGCACGAAACGCCCTTTGGTCGTTTTCCAGTCCGCTTCACCATGACATTCAGAACATTTGTCACCCAAGGTGCTGTTGTGTTTGTCGTCTTTTTTGTGGCAACTGACACAGTCTTTGGGAGCCTCTTTGAACAAGGGGCTCTTGTGACACTCTTTGCACTCCACCTTACCGTGCTTGCCCAACAACGGAAAGCTGCTCTTGTCATGGTCAAACCGGGCCGGCTCTTTCCAGCTACGTTCGCTATGGCAGCTGACACAGTCGCGCCCCAAGGTATCTTTGTGTTTGTCATCCTTGGCATGACAGGCATGGCAATCCTGACTCAGTCTGGTTTTGTACAGTGGCTCTTTATGGCATGCGGCGCAGCTTGTCGTCTGGTGCTTGCCACGCAGCGCATATTTGGTGTCCGCATCATGGTTAAAGGTGCTTGGTTTCCAGGCATTCACGCCATGACAGGTTTCACATTTCTCACCATACTGACCCTTGTGCCCTTTGTGGCTGTCATCCTCCTTTTTGTGACAACTCAGACAGGCGCGCGACGTTTCCTTGTACTTGTTGCCCTTGTGGCAGTCTGTGCATCTGGCATCCAGATGCTGGCCTTCGAGGGCAAATTTTGTTTTGCCGTGGTCAAACTTGGCTTCTTTCCAATTCTTTTCAGTATGGCAATCGGCGCATTTGGGGCCCAGGGAACCTTTGTGGGAATCGTCTTTTTTATGGCAACCGTCACAGGTCAGCGCGGCGTCACGGTACTTTTTACTGCTCTCGTGACACTTGTCGCACGCCAACGGCTTGTGCTTGTCACGGAGCAGAAGATCTGTTTGCGTGTGATCAAACTTCTTTTTGTCAAAGCCAGCTATTTGTGCATCCCGACCCTTGTGATCGGTATGGCAAGTGCTGCAAGCTTGCGGTTTTAGCGTACCGTGAAAACCCGTTTTAGCCTTCATGTCAGCACCCACCAGCTTGTGACATTCCGAACAAAGTCGTGATTGCCCCTTGCGATCGAACTTGATATGGCACTGCTTGCAGTCGTCTTCGAGCTTGACGTGCCCCTGAATAAGCTTTCCCGGAGCCAGTATTGACTCGATCCCTTGCGCAGCGACGCTCCACGAGGCGACGCACCCCACGAGTACTGTCAATATAGACAATACGCCGTGACGAAGTCGAATGAAGGGCGTTGGTTTGCATGGCATCAGACCACGGGGCCCATCAATAAATGTGCACCGCAAACACGTGCACCACAGCGCTGATAACCATCAGATAAACAAAAGGTATGTGCGCAACATGCCACAAAGAAAACAAACGCTCGTAAGCCCTGAATTGCGAGACCCGGGTGACAGCAGACAAGTACTGGCTCACCAGCGTTCTCGAGTGCTTGTTGCGTTTCGCGAGGTCCTTCTGATGCCAGTTTTCCTTATCGGCTAACGCCTGTAAAACTTGGCGCAGCTCTGCGGCACACTGGCGATAGAGCAGCCACTGCTGCATCGGCAACCAAAAAACTTGCCGAAAATAGGTCACCCAACCCGCCTTGGCCTTCAATTCAGACCTTTCAAACGCCATGAGCCAGGCTTCAACGCGCGGCGCAAAGGACAGCCTGGAACGGGCGTCCTCCTGCTGCAATCCGGCTCTGGATTGAATGTCTTTAAGTTCGGCTTTTTCACCGTGTAAACCCCGGTTGACCCGGGCGTAAATAAACCGGCCAATCACACCGCTGGCCGCAACCAACAGCATGCTGTAAAGCGCCACTGCGGCATTGAGTGAACCCACGCGAAAAGTTGAATGCAACAGAATCAAAACCGGGCCGCCGATGCCCAGCAGCATATGCACCAGAAACCACCACTTGACCCGCCCCCAATTTCTGGCAAAGGTGAAATGCTTGCGTAGCGGGTAGCTGAACAGCAGGAGCAGCATCACCCCGCCAGCCACACCGATCCAGTAACCCGTATCGTCGCCAGCCTCGAAAATACCCATCTGGCTTAACTTCCAAGTCACAAAAAGCAGTGCAACTATCGCCAGGTAGACCAGCACATCGGTTGGCAGCGAGCTTCGAAACTGCGATTCATATTCAGGTTCAGGACGATCCGCACCCACCAAGATCGTGTCAGGGAAATCATGTTCGATTGGACTCAATGCCTGTGCGGCACCAAGGGATGCTCTGGTATTCAGATTAACCTCATTAAGAAAAAATTAAGCTTTGCATAAAAATAGCTCGTCAAAATCTGCACGAGTGCTTGCAAAAGACCTTACAAGTCTTAGGATAACTTAAAACTTGACAAATATTGCCGAAACTTGTCAAAAATTGCAACGATTTGTAAGTCTTGACCCAGATCTTCACCCGCTGACCCGGTCGATCACAGGCGGACAGTCTGACGGTTTGGAATGCAGGGTTTGAGCCCCCCACACAGACGCCCGGCAAAACTCATTGGGCGCTGTTTATCTTGGTAACGTCTGCGGTCTCTTCTGCGTGCGGATGTGCAATGGCGGTAAGACGATTGACTTGACTGCGGCGCGCTTCTCCACATTGCCGTGGAAGTGGCCGGGCTGGGCCGCGCAGCACTTTACGCCGGCAGTTGGGCGACTGGTGCAGTGAGCGTAGCCGACCGGTCGCGCAGTCTTAATCAGTTGGGGTAAGACCACGTCACTACGCGAGTGGTCTGACCCGCAAGATTTCAGGATACCCCGTGGTCCTTGAGCCAGGCCAGCGCACGCTTGAAGCCGTCTTCGGCGGCGTCCTTGCGGTAGCTCGGACGGTAGTCGGCATGAAACGCGTGCGGCGCGTCCTGGTAGACCATGAACTCCGAGGCCTTGGCGGCGGCATTGCCCTTGGCACCGGCCTCGGCCAGCGCGTCTTTCATCTGGTTGAGGGTGGTCAGCGGAATGCCGTCGTCCTCACCGCCATACAAGCCCAGCACCGGCGCTTTGAGGTCGGCCGCCAGGTCAAGCGGGTGCTTGGGTGTGAGCGCGGTGGACGTGCCCACCAGACGGCCATACCAGGCCACGCCGGCCTTGACGTTTTTGCTTTGCTCGGAATATAGCCAGGTGATGCGCCCGCCCCAGCAAAAACCGGTGATGCCCACTTTTTTAAGGTTGCCCCCGTTGGCACCGGCCCAGGCCACGGCCCCGTCCAGGTCTTTCATCACCTGCGCGTCGGACACTTTGGAGACCACTTCGTCGATCAGTCTGGCCATTTCGCCGTAGCTGCCGGGGTCGCCCTGGCGTGCGAACAGCTCAGGCGCAACGGCCAGATAACCGGCTTTGGCAAAGCGCCGGCAGGTGTCGGCGATGTACTCGTGCACACCAAAAATTTCATGGATTACCAGAACCACCGGGAGATTTTTTTTGCCGTGGGGCGCCGCGAAGAAGACCGGCACCGAAAAGCCCTCCACGTCATAAAAGGCCTCGCCCGTCGTCAAGCCTTCACTTGAGGTCTTGATGGCGGTCTGCGCCATGATCGGCCCGATCGCTGCGGCGTAACCAACGCCCAAAGCCATTTTCAGGGCGGTGCGACGGCTGGCGCCGTTCACGGTGGATTGGCCTGGCAGCAGGGCGTCAAAGTCCCGGGTTTGATCCTGATTCAGCACGGTCGGTCTCCATGGGTTGAAAAGCCGTGAGCTTAAATGCGAACTCTTTACAAGGTGGGCAATGGCGCGCAAATCCTCACAAATCGCGCAGGTGTTGTGCGGTGGCAGTGCGCTATGATTTGCGGCAATGTCAATCGACACGGTGATCCCGCGACTTTTGGCAGATTGAAGCGGCCTAGGTGCTTTACCCGATGCACATGAAGCCGCTTTCCACGTATTCTTTGATGGATCACAAGTCCGCCAGGAGATTGACCCCATGCCACAGCGCAAGCCTTTGCACCTGCACGTGCCCGAACCCACCGGGCGTCCGGGCCGCGACACCGACTTTTCTTACCTCCCCCTGTCCGCTGCCGGCGCCAAACGCCGTCCGCCGGTCGATGTTGCGGCGGCCCAGACCAACGACCTCGCCTTCGCGCTGATCCGTGTCCTCGACGACGATGGCAAGGCGGTGGGACCCTGGGCACCGCAAATGGACGTGGCGCTGCTCCAGCGCGGCCTGCGCGCCATGTTGCTGACGCGCGCCTTCGATGCCCGCATGCTGATCGCGCAACGGCAGAAAAAAATGTCGTTCTACATGCAGTGCCTGGGCGAGGAAGCCATTGCCTGCGCCCACGCGCTCGCCATTGGCGACGGCGACATGTGTTTCCCGACCTACCGCCAGCAGGGCCTGCTGCTGGCGCGCGAGGACAACAACATGGTGGAAATGATCTGCCAGCTCTACAGCAATGCGCGCGACCCGATGAAGGGGCGGCAACTGCCGGTGATGTACTCCAGCAAGAAGCAGGGCTTTTTCTCGATTTCGGGCAACCTCGCCACCCAGGTTATCCAGGGCGTCGGCTGGGCCATGGCCAGCGCCATCAAGGGTGACGACAAGGTGGCCTCCGCGTGGATCGGCGACGGCGCCACCGCCGAGGCCGACTTTCACACGGCGCTGACCTTCGCCCACGTCTACCGCGCGCCGGTCATCATCAACGTGGTCAACAACCAGTGGGCCATCTCCACCTTCCAGGCCATAGCGGGGGGTGAAGGCACCACCTTCGCCGCGCGTGGTGCGGGCTGCGGCATTGCCTCGCTGCGCGTCGACGGCAACGATTTCCTGGCGGTCTATGCCGCGTCGAAATGGGCACTGGAGCGCGCCCGCTCCAGCTTCGGCCCGACACTGATCGAGTGGGTGACCTACCGTGCCGGACCCCATTCCACCTCGGATGACCCCAGCAAGTACCGCCCAACCAATGACCCTGCGCGCTTTCCGCTGGGCGACCCGATCGAGCGCCTCAAAAAGCATTTGATCGGCCTGGGCGCCTGGTCGGACGAGGAACACGAAGCCACCAAAAAGGCGCTGGAAGCGCAAGTGGCCGCGGCGCAAAAAGAGGCTGAGCAATACGGCACGCTGGCGGACGCACACGGCCAGAGTGTTGCCACCATGTTCGAGGACGTTTACGAGCAGATGCCGGCGCACCTGGTGCGTCAGCGCCAGGAACTTCAACAGGGACAGGGAGCCTGATCATGAACGACATGCAAACCACTCCCATGACCATGATCCAGGCGCTGCGTTCGGCCATGGACGTGATGCTGACCCGCGACCCCAATGTGGTCGTCTATGGCCAGGACGTCGGCTACTTTGGCGGCGTCTTTCGCTGCACCGAGGGCCTGCAGCAAAAACACGGCAAACAACGCGTGTTCGATGCCCCGATCTCCGAGGGCGGCATTGTCGGCACGGCGGTCGGCATGGGCGCATACGGCTTGCGGCCGGTGGTCGAAATCCAGTTTGCCGACTACGTTTACCCGGCCACCGACCAGATCGTGTCCGAGGCGGCGCGACTGCGCTACCGCTCGGCGGGCGATTTCACCTGCCCCATCACCATCCGTATGCCCTGCGGCGGCGGCATTTACGGCGGCCAGACCCACAGCCAGAGCCCCGAGGCCATGTTCACCCAGGTCTGCGGCCTGCGCACCGTGATGCCGTCCAACCCCTATGACGCCAAGGGCCTGCTGATCGCGTCGATCGAAAACAACGATCCGGTCATTTTTCTGGAGCCCAAACGGCTCTACAACGGCCCGTTCGACGGCCACCACGAGCGCCCGGTGGTGCCCTGGAGCAAACATCCGCTCGGCGAGGTACCCGAGGGCTATTACACCGTGCCCCTGGACAACGCGCGCATCACCCGGCCCGGCCAGGCGGTGACCGTGATCGCCTACGGTACCATGGTGCATGTGGCCGAGGCCGCGGCGATGGAAAGCGGCGTCGATGCCGAGATCATCGACCTGCGAAGCCTGTGGCCGCTGGACCTCGACACCCTGGTGACTTCGGTCAAGAAAACAGGCCGCTGCGTCATCGTGCACGAAGCCACGCGCACCAACGGCCTGGGTGCGGAGCTCAGCGCGCTGATCCAGGAACATTGCTTCTACCAGCTCGAAGCCCCCATCGAGCGTGTCACGGGCTGGGACACACCCTACCCGCACGCCCAGGAGTGGTCGTATTTTCCGGGGCCGGCGCGCCTGGGTGCCGCCCTGCAACGCGTGATGGAGGCCTGACATGGCAATACAAACCATCAAGATGCCCGACATCGGCGAAGGCATTGCCGAGGTCGAGTTGGTGGCCTGGCATGTGCAGGTGGGCGACAGCGTGGCTGAGGACCAGATCCTGGCCGACGTCATGACCGACAAGGCCACCGTCGAGATCCCGTCGCATGTGGCCGGTGTTGTGCTGTCACTCGACGCGGCCGTGGGCCAGGTGGTGGCCGTGGGCACCGAGATCATCCACATCGAGGTGGCAGATGTCGCCAGCCACGAACCGACGAGGCCCGACGAGGTCTCAACGGACGCCCTGTCAGCGCGGGCTCCGACCCGCGATCCAGGACTTGCTGGATCCCGGATCGAGTCCGGGATGACAAATTCAGAATCCATACCCGCACCCGCCCCACAATCGTTCAGCAACAAGCCCCTCGCCGCGCCCGCCGTGCGCCAGCGCGCCGGGGAACTCGGCATCGATCTGGCGCGTGTCAAGGGGACCGGCCCGGCCGGGCGCATCACGCAGGTCGACCTCGAGACCCACGCGCAGCACAGCGGCGCAAGCCCAGGGGAGGTGGCCGGTGACCCGCGCTACGCACAAGGCACGGCCGAAGAAGTCATTGCGGTCATTGGCCTGCGTCGCAAGATTGCGCAAAAAATGCAGGAGGCCAAGCGCCGCATCCCGCATTTCACCTATGTCGAGGAAATCGACGTCACCGAGCTCGAAGACCTGCGCGCGCGCCTGAACGCCCAGTATGGCGCCGCGCGCGGCCGCCTCACCTTGCTGCCCTTCCTGATGCGCGCCATGGTTCTGGCGGCGCGCGACCACCCCGAGGTCAACGCGCGTTTTGACGACGAGGCCAACCAATTGACGCGCTTTTCCGCTGTGCACCTGGGCCTTGCCACGCAAACTGCCGGGGGCCTGATGGTGCCTGTGATCCGACATGCCGAAACGCTCGACCTGTGGGCCAGCGCGGCCGCCGTGCTGCGTGTCAGCGAGTCGGCGCGCAACGGCAAGGCGACACGGGAAGACCTGGGTGGCTCGACGATCACGCTGACCAGCCTGGGCGCCCTGGGTGGCATTGTCAGCACCCCGGTGATCAACCACCCCGAGGTGGCGATTGTGGGCACCAACCGCATCGTCGAGCGGCCCATGATCAGGGGCGGCCTGGTGGTGGCCCGCAAGATGATGAACCTGTCCAGTTCATTCGACCACCGGGTGGTGGACGGCATGCATGCTGCTGAATTCATCCAGCAAGTGCGCGGCTTTCTGGAATGCCCCGGGACGCTGTTGGTGGCGTGACATCGGTCCGGACTATGGCACCATCGGTTCGTGCCTCTAAATACTGATTGCGAACGCCGCCCATGAACCACATGACCGAAACCCAGACCCTTGCCGACGTCTCCCTGGACGACAAGTATCTGAACACCCGGGGACAGGCCTTCATGAGCGGCATGCAGGCGCTGGTGCGACTGCCCCTGACCCTGCACGAGCGCGGCCTTCGCGCGGGCAAAAAACTCGGGGGCTACATTTCGGGCTACCGCGGCTCACCGGTCGGCACCTACGACATGGCGCTGTGGGCGGCCCAGGCCCATCTGGACGCGCGCGACATCAAGTTTCAGGCCGGTGTCAACGAGGAACTGGCGGCCACCGCCGTCTGGGGCAGCCAGCAGGTGCACTTGCTGGGCGACTCGGTCTTTGATGGCGTCTTTGGGCTCTGGTACGGCAAGGCGCCCGGGGTCGATCGCAGCATCGACGTGCTGCGCCATGCCAACCAGGCGGGCAGCTCGGCGCAGGGGGGTGTTCTGGCCATTGCGGGCGACGACCCCAACGCGGTGTCGAGCACCGTGACCGGTTGCTCCGACTACGACTTTGTCTCGGTCGGCATGCCGGTGCTCTACCCGGCCAGCGTGCAGGACATGCTCGACTTCGGTGTCATAGGCATTGAACTCTCGAGATACAGCGGCTGCTGGGTCGGCTTCAAGGCCGTGACCGACATTGCCGAAAGCTCGGCCATCGTGGACCTGGACATCGACCGCGTGCGCGCCGACTGGCCCGAGCTGCACCTTGCCGCTGACGTGCACATCCGCTGGCCCGACAACCGGGTCGAGCAGGAGCGCCGCCTGTATGAAGTCAAGCTGGCGCGCGCCAGAGCCTTCGCTCGCTTTTCCGGCATCAACCGGGTCAGTGGCGCCAGCACCGGGGCGCGCATCGGCATCATCTCGGCCGGAAAACCCTGGGCCGACCTGAAACAGGCGCTGCATGACCTGGGCTTGAACGAGCATGACCTGCCCGGCCTCGGCATGGGCCTGCTCAAGCTGGGCATGATTTACCCGCTGGACGTGCAACAGATTCAGGAATTCACCCGGGGCCTTGACACGGTGCTGGTGGTGGAAGAAAAACGAGGCCTGATCGAAGACCAGGTCAAAAGCATTCTTTTTGGCAGTGCCCCCTGCCCGGCCGTGCTGGGAAAACTCGGGCGCGATGGCCTCGCGCTGATCCCCGAGCACGGCGAAACCAGCCCGGCGCTGCTGGCGCAGGTGCTGGCCTTAACTTTTCCGGAACTGGTTGGCAGCCCGGCAGCACAAACCCGGCTCGCGCTGCTGCAAGCCAAAACGCAGGCGCTGCAAGCTGCCCCGGCGCTGGCGGCGCGCGCGCCGTATTTCTGCTCGGGTTGCCCGCACAACAGCTCGACCCAGGTGCCCGACGGCAGCATCGCCCTGGCCGGCATCGGCTGCCACTGGCTGGCACTGTCCATGGACCGGCACACCGAGACCTTCAGCCAGATGGGTGGCGAAGGTGTCAGTTGGCTTGGTGCCATGAATTTTTCAAGCCGCCCCCATGTCTTCACCAACCTGGGCGACGGCACCTACCACCACTCGGGCATACTGGCGGTGCGGGCGGCCGTGTACGCCAAGGCCAACATCAGCTACAAGCTGCTCTACAACGATGCCGTGGCCATGACCGGCGGCCAGGCGATCTCAGATGCCTTCACGCCGCAGCAAATCGTGGCGCAGTTGCTGGCCGAGGGTGTGGGCCAGGTGGTGGTGGTGTCGGACCATCCGGAAAAGTACCAGGCGATGGCGGCACCCAACGGCGGTTTTCCAAAGGGGGTCACGCTGCACGGCCGCGACGAACTCGACCGCTTGCAGCGCGTGCTGCGCGAAACGGCAGGTGTCACCGTGCTGCTGTACGACCAGACCTGCGCCGCCGAGAAGCGGCGCCGGCGCAAGCGCGGCACGCTGGCCGACCCCGATGTGCGCGCCTTCATCAACGAAGCCGTGTGTGAGGGATGCGGCGACTGCTCGGTGCAGTCCAACTGCATCTCAATTGAACCGCTGGAGACCGAGCTGGGTCGCAAGCGCCAGATCAACCAGTCGTCCTGCAACAAGGACACCAAATGTGTTGACGGCTTTTGCCCCAGCTTTGTCACGCTGGCCGGGGCCAGGCCGCGCAAGAGCGCGCGAGCGCAGCAGCAGGAGCGCAGCGCGACACCGCTCATGCCCGCGCCGCAACGCGCCCCCTTGTTGCCCGCGCATGAGACGGTCATCACCGGCATTGGCGGCACCGGCGTCATCACCATTGGCGCCATTCTGGCCATGGCCGCGCGCCTGGAAGGTTTGAGTGCCACCTGCCTGGACCAGACCGGCATTGCGCAAAAGAACGGCGCCGTGCTGTCGCATGTGCGCATCGCGCGCGATGCCTCAAGCCTGCACGCACCGCGGGTCGCCATGGCCAATGCCGACCTGGTGCTGGGTTGCGACATGATGGTCGCGGCCAGCCCGGCGGCCCTGGCAACCATGACGCCGCGGCGCACCCGGGTTGCGCTCAACACCCATCTGGCGCCCCATGCCGCCTTTGTGCTGAACCCGGTGGGCGCCGACTTCGGCGAGGACCAGTTGCGCGGCGCCATCGACAGCGCTGCCGGCGCGGCTCGCGTGCACGCTTTTCCCGCCACCCGTCTCGCGACCCAGGTCTTTGGGGATGCGATTGCCGCCAATATGCTCATGCTGGGTCATGCCCTGCAGCAGGGTTGGCTGCCGGTCTCGCTGCAGGCCATCCAGCGCGCCATCGAGATCAACGGGGTCGCCGTGGCGGCCAACCTGGCCGCGCTGGACTGGGGCCGCCGCGCCGCGCTGGACCTTGAGGCGGTGTTGCGCCAGAGCAGCCCGGCGAAGGCGGTGCGGGTCTTAAAGCGCGGGGAAGAGGCGCTGGAGATCCTCATCGCGCGACGCCGCAAAGACCTTGAGGCCTACCAAAACAAGGCATACGCAGCGCGCTTCGAGACCCTGGTGCGCCAGGTGCGGCAAGCCGAGCAACAGGCCATGCCGGGGACCGAACTGCTGACCCGGACCGTGCTCACCCAGGCCTATCGGCTGATGGCCACCAAGGACGAGTACGAGGTCGCCCGGCTCTACACCGATGGCCGCTTCGAGAAACAGCTGCGCGAACAATTTGAGGGGGACACCAAGTTGAGCTTCCATCTGGCGCCCCCTTTGTTTGCAAAGCGCGATCCGACCACCGGGCACCTCAAAAAACGGGCCTATGGGCCCTGGGTGTTGTCGGCGATGCGGCTGCTGACCGGGCTGAAGGGCCTGCGTGGCGGCTGGCTCGACCCCTTTGGCCAAACCGCCGAGCGGCGCACGGAGCGACGTCTGGCGCGCATGTACCCGGCCATGGTCGAGGCCCTGCTGCCTTCGCTGAACGCCAGCAACCACGCCGCAGCCCTGAAGCTGGCCGCCATTGGGGCGGAAGTCCGCGGTTTTGGCCACGTCAAGGAGCGCCAGTTGCGGCAGGCGGCGAGGCAATGGCAACAAGCCTGCCAGGGTACCGCCGCGGAGTCGGTGGTGATGGCTTTTGTGGCGAGCCTGCCAGCCCAAGCTTGAACCTCTCAGTGCGCCTTGTCCCAGTTCGGCCCAACCCCCACCTCGGCCAGCAGCGGCACCTTGAGGTGCGCCACACCGGCCATCAGGCGGGGCACCTCATGGCGCACCCACTCCACCTCTGACTCGGGCACCTCGAACACCAGTTCGTCGTGCACCTGCATGATCATTTTGGTGGCGCGCTGCTCGGCGTCGATGACCTGCTGCACCTTGACCATGGCCAGCTTGATCAGGTCGGCCGCCGTGCCCTGCATGGGCGCGTTGATGGCGGCGCGCTCGGCGCCGCTGCGCCGGGGTCCGTTGGGCGAATTGATCTCGGGCAAGTACAGGCGGCGGCCAAACACGGTCTCGACATAGCCTTGGCGCTTGGCCAGCGCCCGGGTCTGGTCCATGTAGTGCTTGACGCCAGGGTAGCGGTCGAAGTAGCGCTCGATGTAGTTCTTGGCCGCCGTGTTGTCGATGCCCAGCGCCTTGGCCAGGCCATAGGCGCTCATGCCGTAGATCAGGCCGAAGTTGATGACCTTCGCGTAACGGCGCTGCTCGCTGCTGACCTGGGCGGTGTCGACGCCAAAGATTTCGGCCGCGGTGGCGCGGTGCACGTCCATGCCGTCATGAAAGGCCAGCAACAGGGCCGCGTCACCACTGATGTGCGCCATGATGCGCAGCTCGATCTGGCTGTAGTCGGCGCTGGCGATGACGCATCCGGGCGGGGCCACAAAGGCCTCGCGCACACGCCGGCCCTCCGGGGTGCGCACTGGAATGTTCTGCAGGTTGGGGTCGTTGCTGCTGAGCCGCCCGGTCACCGCCACGGCCTGGGCGTAATGGGTGTGCACACGCTCGGTGCGAGGGTGGGCCAGATGCGCCAGTTTGTCGGTGTAGGTGCCCTTAAGTTTGGCCAGGCTGCGATGCTCCAGAATCTTGGCAGGCAGCGGGTAATCTTCGGCCAGCTTTTGCAACACCTCGTCGTCGGTGCTGGGCGAGCCGGTGGGCGTCTTCTTGACGACCGGCAGGCCCAGCTTGACGAAGAGAATCTCGCCAATCTGCTTCGGGCTGCCCAGATTAAAGGGCTGGCCGGCGAGCTCGTGCGCCTCGGTCTCCAACTGCAGGATGCGCTTGCCGAGTTCGTGGCTTTGCGCCGCCAGGGTGGGTGCGTCGATCAGCACCCCGTTGCGCTCGATCCGGTACAGGGCCTCGCTGCTGGCAATCTCCAACTCGTAAATGAAGCGCAATTTGTCGTTGGTCTCGATGAGCGGCCACAACACCCGGTGCACATCGAGCGTCATGTCAGAGTCTTCGCACGAATACTCGGCGGCCTTGGCCACGTCGACCTGGTCAAAACAGATCTGGTTGGCGCCCTTGCCGCACAGGTCTTCAAAACTGATGCCGCTGCGCCCAAGATGGCGTTCGGCCAGGCTGGCCAGGCCGTGCGGCTTGGTGACTTCAAGCACATAGCTTTGCAGCATCGTGTCGTGCGCGTAGCCCCGCACCTCGATGCCGTGGTTGGCGAACACATGGCGGTCGTACTTGACGTGCTGACCGAGTTTTTTGTGGCCGTCATCCTCCAACCAGGGTTTAAGCCTGGCCAGCACCTCTTCGATTGGCAGCTGGGTGGGGGCGTCCGGGTAGGCATGGGCCAGCGGAATGTAGGCCGCCTCACCGGGCGTGACGCTGAAGCTGATGCCGACTATTTGGGCGCGCATTTCGTCGAGCGAGGTGGTTTCGGTGTCCACCGCCACCAGCTCGGCGGCCTGCAACAAGGCAAACCACCGGTCAAAAGCCTCCCAGGTCAGGATGGTGTCGTAGCTGACGGTGCTGACACGGCTCACAGCAGGCGCCTCGGACACAGCCTCCAGTTCGTCGAACAGGCCAGGTTCGCGGTTGCTGACGACGGAATTGGGGGCAGAGCCGGCTCCGGAAATGGGCTCGGATCCACGCAGCGAAGCGGAGCTGGCTCTGAGCCCATTTCCGTTGCCTGAACCGAGCGCCCGCGCCAGGCCCTTGAACCCGTATTTTTCATAAAAAACGGCCAGCGCCGGCGTATCCATTTCACCCACCGTGATCGAATCGAGGGCCGGCAATTCCGGCACCCAGCCGTCGAGGTCGCAGTCGGTCTTGATGGTCAGCAGCTTGCGCCCGGTGGGCAACCAGTCCAGCGACTTGCGCAAGTTGTCTCCCACCGCGCCCTTGATAGTGTCTGCCTGGGCCACGATGGCATCGAGCGAACCATATTCCTGCAACCACTTGGCAGCGGTTTTGGGCCCAACCTTGGGCACACCGGGCACGTTGTCGATGGCGTCCCCCACCAGGGTCTGGTAGTCCACCATCAGGCTCGGCGGCACGCCAAATTCTGTCGTGACCCCGGCCACATCCCGGCGGCGGCCATTCATGGTGTCGATGATGGTGATGTGCGCGTTGACCAGCTGGGCCAAGTCCTTGTCGCCGCTGCTGACGATGACCTCGATGCCCTGGCGCGCCGCCGTCACCGCCAGGGTGCCGATCACGTCGTCTGCCTCGACGCCGGGCACGTCCAGCACCTTCCAGCCCATCAGGCGAACGACCTCATGGATCGGCTCGATCTGGGTCCGCAAGTCGTCTGGCATGGGGGACCGGTGGGCCTTGTACTGCGGGTACAAATCATCACGAAAGGTGGGGCCTTTGGCGTCAAAAACACAGGCGGCGTACTCGGCGGGCACTTCCTTGCGCAGGCTTTGCAGCATGTTGATCATGCCGCGAATGGCCCCGGTGGGCGTGCTGCCAGGGTCGCCTGGCACGGCGCGCAGGTCAGGCATGGCGTGGAAGGCGCGGTACAGGTAGCTGGAGCCATCGACCAGCAGCAAGGTTTTGGGTGGGGCATTGTTCATGCCGGCATTTTGCCTGCACCCCGGAGACACGGCGGCTTTATCTACAATCAAAACATGCGCCCTACCTACACCGTTCTCCCGCTCCTGCTGGCCTGTGGCCTGGCATGGAGCCAAACCGCCAACCTACCGTCCGTCGCGGCCAGTGCCGCCGTGCAGCGCGATGCCCCTGCCAGGCCAGAAGCACGCATCGAGCACATTCGTGTCGAAGATGCCGGCGCGCGAATTGACGAACTGCGCGTGGGCGGCGAAACCCAAAGCATCACCGTGCAACCCAGAGACGGCATGCCAGCCTACCAGGTGGCCCCCAAGACGGGTGAGCGCACCTGGAAAGTCCTGGGCTTCTGAGCCATGGCGGTTTATACAGAAGTCTCCTTTTCCGAGGCAGGCGCGCTGCTGCAGGAGCTTGGCCTGGGTGAGCTCGAAAGCATGCAAGGCTGCGCCGGCGGAATCGAAAACACCAATTATTTCGTGAGCACGCGACAAGGTGGTCAGCCCCACGAGTATGTGCTGACCCTGTTTGAGCGTCTGGGCTTTGAACACTTGCCGTTCTATTTGAAGCTGATGAAGCACCTGGCGCAGCGCGGCATTGCGGTGCCGGAGCCGCATGCCAATGCCCGGGGCGAGCTGGTGCTCAGCGTCCGGGGCAAACCAGCCGCCGTGGTCGACAAGCTGCGCGGCGCCAGCGAGCTTAAGCCTGGCCCGGTGCACTGCGCCCAGATGGGTGCCATGCTTGCCAAAATGCACCTGGCCGGGCGTGACTTTCCGCTCAGGCAGCCCAACCTGCGCGGCCTGAGCTGGTGGAACGACACAGTGCCAGAAGTCTTGCCCCACCTCACCGACAGTCAGAAAACGCTGATCACCCAGGAGTTGGCCTACCAAAACCAGGTGGCCAACCTGACGAGTTATGCCGCCTTGCCCCGCGGCCCGATCCACGCCGACCTGTTCTGCAACAACGCGATGTTCGACACGGTGGCGGGCCAGCCCGTGCTGAGCGGCGTTTTTGACTTTTATTTCGCGGGCGTTGACAACTGGCTGTTCGACCTGGCCGTGTGCCTGAATGACTGGTGCATCGACCAGGAAAGCGGCGCGCACCATGGCGTTAATGCCCATCATTTCCTGGCCGCTTATGACGCCGTGCGACCCCTTCAGGCGGCAGAAAAGGCGCTGCTTCCCGCCCTGCTTCGCGCCGGCGCCTTGCGCTTCTGGCTGTCGCGCCTTTGGGACCTTTACCTGCCGCGCCAGGCCAGCATGCTGCAAGCCCACGACCCCGGCCATTTTGAGCGCGTGCTGCGCCATCGGGCCAGTGACATTCGGGACTATGCCGCACTGGAGGCGCAGCCATGAAGCTCAAACTCGTTCCTGCCCGCACCGGCGCCAGCTGGGTCAAACTCGGCATGCAGACTTTTTTCAAACAGCCATTGGCGCTGGCCGGGCTGTTCTTCATTTTCATGGCGGTGATGTCGGTGGCAACCATGCTGCCAATCGTCGGCCTGCCCTTGGCCATGACGCTGCTGCCAGCCGCCACGCTGGGCCTGATGGCGGCGACCCGGGAGGCGACCCAAGGCAAGTTTCCCATGCCGCTCATCTTGTTCACCGCCTTGCGGGCCGGGCCGGCCAAGCTGCGCGCCATGCTGGCGCTGGGGGCCATGTACGCCGCGGGCTTCATGCTGGCGATGGGCGGCTCCTACCTGGTGGACGGTGGCGGCTTCGCGCGGCTTTACCTGGGCGGCAGCGCGCCCACCGCAGAACTGCTGCAGTCGCCCGACTTTCAAAGCGCCATGTGGGTCTTCATTGGCTTGCACCTGCCACTTTCCCTGATGTTCTGGCACGCCCCGGCGCTGGTGTTCTGGCACGACCTGCCGCCGCTGAAGAGCATGTTTTTCAGCATCGTCGCGTGTTTCCGCAATTTCTGGGCATTCACCGTGTTCGGCCTCGCCTGGATGGGCACCATCGTGGTCGCCGTGCTTGGCATCGGCACCTTGGGCAACCTGCTGGGTAACCCGGCTCTTTTGGGCATGATGCTGTTCCCGGTACTGATGCTGCTGGCATCGATGTTTTTCACCTCGCTGTACTTCAGCTACCGGGACAGCTTTGAGCCTGAAGTGCCGCCCCCCGGGCAGGACGCACCATGAGCCACAGCCTGGCTGGACGCAGCGAGTTCGAACTGCGATGGATGCAGCGCCGCAGTTTTGTGCAGGCCGCCTGGGCCTGGACGGCCATGGGTGGCGCTGCCGCAGCGCAGGCCCAGCAACGCAGCAACATTGTGGAACTGACGGGGGATGCGCTGCTCAATGGGCGGCGCCTGCTGCCCGGACACACCATCCAGAGCGGTGATGAGGTCGTCACCGGACCCAAATCACATCTTACCTTTGTGCTGGGTGATTCCTCGTTCCAGGTGCGCCAGAACAGCCGCCTGAAAGTGGAGCGCGGAGCCAGCCTTAGCGTGGTGAGCGCGTTGCGCCTGCTGACCGGTGCGGTGGTCAGCGTTTGGGGCAAAGGCACGCAGCGCCGCATTGTGACGCCGACCGTGACCATGGGCATACGCGGCACCGGCACCTACACCGAGGTCTTCCCCGAGCAGGACTTTCGCAGCTATTTTTGCAATTGTTACGGCACCGTGGAGGTTGGCGCGGGAACGGACCAGGTGCTGAGCCAATCGGACTACCATCAGGCATTTTGGGCCGAGCCTGTCGCAAAAAACGGAAAATTCCTGTTTCCCGCCAAGGCCATCAACCACACGGACGAGGAATTGGAGACGCTGGCTGGCCTGGTCAATCAGCGCACCAACTGGCAGATCATGGGCAAGAAGGGGCCATTCAACGGGCGCGGCTACATGGATGATGAACCCGACAAGAAACACCCGGCCGAACTGCTGGCAAAATAAGCCCGATCAATGGACGCTGATGTCGTGCCGAGCGCAAGCCAGGCACGATTTTTATGACAAGAAATTTCTTTGCGCTTATCAGGCTGACCCGTGTGGGCCTGCATCTGGTCCGGGGCCTCTGGATCGTGAACAGGCATTTCCCCACCTGGCAGTCCCATCAAAGGTCTGAACGCATCCAGGCCTGGGCCCGGTCGTCGCTGGCGCTGCTAAGCATCGACTTGCAAGTGAACGGCAGTCCGCCCAGCAAGGGTCCGCTGCTGCTGGTTGCCAACCACGTCTCCTGGCTTGATATCGTGGTGTTGCTGGCTTCGTGCCCCTGTCATTTTGTGTCCAAGGCCGAGATCGGCCAATGGCCCGTCGTGGGCACCCTCACCCGCGCCGTGGGCACCTTGTTCATCACCCGAAGCTCCAGGCGTGATGCCTTGCGCGTGGTGCACACAATGGCAGAAAAATTGCATGCCGACAGCGGCATGGTGCTGGCGATTTTTCCCGAGGGCACCACCAGCAACGGCCTGCAGGTCTTGCCCTTTCACGCCAATCTGTTTCAAGCGGCCATCGCGGCCAACGCCCCGGTGCAAACCGTGGCCTTGCGCTTCGAAGACGCGGCCAGCGGCCAGACCAGCCTGGCTGCCTGCTACATCGACGAGGACACGTTTTTGGGCTCGGTGTGGCGCACACTGAGCGCACCCCGGCAGCGCGTGGTGCTCAGCTTTGGCTCAAGCCAGCATGGCGAAGGCCGCAACCGGCAGGCCTGGGCCGCGGACGCGCACGCTGAGGTCACCGGGATGCTTAAAAGCTGATGCCCTTGACATGATGACTCAGGGCACGGGCGTGAGTTTGGCCACCGACAACGCGAGCCACTTGACACCGTGCCGTGGAAAGTTGATTTGGGCCCGGGCATCATCACCCTTGCCTTCGAGTGTCAACACCGTGCCTTCGCCAAACTTGGCGTGAAACACCTTTTGCCCGGTGCGCAGGCTGTTACTCGCTTCCGCCTTGGGTTGCGCCACCGGCGCGGCTGCAGAAAAACGCGAATAGTCCGTACCGAAGGGGCTTGTTGGCCGCTTGCCATAAGCATTTGAATAACCCGAAGACAGGGTGTCGGAAAAGCTGTCGGACTGGCCAAACCCGGCGTGTTTGGGTGTGATCCACTTGAGCGCCTCTTCGGGCAGCTCTTCAAAAAAGCGGCTGCGCAAGTTGTAGCGTGTCTGGCCGTGCAGCATGCGCGTTTGCGAATGACTCAGGTACAGGCGCTTGCGGGCACGTGTGATGGCCACGTACATCAGGCGGCGCTCTTCCTCCAGACCATCACGGTCGTTCATGGAATTTTCGTGCGGAAACAGGCCTTCCTCGATGCCGGTGATGAACACACAATCAAACTCCAGGCCCTTGCTGGCATGGACCGTCATGAGCTGGATGGCGTCCTGGCCGGCCTGCGCCTGGTTGTCACCGGCCTCCAGCGCGGCGTGGGTCAGAAAGGCCGCCAGCGGTGACAGGGTTTCACCGGTTTCGGCATCGGGCGCGGGAATGTCCAGCAACGGCTGGTTCATGTCCAGGCCCTGGGATGCCGGTGACTGGGTCAGCGGCTGGCCCAGTTCGTCCACGGGCAGCACCACGGCATCGCGGCCGAAGCCTTCAATGCTGACAAAACTCTCGGCCGCGTTCACCAGTTCCTCCAGATTCTCGACCCGGTCGGCGCCTTCGCGGTCGGCCTTGTAGTGGTCGATCAGGCCGCTATGGTCCAGCGTGAGCTCTATCGTTTCACGCAGGCTCAAGCCCTGCGTCTGCTCGCGCAGCACGTCGATGCCCGCCAGAAAAGCGCCGATGTTGGTGCCCGCCTTGCCGCTGAGCCCACTGACCGCGTCGCTGAGCGAGCAGCCGCTGGCGCGCGCCGCATCCTGCAGTTGCTCCAGGCTGCGCATGCCGATGCCGCGCGGCGGAAAGTTGACGGCGCGCAAAAAACTGGTGTCGTCGCGCGGGTTCTCCAGGAGGCGCAGGTAGGCCAGCGCGTTCTTGATTTCAGCGCGCTCGAAAAAGCGCAAACCGCCATACACCTTGTACGGCATGCCGGCGTTGAACAGCGCGGTCTCGATCACCCGGCTTTGCGCGTTGGAGCGGTACAGCACGGCAATTTCCTTGCGATCAAAGCCCTCGCGCACCAATTGCTTCATCTCGTCGACCATCCACTTGGCCTCGGCAAAGTCGCTGGGCGACTCAAACACCCGCACCGGCTCGCCCGGCCCCTGGGCGGTGCGCAGGTTCTTGCCCAGTCGCTTGCTGTTGTGACCGATCAGCGCGTTGGCAGAGTCCAGGATATTGCTGCCGCTGCGGTAGTTTTCCTCGAGCTTGATCTGGTGCCGCACGCCAAACTCACGCACGAAGTCGGCCATGTTGCCCACGCGCGCGCCGCGAAAGGCGTAAATGCTCTGGTCATCGTCCCCCACGGCCAGCACGCAGCCGGTGGGCCGGAACGCGCCATCAACCGTGCTGTGGACACCGGTGCCGGCCAGCATCTTTATCCAGGCGTATTGCAGCTTGTTGGTGTCCTGAAACTCGTCGATCAGGATGTGCCTGAAACGGCGCTGGTAGTGTTCGCGAATGGGGTCGTTGTCACGCAGCAGTTCGTAGGAGCGCAGCATCAGTTCGCCAAAGTCGACCACACCTTCGCGCTGGCACTGCTCCTCGTAAAGCTGGTAGATCTCGATCTTTTTGCGCGTTTCGTCGTCGCGTGCCTCGACCATGTTGGGGCGCAGTCCCTCTTCCTTGCAGCCGCCAATGAACCATTGCAGTTGTTTGGGTGGAAAACGCTCGTCGTCGATGCCGAATTGCTTGTACAGGCGCTTGATGCTCGACAACTGGTCCTGAGTGTCCAGAATCTGGAAGCTCTGCGGCAGATTGGCCAGCTTGTAATGGGCGCGCAAGAATCGATTGCACAAGCCGTGAAAAGTGCCGATCCACATGCCGCGCACATTGAGCGGCAACATGCTTGAGAGGCGTGTCATCATCTCCTTGGCGGCCTTGTTGGTGAACGTGACGGCCAGAATGCCTCCGGGCGAGACCTGGCCAGTTTGCAGCAGCCAGGCGATGCGGGTGGTGAGCACACGGGTTTTTCCGGAGCCTGCCCCGGCCAGGATCAGCGCGTGCTCGGCCGGCAGCGTGACAGCGGCCAACTGCTCGGGGTTCAGGTTGTTCAGCAGGCCGGCATCTGGCGGGCTGGGTGGGGTCGGGGTTGAAAACATGAAGGCATTGTAGAAAGCCGCCAAACCTCGATAGAATCAAGCACCGGGCCCAAGCAATTGTGGCCCGGTTTTTTTTGAACAGGTGCCTGACCATGGAAATCTTCGACTACGACAACATTCTGCTGCTTCCCCGCAAATGCCGGGTGGAGAGCCGCTCCGAGTGTGATGCGAGCGTGCAACTCGGGCCGCGGCGCTTTCGCGTTCCCGTGGTGCCCGCCAACATGAAAACCGTGGTGAGCGAGGACATTTGCATCTGGCTGGCGCAAAACAACTACTTTTATGTGATGCACCGCTTCGACCTGGACAACCTGCAATTTGTCAAGGCGATGAAGGCGCGCGGCCTGTACGCCTCCATTTCACTGGGCGTCAAGCAACCCGACTACGACACCGTCGACCAGCTGGTGGCGCTCGGCCTGGCGCCGGAATACATCACCATCGACATCGCCCATGGCCATGCCGACAGCGTAAAAAACATGATCGGCTACCTTCGCGAAAAGATTCCGAGCACCTTCATCATTGCCGGTAATGTGGCCACGCCAGAGGCGGTGATCGACCTGGAAAACTGGGGCGCTGACGCCACCAAGGTCGGCATTGGCCCGGGCAAGGTCTGCATCACCAAGCTCAAAACCGGCTTTGGCACCGGCGGCTGGCAGCTCAGCGCGGTCAAATGGTGTGCCCGCGTGGCCACCAAGCCCATCATTGCCGACGGTGGCATCCGCGACCACGGCGACATTGCCAAAAGCATCCGCTTCGGCGCCACCATGGTCATGATCGGCTCGCTGTTTGCCGGCCACGAGGAAAGCCCGGGCCAGACCGTGGAGGTGGACGGCAAGCTCTACAAGGAATATTACGGCTCTGCCAGCGACTTCAACAAGGGCGAATACAAACACGTCGAAGGCAAGCGCATTCTGGAACCCATCAAGGGCAAGCTGGCCGGCACGCTGACCGAGATGGAGCAGGACGTGCAAAGCTCCATCAGCTATTCAGGCGGCAAGAAACTCATGGACATCCGCAAGGTGAATTACGTCACGCTGGGCGGTGACAACGCGGGTGAGCATTTGCTGATGTAGGCACACTCTCTGAAGCAGGGCTTCAGAGTCCTTTCAGCTCTTTGCGCCCTTGCTGATCAACCGATCGACGATTTCAGTGCATTGCGCTTTTTGTGCCAGTGACAAAGGCGTGTCGCCTTTCCTGGTGCGCGCTGAGACATCTGCGCCTTTGTTGATGAGCAATTCAGCGATATCGACCGTGCCGCCCGAAAGCGCCAGCAGCAGGGGCGTGAATCCCAAGGCATCACGCACATTGATGTGGGCACCTTTCTTGATCAGCGTTTCCGCAATCTCCCTGCAACCAAAGGTTGGTTTGCCGCATGCCACCATCAAGGGTGTCAGACCCAGTTTGTCCTTTTCATTAACGTCCGATCCCGCATTCAGAAGAACTTTTGCAATGATGGTGTAGCCCTTCTTCAAGGCAATAAGCAGCGGTGGCGTGCCGTTGTCATCGGTCTGGTGGATATGAAAATTTGCCCGGATAAACAAGTCAACGATTTCCACATCACCATTTTCGATGGCTCTTAGATAGCTGACGCCATTGCGGCCGATGCCACGCTTTTCCAGCTCCAGGATCGCAGTTTCTTTCTTTTCTGCGGCAAGGAAGGTTTCCAGCGTTCTGAATTCTCGCAAGGCATTGATCTCTTTTGTCGCCTCCGGGGCAAACCCCTTGCGCCCCCGCGTTTGTCGATCAGCAGGTCGCTCAGGTAGTCATTGATTTCTGGCGTTTCCCACAGTTCATCAATTTTGTTGAGCACACGCTCATGGTGCTGTTCGAGCTAGACCGGGTAGTCATCGCCCAGAACTGCAAGCAAAGGGTGTTTCATCGCTTTATCGCAAATGATAAAGGGGATAGTCTATCCCTGCAGAGTCACTTATGGGCTGCAAATGCGGCACGAAACATGATGTCCAGGCGCCAGGTGAGTCAGGCCAGACCCCGGGCGGCGAAAACGCTGGCGAACACTCGCCGCTGCAGGCCAAGCGGGGCGACTCGTTCACTCCTGGCCAGAGGGAAGCACGTCATTCCCCCGGAAACGGCTCTGCTAGAATCCCGGACGTTGAGAAACACACATTGTTTCGATGAAACCAAGGGGAACTTAGCTCAGTTGGTAGAGCAGCGGACTCTTAATCCGTAGGTCGAGAGTTCGAATCTCTCAGTTCCCACCAAAAAATGTGCACAGCCCTACGGCAAATTGAAGCCTGCAACCATCAGTGGATGCAGGCTTTTTTCGTCCTGGGGTTGCTGACAATGTGGCCACTGTTCCGTTCTGTGTTCCGCCTGCTCTTCGCGCTGAGATAATACATGCATCATCGACCGTCAGGCTTTCACCGTCGCCGGTGCCTTGCGTTCCGATATTTTTTATAAATGACTGCGTAAAGGATAGGGAGAAATGAATTCTCAAAAAAATCGGGGGCAAACCGCACCCGACGTCAATTTGACCGATGACCCCGGCACCGTACCTGCCAACCTTGATGCCTTGGACGATTTGCCGGTAGCCGCAAACCAGCCTCTCGGCCTGGTTGAAACGCCCGACCAACTCGTCGATGCGCTCGCGCTGCAAGCAAAGCTGAAGCCCATTCCGCTGGGTGAGGCGTTTGTGGCGCTGGATTTGCTCAGCGTCTCCCAGGTCAATCAGGCTTTGCGCCGACAAAAGGAGGACAAGAACATCCCCCTGGGGCAAATCCTGATCAACTCGGGCATGTTGTCGCAAGCTGACTTGCAGTCCGCCCTGGTGCGGAAAATGGGATACCCATTGGTCGATCTCAAGAAATTCCCGTTTGACTTTGCCGCCGTCCGTCGCATTCCGCAGGATCTGGCGATGAGGCTCAAGGCCCTTCCGCTTTTGGAGTTTCCCAAGGCGCTGGTGGTGGCGATGCCCGACCCGCTGAATTTCAAAGGTAACCAGGAACTTGAGTTTTGCGTCGGTCTGAAAATCATCCCGGTCATGGCCAACATGGAAGATTTGCTCGTGACCATCGTCAGGTTGCACCGCGAGATCAGGATGCGCGGCATGCTGACCACGCCCGAAAAGGCGCCCATCGTCAAAACAAGCGCCCCGATCGCCGACAGTAGAGATGCATTTCAACTCGCCCATGAGTTGGCCAAAGAGTCCATGGACCAGGCGCATGAAGATCATTCCATTGAGCAGTCCGACAGCACACTGGTCAACTTGATCAACTCCATGATCAAGGAGGCGTCAGCAAACAACGCGTCCGACATCCATATCGAGCCCTATCCGGAGAGGCAAAAAGTGCTCATCCGATTTCGCGTTGATGGTGTGATGCGCCACTACCTTGAACTGCCCATGAGTTCGAGCAGCGCATTGGTCGCGCGCATCAAGATCATGTGCGACCTGGACATCTCGGAGCGCCGCAAACCGCAAGACGGCAAGATCAACTTCGCCAAGTACGGCGGCTTTCCCCTTGAGTTGCGCGTGGCCACCATTCCCACGAACAACGGGCTCGAAGATGTCGTCATGCGGCTTCTGGCCTCGTCCAAGGCCAGGTCGATCGACACGATCTCCTTGAGCGCGGCCAATGTCAAGACGCTGGATCGCATCATTCATCGCCCGTCCGGCATGTTCCTCTGCGTCGGCCCCACAGGCTCAGGCAAGACGACTACGCTGCATGCCGCCCTGGGTCACATCAACCACCCTGACCGGAAGATATGGACGGCCGAAGACCCGGTTGAAATCACCCAGACGGGCTTGCGTCAGATCCAGGTGAACCCGAAGATCGGCTGGACTTTTGCCACGGCCTTGCGCTCCTTGTTGCGGGCCGATCCCGATGTGATCATGGTCGGTGAAATTCGCGACCAGGAAACCGCCGAAATAGCCATTGAGGCCGCGTTGACGGGTCACCTCGTTCTGTCCACCCTGCACACCAATTCCGCCGCCGAGACGATTGTTCGGCTCAATGACCTGGGGGTGGATCCCTTCTCGTTCGCAGACTCGCTGCAGGGCATCCTGGCGCAACGGCTGGTTCGCCGCCTGTGCCCGAAATGCGTGACACGCACGCCGTTGCCCGATGAAGTGCTGGTCGAGTTGATCCAGGACTACCAGTCCGCCCTGCCCGAAGCGCACAGGGAGCATGATTATCAGACCCTGACCGACATCTGGACCGCGCGTTACGGCCTGAAAGGTCGCTTGCAGCACTACCACGCGCCTGGCTGCGCTCACTGCGCGGACACAGGACTCAAGGGACGGGTGGGCTTGCACGAGCTCATGTCCTCATCGACCGAAATACGCCAGCTGGTGCAGCATCGGGCGCGCCCCCGGGACCTCCAGGCCGCCGCGATCATCGAAGGCATGCGCACGCTGCGACAGGACGGGATAGAAAAGGTCCTGGCCGGCATCACCACGCTGGCCGAAGTGCGGGCAACGACCAACGATTAGCCGGCCTTCGAACGCGCTGTTAAGATGCCACCACCAATGGTCAAATGGCCATGATGGACTTGCCAGGGAGAAAATTTTGACGAATGACGACATGGCGTTTCCGCCACTTTCCTTTGAAGAGGAATCACCCCGAGTCATGAAACCACCCCTTCGGGAAGAAGATGTCATTGAACAGGCGTTCGAAACCATTCGGTCCAGGCACCCACGAATTGCCGGCACCTTGAAGACCATCTGGGGCTACCAAGAGTGTTCGGACTACCTTCAGAAGTTGGTGTTCAACGGCTCAGACCCGACGGATCTAAAGCGTGCAGGTTTCGATCCGGAGGTGGCTGACGCCCTACTGCAGCTTTCAAGGATGCACAAGGTCGACAAATCCTGACCAAATAAGATGAAGCCGCGGAGCGCTGGACTCGTGTGAGGTCAGGGCGTCTGTGTGTTCCCAGAGTGCGAGGTTTCCAGGAGAAGTCCACCTCCCCGGACTCAAGGCTGCACGATGATTTCGTTCCGCACGGACTTCACGCCATTGACTTTGCGCGCAATGCTCTCGGCGGTGGATTTTTCAGCGGCGTTCTTGGCAAAGCCTGACAGCAATACGGTGCCGTTGAGCGTCTCGACACTGATGGCGGTGCCTGCCACAGCCTTGTCCTCAAAGAAACGGCTTTTGATCTGGGTCGTGATGGTGGTGTCGTCGATATAGGCGCCGACAGTTTGCTGGTCGCGGGTGACGGCACAGCCCGTCATGGCAAGCAGGGCCGCTGCAGAAACGACGGCGGCAAGGATGGTTCGAATGAACATGTTCAATCTCCTGTCAAAGTGGATACAAGGCTGTGCCCAACCGAAAATGAGCGCAAGGCATTCACCATACTGCGACACACCGGCACCGCGCTGAGAATTCTCATGGCGTCTGCAAAGTCTTCGTCAAGTGATGGTCAGAGGCGGTCGCGCCGCTAAGCCTTCTCTTCCGCACTCGGATAACTCACCCTGATCACCTCGATCTCTTCCACCCGCTCCGGCATGACCAGCTTGAGCACATCGCCCTCCTCGGCTTTCAGCAGCGTTCTTGCAATGGGCGAGATCCAGCTGACCTCGCCCCGGGCGCTGTTGGCTTCGTCGATGCCCATGATCTTCACGGTGCGCAGCTCACCCTGCGCGTCGGCATAAGTCACCGTGGCACCAAAGAACACCCGGGTCGTGCCAAAGTGCAGCGACGGGTCGGCCACTTCGGCAATTTCAAGCCGCTTGATCAGGAAACGGATGCGCCGGTCAATTTCTCGCAAGCGCTTTTTGCCGTAGTGGTAGTCGGCGTTTTCCGACCGGTCGCCATTGCTGGCCGCCCAGTGCACGGCCTCCACCATCTTGGGACGGGCTACGTCAATCAGCGTTTTGAGTTCGTGGCGCAGGCTTGCAAAGCCCTGGGGAGTGATGTAGTTCTTGCCACCCGGAGGCAGGGGCGGCAGACGAATCTCGTCGTCATCGTCGTCGTTGTCGGTTTCTTTGGTAAAGGCTTTGCTCATGACCCTTATTGTGGCTGCGCGCGCAAATACGAGGCAAACCGGGGCAACCCCGTGGGTGTTCGGCCACGGTAGCGGTAAGTGACGACGGCACCCACCGGGGGCGGGTCGGCACGCTGGGCGTCGCTGAAACCCGTGCCCAGGGCAAACTGCCGGCCGTCGGGCAGTGCCAGCAACAGGGCACCCATGCGTCCGGCATGGCGTCCCTTGCCCTGCAGATGCGCGATGACGCGCCCCTCCTCGTCGGGCACGGGTTTGAGCTTGAACAGCGCGTCACTGCGTCCGGGCGACCACAGGGCATTGGCACGGTGCAGCACCAAACCTTCACCGCCCTCCTGCACGGTTTGCTTCAGCCAGGCTCGCAAGGCCTGCACGCCTGGAGTTTTGAAAATCTGTTTTTGCGCCACCGCCTGGAGCCAAGGCTGGTTCACGGTGGTCAATAAGGTGTTGATGCGCTGGGCACGTTCTGAAAACGAGCCGTTGGCTCCCGGCAGGTCAAAGATCATGTAGCGCAGCGAGCGCCATTCGGCCTCCACGGGCAGCTTTTTCCGCACGGTGCCAGACAGTTCGTCAAAACGGCCCCGGCCCAACCACAGTTCGCCATCGAGCGGGGTTGTGGGCAGGCCGGCAAGGAACCAGTCCGGCGCAGCAATGGGCAGACCGCTGCGAAAGCGCAGCTGCCGACCGTCCCAAAAGGCACGCACACCGTCGAGTTTCTCGCTGACCATGTAGGGCTGGGGGTCCCTGCCCGAGGGCCAGAGCTTGGCGTGCATCAGCGCGGGCTGGGCGGCTGCGTTCACCTCCAGCGCGGGCGCTTGCATCACGGAGGCCGCCGGGACCGCGCAAGCACCCGTTGCCCAGACGCCGCCGAGCAACACACACACAGGCGTCAAGTGCCAGGAAAATTGGCTTCTTTTCATTTTTTTACTCCCTTGGCCCGGCTCGCGCCGGGCTTGTCAACCAACCAAACGCGACGACTTGGGCACGTGCGCCATCAAAAATTCCATCTGATCTGCCAGGATGCGGCGGTTACGCAAGATGAAGTCTTCCCACAAGCTGGGCACATAGGGGGTGTAGAGCAGCGGCATATGCGCCTGCTCTGGCGTGCGATGGCTTTTGCGGTGGTTGCAGGGCCGGCAGGCCGTGACCACGTTCATCCAAGTGTCGATGCCCTTTTGGGCGAAGGGAATGATGTGCTCACGCGTCAAATCATGCTCGTCAAATTGCTCGCCGCAATAGGCGCACAGTTTGCGGTCGCGGGCAAACAGTTTGCTGTTGGTCAGGCCGGGGGTGATCTCAAACGGGTTGATGCCGGGCACGCCCTTGGTGCCGATGATGCTCGACACGGTGATGATGGATTGCTGGCCAGTCAGCGCGTTGTGACCGCCGTGAAACACTGCCACCTCCCGCCCCATTTCCCAACGCACTTCTTCGGAAGCATAGTGAATCACCGCTTGTTCAAGTGAAATCCACGATTGGGGCAACCCCTGGGCTGACAGCTTCAAGACTTTCAAAACACGACTCCTGAAAAGTACGCAATCCGAACCTGGCTTTACTGCACAAATGAGGGCGGCAGGACATCCGCCACAGGCATCTGGGACACAATATACTACTTTTCCATGTCAAACCGACTCCAAGCGCTTTGAGAACATGCGCACAACGCTATCAAAGCTATAACAAATCATGAAGATTTTCCGGGGCTTCAAGCATCCAGACATTGCATCGGCTTGCGCTTTGACGATTGGCAACTTTGACGGTGTGCACCGCGGTCACCAGGCCATGCTCTCCTTGCTCAAGGGTGAGGCGCAACAGCGAGGCGTGCCGAGTTGCGCACTGACCTTCGAGCCGCATCCGCGCGACTTTTTTGCCGCCCTCACCCACAACCCGACCTTGGCACCGGCGCGGGTGGGCACCTTGCGCGACAAGCTCCTTGACCTGGCCAACAGCGGCGTCGACCAGACCGTGGTGCTGCCCTTTGATGCGCGGCTGGCCAACCTGACGCCGCAGGCCTTCATTGACAGGGTCCTGATTCAGGGACTGGGCGCCAGGTACGTGCTGGTCGGCGACGACTTCCGGTTTGGCCAGCGCCGCACCGGCGACTACGCCATGCTCGATGCCGCGGGTTTGAAGCAGGGCTTCGATGTGGCCCGCATGAACAGCTACGAGGTGCACGGCCTGCGGGTTTCCAGTTCCGCCGTGCGCGAGGCGCTGTTCGAGGGCCGCATGGCGGATGCCACCCGCCTGATGGGTCACCCCTACCGCATCTCGGGCCATGTGGTGCATGGCCGCAAACTGGGTCGCAGCCTGGGCTTCAAGACCCTCAACCAGCGCTTTGCCCACTGGAAGCCTGCGGCCAGCGGCATCTTTGCGGTGCTGGTTCATGGCCTGGCCGCCGCCCCCGTGATGGGTGTGGCCAATCTGGGCATCCGCCCGTCGCTCGACCCGAGCGACGTGAATGGCGGGCGCGTGCTGCTGGAAACCCATTGCCTTGACTGGCCGGCCCACCTCGGCGCGGAGGGGGCCTACGGTAAAATCGTGCGCGTGGAACTTCTCCACAAACTGCACGACGAACTCAAATACGATTCCCTGGACGCTTTGACCGCTGGCATCCGTCAGGACTGCGAGCACGCCCGTGCCTACTTTGCCCATCCGCAACACCATGACCACTAAGACTCCTGATGCCGCTGGCACCGCCGGAAAAGCCGATTACCGCGGCACACTGAACCTGCCGGACACCCCGTTTCCGATGCGCGGCGACCTGCCCAAGCGGGAACCCCTGTGGGTCAAGGAATGGCAGGACAAGGGGCTCTACCAAAGGCTGCGTGATGCGCGCAAGGGTGCACCCAAATTTGTGCTGCACGACGGCCCGCCCTACGCCAACGGCCAGATCCACATGGGCCACGCCGTCAACAAGATCCTCAAAGACATGATCGTCAAGGCGCGCCAGCTCAAGGGCCTGGACGCGGCCTACATCCCGGGCTGGGACTGCCACGGTCTGCCCATCGAAAACGCCATCGAGAAAAAATTTGGCCGCAAGCTGGCGCGTGATGACATGCAGGCCAAGAGCCGCGCCTACGCCACCGAGCAGATCGACCTGCAGCGCGAAGACTTCAAGCGCCTGGGTGTGCTAGGCGATTGGGACCACCCCTACCGCACCATGGACTTCAAGAACGAGGCCGATGAGATTCGCGCCTTCAAGCGTGTGATCGAACGTGGTTTTGTCTACCGCGGCCTCAAACCCGTGTACTGGTGTTTTGACTGCGGGTCCAGCCTGGCCGAGTTCGAGATTGAATACGCCGACAAGAAGTCGCAGACCCTCGATGTCGGTTTTTTGTGCGCCGAACCCGCCAGACTGGCCAGCGCCTTTGGCCTGGACACGCTGGCAAAAGACGCGTTTGTCGTCATCTGGACCACCACGGCATGGACCATTCCAGCCAACCAGGCGCTCAACGCCCACCCCGAACTCACCTATGCCCTGGTCGACACCGAGCGCGGCCTGCTGGTGCTGGCCCAGGACCTGGTCGGCGCCTGCCTGGAACGCTTCGGCCTGACCGGCACGGTAGTGGCCACGGCCAACGGAAAGGCCTTGGGCGGCATCCACTTCAAGCACCCACTGGCCCACGTCGATGCCGGTTATGACCGCCTCAGCCCGGTCTACCTGGCCGACTATGTCAGCGCCTCTGATGGCACCGGCATCGTGCACTCGGCGCCGGCCTATGGCGTGGAAGACTTCAACAGCTGTGTGGCGCACGGCATGGCCTACGACGACATCCTGAACCCGGTGCAGGGCAACGGCGCTTATGCCGCCGACTTCCCGCTCTTTGGCGGCCAGCACATCTGGAAAGCCTGCCCGGTCATCATCGACACCTTGCGCGACGCCAGCCGCCTGTTTTGCACCACCGACATCGTGCACAGCTACCCGCACTGCTGGCGCCACAAGACACCGGTCATTTACCGCGCCGCCGCCCAGTGGTTCATTCGTATGGACGAGGGCGAGGGTGTGTTCACCAAAGTCAAGGCGCCCCAATCGCTGCGCAAGATCGCACTGGAGGCCATTGAATCCACGGCTTTCTATCCGGAAAACGGCAAGACTCGACTGCGCGACATGATCGCCGGCCGGCCCGACTGGTGCATCAGCCGTCAGCGCAGCTGGGGCGTGCCGCTGCCCTTCTTTTTGCACAAGGACTCAGGTGAATTGCACCCGCGCACCATGGAAATTCTGGACCTGGCCGCCGACATGGTCGAGCAGGGTGGCATCGAGGCCTGGAGCAAGGCCGGCACCGAGGAGATTCTGGCGCGCGTGGGCTGCGCCATGGATGCGCCCCAGTACACCAAGAGCAGCGACATACTGGAAGTCTGGTTCGACTCGGGCACCACCCACACCACGGTGCTCAAGGGCTCGCATCCTGGCAGCGGCCATGAAGACGGCCCGGAGACCGACCTGTACCTGGAAGGCCACGACCAGCACCGCGGCTGGTTCCACTCCAGCCTGCTCACCGCCTGCGCCATGTACGGGCGTGCGCCCTACAAAGGCATCCTGACGCACGGCTTCACGGTGGACAGCAAGGGCCACAAGATGAGCAAAAGCGCCGGCAACGGCGTCGACCCGCAGGAAACCAGCAAGAAGCTTGGCGCCGAAATCATCCGCCTGTGGGTTGCGGCCAGCGATTACTCGGGCGACATTGCCGGTGACGACAAAATCCTGGCGCGCGTGGTCGACACCTACCGCCGCATCCGCAACACGCTTAAGTTTTTGCTCGCCAACGTCAGCGACTTCGACCCGGCTGTGGACACCGTGGCGCCAGACCAGATGCTGGAGATCGACCGCTACGCGCTGAGCCGTGCCGCCGCTTTGCAAGCCGACATCCTGGCACATTACGAGGTCTATGAGTTTCACCCGGTGGTGGCCAAGCTGCAAATTTATTGCAGTGAAGACCTGGGCTCCTTCTACCTCGACGTGCTGAAAGACCGGCTCTACACCACCGCGCCAAAATCGCTTTCAAGGCGCAGCGCGCAAACCGCGCTGTGGCAAATCACCCAGGCCATGCTGCGCTGGATGGCGCCGTTCCTGAGCTTCACCGCGGAGGAAGCTTGGGGCGTGTTGGGCGCGGCGGGCAAGACACCTGACGCCACGCGCGAATCCATTTTTATGGACCAGTATGTGACCCTGACCGAGCCGGATGCAACGCTGCTGGCCAAGTGGGCGCGAATTCGCGAGCTGCGCGACGCCGTCAACAAGGAGATCGGGGTCCTTCGCGCCGGAGGCAAGCTGGGCTCGTCGCTGCAAGCCAACGTCAGCTTGGCGGTCGGTCCCGAAGACCACACCCTGCTGGCCAGCCTGGGCGACGACCTGAAGTTTGTCTTCATCACCTCAGCCATCGACTTGCTCGGTGGCGACGCCCTGGGCATTCAGGTCAGCCCGTCGAAGGGCACCAAGTGCGAGCGCTGCTGGCATTACCGTGACGATGTCGGTGTGGACGCCGCCCACCCCACCCTGTGCCGGCGCTGCACCAGCAACCTGTTTGGCGCTGGCGAAACCCGCACGGTGGCCTGATGGCGCGCAAACCCTTTGCCCCCGCCGGCGTCAGCCTGCTGGCCTGGCTTGGCTGGGCCATGCTGCTGCTGCTTGCCGACCAGTTCACCAAGGTGCTGATCCTGGGCTATTACCAGTTGGGCGACAGCACCAGGGTGACCTCATTTTTCAATATCGTGCGGGTTCACAACAGCGGCGCTGCGTTTTCCTTTCTGGCCAGCGCCGGTGGGTGGCAGCGCTGGTTTTTTACCGCCATTGGCATCGGTGCCGCTTTGGTGATGGTCTGGCTGCTTAAAAAACATGCCGGTCAAAAGCTGTTTGCCTTTGCCATCGCCAGCATTCTGGGCGGCGCCGTGGGCAATGTCATTGACCGCGTGCTGTACGGCTACGTGGTCGACTTTCTGGATTTTCACTGGGCCGGCTGGCATTTTCCGGCCTTTAACGTGGCCGACAGCGCCATCAGCGTCGGTGCCGCCTGTCTGATCCTGGACGAACTGCTGCGGGTGCGCCGCGGTCGCTGAACTCGCCAGTCACCGCTTTAACCGAGCTCGCATTGACCCACTTACTCAATCTGCTGGCCGCCATCGCCCTGCTGGTCTGGGGCACCCATCTGGTTCGCAAGGACACGCTGCGTGTGCTCGGGGCCAATCTGCGCTGGATCCTCGCGCAAGGCGCCAGCCGCCGACTCGGCGCGATGGCCTCGGGCATCGGTGTGACGGCCTTGCTGCAGTCCAGCACCGCCACGGCACTGATCGTCTCCAGCTTTGTCGGCCAGGGACTCATGGCTTTGCCCGCTGCCCTGGCGGTCATGCTGGGGGCCGACGTGGGCACCAGCCTGATGGCAGTGCTGTTCTCGCGCGACCTGTCGTGGCTGTCGCCCCTGTTCATTTTTGTCGGTGTGGTCCTGTTTATTGCCCGCCAGGCCACCAACCTGGGCTATGTCGGCCGTATCCTGATCGGCCTGGGCCTGATGCTGCTGGCGCTGCACCTGGTGACGGTGTCGGCCAACGAGCTCACCCAGGCGCCGGCGGCGCGTGCCCTGCTCGCGTCCCTGGGCAGCGACCGCATGCTGGAGATCACGGTGGGTGCCCTGCTGGCGGTCATGAGCTATTCGAGTCTGGCCATCGTTCTGTTGACCGCCACCCTGGCCAGCACGCAGGTGGTCACGGTCGATGTGGCGCTGGGTCTGGTGCTGGGTGCCAACCTCGGCAGTGGTCTGCTGGCTGTCCTGACCACCCTGCGCTCACCGATCGAGGCACGCCAGGTGCCGCTGGGCAACCTGATGTTCAAGGTGCTCGGCGTCGCGCTGCTTGCCCCCGTGGCCGGTCTGTGGCTGCGCCATGTTCAGCCGGTCCTGGCGGACACGGCTATGGTCGTGGTGCTGTTTCACCTCTTGTTCAACGTGCTGGTCGCCGCTGTTTTCATCGGTCTGACGGCCGTGGTGGCGCGCGCGGTGGCCTACCTGCTGCCGATGGCACCCGCCAGCAACCTCAACGGCCGCCAGCGGCATCTGGACAACTCGGCGCTGGCAACGCCCTCGGTGGCCTTGTCCTGCGCGGTGCGCGAAGCCATGCACCAGGCTGATGTGGTGGAAACCATGCTGCGCGGGGTGCTCGACGTGATCCAGCGAAACGATCTGGCGCTGGCACAGTCGCTGCAGAAAATGGACGACACTGTCGATCGCCTGTATTCGGACATCAAGTACTACCTGACCAAAATGTCGCGCGAGTCACTCAGTGAGAAAGAGGGGCATCGATGGGCCGAGATCATCAGCTTCACGATCAACATGGAGCAGATTGGCGACATCATCGAGCATATTCTGGGTGACATTGAAAAAAAGAAAATCAAGTCCGGCCGCAACTTCTCGGAGGCCGGCATGGCCGAAATATGCCAGTTGCACGGCCACCTTGTGGACAACCTGCAACTCGGAATGAGCGTGTTCCTGAACGGCAACCTGGCCGACGCCCGCAAACTGCTGGAAGAGAAAACCCGCTTTCGCGACATGGAACTGGTCTATTCGGCCAAGCACATCACCCGCCTGGCTGACAACGAGCTGCAAAGCATCGAGACCAGCTCACTGCACCTTGATTTGATCAGCGACTTCAAACGCATCAACTCGCACATTTCGTCGATTGCCTACCCCATTCTGGATTCGGCCGGCGCGCTGGCGCCCAGCCGGCTTCGCCACTCGGCACAGGACAGCTCAGCGCCCCGGGCACCTCCACCCGCCGAGACGCCGTCCCGTCGGTCGCCGATCTGAGCCCGACCGTGGAGCGAACCTACAGGGTCAGGATCGAGCAGCCCGTGGTCTTGCGAGCTTCGAGATCGCGGTGCGCCTGCTGCACATCTTCAAGCTTGTAGCGCTGGTCAATGTGGATCTGCACCTTGCCGCTGGTCACCGCTTCGAACAGATCATCGGCCATGACCTGGGTGCTTTCCCGGCTGGAAATATGGGTAAACAGGGTTTGACGTGTCAAATACAGCGAGCCTTTGGGGCCCAGCATGCCAGGCGCAATCGGTGCCACAGGCCCTGAGGCATTGCCAAAACTGGCCATCAGGCCGAAAGGCGCCAGGCAGTCAAGCGACTTGTCCCAAGTGTCCTTGCCGACCGAGTCATAAACCACCCTGACACCCTTGCCACCGGTGATTTCCTTGACGCGCGCCAGAAAGTCCTCCGTGGCGTAGTTGATGACAAAGGCCGCGCCATTGGCTTTGGCCAGCGCGCATTTGGCATCCGACCCAGCCGTGCCGATCAGCTGCAGGCCCATGGCCCTGGCCCATTGGCAGGCAATCAGGCCGACACCACCTGCCGCGGCGTGAAACAGCACGAAGTCGCCAGGCTGCAAACCGCCCTGGGGCTGGGTCTTCTTGAGCAGGTACTGCGCCGTGAGACCCTTGAGCATCATGGCCGCGCCGGTCTCGAACGAGATGGCCTCAGGCAGCTTGCAGACGCATTTGGCCGGCATCACACGCAGGTCGCAATAACTTCCTGGGGGCTGGCTCGCGTAGGCAGCGCGGTCACCCACGCGCAGGTGGGTCACGCCCTCGCCCACGGCTTCCACCACACCCGCGGCCTCCATGCCGAGTTGCTGCGGCAACGTCATCGGGTAAAGGCCGCTACGCTGGTAGACATCAATGAAGTTCAACCCCACGGCATGGTGACGGATGCGGATCTCACCGGGCCCGGGGTCCCCCACGGTGACGGTCACCAGTTTGAGCTGCTCGGGGCCGCCATGCTGGTCAATACGAATCGCGCGCGATGAAGTTGTTGTCATTTTTAAAGTCCTGAAAAGTTGGATTGGGATGATGTTGCCATGATTAGGCCGCAAAAGCTGTCGCAAGGGCATCAGGCATAACCCCGAGCCTTGTTACAGTCTTGCCCATGCATGCCAAACTTATCCCCAGCACCATCCTGCTCCTGACCCTGCCTCCCCTGTTTTGGGCTGGCAACGCCGTGGTGGGGCGCCTGGTCGCCCCGCTGGTCTCGCCCATGACGTTCAATCTGCTGCGCTGGGCCCTCGCCTTTGTCCTGTTGCTGCCGCTGGCCGCCCCGGTGCTGCGCCGGGGCAGCAGTTTGTGGCCGAGCTGGCGGCGGTTTGCCGCGCTGGGATTACTGAGCATTGGTGGCTACAACGCGCTGCTCTACCTGGCGCTCAACACCTCGACCCCGATTAACGTGACCCTGGTGGGCTCCATCACGCCGGTCTGGACTCTTTTGATGGGTCGCGCTTTTTTTGGCATACGCATCTCGGGCAAACAATGGCTGGGGGCAGTCCTCTCAATCAGCGGTGTGTTGCTGGTGCTGAGCCGGGGCCAACTCGACGTGCTGATGCAAGTGCGTCTGGTGCCGGGTGACATCTACGTCTTGCTGGCTTCCGCCGGCTGGGCATATTACAGCTGGATGCTCGTGCACCCGACCACCGAGCCGGCCGAGATCAAACGGGACTGGGCGGCCTTTTTGATGGCGCAAATTGCATTCGGGCTGATATGGTCAGCTTTGTTTGCGGGCGCGGAGTGGTCGCTGGGTTGGGGGCGGCTTGAATGGAGCTGGGGTCTGGCCCTGGCTTTGCTGTTCATTGCCCTTGGCCCCGCGCTGCTCTCCTACCGTGCCTACGGTGCCGGGGTCGCGCGTGCCGGCCCCTCGGTGGCCGGCTTTTTTGTCAACCTGACGCCGCTGTTTACCGCGGTGCTGTCAAGTGCTTTCCTGGGGGAGATGCCGCACCTGTACCACGCGCTGGCGTTTGCGCTGATCGTTGGTGGAATCGCGGTGTCGTCGTCGCGGCGCTAATTCAGCGAGGTCAAACCCACAGAAAACCCACAGCCTCAGGCGGCCCCGATATTGGGCACGAGGCTGCCGGCATCGTGACCGCCCTTGAGCGCAGACGTGAACGCCAGCATGCGGTCGATCGGCAGCCTTGCCCGGGGGATGATGGCGGGGTCAACCTGAACTTCGTTGGCCCCGGTTTCCAGCACACGGGCCACATCAGCGAGGCTGTTCATCGCCATCCAGGGGCAATGGGCGCAGCTTTTGCAGGTGGCGCTGTTGCCCGAGGTGGGCGCCTCCAGAAACAGCTTTGCCGGATTGAGAGTGCGCAACTTGTGCATCATGCCGTTGTCGGTGGCCACGATGAACACCTTGGCGTCCATCTCATGCGCCGCCTTGAGGATGCCCGAGGTGGAGCCCACGGCGTCCGCGAGCGCCACCACCTCGGCCGGCGACTCAGGATGGACCAGCACCTTGGCCCCCGGATGCTGCTGCATGAGGTGCTTCAGCTCGATGGCCTTGAACTCATTGTGAACGATACATGAGCCGTTCCACATCAGCATGTCGGCACCGGTTTCGCGCTCGATATAGCCGCCCAGATGGCGATCGGGCGCCCACAGGATTTTGTGGCCCTTGGCCTTGAGCGCCTTGACAATGTCGAGGGCGCAGCTGGAAGTGACCAGCCAGTCCGAGCGCGCCTTGACCGCGGCGCTGGTGTTGGCGTACACCACAACGGTGCGCTCGGGATGGGCGTCGCAAAAAGCGCTGAATTCATCCACCGGACAACCGAGGTCGAGCGAGCAGGTGGCGTCCAAGTCGGGCATCAGAACGCGTTTTTCAGGTGACAGGATCTTGGCCGTTTCGCCCATGAAACGCACACCCGACACCACCAGGGTCTGCGCCGAATGGTCGCGACCAAAACGCGCCATCTCCAGTGAGTCGCTGACCAGGCCGCCGGTGGCTTCGGCCAAATCCTGCAAGTCGGGGTGCACGTAGTAATGCGACACCATGACCGCGTTCTTTTCCTTGAGCAGGCGGCGAATCTTGTCTTTTAGAGCAGCACGCTCCACCGGACCGGGCTCCAGAGGCACCCGCGCCCAGGCATGTTTGGTGGCACAGACCGCGCCACTGGCATCAGCCAGTGGCTGTTCGTAATCGACTTCTTGCATGGCCATGTTCATCTTGCCTCCCGATCCTCAAATATCAGCGCGTGAGCTCGCCGTTTACAGCGGCTCCGCGGCAAAGCGCATCGAAAAATCAACCGCCTTGATGTCCTTGGTCAAGGTGCCGATCGAGATGCGGTCCACGCCGGTCGAGGCAATGGCCCGCACCGACGACAGGTTGACCCCGCCGGAAACCTCGAGGATGGCGCGACCGGCGTTGAGTTGCACCGCCTCGTGCAACTGGGACAAACCCATGTTGTCGAGCAGCACCATGCCAACGCCAGCATCCAGCGCCTCGCTGAGCTGGGCCAGGGTTTCGATCTCGATCTCGATAAAACGTGCCTGGGGTGCCACCAAGGCGGCCTTGTGCAACACAGCGGTCACGCCGCCCGCGGCGGCAATGTGGTTTTCCTTGATCAGCACGGCGTCATACAAGCCCAGTCGATGATTCAAGCCGCCCCCGGTCAGGACCGCGTACTTTTGCGCCAGCCGCAAACCGGGCAGGGTCTTGCGTGTGTCCACAATCCGGGCCCGGACCCCGGGGACATCGCGAATTGCCTCGACATAGTCGCTGGTTTTGCTGGCCACGGCGCTGAGCACCTGCAGGAAATTCAGGGCAGTGCGCTCGGCCGTCAGCAGGGCGCGCGCCTGACCGTGGATTTCCAGCACCACCTGGTCGGCATTGCAGCGATGGCCTTCGGGAACATGCCAGAGAAGTTCAACCTCGGGGTCCAACTGGCGCAAGGCGGCCTCGGCCCAGGGCTGGCCACAAATCACCGCGCTTTCACGTGCCAGCACCCGGGCGCGGGCGCGCAGCTTCGGGTCGACCAAGCCGGCGGTCAGGTCGCCTGCACCCACATCTTCCTGTAACGCCCTGGCCACATCGGCGCTTGCCAACCCGGCAACAAAGGCGGGAGAAAAATCAGCATATGCAGTCATGTCAAGGTTCCCCGTTTGAATTCGCAATCTCAGGACGCCACGTCAGCCTGCTCGACGGTCGGCTCTCTGCCCATCAGGTCAGCCACTGCCTGCTGGGGGGTCAACAAACCGTCCAGCAAGGCGACCACCGCCTGAGCCACCGGCATGTCCACGCCCAAATACGTGGCGCGCTGCACCGCGGTGCGGGCGCTGTACACGCCCTCCGCCACATGGCCCAGCTTGGCTGTGGCTTGCGCCAGCGTCTGGCCTTGGGCCAGCGCAAGCCCAACCTGCCGGTTGCGCGACAGGTCACCCGTGGCGGTCAGGACCAAATCGCCCAAACCGCTCAAACCCATGAAAGTCGTGGCCTGGGCTCCAAGCGCCAGTCCGAGGCGGGTCATCTCGGCCAGACCCCGGGTGATCAGGGCGGCACGGGCATTGAGCCCCAGCCCCAGACCATCACACAGACCGGTGGCAATGGCCAGCACGTTCTTAACCGCACCACCCACCTCGACCCCCACGATATCGTCGTTGGCATAGACCCGCAGTGTAGGGCTGTGAAAGGCGTCCACCAAGGCCTGGCGCACCGATTCATGCGCACTGGCAGCCACCAGCGCGGTGGGTTGACCCCTTGCCACCTCCACCGCAAAACTCGGGCCACTGAGCACGCCAGCCTTCAGGTCAGGCGCGACCAGGGCCTGGATTTCGTGACCCAGCAGGCCAATGTCACCGGCAATCGGTGCTTCGAAACCTTTGCAGACCCATGCCACCGGCGCCGTGCAGGACGCCAGCACGGCCAGCATGGGCCGCAATGCGGCCATCGGCGTGGCCACCACCACGAGATCGGCGTCGGCCGTCAGGGCATCGAGTTCCGTCAAGGGTGCCGAACTGAAAGCCAGTTCAAGCGGCAAGCGCACGCCCGGCAAATAGCGGATGTTTTCATGCTGCGCCTGCATCAGGCCAAGCTGCGCGGCATCGCGCGCCCACAGCGTCACCGCATGCGCTTGCACCTGACCTGAGGTGCTTGCCGCAAGTGCTGTGCCCCAGGCGCCAGCCCCTAAAACGATGATTTTCATCTCGGTTCAGGCCGTCGCCAGGGCAGCAGGCTGGTGCGGGTCAATCAAAATTACTGCGCCGGCGCGGCTTCTGCCTGAGCGGCTTGCGCGCTCTGCTGCTGCTCGTACATGGCCTGGAAGTTGATTTCTGACAGGTGCACAGGGGGGAAGCCTCCGCGTTGAATCAGGTCAGCCACGTTGCCGCGCAGATAGGGGTAAACAATCTGCGGGCAGGCAATGCCCATGATCGGGCCCATTTGCTCAGGCGGCAGGTTGCGGATCTCAAAAATCCCCGCTTGTGTGGCTTCCACCAAAAACACGGTCTTGTCCTTGATTTTGGTCTGGACCGTGGCAGTCACCATGACTTCAAACACGCCGTCACCGACGGGAGACGCATTCACGCCGAGTTGGATATCGACTGTGGGCTGTTCCTGTTCCAGCAGGATCGCAGGTGAGTTGGGTTGCTCCAGCGAGGCCTCTTTGAGATAGACGCGTTGAATTTGAAAAATGGGGTCTTGGGTTTCAGCCATGGGAGTCTTTCAGTTAAAAATGAGTTTTCCGTGCCAGAGCGGCACGGAATGAAGATGAGGAAATTATCTCAGGCTGCCTGCAGCAGCGGCATCAAGCCGCCCCTGGCGTCCAGCGCCACCAGATCATCGCAGCCCCCCACATGGGTGCTGCCAATGAAAATCTGCGGCACGGTGCGCCGCCCGGTCGTGGCCACCATCTGGTCGCGCTCGGCCGGAAGCTGGTCAATGCGGATTTCTTCGATGTGCTCAACGCCACGGGCCTTGAGCAGTTGTTTGGCGCGAATGCAGTAAGGGCAAACGGCGGTGGTAAACATCTTGACGGTTTGCATCATGGGCTCCGGCGTTCAGGCTTTTTCCACGGGCAGGTTGGCCGAGCGCCAGGCACCCAGGCCACCGGCCAGCGACTGCACATTTTCAAAACCCAGTTTTTTGGCAATACCCAAGGCCCGGCTGCTGCGCGCACCAGACTGGCAGACCAGAATCACCGGCAAGGCCTTGTTCTTGACCGTCGTCGGCAGTTTGCTCTCCAATTGGCCCAAGGGGATATTTTTGGCGCCGATCGCGTGACCTGCGGCGAATTCGTTGGGTTCACAAATGTCTATCAAGACGGCCTTCTCACGGTTGATCAATTGCACCGCGCCATCCGGCGTCAAAGCGCCCTGGCCAGCGCCTTTGATCATGGGCATCATCAACATGGTGGCCGCCGACAGGGCGACGGCGATCAACATCCAGTTATCAAGAATAAATTTCACGGGTAATTTCCTAGGTGAGGGACTTGGTTCAAGCCGCGCATTTTAGAATGCGGCAGCAGCATTGCGTCAACGCCTGCATTTATTCCTTTTTTACAATGCTTAGACTCGTTTTGATTCGCCACGGCGAATCCACCTGGGACCTGGAGAACCGATTCACCGGCTGGACCGACGTCGACCTGAGTCCTGAAGGCATGGAGCAGGCCAAGAACGCCGGCAGCCTGCTCAAGGCAGAGGGTTTTGAATTTGACATTGGCTACACCAGCGTTTTGAAGCGTGCCACCCGGACCCTGTGGCATGTGCTTGACGAACTGGACCGCACCTGGCTGCCGGTGGTCAATAGCTGGCGTTTGAACGAGCGCCACTACGGCAGCCTGCAGGGGCTCAACAAGACAGCCATGACCCGACAGCATGGCAACACCAAGATGCAGAGCTGGCGCCGCGGCTTTGACACGCCACCCCCCGCAATGGAGCCGACCGACCCGCGCTGCGAACGCGGCGATGTGCGTTATGCCAAGCTGTCCCCCGTGCAGATTCCCCTGACAGAAAGCCCGAAAGACAGCTTGGCACGGGTCATGCCATTCTGGAACGAAGCCCTGGCGCCTGCCATCCGCATGGGAAAAAGGGGGCTGGTTGCCGCCCACGGCAGCTCGCTGCTGGCGCTGGTGAAGTGCCTCGGCGACATTTCGGACGAGGACATCGTGGGCATGAACATTCGCAAGGGTATCCCGCTGGTCTATGAACTCGATGACGGGCTCAAACCCATTCGCCATTACTATCTGGGTGACACCGAGGGGGCCGAGGCTGTTGCCGCCCGGGTAAAACAGTAATTTTTTCAGTGGCAAGGAACCCTGGCAGAGTTCATCACTCAAAACGGGTCACATTTAACCGCTCACAAGGCATGAAAACACAATGGGTCATAAATTAAAAGTCGCTGGCTGGATCTCGGTTGGCGTGGTTGCGGGCGCACTGACGACCGTGTCTTTGCAGACGGTGGCGCGGGGCGCGCTGGCCCCCTTGCCGCTGGAAGAACTGCAGCAGCTGGCGGCCGTCTTTGGCATGGTCAAGACCAATTATGTTGAGCCGGTCGATGAAAAGAAGCTCATTACCGATGCCATCGCCGGCATGGTGGCCGGGCTGGACCCGCACTCGGTGTACCTGGACAAGAAAGCGCTGAAGGACTTCAACGAAGGCACCACCGGCAAGTTTGTCGGCGTCGGCATTGAAATCTCCCAGGAAGACGGCCTCATCAAGGTCGTGTCGCCGATTGAGGATTCGCCCGCAGACCGCGCAGGGCTCAAGCCCAATGACCTGATTGTCAAAATTGACGACACCCCGGTCAAAGGCATGACGCTCAATGAAGGCGTCAAGCGCATGCGCGGCGAGCCCAACACCAAGGTGGTCCTGAGCATTTTCCGCAAGGACGAAAACCGCACCTTCCCGGTCACCATCACGCGTGAGGAAATCAAGACCCAAAGCGTCAAGGCCAAGCTGATTGAGCCTGGCTACGCCTGGGTGCGCATCAGCCAGTTCCAGGAACGCACCGTGGCGGACTTTGCGCGCAAGGTGGAAGACATCTACAAGCAAGAGCCCCAGCTCAAGGGCCTGGTGCTGGACTTGCGCAACGATCCGGGCGGTTACCTGGATGCCGCCGTGGCCATTTCTGCGGCCTTTCTACCCGAGAACGTGACCGTGGTGTCGGCCAATGGCCAACTCGCGGACAGCAAATTCGTCTACAAGGCCTCGCCGCGTTATTACCAGCGCCGCGGTGGTGCCGATCCGCTGAAACGTCTGGAAGAAGTGACCCGCGGCGCACTCAAGACGGTGCCGCTGGTGGTGCTGGTCAACGAAGGCTCGGCCTCGGCCAGCGAGATCGTGGCCGGCGCCCTGCAGGACCACCAGCGCGCCAAATTGCTCGGCAACCAGACCTTTGGCAAGGGTTCGGTGCAAACAGCAGTCTGCCTGGACGCGTCATTCCGCATGGACAACTGCCCCAGCGCAGCCCTGAAGCTCACCACCAGCCGCTACTACACGCCCAGCGGAAAATCGATCCAGGCCAAGGGCATAGTGCCTGACGTCATGGTCGATGAAAGCGCTGATGGCAACCTGTTTGCCGCCTTGCGCACCCGTGAGGCCGACCTAGAAAAGCACCTGTCCAGCGGCCAGGGCGATGAGGTCAAGGACGCCGCCCGTGAAAAAGCCCGGGAGGACGCCCGCATCAAGTTCGAGGAAGAAATGAAGAAACCGGCCTCCGAGCGCAGACTCCCGGAGCTGGGCTCGGCAAAGGACTTCCCGCTGACCCAGGCCCTGAACCAGCTCAAGGGCCTGCCAGTGATGGCCAGCAAGACCCTGGTCGCCCGGCCTGAGGCGGAAAAAGAGAATTAGGCTCACCCATGACCGATGACGAGTTGCTGCGCTACTCGCGCCACATCCTGCTCAATGAGGTCGGGATCGAGGGGCAGGAGCGCATCATGGCGGCGCATGTGCTCGTTATTGGCGCCGGTGGTCTGGGCTCGCCCGTGGCGCTGTACCTGGGCTCGGCCGGAGTCGGACATATCACCGTGGTCGACGACGACACCGTCGACCTGACCAACCTGCAGCGCCAGGTGGCCCACACGGTGGCCCGGGTGGGTCAACCCAAGGTGCAATCCATCGAGGCGGCGATTGCCCAGCTGAACCCAGGCGTGCAGGTCACGGCGATCCAGCAGCGCGCCGATACCGCGCTCTTGGGCCAGTTGGTGGCGCAAGCGGACGTGGTGCTGGATTGTTGCGACAACTTCAGCACCCGGCAGGCCATCAACGCCGCCTGCGTGCTGCACAAGAAGCCCCTGGTCTCGGGTGCGGCCATCCGTTTTGACGGCCAACTCAGCGTTTACGACGCGCGCGACGCCCTGTCGCCTTGTTATGCCTGCGTCTTCCCGCCCGAGGTCACTTTTGAAGAAACCCGATGCGCCACCATGGGCGTTTTTGCGCCACTGGTGGGAATCATCGGCACGATGCAGGCAGCCGAGGCCCTCAAGCTGATCAGTGGTGCCGGCAGGCCGCTGACCGGCCGTTTGTTGATGCTTGACGGCCGTGCCATGGAATTTACCGAGGTTCGCCTCAGCCGCCACGCCACTTGCCCCGTGTGCGGCAGCCCGGCACCCGATCCAGCCCGGGCCTGAAGCCCTAGCGCGTGGTCTGGCAAGGCCCGTGGCGCTTGCGAAAGTTGCGCGGCGTCTCGGCAGCCGGATCGGCAAACAGCCCCAGCCTGGCCGCTCTTGCCGATGCCTCCTGCGCCGCATAAGTGCCCGCGCTGCTGTGCCAGCGGTTCGACCAGGCATGACCGGCGCTGACCAGCAAGGCGCCGACGTCACGCTCACCCACACGCAGCGTGGCCAGGTCGCGGCCATAGGTGTCCTGGAAATTTGCCCTCACCTGCACCGGTTTGTCCGCCACGAGGGCCTGCAGCGCAGCGCGGGCTGCCACGCCGCCCGCCTGGCACAACTCGGGCGCATCCAGGCCCAGCAAGCGCAGCTTGCGCGGCGCAGAGCCATTCTCGGGTTTGGCCCACAGGGTGTCGCCATCGGACACATGGGTCACCCGGCCGATCCAGATCTCAGCCTGCGCGCAGACCGGCAGCAGCCAGCATAGACCGATCAGGCATTGCCACAGGTCACGCATCAGGCGCTCACGATCCAGCCTTCCAGCGGATGCATATGAGGTGGCAGTCCGTACAGCGCGTCGCCCGCCTCATGCCGCGTTTGCGCCCACGCCGCCTGCATCAGGCACAACACGGCATCCAGCGCATCGCCGCGGGCATCGTCGGCCAAAGCATCGCGTTGCGCATGGGTGAGCTTGAGGCGCAAAGCCAGCCGGGTATTGCCATGCTCCAGGGCGGTCATCAGATCCTTGCGGGCAATGAGACGTTCGGGCGTCTGCCGGGCCTTGTCATCTGCCTTGTAACTGCGCTGCCCCAGCACTTCGCGCGCCAACATGCCAGGGTAGCCCTCGAGTGCAATTTTCACTGGCTGATCACCCGTGTGCAAGCCGGGCAGCGTGACGCCGGCCTGCAGCAGCAGCGGGACCCCGGCATGCAACATAAAGGCGACCGGCGGGTTGACCCATTTCATGCTGGGACTTGATCCGGCGGGCAGATCGGTCGCGCGGTGGGCAAATTTGCGACCCACTGGCCGCGCATTACAAAAATCAGCAAACGCCTGGCGAATCTGGTCCCGGCTCAGCGCGGTGTAATGCGCCATGCATTCAGCCCAATTGGTCGGCCAGCCCAGCGTTTGCACCAGTTCCCGCGGCAGCCCGAACGGCAGATCGAAGGCTCCGACCCAGCCTTGCGCTTGCTGGAGCCAATCGGAAAAAGCACGCAGGGAGGCAAAACGCTCCAGCCTGGCGAGTTGGACGCGTCCCTGACGCAATTCACCGATCGCCAGAACAATGGTCTTTTTTTGCGTTGGTGCGCTGGAAAAGTCACACCCCAACAGCACAGGCACAATTCAGGCGCGACCGATGATGGATGCCGTGGCCATCAACTCCTCGAGCAAAGCCAGGGAAACCAGGCCCGAGACAGAATAGGGATCAAGCTCGGGCTTTTCAGCATATTTGAGCAAAATCGAAGCATTGATGCGGGTCATGTTGACTTCACCCATGGTCCAGCCGGCAAAGCGGCGCTCGGAGATTTCCTCGTAGTGCAGCAGCACCACGTCCTTGTGGCGCGGGTCACGCTGGATATGCCCATAGAGTTCACTGATAGCCATGCGCCCGCCTTCGATGGCCTGCAAAAAGATGCCGCCGCCGTAACACAGGACGCCGGTCACCCCGGTGCTGGGGTTATGGTTGCGCGACTGGTGCAGGATGGATTCAATCGCATCCGGGCTGGTGTCCACCGCCCGGCTGGCATACAACAAACGAACCAACATGGCTAACCTTTCTGGGGAATAAGAGACAAGAATTCACGACGCAAGTTGGCGTCTTTCAGGAAGCTGCCGCGCATCACCGAATTGATCATTTTGCTGTCAACGTCCTTGACACCACGCCAGCCCATGCAGAAGTGCGTGGCTTCCATGACGATGGCCAAGCCATCGGGTTGTGTTTTTTGCTGAATCAGGTCAGCCAGTTGCACCACCGCCTCCTCCTGGATTTGCGGGCGGCCCATGACCCACTCGGCAAGCCGCGCGTACTTGGACAAGCCGATCACATTGGTGTGCTCGTTGGGCAGAACACCGATCCAGATCTTGCCCATGATCGGGCAAAAATGGTGGCTGCAAGCGCTGCGCACGGTGATGGGGCCCACAATCATCAACTCGTTGAGGTGCTCGGCATTGGGAAACTCGGTGATGGGTGGTGCCTTGACATAACGGCCCTGGAACACTTCCTTGACATACATCTTGGCCACCCGTCGCGCGGTGTCGTCGGTGTTGTGGTCATGCTCGGTGTCGATCACCAGGCTGCCCAGCACCGCCTTCATTTTCTCTTCCACTTCGTCCAGCAGAAGTTCAAGTTCGCCGGGCTGGATGAAGTCGGCAATGTTGTCATTGGCATGAAACCGTTTGCGCGCTGCTTGGATACGCTCGCGGATTTTGACGGAGACCGGTGGGCCTTCTTCGAAGGGGACTGAATTCATGGGTTGAGCAAGCTGTAATTGAATGTCGAACAATGTTAGCAGTCTTTTTCCAACGAGGTTATTCACCCGTAAAGCTTATTATTATTGACTTTAAAGCTATTTATTCAATAGCGCTTTCCATGGACAAACAACAACAGGCGCATGACGACGTAGGCCGCTCTGTCGAGCAGGCGCTGCACCAAGGGACGGGCCGCATAGTCAGCGGGGTCGACCCGCGTGCCGGCGACCGCCATGGCATGCTCGAGGCGCCCCTGCAAATTCTGCGCAAACACCACATCATCGACCACCACATTGGCCTCGCGTGCCAGCAAGAGGCTCAGGGGATCCAGATTGGACGAGCCCACGGTGGCCCAATGGCCATCGATCACAGCCACCTTGGCATGCAGAAAACTCACCCGGTATTCTGTGATCTCGATCCCGGCGGCCAGCAATTTGCCATAGACCATGCGGGCAGCGTGGTACTGCATGAAGTATTCATATCGCCCCTGCAACAACAAGCGCACCCGCACGCCGCGCTGCGCGGCATGAATCAGGCCCTTGCGGATCTTTCGGCCCGGCAAAAAGTAGGCGTTGGAAATAATGATGTCATGCTGTGCCTCGCCAATCGCCTGTCGGTAAGCGCGCTCGATGCGGGTGCGGTGACGCAGGTTGTCGCGCAAAATCAAGTCGGCTCGGGTTTGCGTTGCCGCGCTCGCCGCGGGCATGTGGCCGGCGTCGGGCGCCTCATCTGCTTGAGACTTGTTGGCCTCATTCAGGGCTTGCCAGGCCGCAGCGAGGTCGCCCTGGCGCACGATGCGGGTGGCCTGCAGGCGCCACCAGAATTGCACCAGTGCGGCATGGGCCGACTCCACCAGGGGTCCGGTCACACGCACTGCGAAGTCAAATCGGGGAGCCGTCAGGACACCATGATTGGGGTCGTAGAAATCGTCCAGCACATTGATGCCACCACAGAAGGCCACACGCCCGTCGACAACACACAACTTGCGGTGCAGGCGTCGCCAGCGGCTGGGCAACAACAGGCCGGTCCGTCCCAGCGGCGAAAAGATGCGCCATGCCACGCCTGCCGCGGAAAAACGGCTAACCCATTCGGGACTCAAGTTGTCGGTGCCGGCACCATCCATCACCACGAAGACCTTGACCCCGCGCTGGGCGGCGCGCTCCAGCGCTTGCGCGACCAGGGCACCTGTGGCCACCACGCTGAAAATATAGGTCTCAAGACGAACCTCGTGAACGCTGCGATCCATCGCCCGCACCAGCGCAGGAAAGAATTCCTGCGAGCCTTGCAACAAATCCACCTGATGGCCGGGTGTGAACATGTTGAAAATTAGATGACAGGCAGGGCGAATTCGGCGATCAGCGGCAAATGGTCAGACATGCGCGACCAGATGCGCCCCCGCGGCACCATCAGGCCCATCGGCTTGAGGCCGCGGGCAAACACATAATCGAGCTGGGCCAATGGCAGACGCGACGGATACGTGGGCTGGCGCGCGTCCCAGGCGTGCAAACCGGCCTGCGCCATGGCCAGTTGCACAGTTGTTCCCCAATCATTGAAGTCGCCCGCCACCAGCAACGGCGCAGCGGCCGGGATTTCACGCGCGATAAAACGCTGCAGCTGGGCCACCTGGCGCACCCGGCTGGCCTTGACCAGCCCCAGGTGAACCACCAGCACGTGCACACTCTGCCCGTGCATGTCGAGCGTCACATGCAGGAAGCCCCGCTGCTCCAGCCGGTGATCCGACATGTCTTCATGCTGGTGGGACAGCACCGGCCAACGCGACAGCAAGGCATTGCCGTGCTCGCCGTGGCGAGTGATGGCATTGGTGCGGTACACGGCCTCATAGCCCTGGGGCGCCAAAAACTCGGCCTGCGCGAGTTCGGGCCAATGCGGAAAACGTTTGGCCTCGAGCCGGTTGCTATGCCGCACCTCTTGCAGGCAGACCAGGTCGGCGTCGAGCGACTCGACCGCCAGTCCCAGGTTGTGGATCTCCAGGCGCCGCGCCGGTCCCAGGCCCTGCACACCCTTGTGAATGTTATAGGTCGCGACCCGGATGCTGTTCATGGCTGCCTTCCCCTTGATGCCAGCCTGGGCAACAGCAAACAGGCCTCGGCATTCGAAGGCGAAAAACAGGCCTCGGCCGCTTCACGCCAGGGCAGCCACTGGTAATCGGTGTGCTCCCGCGGACTGAGGCGCACGGGCATGCTTGCAGACACTTGCAAGCCAAACAGGTGCTCGGTGTTGTGCCTCACCCCGGGTGCATAGCGATGTCGCCAGCGAGGATAAATCTCGTAGATGTTTTCGAGATCCCAGTCCTGCAACTGGTCTGCCAGCTGTGAGCCCGGGCTGCAGTCGATGCCGGTCTCTTCCCACACCTCGCGCCGGGCGGTTTCCTCAAATGACTCGTCCAGGCTGTCTTTGCTGCCGGTCACCGATTGCCAGAAATCATCCGCATCGGCGCGCTTGATCAACAGCACCTCAAGCGCCGGGGTGTGGATGACAACCAGGACCGATTGGGGAATTTTGAACGGGCGGGCAACTGCGGTCACGGGCAAAAGATGGTTCCTATTAAAAAGGGCGCCAAGTTGGCGCCCTTTCATTTTGCATCAATCCCGGATCAGCAGGCTCAAGTCGCTTTCACCGCCTCAGGGGTGCGCAGGCGAATGTGCAGCTCGCGCAACTGCTTTTCGTCGACCGGGCTGGGGGCTTGCGTCAACAGGCACTGGGCGCGCTGGGTCTTGGGGAAGGCGATCACGTCACGGATCGACTCGGCACCCGTCATCAGCGTGACGATACGGTCCAGGCCGAAGGCCAGGCCACCGTGGGGCGGCGCGCCATATTGCAACGCGTCGAGCAGGAAGCCAAACTTGTGCTGCGCTTCCTCGGGTGAAATCTTGAGCGCGTCAAACACCTTTTTCTGCACTTCGGCACGGTGGATACGGACCGAACCACCCCCCATTTCCCAGCCGTTGAGCACCATGTCGTAGCCCTTGGAGATGCAATTGCCAGGATCCGTGACCATCAAATCTTCGTGGCCGTCCTTGGGCGCGGTGAAGGGGTGGTGCACGGCCATCCAGCGGTCGGACTCTTCGTCGTGCTCGAACATCGGGAAGTCCACCACCCACAGCGGTGCCCAGCGGTCCTCGAACAGGCCGTTTTTCTTGCCGAAGGCACTGTGGCCGATCTTGATGCGCAGCGCGCCAATGGCGTCGTTGACGATCTTTTCCTTGTCGGCGCCAAAAAACAGCAGGTCGCCGTTCTTGGCACCGGTGCGCTTCAGGATTTCAGCGAGCGCCGCGTCGTGCAGATTCTTGACCACCGGGCTTTGCAGGCCGTCGCGCCCCTTGGCCACGTCATTGACCTTGATCCAGGCCAGGCCCTTGGCGCCGTAAATCTTGACGAATTCACCGTAGTTGTCAATTTCACCTCGGGTGATCTCGGCCCCACCGGGCACACACAGGGCCACCACACGGCCGCCCTTGGTGGTCGCAGGCGTGGAAAACACCTTGAAGTCCACATCGGCCATCACGTCGGTGAGTTCAGTGAACTCGAGCTTGACGCGCAGGTCGGGCTTGTCCGAGCCATACAGGCGCGCCGCTTCCTGGTAAGTCATGACCGGGAACTCTCCCAGGTCGACGCCGAGCGTGTTCTGGAACACCGTCTTGATCATGCCCTGGAAAATCTCGCGGATTTCTTCCTCGTCCATGAACGAGGTTTCAATATCGATCTGGGTGAACTCAGGCTGGCGGTCAGCGCGCAGGTCTTCGTCGCGGAAACATTTGGTGATCTGGTAGTAGCGGTCAAACCCCGCCACCATCAGCAACTGCTTGAAGAGTTGCGGGCTCTGTGGCAGGGCAAAAAAGTGGCCGCCATGGACCCGGCTGGGCACCAGGTAGTCGCGCGCACCCTCGGGCGTGCTCTTGGTGAGCATCGGTGTTTCAATGTCGACGAAGCCGTTGGCATCGAGAAACTTGCGCACTTCCATGGTCACGCGGTAGCGCAGCATCAGGTTGTTTTGCATGTAGGGGCGACGCAAATCCAGCACCCGGTGTGTCAGGCGCGTGGTTTCGCTGAGATTTTCCTCGTCGAGCTGGAACGGTGGCGTGACGGAAGGGTTGAGCACCTTGAGCTCGTGGCACAGCACCTCGATCTTGCCGCTCTTGAGGTTGCTGTTGACGGTGCCCTCCGGGCGCGCGCGCACCAGGCCTTTGACCTGAATGCAAAACTCGTTGCGCAGGTCCTCGGCCACACCAAACATCTCGGCGCGGTCGGGGTCGCACACGACCTGCACATAACCTTCGCGGTCGCGCACATCGACAAAAATCACCCCGCCGTGGTCACGCCGACGGTTGACCCAACCACACAGGGTCACGGTTTGCCCCATCAGGGCCTCGGTGACCAATCCACAATAATGAGAGCGCATCGCCATAAAACTGCTTTCTAAAGCCACCTGAAAAAAGTGGCGGGTTATCAAAAAAATTACTTGGACAAAACACCCGGAGCGGAGGGAGGCACCGACCCCATCGAAATGACGTAGGTCAGGGCTTCGTCAACACTCATGCTGAGTTCAATCACCTCACTGCGCGGCAGCATCAGGAAAAAACCGCTGGTCGGATTGGGTGTGGTGGGAACATACACGCTGACGAAGTCCGGCCCCAGATGCCCGGCCACTTCGCCACCCGGTGTGCCAGTCTGAAAGGCAATGGTCCAGGCGCCCTGGCGCGGGTACTGCACCAGCAAGGCGGTGCGAAAGGCATTGCCATTGCTGGAAAAAAGTGTGTCAGAAACCTTTTTGACACTGTTATAAATGGTCTTGAAGACCGGAATATTGGTCTGGATGCGATGCCATTGGACCAGCCACCAGCGCCCCGCCACATTGGTCACCAGCGCGCCAGTCAGCAGCAGCCCACCAAAAACCAGAATCACCCCAAGCCCGGGAATATGCTTGAAGTACTCCAGCGAGTTCAACAAGGACTCTGGCAGCATGGCCTGGAGCACTGTCAGCAAGCCGACAAAAATGCCATCGAGCAACTCCATCAGCCACAACAGAACAGCGAAGGTGATGGCCGTGGGCAACCAGACCAGCAAACCGGTCAGCAGGTATTTTTTAAAAGGCACAGAATCTTTCGAGTAAATGACCCTTAACTGTGGCAGGCGCACCCGCCGCCACAGGATGCGGCGGCCGGCGCAGCCTCTGCTCTGACCGCCGGGCGCCCCTGGCAGGGGCGCTGGCAGGGGCGCTGGCAGGGACGTCAGCGGCTGCCGCGGGCGCCGTGGCCGCAGGCGCGGCGGCTGGACCGCTCCCCCCCTTGAAGTCCGTGGCGTACCAGCCCGAGCCCTTGAGTTGGAAACCGGCCGCCGTCAGCTGC
>JAIPCZ010000012.1 GCA_021737975.1 Polaromonas sp. | reverse complement strand
AAGACCGTTGGATCTGGCTCCGACATGGTGGACGCAGCCACCTACAGTGCCACCTTCGTCGCCATCGAGGCCATGAAAAAAGCCGGCACAACGAACCGCGAAGCGATCCGCGATGCGATTGCCGGCGGCACCTTCGAGACCCCCATCGGCAAATTGTCTTTCAACGACTTGCATGAGGTCAACAAAGACGTGCAGGTCCAAGTGGTCAAAGACAAGGCCTTCCGCCGCTATGCCGTGATTTCAGACCCGGTGTATTTGGCCGCACCGACCAAGGCCAGCGTCAAGAAGTAAAGCCTCGTTACCCCCATCCGAAAACGCAAGGAGAACCCATGCTTTTCATTGATCTGATTGCGCAAGGCCTGGTGCAGGGCAGCATCTATGCGCTGGTGGCGCTCGGCCTGACCCTGGTTTACGGGCTGCTGCGCATCCTGCATGTGGCACACGCTGCCTTGTTTACTTTGGGGGGGTACATGGGGGTGCTGGTCACCAACCAGTTCGACAGCCTGGGTTTGGCCATGATCGTGGCCATCCTGGTGTCGGGCTTCGCGGGCGTGCTGATGTACCGGTTGTGTTACGAACCCATCCTGCACCGGCCCCCGTTTGTGGCGCTTATTGCCTCAATCGGACTGTTTATCGCGTCAGAAGAGATTTTTCGCATCGCTTTTGGCGCCTACGGCATGTCTTACAAGAACCCGCCGCTGCAAGCGCAGGTGGTCATTGGTTTTCTGAGCTTCAAGCAAGCCGAACTGCTGGTGATGATTGGCGGCGCCCTCATCATCGGTGTGCTGGCCTTGCTGCAAAGCAAGACGCGTTTGGGCATTGCCTGCCAGGCCACTGTAACCGACCCGCAAATGGCGGAGTCGTTTGGCATTGACCTCAAAAAAGTGCGTTATGTCAATTTCTTCATCGGCTCCGGCCTGGCCGGCATGGCGGGGGTGATGGTGGCCCTGTTGAATAACCTGGTCGAGCCCACCATGGGCAGCGTGCCCTCCTACAAGGCCCTGGCGATCATTGTGCTGGGCGGTCTGGGCTCGGTGCCTGGCACGCTGATGGCCGCCCTGACCTTGGGCGTCGTCGAGTCGTTTGGCACCATCTACCTGGGCAAGCTGCTGGACCGCAATGCCATTGCCTTTGCCTTCTTGATCCTGGTTTTAATGGTCAGGCCGCAAGGCTTGTTCGCCAGAAAGTAAGGCGCCTTATGGAATACGAAATATCTCTGGTGACGGCGGCAGGCATCAGCGTGCTGTTTGCCCTGTCGCTGAACTTGATCACCGGCTTTTGCGGGCAAATCAGTCTGGGTCACGCGGCATTTTTTGGCATTGGCGCCTACTGTTCAGCGGTGTTGTGCAAAGCGGGCATGCCCTTTTTGCTGACCCTGCCCCTGGCCATGTTGCTGGCCGGTGGCGTGGGCGTGGTGGTGGGGCTGGCCAGCCTGAGGGTGAGGGCTGACTTTCTCGCCATCACCACCATGGGCGTGGGCTTCCTGTTTGTCGGCGTGGTGCGGCAGCAGGATGTGTTGGGCGGCGAGATGGGAATTTCGGGCATCCCTGACACGGGCTTTTCCAAGCTTGCGTTCATGACCCTGACACTGGCCCTGTGTGTTGCGGCCGCACTGTTCAGCCAGTACATCCGGCGCAGTTGGATGGGCCAGGTGTTTAATGCCATTGCTGAAGATGAGGACACGACGCGTGTGCTGGGCATTGACGTGCCCCGGTTCAAGCTGGCGGCCTTCGCCATGGGAACCGCGCTGGCGGGCCTGGCGGGCGCGCTTTATGCCAACAACCTCAAGTTCATCAGTCCCGACAGTTTTGGCTTTGTCGAGTCGATGACGGTCTTGTCCATGGTGGTGATTGGTGGCATCGGGTCGGTGCTTGGGGTCACCGTGGCGGCGGTGGTGCTGTCCTTGCTGCCGTCGATGTTCACCTTTATTGGCGACTACAAACTGCTGGTGTACGGTGGCTTGTTGTTTTTGATGATGCGGTTTTCACCGGACGGCGTCACCGGTGCGGTCAACCGGCTCATGGCGAAGGGCAAGCGCTGATATGAAACCACTGCTGAGTGTCAAAAACGTGACGGTTCGTTTTGGTGGGCTAACCGCTGTTGACGACGTGTCCTTCGACGTCAGGCCGGGCGAGTTGCTTGGCTTGATCGGCCCCAATGGGGCAGGAAAAACCACCATGATGCGCGCCATTGTGGGGGTCGTTCGCCCCACGCTGGGCAGCGTCTTCCTGGAAGATCTTGCGCTCAATGCCCTGCCCATTGATGCTCGCATTCGCGCGGGCCTGGCCTTGTCGCAGCAGCTTGTCAAACCCTTTCGTGAGATGAGCGTGCAAAACAACGTGGCTTTTGCGGCGGCCAGCCGCAAGACGCGCACGCCCGCCACAGCGCTGCTGCATGTCGACGCCCGGCTGGAACGCCAAAGTGCGCTCGACGCGTTAACGCAAGTGGGCATCGCCGCGTATGCCGAGCAAAGCCCGAAGACACAGCCGTTGGGCATATTGAAGCGCCTTGAGATGGCGCGTGCGCTGGCCCTCAAGCCCAAACTTCTGCTGCTCGACGAGCCCCTGGCGGGCCTGAATTCGAGCGAAGCGCATGCGCTGGCGCAAACCATTGCCGAGGTCAATCGCCAAGGCATGACCATCATCCTGATTGAGCATAACCTGAGTGAAGTCATGCGCATCTGCCAGCGTTTGGTGGTGCTGGACAACGGCCGCAAAATTGCCGATGCCCTGCCCAAAGAGGCCATGAGTGATCCGGCCGTTCAAATGGCCTATCTGGGAGGAGATCAGCATGCTGCAAATTGACAATTTGAGCTGTGGCTACGGCCTGTTTCAGGCGGTGCATGGCCTCTCTTTGCATCTGCGCCCGGCCACCATCACCGGCTTGATCGGCTCCAATGGAGCCGGCAAGTCATCCACCCTGATGTGTATTGCAGGCCATGTGGCCAGGCAGGAGGGCGCCCTGCGTTTTAATGGCCAAGACATCAGCCAGCTCGGGCCGCGTGAACGCGTCAATCTGGGCATCGCCATCTCGCCCGAGGGGCGGCGCTTGTTCAAGGACCTGAGCGTTGCCGACAACCTGCGGGTGGGGGGCTTCATTCAACCCGCCAGCGCCTTTGCACAGGACCGCGACAAGGTGCTGAGCCTGTTTCCGCGACTGAGTGAGCGTTGGACCTCACTGGCGGGCAATTTGTCAGGCGGCGAGCAGCAAATGCTGGCCATTGGCCGCGCGCTGATGACGCGGCCCAAGCTCCTGATGATCGATGAGATCTCCCTGGGCCTCATGCCGAAAGCCATTGACCTGTGCTACGCCGCCCTTGAATTGCTGCGCAAGGACGGGCTCACCATTTTGGTCGTCGAGCAAAACACCGACCGCGTGATGCGCCTGGCAGATGACGTGTGTGTGCTCGAGTCCGGGCGCACTGTCTGGCAAGGCAGCGCCGCTGACGCCCGGCAGGACCCCAACCTGGCAGCAGCTTACCTGGGCATGCATTGAGATATGGTTGACTCTGTTGCGCCGAAAATGACCCAAGGGCCCGCCTCGCTTGGTCATGGGGACTGGCAAATCACGCCATTGGTCGACGTGCCCCCCAGTCCCTGGAAAAATGGCGGGGGCGTGACGCGCGAGCTCGCGGCCTGGCCAAATACGCAAGACTGGGTCTGGCGCATGTCGGTGGCCGAGGTGGCGAGTGACGGGCCGTTTTCCAGGTTCGACGGCGTGCAGCGCTGGTTTGCGGTGCTGGGCGGTGCCGGGGTTCAGTTGGCCATGGAGCCACCGGCGCAGGCACAAACCCACCGTTTGACGCCGGAGAGCGCGCCGCTGTGTTTTGCCGGGGAAGAACCGGTGTTTTGCACGCTGATCGCCGGGGCCACACAAGACTTCAACCTGATGTTGCGCCGGGGCGCTGCCAGCGGGCGCATGTTGCGGGTGGAGGGAACATTTTCAGACACGGCGCACGCCGAAAAAATGGTCGCTGTGTACACCGTCGACAAGGGTGCCAGCGTGTCGTTTGGCGATGAAGTGCTGGACCTGCCGCCGCAAACCCTGGCCTGGCGTCACTGCCCGGTTGGTACCCGGCTGCAAGTGACAGCCGGGCGCGCCTTATGGATGGAGATGGCGCCATGAAACTCTGGACCAATGCCACGGTTGCCACCATGCACCCTGCTGCGGCGCAGGCCTATGGACTGGTCACGGATGCCGCCCTGGTGGTGGACGGCGCGCAGCTGCACTGGGTCGGGCCCCGCGGCGCATTGCCCCCCGAACTTCTGGCGCAATGCGCCGCGCGGCATGACTGCGGTGGCGCGCTCATCACGCCGGGCCTGATCGACTGCCACACCCACCTGGTTTACGGCGGTGACCGGGCGCAGGAGTTCGAGATGCGGCTCAAGGGCGCAAGCTACGAAGACATCGCCCGCAGCGGGGGCGGCATTGTGTCCACCGTGCAAGCCACGCGCCAAGCCACGCCAGAGCAACTCACGGCGCAAAGCAGTGTCCGGCTGGCACAACTGCTCAGCGAGGGCGTGACCACGCTGGAGATCAAGTCCGGCTACGGCTTGGCTTTTGAGCACGAGCGCAAGATGCTGCAGGTGGCGCGTGCGCTCGGGGAATCGCATGCCGTCGCGGTGCGCACCACATTTCTGGGCGCGCACGCGCTCCCCCCTGAATTCGCCGGACGCGCCGATGACTATGTGGATGAGGTCGTGCGCATGTTGCCGCTTTTGCATGCGCAAGGCCTGGTCGACGCCGTGGACGGGTTTTGCGAACGAATTGCCTTCAGTCCGGCGCAAATGGCGCGCGTGTTCGACGCCGCACGGGCGTTGGGACTGCCTGTCAAATTACATGCCGAGCAACTCAGCGACAGCGGCGGCGCGGCACTGGCGGCCGGCTTCAAGGCGCTGAGCTGCGATCACCTGGAATGGCTGTCCGAAGCCGGCGCGGAGGCCATGGCGGCGGCGGGCTGCGTGGCCGTGCTGCTGCCCGGCGCCTTCTACTTTTTGCGCGAAACCAAAGTGCCGCCGGTCGAACTCTTGCGCCGCAAAGGCGTGCCCATCGCCATTGCGACCGATTGCAACCCCGGCAGTTCGCCGTGCACCTCGCTGCTGCTGATGCTCAACATGGCGTGCACGCTGTTTCGCCTGACGCCTGAAGAAGCGCTGGCAGGGGTCACGCGCCATGCGGCGCAGGCGCTGGGCTTGCCTGACCGCGGCATGCTGGCGCCCGGCATGCGCGCGGACTTTGTGCTGTGGAACGTGCGACACCCGGCCCAGCTCAGTTACGCGCTGGGTGCCAATCCCTGCATCCAAACCATTCACGAAGGTGAGCCGCGATGAGTTACAGCTTGCACCACGGCACCTCGCCGCTGCTGGTCAGCATGCCGCATGTCGGCACCGAGATTCCGCCAGAGCTGCAAAGCGCCTACCAGCCGCGCGCGCTGGCGCTCGAAGACACCGACTGGCACCTGGCCCGGCTCTACGACTTTTTGCCGGAACTCGGCGCCAGCGTGCTGATGCCGCGCATGTCGCGCTACGTGATCGACCTCAACCGGCCGCCGGACGACACGCCCATGTACCCGGGCGCGGCCAACACCGAACTGTGCCCGACGCGGTTCTTTACCGGTGACGCGCTTTATCAAGCCGGCTGCGAGCCGTCAGACGCTGAACGCCTGCGCCGCCGCGCGCTCTACTGGCAGCCCTACCATGCGGCGCTGGCGGCGGAGTTGCAGCGCATCAAGGCGGTTCACGGGTTCGCGCTGTTGTGGGACGCCCACAGCATTCGCTCGCAGATTCCCTGGCTGTTCGAGGGCACGCTGCCCGGCTTGAACATTGGCACGGCCAGCGGCGCCAGCGCCGACTCCGCCATCGCCGCCGCCATCGACCAGGTTTGTGCGCAGGCGGGCGCCGTCACACATGTGGTCAACGGGCGTTTCAAGGGCGGCTACATCACCCGCCACTACGGTGCGCCGCAAGACGGCGTACATGCCGTGCAGCTGGAAATGTGCCAATACCTGTACATGGACGAAACCCTGCCCTTTGCTTTTGACGCGCAAAAAGCTGCTGCCATCCGCCCCCTGCTCAAGGCCATGATGCAGCAAGCGCTGGCAGCCTGCGCCGCCGCGCAGAACGAAAGTCGCCAATGAATCCCTTGAAGTTTTTTGCCCCTCGCGCCTGGGTTCAGGGCGCCTGGGCGCGCGATGTGCTGCTCACGGTGGATGCCAATGGCCATTGGTGCGCCGTTCAGCCCGATGCCACGCTGGCACAGCGCAGCGGTGCCACGCTTCTTGGTGGCCCGGTGCTGCCGGGTTTGGTGAACGCCCACAGCCACGCGTTTCAGCGCGCCATTGCCGGTCTGACGGAGCGCCGCAGCACGACGGGGCTGGCGCAGAACGACGACTTCTGGAGCTGGCGCGACCGCATGTACTCGGTGGCGCGGCGCATCACGCCCGACCAGCTGGAAGCCATTGCCAGCTTTTTGTATGCCGAACTGCTGCTGGCCGGCTACACCCAGGTGTGTGAGTTCCATTACCTGCACAACGCGGCCGATGGTGCGGCGCAGGCTGACCCGCTGGACATGTCCCTGGCGCTGGTGCGCGCGGCGCAGCGGGTCGGCATGGGCCTGACACTGCTGCCCACCCTGTACATGCGCTCGGGGTTCGAGGCCACCGGCCTGCGCGACGACCAGCGCCGTTTTGCCTCCAGCCCCGAGAGCGTGCTGCGCCTGGTGGACGGGGTGCAAGAGCATGTGAAAACGCTTGACGCGGCAGCGGCCGCCGCCGTCAATGTCGGGCTTGCCATCCACTCCTTGCGCGCGGCCGGTGCGCCGGCCATTCAGGCGCTGGCCGCTGAGGCCAACCAGCGCGGTTTGCCCTTGCACATCCACATCGCTGAACAAACACAGGAAGTGCAGGACTGCATCAGCCACACAGGCCAGCGCCCGATCGAATGGCTGCTGGCCAACGTGGCAGTGAATGCGCGCTGGAACCTGGTGCACGCCACCCACACCACAAACGCAGAGTTGCAGGCGGTGCAGCGCAGCGGCGCAGCCATCGTCATCTGCCCCAGCACCGAGGCCAATCTGGGCGACGGCGTGTTCGATTACGCCGGGTATGCCCGCCTGGGCGGCAGCTGGTCGGTGGGCTCGGACAGCCACGTCACGCGCAGTTGGGTGGAAGAACTGCGCCTGCTGGAATATTCGCAGCGGCTGACCCGGCGCAAGCGCAATGTGGCGGCGCAGACGGGCAGCAACGCCAGTTCGGCGGCGGTGCTGTTCGAGTCCGCCCTGGCTGGCGGGCACAAGGCCACCGCCCTGCCGCTGGGTGCGATTGAAGTGGGCCGGCGCGCCGACTTCTTGGTGCTGGATGATCAAGCATCGGCGCTGCTGGGCGTGCCCGCTGACCACGTGCTGGATGCCCTGCTGTTCTCCAGCCCCGAGGCGCGTTTCAGCGATGTCTTCGTCGCGGGCAGGCCCGTGGTGCCAGGCGGGCACATGGGCAATGGCAGCGCCGGGGGAGCCGTCTGGCAACAACTGAAGCAGGACTACGTGCGCACGATGCAGCAGCTCTGGGCATGACGCGTTCCTGTTGCCAAATATCGAACCCGTCCTTCACAGAGAACCATCGGTTCGCCCGTTGGGTTTTCGCTAGCGCAGCGAAAGGAGCCACTCGGGTCTATGACTCCGCGGTCAAGGCGAAGCTCCCGCCGGTCGAAAGTGCTCTCCGAGGCGGACGTCAGCATACGACGGCACCAGTGTTCCCCGCATTGGAGGCGTCGGAATCCAAAGACTTTTGTGCAGAATCTCCGTGCGTTTTTTGAAGCCCTCTAGCTGACGACGCAGCTGCGCCTGGGAGCTGTTTCCAGATGTCCCGGAGAATGGACCATGGCCGAATTTGACTTCCTTGTAACTGGGTGTAACATCGTCCTCAAGGGCAAAACCATCGAAAGGTGGCGACGCAAAACTACCGGCCTAAATGCTTTTCAAAGGTATATGGCAGCGGGTTACCGGTTCAAGGCCGTCATTCTGTGAAAAAATAATAAGAAAAACCACATGGCAGCATCGCCCTGGCTGCCCACTACATGGCAACAAAGGAAGAATTCTTCATGTTACGCGTCGGTCATCCTGGTCAAGCTGGTGGAATTTCACCGGGTGATCAAGGCTGCTTCAGACAATTATTCGACTTGTCGCCGGACCCCACCTGGATCATCGCCGGCAATCGGTTTGTTGAATGCAACGAGGCGGCCATCAAGACCCTGGGCTACCCAAGCCGGGACGAGCTTCTGAAAGTCCACCCCGGAAAACTCTCACCGCCCAAACAGGCCGATGGGGAAGACTCCTTCGTCAAGGCCGAACGCATGATGGCCATTGCCAGAGCCAGGGACTCGCATCGATTCGAGTGGATACACAGCAGGGCCGACGGGACGGAGTTTGTGGCCGAGGTGACTCTTGCAGCAATCCAGCTTTCGGACCAGCCAGTCATCTACTGTGTCTGGCGCGACATCACCGAGCGCAAGCAGACGGAGCAGGCGCTGGCACGCAGCAAGCACCAATATGACCTCCTGGTGTCAAAAATTCCGTTTGGGACTTACATCCTGAACAGCAAGCCAGACGGCAGTTTCGGGCTTGACTATGTCAGTCCACGAGCGGAAGAATTGTTCGATGCGAGTGCGCAAAGCCTTCTCGCGGATGCCACAGTCGTGTTCCAGGGAATTCACCCTGATGACCGGGAGGCTTTCATCAAGTTGAACCAGGACGGGATCGACCAATTGCGCCCATTTGAGTGGAGCGGTCGGGTTGTGTCCAAAGGGCCTGTCAAGTTTTTACACATTGGATCGACCCCTGATAAACAGGCAAACGGCGATGTCTTGTGGCTCGGCATCGTCGAGGACATCACCCAGCGCAAGCAGATGGAAGAGCAGGTGCGGGAATTGGCCTTCTATGATCCGCTGACCCGCTTGCCCAATCGTCGATTGATGGGTGACCGGTTGATCCAGCTACTGGCCGAGAGCAAGCGCAGCAACCGGTACGGGGCGCTCATATTTCTTGACCTGGATAATTTCAAGGCGCTCAATGACAAACACGGTCATGGGCTGGGCGACCTGCTTTTGGTGCAGGCAGCCATGCGTCTGAAGAACTGCGTGCGTGAGGTCGACACTGTGGCCCGTTTTGGTGGTGACGAGTTTGTGGTGATGATGGGCGACTTGAACGAGGACAAAGCAGCATCGACGGCGTTTGCGCGCAGCGCCGCGGAAAAAATTCGTGCCGCCCTGGCTGACCCTTACAGGCTGGTGGCCACGCACGGTTCGCCGGCAGGGGCCTTGATTGAGCATCGTTGCACGGCAAGCCTTGGCGCGGTGGTCTACATCGACCGCGACGGAACGCATGACGACTTCCTGAGGCTGGCAGATACCGCCATGTACCTGGCCAAGAAGGCGGGCGGCAATTCGATACGGCTGGGTTAGGCACCGTGGCAGTCCGTCCCGCTCTCGCGGAGGGGGTGATTGAGATGCCGTTGCGTTGGCCTTAGCCCGCCGCCATGGCCATGCGCAGCCTGCGCGCCGCGTCATCGGCCCGGGCATCGTCAATTTCGCGCAACACCGCCTGCATGTCGACGCTGGCCTGCGCGCGCTCGAAGCGGCCGCTCAGCACCGACGCATTGCTCAGCAGGCCGGCCTGGTAGAGGCTCCAGATCTCGGGGCCATACTGGGTGGCCAGCAGCTCGGGCGCAAACTGGCCGAAGAAGTCACGCAGGTTGGCCACGTCGCGAAGCAGCATGCGCTGCGCGTGGTTGTTGCCGGCGGCGTCCACGGCCTGCGGCAGGTCGATGATGACCGGACCGTCCACCCCGTCAACGCTATCGACGCCCGGCGTGTGCGCCAGCAAAATGTTGAACTCGGACAGGTCCCCGTGCACCACGCCCGCGCACAGCATGCGCACCACCTCGGCCATCAGGGTGGTGTGGTGGGTCCGGGCCTGTTCTGCGGTGAACGCCACATCGTTCAGGCGCGGGGCGGCGTCGCCGTGGGCATCGGTCACCAACTCCATCAGCAGCACGCCGTCGCAGAAGTTGTAGGGCTGCGGCACGCGCACGCCCGCTGCGGCCAGGCGGTAGAGCGCGTCGACCTCGGCGCTTTGCCAGGCGGCTTCCTGCTCCTGTCGCCCAAATCTGCTGCCCTTGGCCATGGCGCGCGCCGAGCGGGAGTTCTTGACCTTGCGGTTTTCGGTGTAGTCCACCGCCTGGCGAAAGCTGCGGTGGGTGGCTTCCTTGTAGATCTTGGCGCAGCGGGTGTCCTCACCACAGCGCACCACGAAGACCATGGCCTCCTTGCCGCTCATGAGCTGGCGCACCACGCTGTCGATCAGGCCTTCTTCAATGAGGGGTTGCAGTCTGGCGGGCGGTTTCATCAGGATCTTGAATTTGGGGTGTTGAGGGGCGGCTGTCGCCGAGGGAGATGACCACCAGCTGCCGCGCGTCGGTGAAGCTGTCGGCATCGAAGCTGACGTTTTTCTGCGGGTCCACGGCGCCGACGTAAACCATGCCGCTGGCCAGCAGCAGATCTTTGACGGCAGCTTTTGTCGTGAGCAGGGCGCGGGGAATGTGCCTTCCGACTTCCAGCAGGTTGAACTCTACGCCTTCTGAGTCGGAGAGTTCATAGTAGACCTTTTCGAGGTTCTTCTGGAAGCTCAGCTGGGTGATGTAGTTTGCCGCCAGCTTGTCGGGAAGAACGGTATTGCGATACCTTGAATTCCGGTTGAGCAGCCGCTCGATCACGGGATCGATCAGAACCGTCACGACCTTCTCCAGGATGGGATCGTCGGGCTTGAATTGCGCGAACAGGAACAAAACGAAACGAAAGGCGGTCTCGTCGTCAAGATTGATGATGATGCTGTCGAAGTTGCCGTTGCGGACGCGGTCGATCACTGCCACCTCGAAGTAGTCCTCGGCCTGGTCAAAGACAATGGTGGACTCCTTGAGCCCGGCGCGGCTCTCCGGGTGCAGAAAGTCTCCCAGACGTTCGAACTGGTGCGTGTTGCCTATCACGCACAACTTGCGGCGACTTATCTCGCTTGGCTGTGTTATTTTCGAGGTGTCGATGGGCTGGCTGGCCGTCGGCTCGTAGGTCACCGCGTCCGCGCTGAGGGCGACAAAGAGCAGCCAGTCGCCGGTCGCCAGGACCTGGCCGAAAGGTGCGATCTGCATTTTGAACTCGCCCTGATCCAGACAGGACCAGCCGATCAGCACACCGCGCGTGAAATTGCGGCACAAGTCTTCGAAGCGCGTCCCTGCCACGGCACCCTGCGCGGCAAAGCGCCGTGAATCGATGAAGTGGATCGAATGGCCGAAAGCCGAAAAAATCTCAAAGTAGATGCGATGGTAGGTTTCGTCTATGACCGAGCGCGACAAGACGCGGCCGATCACGTCGCCGGGTGTCGCGATGGAGAACAGCGCCTCGCGACCGTGCGCGGTGAGGGTCCGGGCAATGGCCCGGCTCTGCAGTTCGCCTGAGAGTTCGACGGTGCATTTGATGGGGCGCTGGCCTTCCTGATGGTCCGCGATGTGCCGCCAGAAGGGCGGATTGTCGACCAGCGTGGTCAGGATTTTGAGATTGATGTTGTCGCTGCCGAATGCCGTCTCTGCCCCTTCGGGGGCGAGCAGGACGATTCCGGAGGCGGCACTGATCGACACGCGGCGATAGGTCTCGAAGTCCTGCAGATCACCCTGGCGCACAAAGATGTGGAGAAATGGCCAGCGCCCCAGGTCCAGCCCGTCGCAGAACGCCTCGACTTCAGCCCGGTCGCTCAACAGCAGCACAATGTCCACGTCGAGATCCTGGCGGCGATACCGTTCGTTGATCTGGTCGAGCAACAGCACAAGCCTGGGATTTCGATTCACGATCAACAGGTGCCCGCGGTTGCGAAACGGCCGTGTTCCGCCACGAATGCGCTCGATGAGTTGCTCGAGCGCAGCAGAAAGGACGGAAATGATGAAAGAGAACAGGATCAGTCCGAAGCCGACCTGAAAAAAACCAAAAAATAGCTGGCGAAAGCCCTCCATGTCGGCATAGCTCGACGGGTCGCTGAAAAGGCGGTAGCTGAGGCTGATCGAACCGATCAACAGGGAAGATGCCAGGATCAGCAGCGCGCTTGCCGAGAAGATCGCGGCCAGTTGCACCCAGAGCGGGGCAAGGGCAAAGCCGTCGGGCGTAAGCACCCGAAAGGCCCGGCGCAGGCGCAGCGTCAAGCGCGGTCGTGTGGTCACCATGGGGCTTTCGGGGAAGAGGGCATTCAGTCCCGGGTTTGGAAAATTGAGGAAATCCTGCCGGAAGTTATCACATGTGGCAGCGCCCGGTTCAAAATTTCTGTTTGTCAGACCGGGGCTCTAGACTCTGCACATTGCCGTGTCCCGTGGCAACCAACCTCTGAGCTTCTTACAACCATGAATTCTGGTGTGCTTTTTGCCGCCCTGGCCTACACCGCCTGGGGTTTGTTGCCGATCTTTTTCAAGCAGCTCGTGGCTGTCAATCCGTTCGAGGTGGTGATGCACCGCATGGTCTGGTCGATGGTTTTTCTGCTGTGTGTGCTGGCCGTGCTCAGGCGCTGGGGCTGGATGCGCGGCGTGGCGCGCCAGCCCAGGGTGCTGGCGGCATTTGGTGCGTCTGCTCTGTTGTTGTCGGTGAATTGGTCGGTCTACGTGTGGGCTGTGCAAAACGCCCAAGTGGTGGACGCCAGCCTCGGTTACTTCATTTTGCCGCTGGTCAATGTGGCGTTCGGCTTTGCCTTTTTAAAGGAGCGTCCGCGCCCGGGGCAGTGGTTGGCCGTGGCGGTGGCCGCTGGCGGTGTGGTGTGGCTCACGGTGCAAGCCGGGCGGCTGCCCTGGGTGGCGCTGGTGCTCGCGGCCAGCTTTGGCATCTATGGTCTGTTGCGCAAGGTGGCCACCTTGGGCGCGCTCGAAGGCCTGACGCTGGAAACCCTGCTGCTGGCGCCGTTTGCGCTGGGGCTGCTGCTGTGGTGGACCTGGCATGGGCAGGGTGTGCTGGCGCAGGGTGATGCGCCGACCCTGGGCTGGCTTTTGCTGGCCGGGCCGCTAACTGCGGTCCCCCTGCTGCTGTTTGCTGCCGGCGCACGCCGCATTCCCATGGCCACGCTGGGCATCCTGCAATACATTTCGCCGAGCCTGCAGATGCTGCTGGGGGTGTGGTTGTACGGGGAAGCCTTCGACCCCGCGCGCGCCATCGGTTTTTATCTGATCTGGCTGGCTTTGGTGGTCTACAGCCTGGACAGCCTGTGGAACAACCGCAAGCAGTTTGCCAAACAATCGGTCTTGGTGAACTGATGGCTGAAGCTCTCAAAAACCAATACGGCGCTGATGTGCCGCGCGCCATTGCCGCGATGATCTCAAAGGTGCATCCGTCGTTCAACAGCGCGCGCTTTGTGAGCGATGCGCTCGACGGCTACGACGCGCTTGGACTGATGCCGCGCGGCAAAAAAATCGCCCAGGCCTTGCGCCGCCATTTGCCGGACGACTATCCGCGGGCGCTGGCGATTCTGCTCGACTCGCTGGACCAGCCCCACGGCCGGGACCCCGGCCTGAGCCTGGCCTCGTTTCTGTACCTGCCGCACACGGTGTTTGTGGCGCAATACGGTCAGGCGCATTTTGAGCTGTCGATGCGGGCCCAGCATGCCTTGACGCAACGCTTCACCGCCGAGTTCAGCATCCGCCCCTTCCTCGAGCAGCACCCTGAGGCGACCCTGCGCCAGCTTACCAAATGGACGGCAGACCCGAGCCCGCATGTGCGCCGCCTGGTGTCAGAGGGCACGCGCCCCCGGCTGCCCTGGGCGCCGCGCCTGCGCCAGTTTCAGGCCGACCCGGCCCCGGTGCTGGCGCTGCTGGAGTTGCTCAAGGACGACCCCGAACTGTACGTGCGGCGCTCGGTGGCCAACAACCTCAACGACATCGGCAAGGACCACCCGGCGGTGCTGGCCTGCACGGCCCGGGCCTGGCTGAAAAATGCCCCTGCCGGGCGCGCCTGGATCGTCGGCCATGCGCTGCGCTCGGCCGTCAAACGCGGCGAGGGCGCCGCGCTCAAGGTGCTGGGTTTTGGAAAGAAGGCGCAGGTGGCGGTGGGCAATATCCAGATCACCCCGGCCAGGGCAGTGATGGGTGGCGCGGTGCGCATCGGGTTCGAAGTCACCAGCACCCACAGCCATGGCCAAGGTGTGCTGGTGGACCTGGCGGTGCACTACATCAAGGCCAGCGGCCAGGCCAAGGCCAAGGTGTTCAAGCTCAAAACCCTGGAACTGGCGCCGGGTCAAACCGCGGCACTGGCCAAGACGCTGTCACTGGCAGAGATGAGCACCCGAAAACATTACCCCGGTTTGCACCGGGTGGATGTGCTCCTGAACGGTGAGGCTCAGACCCTGGGGGCATTCGAGTTGCTGAAAGCTTCAGGTGGTTCCTGAGGTGGCGCGTGCAGCACTGCGGTCTCCAAAGCTGACTTAAACATCGGCAGTTTGCCCTCTGCCATTTATGACCTGCCGCCTGCCCCAAGACAAAAGTGCTCGCCTGGTGTGTGGGACACCATCACACCAGCCAGACCAGCCGGCTTCCTGGCAAGCAGCAATAATTCATCGAGATCCTCGGCGGCATCCGGATTCGCCGGCTCAATCATCAGTTGGACCACATCAAAGCCAGCGGCGATGACTTCGCCAATGACGTCGTTGGACCAACCGATGTACCTCGTTGCGTAACCACCGGCGGACATTGTGCAGCGAGTCGTGGCGTCGAAATGACCTCTATCCACCCATGCTTTTGGGACTTCATTACACATGGTGCGAACAAGGAGCGTGCCCCCCGGCCGCAGTACCCGAAGCGCGCTTGAAAAGAAATGCTGGCGATCATTCCCAATAATGCAATGCAGGCAATGCCCATCGAGAACAACATCGAACGAGTTGCCCGAAAAATTTTTCAGGTCAAGAACGTTCCCGACCGAAAACGAGGCGCCAGCACCTGCCAAGGAGGCCCTTTCCCTGGCCCAGGCGATTGCCGTGGGTGCGATGTCCATGCCATAAACGTCAAATCCATATTTGGCAAGCTCAAGGCAAGTATTTCCGGCACCACAGCCAAGCTCCAGAACCTGCCCCTTCTTTGGAAAAGCGGGCCATCGGATGACCTGGTTCAGACTGGCAATACTTGTCGCAAGTTGCTCAGCCTCATCCCAGCCGACTCGATCAGGCTGTTGTCGAAGTCTTTGATAGAGTGCGTCATGCCCTTCGTAATCCGTCTTCATCAGTCACCCCCCGGAAGCCCAAATCATGCCATGACCCTGCCACGCTCGGCGCGCCTAATAGGCGCCCATGTAATCGCGCTTGCCGATTTCCAGCCCGTTGTGCCGCAAGATGGCGTACGCGGTGGTCACATGGAAAAAGAATTGAGGCAAGCCATAGTTTGACAAATAGGCCTGCCCGCTCAGTTTCTTTTCTTTCGGCGTTCCCGGGCGCAGCACGATTTCCTTGGATTCGCTGCCTTCGAACGCAGCGCTGTCCAAGTCATCGAGAAACGTCAATGTTTTGCTCAGCAGAACATCAAGATCGGGAAAGCTTTGCTCCTTGCCTTCAAGTGCAGGAATTTCGACACCCGCCAGTCGCGCTGATATGCCGCGGGCGAAGTCCGCGGCGATCTGCACTTGCTTGAGCAGGGGAAACATGTCGGGATAAAGACGCGCCTGCAACAGCGCGCCAGGCTCGATTGATTTCGCGGCGCAATGCGCATCGGCCTTGGCAATGATGGTTTTCAGGGCTGTCAGCATTTGCTTGAAGACAGGGACGGAATTCGTGTACATCGGACTGGTCATGGGCGCTTCTTTCATGGTTCAAAGAGGCGAGGATAGGCTGAAAGCCCTGACCCGGCGCAAGCCACGGTTGATTTCGCATCACACAGCCGCAGGTTCACGAGGTTTTGAAGCGGCTGCCCCATTGCTGCACCAGCCAGTCACCCCCGCTCACCAGCACGATGCCGATGAGCACCGGCACGGCGCCGACCAAAAAGCTTGCCTCGATCGGCTCCGACAGCAGCCAGGCGCCAAAGACGATGCCAAACAGCGGCGTGAGGAAGGAGAACACGCCCAGGCGCGAGGCCAGGTAATTGCGCAACAGCCAGAACCAGGCCAGAAAGCTGGCAAACGACACCACCAGCGAATGAAAGACCAGGCTGGCCCAGACCTGCGGCGTGGGGTTGAAGCGCGCCTGGCCAGTCATGAAGGCACCGGCCAGCAACATCACAAAAGCGCCGATGAGCTGGTACAGCAGGGTTTGCGTCGCTGGCGCCCTGGACAGGGTGGAGCAGCGCACCACCACGGTCGTGGCCGCCCAACTCAGGCCGCCGAGCACACCCAAAAAGTCGCCCCACAGCACATTGCCTGGCAAGGCACTGGCCGCTGTGCCGCGCCCCAGAAAGGCAAACGCGAGGCCGCCAAAAGCCAGCACAATGCCCAGCCACTGCACCCGGCCCAGCCGCTCGGCGGGAAGTTTCCAGTGCAGGCCCAGTGCGGCAAACATGGGCGCGGTGTACAAAAAAACCACCATGTGCGAGGCGCTGGTATGGCGCAGGCCCTCGGCCACCAGCAAAAACTCCAGCCCAAAGAGCAAAGCCACTGCCACGCCGGGGCGCAGCGTGCCGTCGCGCAGGTTCATGGGCTCCTTGCGCCACCACATGACCAGCCCCACCAGCAGCGCGGCCACGCCCGAGCGCAGCGCAATTTGCATGATGGGCGCAATGTCGGTGGCCGTGGCTTTCAGCACCACCTGCTGCATGCCCCAAACGGCGCACAGCGCCGCCATGAGGGTGATGGCTCTGGCATCGAGGTCGAGGCGGGTGTTCATGGGTGCGGCATTGGAGTCAGGGCAGGCTGCATTATTGGCGTGACGGCTTTCGTTGATATAGTGCAAATCAGACAAACCATAGGCCGCAACCGACAAAACATGCGCATCCTTCGCCCCAAGCTCGACATCCCCCTGGCCAGCCCCGCCTTGCCGGCACCCGTCATGTTTCGCAGCGCCTATGAGCCCGCCGAGGGCATCTACCCGCTGCACCAGCACGCCTGGGGGGAGTTTGTCTACTCGTTCAGCGGCGTCATGGAGGTCAAGGTGGCCGGCCAGCATTACCTGGCCCCACCGCAGTATGGCGTCTGGCTGCCGCCGGACCTGGCGCATGTGGGATTGAACCGGCAGGCGTCGCACCATGCCTCGCTCTATGTTTCGGCCGCCCTGTGCGCCGCGCTGCCCGCGGAGCCCTGCGCACTCACCGTCAGCCCGCTGGTGCGCGCCCTGCTGGACCAACTGCGCGCGCAGCCCGCCCACCTGACCGACACGCCCGCCGATGCCCGCCTGCTGCACGTGCTGCTGGACCAGCTCATTGCCGCGCCGCGTGCCGGCAGCTACCTGCCCACCTCGGAAGACCCGGCACTGGGTGCCGTGCTGCGCTTGCTGCAGGCCAACCCGGGCGACAACCGCTCGGTGGCCGAACTCGCCGCGCAGGCCAACACCACCGAGCGCACCCTGATGCGCCGCTGCCAGCGCGATCTGGGCCTCAGTCTGGCGCAGTGGCGCCAGCGCTTGCGTGTGGTCCGGGCCATGGCCTTGCTGGAAAGCGGCCAAACGGTGGAGACCATCGCACTCGACCTGGGTTATGGCAGCGCCTCGGCGTTCATCACCATGTTCAAGCGCCTGGCCGGCGCCACACCCGACGAGTTTCGCAAGGGCAGCCCGGGCGGGAGCAAGCCCTCATGGCGCAGGCAGTGAGCCAGCCACCGTCTTGTATGCAAAAATTGCCCATGCCTCAGCTCCTCAAAGTGTATGGACCGCGGCTCCTGGTCTGGTTGACGATCTCTCTGGTCGGTGGGGTGCTGCTGGCCCGAAACGAGCTGGCGAAGTTGCGTGAGGTCTTTGAGACCGATGCCCGCATCAGCCACCGGCTGCTGAGCCAGCGCGTGGTGCAGCATGAGGCGGTGCTGGCCACCCTGGCCCTGCTGCAGCCCGCTGCGCCGGCTGGCAGTGCCGACTCGGCGGAGCAGCGTTTGACTTCGGTCTACCCGCAGATCCTGGGTGTGCAGCGGCGCGACGCCGGCGCCGCCTGGCCTGACGCCAGCCTGGAAGCGGCCGAGCAGGCCTCGCGCCAGACCCGCGCTGCCGTGCTGGCCGATCCCGATTTCACGTCGGCACGCGGTCGCTACCAACTGGTGCTGGCGGCACAACCGGCAAGTTATGCGCTGCTGATCGACATCCACGGCACCATTCCCTGGAAAGATTGGTCGATGCCGGTGCAGACCAGCCCGGTGCGTGTCACCCTCGAGCACGCGGGCCAGGCCTTTGTGGTGCAGCCGGGTCGCATCACGGCGCAGGGCTGGCGCTTTGCGTTTCACAAGCATCTGGACAGCCAGAGCCAGCCCTTCGATGTGGTCGCGCTGCGCCAGGTGGGCTGGCAGGAACTGCCCTGGGTCGCCATGGTGTCGTGGGCGTTTGCGGTGGCGGCCGCTTTGGCAGCCTGGTCGGCCTGGCAAGACCAGCGCAGCGCACGCCGTCGTGCCGAGGCCCTGCTGCGCGTGGGGCAAGTGGCCCGCCTGAACACCCTGGGTGAACTGGCCGCCGGCATGGCCCATGAACTGAACCAGCCACTCACCGCGATTCTGGCCAACACCCAGGCCGCCAAGCGCCTGCTGCAGGACGACCCCGGCGAGCTACCCACGGCGCTGCAGGCCATGGACCAGGCGGTGGCGCAAGCGCGCCGTGCCGCCGAGGTGCTGGGCCGCCTGCGCCGCACCGTGGAACAAGCCGCACCCCCGGAGCCGGGGCAGACGGTGGACCTGGCGCGGGTGGTGCGCTCGGCGCTTGACCTGCTGGAGCCCGAGTGCCAGCGCCGCGGGCTGGTCGCCAGCGTGCACATTGAGCAACCCGCCCTGGTGCTGGCCGAGCGTGTGGCGCTGGAGCAAATCGTGCACAACCTGATCACCAACGCCTTGCAGGCGCTCGACACCGTGCCCGCCAGCGAGCGCCAGCTTGCCATCCACATTGGCGCGGCAAATGGCATGGGTGTGCTGCGCGTGGTTGATACCGGGCCGGGCATCGCGCCAGACACCTTGCCCCATGTGTTCGAGCCGTTTTTTACCACCCGTGAGGGCGGGCTGGGTCTGGGCTTGAGCCTGTGCGAAACCCTGGCCAGCGGCATGGGCGGGCAACTCAGCGCGCAGGCCAATCTGCCGCGCGGCGCCATCTTTGTCCTGAGCCTGCCGCTGGCGCCCGTCCCATGAACGCGCCGTTGTCACCGCTGATTCACCTGATCGACGACGACGATGCCGTGCGCGCCGGCCTGGCGCTGTTGATCGGCACCGTGGGCCTGCGTGTGCAGGCCTGGGCGGACCCGCAGGAATTCATGCGCAGCTTTGACCGCCAGGGCATCGGCGCCATCGTGCTCGATGTGCGTATGCCCGGCATCAGCGGCCTGACCGTGCTCGACCAGCTGGTGGCACAGGGCGTGGACCAGCCGGTCATCATGCTGACCGGGCACGGCACGGTGGAGCTGTGCCGGCGCGCCTTCAAGTCGGGCGCCACCGAGTTTCTGGAAAAGCCGGTGGACGACGAGGTGCTGCTCGAAGCGCTGCAGAACGCCGTGCGCCTGCATGTGCGCTCGCGCGAACGGCACCAGGCCGACCGGCATGCGCGCGCGCACTACGCGCAGTTGTCGGAGCGCGAGCGCGAGGTGCTGGGACTGATCGTCGAGGGCCTGACCAACAAGGAGATCGGCCGCGCCCTGGGCCTGTCGCCGCGCACGGTGGAAACCCATCGCGCCAACTTGTTTGCCAAGCTGGAGGTGGAGTCCCTGGCGCACCTGATACGCCATTACGCCGCATTGGCTGCCGAAGGCGATTCCTGACGGACAGGGGGCTCCGTAGTTCTACGGAGCCCGGCGCGTAGCCGCACGAATGGCCGGCGCCCCCCGGTTTGATTACATTTTCTCCAGGGTTTGAACAGTCGCTTCAGCACCCACTTTTAACGGAGAAAAACCATGCGTTCCATTCATTGCGCCACCGCCCTCGTCCTGTCTCTTGCCACCCTTGGCGCCAGCGCCCAGAGCGTTCGTGTCGAGAAAAACATGTCGCTTGAGCTGGCCGCCAAAATTGCCGCGGCCACCGTGGCGGCCTGCAGTTCCGACAAGTTCAACGTGACCGCCACCGTGGTCGACCGTGCCGGCGGCGTGCGCGCCGTTTACCGCGCCGACAATGCCGGCCCGCACACGCTGGCTGCCAGCCAGGCCAAGGCTTTCACTTCCGCCTCGGGCAAAAACACCACGCTGGCGATGTGGGAGGGTGTGCAAAAGAACCCCGCCTCGACCCATGTGGCCATGATTCCCGGCTACCTGCTGCTGGGCGGGGGCGTGCCGGTCAAGGTTGGTGATGAAGTCATTGGCGCGGTCGGCGTGGGTGGTGCACCCGGCGGTCATCTGGACGAAAAGTGCGCGCTGGCGGGTATTGCCAGCGTGCAGGACATGCTCAAGTAAACGGCACCTGACCCAGCCCGAGGAACAACCATGGCAAACAAGTTTCATTGGCGGGCCTGGCCCACGGCGGCATTACTTGCCATGGCCTTCCTGACTTCAACAGCCCAGGCTCAGGTGGCGCCCAGCGCGCGTGAGGCGGCGCGTTACACCGGCTTGTTGGCCGCGGCGCACCAAGGCGACCTGGCCAAGGCCAAAAAACTGCTGGCCGCTGGCGCCCATGTGAATGCGCGTGACCCGTATGGGCGCACCGCAGTCCATGTTGCCACCCACGCCAGGCAGCGTGATCTGATTCGCGCTTTGGCCCAGACCGGTGCCGACCTTGAACTGCTGGAAAACGACCGTTACGACGCCGTCACGATCGCCGCCGTGGCTGACGACGAAGACAGCCTGCGTGTCTTGCTCGGCCTGGGGGCCAGTGCCAAGCTCACCACCAGCCGTTACGACGGCACCGCGCTGATTGCGGCCGCCCATCTGGGCCACGACGGTGTGGTGAAACAATTGATTGCCGCCGGCGCACCACTGGACCATGTCAACAACCTGCACTGGACCGCGCTGATCGAGGCCATCGTGCTCGGCAATGGCGGCCCAAGGCACCAGGAAGTGGTGCGCGCGCTGCTGGCTGCGGGTGCCAGCACGCGCTTGACGGATAGGGAGGGCAACACCCCGCTGGCGCTGGCCAAGGCCCGCGGCTACTCAGCCATGGTCAGCCTGCTGGCGCAGGCGGGGGCAAAATAAGATCAGGCGGCGGGGTCCAGGTGACCCAGCAAGGACCAACCCGCGTGCGGGTTGTTTTTGTCGTTCTCGTAGTCCCAGACCGCGGCACAGCGCTCACACATGTAGCGGGTCACGGTGACCGCCCCGTGGCGGCGCGGTTCCTTGCGGTTGACACCTTGCATCAGCTCGGGGTGGCCGGGGGCGCGGCGCCAGTTGCGCTGGATGCCGGCGCAGGCATCGCACAGCGCCGGTGCATTCAATTCAGTGGGGGGGTTCTGGTCTTGGGTCATGGGGGGCTCTTTGTGTTGGGGCTGATTGTCACCCTGCGGCCTGTTTCAATAAACCCAAGTCCCGCAAACGCAGGTGCGCCGCATCTTCCCGGTCCAGCGGCTGCTGGTTTTTGGCCTGCAGGTAGTGGTCGGTGAAAACCTCCAGGTAAGCGTCCAGCACCTCCGCCGCGTGCGGCTCACCGGCCAGGGCCAGACACAGGGCGCCCACCTCGGAAGTGCAAAAGTGGTCGGTGCGGCTGGAGCGGCGCAGGCGGTAGTTGGAGATCTGCTCGGGGTGCAAACTCAGCACCGGCAAGTGGTTCAGGTAGGGGCTTTTGCGAAACATCTTGCCGGCTTCGCTCCAGGTGGCGTCCAGCAGCACAAACAGCGGCCGCTTGGGTTGCTGCCCATCGGTGGCAGGGTCGGGCAGCAACGCGGTGACCATCCGCCCGGGCGCCACGAACTCGCCCGGAAACACCACATAGGCCTGCCATTGCGGGTCGGCCAGCAGCACCAACAGGGCCGGGTCAACTTCGGTGCGGGCCCAACCAAAGGCAAAGGTGTCCGCCACCACATCGGCAATCAGCCAGCCGGTGTTGCTGGGCTTGAGCGGCTCGATGTCGGCCATGAGCAGGCACATGCCGGCGCGCGTGGGCACGTTGGGGCGCAAGGCGCACAGGCAGTGGCTGTGCATCACCCGGCAACCGGGGCAGCGCTCACTGGGGCCGCCGCGGGCGCGAAAGGGTTTGACGGCGCGCGCCAGGCGGGCCGCGCGCAGGCGGGAAACAGCGTGGGTCATGGCTGGGCTTCTGATACCACCGGTTGAATCCATCCTGGCACATTGACAGCGTAGCGTGTGGCCTTGCCCGCGCCTTCCACGCGCAATAGCCCCTTGGCCAGCAGATCGGTCAGATCCCGGCTGGCCGTGGCCTTGGAAGCGCCGGTGATCTTGGCGTATTTGTCGGTGGTCATGCCGCCCAAAAAGCCGCCACCCAATTCGGTGTTGCCAGCCTCCAGCAAACGGCCCAAAACCTTGTGTTGTCGGGTATTCAGGTCACACGCCGCGGCTTTGATGCGGAAAGCGGACTTGTCTACCGCCTGGCGCACCACCGCTTGCGAGGCGACGCAGCCTTGTGTGAACGCCTGCACAAACCACCGCACCCATGATGTCACATCGATGGCGCTGCCGTCGGCCAGAAGCAAGGGCTTGCGCTGGGCCAGATTCAGCGCGTCGTAATAAGCGGCGCGGGTCTTGAGCATCTGGCGCGCCATGCCAAAGACACGCATCTGGGCCACGGTGGCGCTCAGGTCTTGTGCCAACATGTCTTGCGCCAGGGCCATGTCCACCACAGCGCGGCCCAGCCGACCATTGCCATCTTCAAACGGGTGGATCGATTCAATCCACAGATGCGCCACTGCCGCGCGGGCGATCCCATGCAGGCTGGGCGCGGCACCCGCGCGCGGGCGGCTTGCCTCAAACCAGGTCAGGAACTTGTTCATTTCGTCGGCCACCTGGTTGGAAGGCGGCGCGGTGTAGTGCACCAACTCGCGCCCCATCGGACCGCTGACGATCTGCATGGCATCCGCGTGGTCGCGCAAACGACCCACCACGATGCGGGTGATGCCGGATGTGCCGCCCGGAAACAAAGCCGACTGCCAGCGACACAAACGGTCCAGATCCAGCGCAGCTTGGCAGTTGTCCACCGCATCCTGCATGACCAGCACTAAACCCTCCACATCGCGGTCATGGCCGGGCGCGTCTGCCAAGCCTAGCCGGTGCGCCACCGAGGACCGCACCGACACCAGATTGAGCTGTTGTCCCTCAATAGCCGCCGTGGCCAAGGCCTCCTGCACCCACAACTCCTGCCGTAGCGCTTGCGCCTGGCCCAGACCGATGGCGTCCAGCAGCCCCAGCAACTTGCCCTGCGCCAAGCGCACCAGATCCAGGTCTGGCGCGAGGCTTGCCGCGTCAAAGGCCAGCGTCGGCCAAGCGGCCTGCTGCCAGATGGCGCCGGGCTGGGTTGGAAAGGTTTGGGTGGGCATGAGACGTATTTTATGCAATACGGCTCAAAAAATGATGCGTATTTTGAAGAATACGCATCATGAATCGACAGACGTGCTCAAACAGCGGTCAGCGGCAGTGAGTTATTTCTCATTTGGCCGGCCGGTACAAGGCGCAAAGCTTGTTGCCGTCGGGGTCGCGCAGGTAAGCCAGGTAGAGCTTGACCGCCCCGCCTTCGCGGAACCCCGGCGGGTCTTCACAGGTGGCGCCGCCATTGGCAACAGCGGCGGCGTGAAAGGCATCCACTTGCTCTGTGGACGCCGCGTTAAAGCCAATGGTGCTGCCATTGCCATGGGTCGCGGGCTCGCCATTGACCGGCGTGGTGATGGCAAAGGAGCCGGTGGGGTTGCGGTAGAAATAACGGTTCTTGTTGGCCACCCCCGGGCCGATCCCCAGCGTGCCGAGCACCGCGTCGTAAAACTTCTTCGAGACCTCGAGGTCATTGGTACCAAGCATCACATGACTGAACATAAATTCTCCGTGGGGGCCCGGTAGCGGGCGAAATGGGAACGCGGATGGTAATGGATGGCGGGCTTGGGCAATTTCAGCGTCATGATCCCTGGGCACCATCGCCTGCCGGGGCGAGGCTCAAAAACGCCCGCAGGTGGGCCAGTTCTGCCTCCAGCGCGGGACTGAAGGCTGCGTCGCGCGGTGGTTTGCCCGCGACAAAACCCAGGTCGGCGTGCATCTGCCCACCGGCCACCGACACATTGCCCCAGCCTATCACCTGGTCACGCCACAAAAGCGGCAGCGCGTAATAGCCGCGCACGCGTTTGGCTGCGGGTGTGTAGGCCTCAAACCGATAAGCCCAGGCCCACAGATGCTCGAAGCGACGGCGATCCCACACCAGCGGATCGAACGGGGCCAGCAAACGCACGGCGTCATCAGGCGCGTGGCGGCGCGATGCGGGGTTTTCAGTGGCGTTCCAGTAGTAGGTCTGGCCGGCCACCACGCCATTGGCCAGGCGCACTTTGGCACGCGCCAAGGCGCCGCCGCGCAAATGCGCCCATTGGGGTGTGCCACCGCGCAGGTGGCTGATCAACTCGCCCAAAGAGCGCTCGGGCAGCGGCGCGTATTTGTGCACGATGACATCCACCAGCGCGTCCATGGCCTGTTGCGGATCCGGCGCTTCATCCGGCGCGATCCGCACGGCATAAGTCCGCACGCCACTGACGCGCCCTGCAATACGCAGCAGGCCGCGGTAATGCATGTCATCGAGCAACTGCGTACTGGCATTGCTGGAGCCACCAAACCAGTTGCGCGATTTGCCGTGGGCAAAGTGCGCGTCCACCGCGCGCGGGTGCACCACGTCGTGCGCCTGCACAAAGGCCAGCACCGCGTCCATTTGTTGGCGCCGGGCCGCGGTGAGTGCCGTCTTGGGCGCTCGTGGGTGCATGAGTGCCTGCGTGGCACGCGGCAAGAAGCCGTAGTTGACAAAGAAGTCTTCCTCGATGTCCAGCGCCGCGTAGCGCCGTTCCAGGTCGCCCGCGCGGTAGCCTTTGACGCGGTGGCGCAGCGTGAGGTCTTGCGCCCGCGCCGGTGCCCGGATCGGGTCGGCCTGCACAAAGCCCAGCCGGGTGATCGCCTTGGCCAAGGTGGTTGGCGCGAACAGGGTGCGTGCCACGGCGTAGCGTCGCAAGTCGGCGAGGGTGATGGGTTTTGCCCGAACGGACGCGGCGAGGTCGTGCGCCATTCAGCCCCAGTGCCCCAAGGCTTCAAGGTAGGGCCGCATCACATTGGCAACCCGGCAAATCTTGGCAAAGCGCCACAGCTCATCCGCGGTGGCCTTTTTCTGGGCCAAGGCACCTTTGAGTGCCTCGATGGCCACGTCAAGCCCCATCTTGTTGCGGTACTTGAAGCAGTCGGCCACCGTCTTGGCCACACCGTACACCCGCAGCGCCACCTGGCCGACCTGCACCACCTCAACGCCTGCGGCATATGCCTCGCCCGAAAACTGCATCATCTTCACCGGCGGGTAATCCATTTTTGGCGGGTGGCTGCCCTGCGGCATGGCGATCCAAACCTGGCGGGGCAACTGGGTGGTGAGTTCGTGTAGCTGCAAAGCCGTGAGCAGACAAAACACCGCCTGCGGCACCTTGACGGCAATGGTGGCCAGGCTCTCGTGCTCAGAGCCTTTGCGCTCGGGCAACCGGTACACACCACGCCCCACGCGCTCCAGCAGGCCGCTGGCGGTGAGCCTTGAGAGCACCACGCGGGCAATACCCAGCTCCTGCAAATGGCTGGCGCGCAGCAGGCCCCGCTGGGTGGCCAGGGCGAGAACGCGTTGTGTTTGGGTGTCGGTTGGCATAGGGTCTACAGTATGTTCCGTCTATGCGTTAATTTCAAGTTTTCAAAGCATTAACGGAACATTAGCGTCCACTCAACGGACTGTACGCCGGAGGTTTGATACGAAATCTGGCTGCGGCACCAGTACTCGCCGGGTGAAATCGGGTCAAGAATCAGAACTGCGATCCACCCAGTAATCTGGGGTGCGGTGTTGATGCGACACGGCGACGATGAGAACCAAGTCGCCACGCACGGCATAGCGAAGTGTGTAGGGAAACTGCTTGAGCACACAGCGCCGAATGTCACCCATTTCCAGCTGGTACATCAGGGGCATGTGGGTCATGCGCTGCGTGGCGGTGCGCACCTCTTGCGAGAAGGAGCGGCCTAGCTCGGGACGAATCGCCCGATACCAGGCGCGGGCCTCATCAAATTCGAGCTTGGCAAGCTCTGTAAATCGAACCTGCATCAGTCTTGACCAAAAATTTCCTCAGGGGAATAGGTTTTGCTGAGTCCTGCGTCAAAACTGGCCAATCGCCGCACGGCCTCCTCGCCCCAGATGCGGTCAATTTCAGGGTCGGGCTTGTCCAGACTTTGCATGAGCTGGTCAACGATCTGAAACCGCGCTGTGGCTGGCAGACGCAGCGCCTCTTGAATGATTTCATTGACTTGCATGGTGACCTCTCCAATGGTTAAACGACAAGCCGAATTTACACCGTCGGTGCATCGGGCGCTTGTTTGTTTATAAATTGCGCTCGCCCGCCTAAGCCGCCTGCGGATAACCCAGATCAGGCAGGGCTGTTTTAGCGGTAAGTTGCGTCACCTTTGGGCCTCCTAATTGGCGCGCCGCGCGGGCCACATAAGTGCGGTGGCAGGTGGAATAGTCCGCCTCAAAACAAACCAGACAGGCCGGGGTGGCCTGCGCGATCTTGACCAGCTCGCGCAGGGACGCGTCTTGCGTCTGGATGTACTTCAAAAATTCCTGGGTGTAGGTCTGCCAGTTGCCATCCGCCTTGTATTGGTTGCGAATGGGCTTGGGGCAGCACCGCAGAAAAACACAACGCCGCCCTCTTCATGCGCAAAGAGAAGCGAATCCGGTATATCGGGACCGTTAGTTACCTATTGCATTTCTGTCCGTTTCCAAGCAAGTTGCCTCTCACTATGGGGGCGCAACCAATCGCCGCCCGAACTCCCCATCCCCACCCACCCCAATCATCAGCCTCTGCGTCGCCCGCGTCGCCGCCACATAAAACACCCGCGCAGCATCTGCCTCGTCCTCACCCGCCACAGGCATGTGCCCCACGCCCGGCAGCGCGACCACGGGGAACTCCAGGCCCTTGCTCACATGCATGGTCATGATCTGGATGCTGTCGCTGCCGGGTTTGAAGTCGCCCGCTTTTTTCCGCACATGGTGCGGTAGCTGGCGCTGGCGCAGGGCGGCGGCGCACAGGTCCATGGTGTTCCAGTCGCGGCACAGGATGGCCATGTCGCCCCAGGCATGACCCTCCTGGTGCGCGGCGTTCAGGTGGTCCGCAATCGCATAAGCTTCTTCGCGCAAGCTTGGCAGGCGGATGAAAAGCGGTGCCTCGCCATCACGCCCGCAACTGATGGGGTGCAGCAGCGGAATGCCATCGTCGTCCTTGTCGTCGGCCGTCAACAGGTCGGCGGCGATCAGGCTGGCGGTCTGCAAAATCTGCTGGGTGTTGCGGTAGTTGATTTTGAGGATGGTGGTGCGACCTTGCGCGGCAATGCCGACGCTCTTGAAGCTGAACTGCTTGCTGCGGCTGCGCTCGTACAGGCTCTGCGCATCGTCAAACAACACCAGCAGGCTGTTGGTGGCGGGGTCCACCATCTGTGTCACCAGTTTGAGCCATTCGGGCGCAAAGTCGTGACCTTCGTCGATCAGCACCGCCTGGTATTGGCCGCTGGGGATTTGCTGGCGCTCCACGCCGTGGATGACGCGCTGCACCATCTCCACCATCTTCTCGGCCACCGGCATGTGATAGTCGGGAAGCGTCTGGCCAAATGCCACCAGTTGATCACGGCACCATTTATGAAAATGCCGCACATGCACGCTGCTGCTCAGGCCTTTGGCCTCCATCACACTGGCCAGCTTCACAGCCAGTGGCTCGTTAAAGCACAGGATCAGCACGGGTTTGGTGCTGGCCGTGCTGGCACGGGCCAGGTACTCGGCGCGGTAGCCCAGAATCATGGTTTTGCCCGAGCCTGCCACGCCATGAATCACGCGGTGGCCATTGCCCAGGGAACGCGCCAATTGTTCCTGCTGCAGGTCCATCACCCGCATGATGCTGGGCAGTTCGGCCTGGCTGTCGCTGTCGTCAAACAAGTCGCCCGTCGTTTGCACGCGCACCTCGGGGAACATGATCCAGCGCACGCGGTCGAGCTGCGGCAGGCTCATGACCCGGCCAAAGGCGTGGGGAAACATGTTCCATAACCGCTGCTGAAAGCTTTCCGCGTCCGCCGTTTCATACATTTCGTCCGAGCAGATCACATGATGCGGCGCGATGGCGTCAGTCAGCCCGGCATCGTCAAACTGCTTGCGGGTGATGCGGGTAAAGACCACGCCATGGCCCCACGGAAACGACAGCTTGCCCTGGTGTTCACCGTCCGGTTGCACCAGTTGCGCATCACGCTCCAGCGCGTTCACCACCTGCATGGCGCAGTGCCGCGCCTGCGCCAGCGGGTTGATGACCACCTTGGGCTGACCGTTGGCCAGAATGTCCCAGGCCTGTCGGTTGGCGCGCAGGATGGTCTCCAGTTTCCAGTCTTTGGTTTCCAGAATCAGCAGGCCGCGCCGGGGGTGCAGCAGCACGAAGTCGGGGTGTGTTTGTTTGGGGCCGATCGGCACGTCGTACCAAAGCAGGTAGTCGTCGTCGAGCTTTTGTTCCAGCCGCTCAGCGAGTCGGCGCTCCCCGCTGGTCATGCGTGAGGCGCATGCACCCAGCGCGGGTATGAGGCTTGCCATGATGTTCCCGTCCCTGAGAAGTTATGGACGGATGATAGGCCATTACCCCGGCGCTTTTAAGTGGCGCTGCTCAGTGCTGATGCCCGTGCGCCCCATGCACATGGCCGTGGGCCAGTTCTTCGGGTGCTGCCGCGCGCACGTCGGTCACTTTCAGGCTGAAGCGCAGCACCTTGCCGGCCCAGGGATGGTTGCCGTCGAGCAGCACCGTGTCGCCCTTGATCTTGACCACGTGGAACACCTGGTCGCGGCCATCGGCGGTGCGGCCCTGCAATTGACCGCCCACTTTGACGCCCGGCGGAAAGTCGCGGCGCGGCATGGTTTGGGCCAGGCTTTCGTCGCGCAGGCCAAAGGCGTCTTCGGGTTGCAGCAGCAGGTTGGTCTGGTAGCCCACCGTCTGGCCGTCCAGCGCGGCCTCGATCTTGGCCAGCGTGTTGCCGTAGCCGCCATGCAAATAGGCCATGGGTTCCTTGGCCTCCTCAATGAGTTTGCCCTGGGCGTCCGCCACTTTGTAGCGCAGGGTCACAACGGTGTCTTTTTCGATTTTCATGGGTGTTGGGTGGGGTGATTGGTTCAGGCACGCATTCTCGCGCAACGGGGCCGGGGGGGTGCGGTTGTCCGCGCCAGCCACTTGCTACCATTGCCGGCATGAATCCCACTGTTCGCCCCCGCATCGTGCTGGCCACGCTCAACGCGCGTTACATCCACGCGTCGCTCGGCTTGCGTTACCTGCTGGCCAACCTCGACCGGCATGGCGGCGCGGGCCTGCGCGCGTGCGCGGAGCTGCGCGAGTACACCATCTCCCGGCCGGCGCAGGAAGTGGTGGCGGACCTTTTGGCCACGCTGGGGCCAGCACCATCGGCTGCTGTGCGCACCGGGCTGCAGGTCGTGGGTTTTGGTGTGTACATCTGGAACGTGAGACAAACCACCGAGGTGATCCGCCTGCTCAAGGCCGCGCGGCCCGACCTCAGAATAGTGCTGGGCGGGCCGGAGGTGAGCTACGAAACGGATGAACAAGCCATCACTTCGCTGGCCGATCATGTGATCACCGGCTGGGGTGATGTGAGTTTTGCCAAGCTGTGCCGCGCGCTGCTGGATGGTCCGCAGCCGCTCATGAAAATCATCCCCGGCGAGCAGCCGCCGCTGGCCGACTTGGCGCTGCCCTACGGCGAATACAGCGACGCCGACCTGGCGCACCGCCTGCTGTACGTCGAGGCCTCGCGCGGTTGCCCGTTCAAGTGCGAGTTTTGCCTGAGCGCGCTCGACAAGACCGCCTGGGGTTTTGAGCTGGACCGGGTGCTGGCGGCGCTCGATGCGCTGTACCAGCGCGGAGCGCGCACCTTCAAGTTTGTTGACCGCACTTTCAATCTGAAGATCGAGCATTCGGTGCGGATTCTGCAATTTTTTCTGGAGCGCATTGCTAGCCAAAACGCTGGCCTGTTCCTGCACTTTGAGGTGATCCCCGACCACCTGCCGGATCGCCTGCGGGCCATGCTGGCGCAGTTTCCGCCGGGCGTGCTGCAGCTCGAAGTCGGCGTGCAGAGCTTCAACGTGGCGGTGCAGCAGACCATCTCGCGGCGCCAGGACAACGACGCCACCGAGGCCAACCTTCGATGGCTGCTGGCGCTCACCCACGCGCACCTGCATGTCGACCTGATTTTTGGCCTGCCGGGTGAAACGCTGCAAAGTTTTGCCGATGGCTTCGACCGGTTGCTGGCGATTGGCCCGCACGAGATCCAGCTGGGCATTTTGAAGCGCCTGCGCGGCGCGCCGATTGCCCGCCACAGCGTGGCGCACGGCATGGTTTACGCGTCCGATCCGCCCTATACCGTGCAGCACACCGGCGTGGTCGACGCCACCACGCTGCAACGCTTTGGCCGCCTGGCGCGTTACTGGGAACTGCTGGCCAACTCGGGCCGTTTTGCAAAAACACTGCCGCTGTTGCTGCACTCGCCAGCCGTGGCTGGCAGCGCCCCCGCCTCGCCGTTTTGGTGTTTCATGGCGTTTTCGGACTGGTTGTGGCAGCGCCAGGGCAGCACCCACCGGCTGACGCCCGAGGCGCTGGTGGACGCCTTGTTTGACTACCTCAGCGCCAGCCAGTCGCCGGATCTGGTGCGCCAGGCCCTGCTGGCGGACTACGTCGCCAGCGGGGCCCGCGCCAACCCGCAGGCGCTGCAAGGCCTGCTGCCGCGACGCACGGTGTCACCGGTCAAGGCTGGCCGCACGTTGGCCACGCGGCAGGCGCGCCACCTTGATCAGTTGGGGTCAGAGCACGTCGCTGCGCGAGTGGTCTGACCCACAAGGTTTCAAGTTAGTTGGGGTCAGAGCACGTCGCTACACGAGTGGTCTGACCCGCAAGCCTAAACTTCATCCCAGTCCTTCCAGTCCACTGCATGGTGGGTGCGGTACACATTGACCGCATTGCCCACGGTGGGGGAAAAAATGTCATGGCCGATCAGGTCCAGCGTGCCGTAATTTTTGAGCCGGTCTTTCACTTGGCCCTTGAGTCCGGCAAACCACAGCTCGATGCCCTGCTTTGTCAAATCCTGATGCAGCTTGACCAGCATGTCGGCGGCCGTGATGTCGATGTCGGTGATGGCATCGGCCACCACCACCAGGCGCCGCGTGGGCGTGGGCGCTGCGGCGATGGCGCGGTGAACCTGTTCCTGAAACAGCTCGCCGTTGGCAAAAAAGAGTTGGGCGTCCCAGCGAAACAGCACCAGGCCGGGCACGCGCCGCCCCTCGGGGTGTCGGGTGATGTCGTGGTACCCCTTGGTGCCGTCCACGCGTGCCAGCACGGCAAAATAAGGGTGCCAGGCGTTCCACAGCAGCACCAGCATGGCCAGCGCCAGGGTGATGAAAATGCCTTCCATGACGCCAATCAGGGCCACGCCGACAAAGCTGGTCAGCGACAGGGCAAATTCCACCTTGCGCTGCCGGTACATTTGCCGCATGCCCGCGACGTCGGCAAACGACAGGCAGGCCACGATCACCACGGCACCCAGCACCGCGCTGGGCAGGCTCTGCAGCCACTCTGTGCCCCAGACCAGCAGCAGCGCAATGGCCAGCGCCCCCACCAACCCGGTCACTTGAGTTTTGGCTCCGGCGGCCTCGGCCACCGGCGTGCGCGAGGCGCTGCTGCTGATGGAAAACCCCTGAAACAGCCCGGTGGAAATGTTGGCCAGGCCCAGCGCCACCATTTCCTGACTCTGGCTGACCCGGTAGCCGCCGCGTTGCGCCAGCGCCCGCGACAACACGCTGGTGTCGGTGAACGACAGCAGCGAAATGATGACGGCGCCAGGCAGCAACTGCCACACCTCCTGCCACGACACCGCCGGAAACTGCCAGTCCGGCAGACCCTGTGGCAGGCGCCCCAGCACGGACAAATGGGCGCTGTTGGCCAGGTCGAGCCAGGCCGACACGGCGGTAGCCAGCAGCACCACCAGCAACAGGCCAGGCCAGCGCGGCCGCCAGCGCGCCAGCAACAAAATCAGGGCCAGACTGACGCTGCCGACAGCCAACGCCACCCCGTTGCCTTGGCTGTTGACCACACTGCGCAGCAGATGGTCCACCTGGTCAGGCAGGTCGCCCGCCTTGGAGCCAATGCCCAGTATTTTTGGCAATTGGCCCACCAGCACGGTCAGGGCGATGGCGTTCAAAAAGCCAATGCGGATCGGTTTGGACAGCAGGTCGGCAAGCAAGCCCAGTCGCGCCAGCCCGATCAGCATGGAGCAGACACCGGACAATATGGCCAGCATGCCAGCCAGCAGCACAGCGCGCTCCACACTGCCGGCGGCCAGCGGCAGGATCAGCGCCGCTATCACGGCCGTCAGGGTCGAATCGGGGCCCAGCACAAGGATGCGGCTGGGGCCAAAAATGGCGTACACGATCAGCGGGATGATGGTGGCGTACAGGCCATGGATGGCGGGCAGCCCTGAGGCCTCGGCATAACCCATGCCCACCGGCACCAGAATGGCGGTCAGCGCCAGACCTGCCATCAGGTCCGGCAGCAACCAGGCGCGCCGGTAGTTCCGCAAGGTGGCCAAGCCGGGTACCCAGCCGGTCAGCAAGCGGATGTTGTTCAAGGGAAGGCGCATCACATCAGGCGCCTGCGGCGTACAAGCGGTAAAGGGATGAAGTCAGGGCAATGGGCATGATCGGGGACAAGTTTACGACCCGTCGGGCCTGCATGCATCCAGTGTCATCCCGTTACCATTACACCCATGAAAAAGAACACCCTGGCCGACCGTGCCGCCTGCCCATGCGACAGCGGCCTGCCCTACGGCGATTGTTGCGGCCCCTGGCACGCGGGCCTGAAGCAAGGGCTGCACGCGCCCACACCCGAGGCGCTGATGCGCTCACGTTACAGCGCCTACGGTCTGGGGCTGATCGACTACCTGCTGGCCACCTGGCACCCGTCCACGTCGCCCGGCGAGCTGGAACTGCCGCCGCTCAAATGGCTCGGCCTGGAGGTGCGCCACGCGCAGGCCACGGGTGACGCGGGGGTGGTGGAGTTTGTCGCGCGTTACCGTGAAAACGGGCGCGGTGGGCGTATGCATGAGATCAGCCGATTCGTTCGCGAAGAAGGGCGCTGGCTGTACATCGACGGCGAGCAGCAGGCGCCGGACTGACGCGCCCGTCTGGCCGTCAGGCCGCGGGCAGCCAGAGTGTCACTGTGGTGCCCTCACCCAGTTTGCTTTCCAGGCTCACCTCGCCGCCATGAATTTCGATGATCTCCCTGACGATGCTCATGCCCAGTCCGGTGCCCGGGATCTTGCCGGTGCTGTCGGCACGGTAAAAGCGCTCGAAGACGCGCGCCGTTTCTTCCGGACGCATGCCGATGCCGTGGTCACGCACCTCGATGCCGAAGCGGCCCACGCTGTGGTGCACTTCCTGAAGAAAGCTCAGGCTGATCGCGCCGCCGCGCGGCGAGTATTTGTAGGCATTGGAGAGCACGTTGATGAGCGCCTGCTGTATCTTTTTCCGGTCCGCCCGGACGAGCAGCGTTTCGTCCGGGGCCTGGATCTGCGGTGCCTCGCGACCCTCCGGCAATTTGTAGCCTGCGACTGCCTCGCCCACCAGGGCCTGCAGTGACAGGCGTTCCACCACAAAGTCTTTGCCGCGGCGCGCCTCGATACGCGCCAGGTCCAGCAACTCGTTGATGATGGAGGCCATCAGTTCGGACTGGCGGAAGATGGTGGACAACATCTCCTTGCGCTCGTCCTCGTCGAAATCGCGCATCAGCAGGAGCTCGCAATAGCCGTAGATGCTTGCCATCGGGGTGCGCAGCTCATGCGCGGCCGTGGACAGGAATTCGCTCTTCATGCGGTCGACTTCGGTTTCGTGCGTGACATCGCGCAAATACAGGATTTGCGACACACTCTCGGCCTGTGACAGCCGGATGCCGACCTCCAGCGCCCGGTTGCCAGGGCCTGCCAACTCGATCAGACAGTGCCTGATTCTGAGCGGTGGTACGCCTGCTTCGCCTTCGCGCAGGTTCTTGCGCGCTGCTCGCAGCGAGGCGACGCCCGGAAACGTGGCGTCGGGCAGGCATTTGCCGGCCAGCAGCCTGGAAAATCGGGCTTCTTCCAGCCCAATGACGTCATCTTCCTCCATGCCGGTGATGCGCAGGAAGGCCAGGTTGGCAAACGTCACCCGAAAACCCGCATCAAAAGAAACGAAGCCGTCGGGACTCAAATCGAAAATGGCATTCAACTGTTCGGTGCGGTCACGCGTTGCGGCCTGCGCTTGCTCCAGTTGCGCGGTTCGCAGGGCGACTTTTTCCTCCAGGGAGGACCCCGAGATTCGCACGGCGTTGACCATGACTTCAAAGGCCTTGGCCAGTTGTGCCACTTCGCCGGCGCTGGTTTGCGGAACGGCAATACTCAGGTCGCCGGTCTCGGCCACCCGGTGTGCCGTGTTCGTCAATTTGGTCAGCGGCGCAATCAGAACGCGGGACACGCTTCGCGCCCAGTAAATGACCAGCAGCACCATCAGCAGGCCCGCCAGGCCATATCCCAGGCCGAGTGGGAGCAGCTTGTTTCCGAAGGGCTGCAGATGGTCTCGGGTGACCACTTCAAGCGGATAGGGCATGGCCTCCGGCTTGCCCTTGAAGAGCGGCGTTCTGGCCTCTTGCAGGGTGCTTGGCGCGGCCTGTGTGACCTGCGCGCTGACCAGCGATTCTGTCCCGCCTGTGCGCCGCAGCGCGACACCGGTCAGATCGAGGTCCTTGGGCACCGACTGCAGGAGGTCATGCAAATCAAGTTGTGTCACCACCACCCCTTCCACGGTGCCGGTGTAGCCGAAGACAACGCCGTGATAAACCGTCCAGCCCAGATGGCCGCCCGGCAGCGGGACCAATTCACGCTGCGTCTTGCCCTCCGTCATCACCTGTTTGAACAACGCAGAATTCGACCGGCAATTTGACAGCGGGGAACGCGTTCCGGCCAGCCGTTCCCCGTTGATGTCGCACAGCGCCAATCCGCTGGCGGCCGTAATCGGGAAATTGTAGTTTTCCAGAAAAGGCGCCACATAGGAGTCACGACCTTTGGAGTCGAGCAGGGCGGTCATGAACATCGGATTTTTCGCCAGGGCAGTGACGGAACTCTCGACGACATTGATCGCGGCCTCCACTCGCTCGGCGACGCGGCCGGACTTTTCCTGGAGCCGCTCATGCTGGGTGCTGGCTTCAACCCAGTAGATAACGGCCAGCGACATCAGTGCCACCACCGCAATGCTGGCAATCGCAATGAAAGCCGCCTGCAGGGCAAAGGTATTTGCCAGACTGGAGGTGCGCCAGCGCCTGATGGCTTCGAGCGGGCGGGGTAAGTTCACCAGACCGACCTCATGGCTTTGTTTTCAGGATCGGCTCGATGGCGCCATCGTCCGCAAAACGCGCCATGAAGACTTCATTGATGCTGAGCGCGTCATGGCGCTTGGCGGTGAAGGGCTTGTCGAGGTGACGCACCAAGCCCTTGTAGGGACCCAGATTTTCAAGCGCCTGGCGCACCACTGACCGGTCGGTGGAGTTGGCCTTTTTGATCGCCATGGCGAGCAGGTGCACCATGTCATAGGCATGCGCGACGCCGACCGGCGATGCCACCTTGCGCGGATCATCGTTGCCGGTGACGGCCTTCAAGCCGGCCAGCACGCCTTTGGTTTTTGGATCACTCTTGCCGATAAACGAGTAGGTCTGCACCACCGACAGGTCAACGACTTTCAGCGCCGCCCCGGACTGTTCGAAAAAATTTCCGCCGGTGATGCCCCAATGCACCACCAGCGGCAAGCGCTGGTCTGACGGCAGCGTGGTCATTTCCTTGACCAGAATGACGCCTTCCCTGTCATTGGCGACCAGGATGACCGCCTGCGCCCCCGCGCTGCGCAGCGCCTGGTAACGCTCGATCAGGCTGGCATCACCCCAGTTGTACCACTTGGATGCCACGATCTCCTGATGCGTGTCCCTGGCTGCCGTTTCTTCGGCCGCCTTGAGGCTGCTGCGCCCCCACTCGGTGTTGGGCAGCAGGATGCCCACTTTGCGGTGGCCTTGTTTGAGGGCGTGGCGCATCATGACCGGCAGAGCCCAGGAGTCCCTCAGCGACAGCCGAAACACATAGTTGGGCGTGAAATCATTCTCCGTGATGGCGTCGGCAGCGGCCCAGGGGTCGAGCATCAGCATCTTGAGGCGGTGAATTTCGGGCAGCATCTCGACCACGACCGGGCTGTAACGGCCGCTCATGACCGCCACCACGTCGGGGTCGGCCGCCAACTCGCGCAGGTTGTTCAGGGAGCGCGCGGGCACCGCCCGGTTGTCGCGCTCGATAACCTCGAGCTTGCGGCCGAGCAGACCACCAGCCGCATTGATTTCATCCACCGCAACCTGGGCACCATGACGCACGGCCTGCGCCGAGCTTGAATTGGGAATGCCGAATTCAGCGTCGATGGCAATCTTGATGTTGCCCGCAGCCGATGCGGTGGCGGTGACGGCCAGCAGGGCCAGCGCGAGCACAAAAGAGATGAGGTTCTTGGGGCGGGTCTTCAAAGGGAGCTCCAGTTTTTGTTGGTCAGGACGGGGCTGGCTGGCCCGAACACGCGCGCAAAAGCGCAGACCAAATTGTGCCTCTAAAACCCGGCGATATTTCAGCTTGGCCTGTTGACTTCAGGCCAGCAGACGCTGAATCAGAACAGGTGCGCCGACAGGTGCCAGCGGGGTGATTTGCAGCAGGGTCAGAAGCGCGCGTCTGGTTTGTTCAGCTGCCCCCTGGTCAGCGGCGTGCACCACGGCCAGCACTTCGCCCGCCTGCACCGCCTGGCCCAGCTGGATAAACTGGCTCAAGCCCACGCGCGGATCGATGGTGTCGCTGGCCTGGCGCCGGCCGCCGCCAAGTCCCACCACGGCCAGGCCGATGTCGCGCGTGGCCATGCCAGCGACAAAACCAGCGCGCGGTGACAGCACCGGCAGTTCAACCGGCGCGGTTGGCAGGTAATGAACGGGGCGCTCGCAAAAGTCCGCCGGGCCGCCCAGCGCGGTGACCATGCGCGCGAACCGTTCCAGCGCGCGGCCACTTTGCAGGGCGTCATCCACCTGTTGCAGCGCTTGGGCGTCGTCATCCGCCAGCCGTCCCATGACCAGCAGTTCGGCGGACAAGGTGCGCGTGACTTCAAGCAGGCGCGGCTCACGCCACTTGCCGGTCAAAAAGTCGACGGCTTCCATCACTTCGAGCGCATTGCCGCAGCTGGTGCCCAGCACTTGGTTCATGTCGGTCAGCCAGGCGCGCGTGGGCAGCCCGGCCCCATTGGCCACTTGCACCAGCGACTCGGCCAGGGTGGTGGCCATGGGCAGCGAATCGGCGAAAGCGCCGTTGCCCACTTTCACATCCATCACCAGAGCCCGCAGGCCCGCGGCGAGTTTTTTCGACAGGATGCTGGCGGTGATCAAGGGCACCGACTCCACTGTTGCCGTGACATCGCGAATGGCATACAGCCTGCGGTCGGCCGGTGCCAGCTCGGCCGTCTGGCCAATGATGGCGCAGCCCGCGCTGTGCAGGGCCCGGTGCAGCGTGGGCACATCGGGCGCACACTGGTAGCCCGGGATGCTGGCCAGCTTGTCGAGGGTGCCACCGGTGTGACCCAAACCGCGACCCGAGATCATCGGCACCACGCCGCCACAGGCCGCCACGATGGGGGCCAGCATCAGGCTGATCTTGTCGCCGACGCCGCCAGTGGAGTGTTTGTCGAGCACCGGGCCGCTTAAATCGGCCGTCGACCAGTCCATCACCAGTCCGGAATGGGTCATGGCCAGGGTCAGGTCCACCGTTTCCGCGCGGCTCATGCCCTTGAGGAACATGGCCATGGCCAGCGCGGCGGCCTGGCCTTCGCTCCAGGATCCGTCCACCAGGCCACGCACAAAAGCGTCGATGTGGGCGCGTGCCAGTGTCTGGCCGTCACGTTTGATGCGAATGATTTCCTGGGCCAGCATGGTGGGTTCTCAGTAAGCGCCGCGTGGTACGGGGCTGGGTTCGTTCGCGCCGGACAGCACGGCCTCAATGTCGTTCAGCAGGCTGCTGGCGCCGATGCGAAAGCGCAGCGGCGTCAGGGCTTGTGCGCCGAGCAGTTCCTGCGTCAGCGCCAAGTAGGCGGCTGCCTCGGCCACGGTGCGAATGCCGCCGGACGCCTTGAAGCCCACACGCTTGCGCGCGGCGGGGCTCGCGGCAATGGCGCCGAGCAGGATGCGCGCGGCTTCCAGCGTGGCACTGACCGAGGTTTTGCCGGTGCTGGTTTTTAAAAAATCAGCGCCAGCGTCGAGGCTCAGCTGGCAGGCGCGTTCTATTAGCGTCGGTGTTTTGAGCTCGCCGGTTTCCAGAATCACCTTGAGCAGCAGGCCCGGGCAGGCCCGACGCACGGCCACCAGCAGTTCGGCGGTCACGCGTTCGTCACCTGCCATCAGGCTGCGGTAGGGCAGCACCACATCAACTTCCTGCGCACCGGCCTGCACGATCTGCAGCGCATCAAGCACGGCGGCGTCGATGTCGGCCCCGCCGTGCGGGAAATTGGCCACCGCCGCCACGGCAATCGTCGCTGGCAATTGCGCCTTGGCAAACGCCACCAGGCGCGGCCAGACGCAGACCGCAGCCACCGGCCCGAACGGGCTTTGCGCGCGCTGGCACAGGGCCGCACTGTCGGCTTCGGTGTCTGCGTCGCCCAGGCTGGTCAGGTCCAGGCAGGCCAACGCCAAACGGGCATTCATCGCTGCGGGCTTGGAGGGTGTCATGACGGGGTGTCGATGCTGGCAATGATGTCGGCCAGCAAGTCGCTGGCCGACAGACTGCCCAGTTGCGCTTGCTGCAGGGTGTGGGCGTGGCTCAGGTCCTCGGCGGACATGCCGGCACCCAGGTTGGTAATGAAAGACAGCGCCAGCACGCGCAGCCCCAGGTGCCTTGCCAGAATGGTCTCGGGCACGGTGCTCATGCCCACGGCATCGGCACCCAGCAATCGCAGCATGCGGATCTCGGCCGGGGTCTCGAACTGCGGGCCAAAAGCCCAGGCGTAAACCCCTTCGAACAGGGTTGCACCCCGCTTTTGGGCCACGCGCCGGGCATGGGCACGCAGTGGTGGGTCATAGGCGTCGACCATGTTCACAAAGCGCTCCGAGCCGCCCAGACCGACCAGCGGCGAGCGCTGGGAAAAGTTGATGTGGTCGCTTAGAAGCATCAGGCTTTGCGGCGGCATGTACGGGCGCAAACTGCCGGCCGCGTTGGTCTGCACCAGCGTGTGGCAGCCCAGGCTTTTGAGCACGCGCAAGGGCTCGGCCATGCCGTCGACCGCACCGGTTTCGTACCCATGCTGGCGCCCGCTCAACACGGCCACGGGCTGCGCGCCCAGCTGCCCGAGCCACAGGCTGCCGCCGTGGCCGGCCACACCGGACTGCGGAAAACCAGCCAGTTCGGCATAGGGAATCTGGATGGCGCTGGTGAGGTGCTCGGTCAATGTCCCCCAGCCCGAGCCCAGCACCACCGCAATGCGTGGCTGCAGATTCGGGGCGCGCTGGCGGAGGGTGTCGATGGTCTTCATGGTGCGTGCCGGCAGGCGTTTTATCTGGCCTTGATGTGGCCCGGCCCAAAACTCTCGGGCAGCAATTGCGCCAGCGTGTGACGCGGCCCCAACGTCAGCTCATTGGCACTCTGGATGATCAGGTCGGACGCGCCAAATTCACGCAACTTCTGGCGGCAGCCACCGCAGGGCGTGATCCAGCTGCCTTCGCCGCCGCTTCCCACCACCAGCACGGCGCGAGCCTGTCGGCCGCCGGCCAGCACCATCGCGCTCAAAGCGGCAGCTTCGGCGCACAGGCCCTCCGGGTAGGCGGCGTTTTCCACATTGCAGCCTGCATGGATGCGGCCCTGCTCGTCGAGCACGGCGGCACCGACGGGGTAGTTGGAATAAGGCGCGTAGGCCATGCGCCGGGCTTGGCGCGCGGCGATCAGCAGCGCCTGCTGCTGGCTGTCGGTGAGGTGGAAGGTGGGCATGACCGCACTTTACCGCGAACGGGTGCGGTGCCCAGGTGCCAGGACGCTGTGTTCGCCTGAGGCGACTTTGCGACCGAGGATTCGCTCAGGTGCGAAACCGGCGTCGCGTGTTTGAATCACAAACCTTTTCCATAAAAAAAGTTACCGGTACCTGGCAATTACCCTTGGTCCGAGCCAAGCGCAATCTGGGACAATTGTGACCCCTATTCGAATAAGATGCTCGCATGACGCCCGGTCTGGTTGGTACCGTTATCGGTATCACCTCGGTCCGACGGCGAGCCTCACACGTTTCCCAGTCCACATGAAGAAGACTTTGCCTGGCCGTCCTTCCCGTGCCGCAGCGGACGCTGCGAAGCGGCCCACAACCCTGCCCCAGCGCAGCGTGACCATGGCCGATGTGGCGGCGCGCGTGGGTGTGTCGAAAATGACCGTCTCGCGCGCACTCAATTGCAGCGAGGGCAGCACCCGCACCAAAAGCGAAGCGCTGCGACAGCGCATCCTCAAGACCTGCAAAGATATGGGCTACGTGATCGACCAGACCGCGCGCACCTTTGCGTCCAAGCGGTCGGGGTTCGTCGCCGTGTTGATTCCGGCGCTCAACAACTCAAACTTCTCCGACACCGTGCATGGGCTGACAGAAGCTGTGGAGAGCAGTGGGCTGCAGGTGCTGCTGGGCTACACCGACTACGACATTTACACCGAAGAACGCTTGCTGCGCGCGATGCTGACACGTCGGCCCGAGGGTGTGATCCTCACCGGTGGCAGCCACACGCCGGTGGCGCGCAAACTGCTCAAGGTCGCCGGTGTTCCGGTGATCGAGACCTGGGACTTGGTGACTGACCCGATCGAACACACGGTGGGGTTCTCCAATGCGCAGGCCACTGCCGAGTTGGTGCGTCAATTACACGGGAAGGGCTATCGCCGTATCGCATTTCTGGGCGGCGTGCCCGAGAGCGATGAGCGAGGCGCCGATCGGCGCCGCGGCTTTGGGCAAGCGATGACGGGACTGGGTTTGGACCCCGGGCGCATTCTGAGCGTGGGTCATGCCCCGGTGTCGATGACCGATGGTGCCCAGGGCGTCGCGCAACTGATGGCGCGTTGGCCCGATGTGCAGGCCCTGGTCTGCGTATCCGATCCCCCGGCTTTTGGTGCACTGATGGAGTGCCAGCGCCGGGGTTGGGTGGTGCCAGAGCGCATTGCGATTGCAGGTTTTGGAGGTTTCGAGGTGGCGGCCGCGTGTTACCCGCAACTCACCACTGTGGCCATCGATTGTGTTGGTATCGGCCGTTCGGCAGGTCAGTTGCTGCTGCGCGCGCTGGAGGCGACGCGCAACGGCCACCGGCTGTCGGCCGAGACCGTGTTGGTGCCGTTTCGGGTGGAGATGCGGGGCAGCACCTGAGGGGTGCCGCCATCAAACACCTCAGGCGATCTCGGCAGCGAAGTCAAGCAGCACCTTCATGGCCTTTGTGCGGTCGCTGGCTAGTTCAAAGGCTTCGCGCGCACGGCTGAGCGGGAAGGCGCCAGTGACCATCGGACGCATGTCCACCCGCCCTTCGTTGATCAGGCGCACGGCCAGTGCGAATTCAGCATGGAAGCGGAATGAGCCGCAAATGCTGAGTTCCTTGCCGACCACCATGTTCTGCGGGATGCTCACGTCGCCACCCAGACCCAGTTGCACGACGATGCCGCGCGGGCGCATGGTGTCAAGCCCTGCGCGAAGGGCGCGCTCGTTGCCGCTGCATTCGAACATGACGTCGAACGTGCCCTTTCGCGTTCGCCCGTCGGCGGCATAACGCTGCACCCAGTCTGTGTCGGTGGCCACGTTCACCGTCACGTCCGCGCCCATGGCGCGCGCCACAGTCAGGGTTTCGTCGGTCAGGTCAACCGCCGTGATTTCGGCCGCGCCGTGAACGCGTGCGGCCGCTACCGCCAGCGCGCCGATGGGTCCGCAACCCGACACCAGCACTCGTTTGCCCAGCAGCGACCCGGCACGCGATACGCCGTGCAGTGCGACCGACAAGGGCTCGGCCAGAGCGGCATGCTGCAGCAACACACCACCAGCGACCGGCTCGCATTGCGTGGCATCGCACACCAGAAGGTTGCGGAACGCACCCTCGACATGCGGGTCGCGCATGGCGCTGCCATAGAAGCGCATGTCCAGACATTGGTTGGGCAGGCCTTCCAGGCAGTAGACGCAGACGGCGCAGGGCCGGCTGGGGTTGACAGCGACACGGTCGCCTGGCTTCACGCGTTGCACGTCGTCGGCCACTGCCATTACGGTGCCAGCCACTTCGTGGCCGAGGATCATCGGCCGCTTGATGCGCACGGTGCCGAAACCGCCGGCGTGAAAGTAGTGCAGGTCCGAGCCGCAGATGCCGCCGAAACCAACCTGCACCATCACCTCGCCAGGAGCAAGCTCGCCCACAGCTTGCTCGACCACGCGCAAGTCATCGGGCGCCTGGATCACCAGGCACTGGCAGCGCAGGCCAAGGGCCTGCTGAAAGGGTTTTCCTTCATTCATGTTGCAGTCTCCTCAAGCCACCGGCGTCAGTAACGGCAGGCCGGCAAAGTGTGCGGACAGGTTGTCGCGCACCAGTTGTCCCATGGCGCGGCGCGTCTCGTCTGTGCCACTGCCATGGTGCGGTTGCAGCACCACGTTGTCCAGCGCCATAAAACGCGCATCAATTCGCGGCTCGTTCCAAAAGACGTCCAGGCCGGCACCGGCAATCTGGCGCTTTTCCAACGCGTCCAGCAGGGCTGGCTCCTCCACGGTGCTGCCACGCGACACGTTGACCAGCCAAGCCTGCGGGCCCAGCGCGCGCAGCACCTCGGCGTTAACCATGTTCTTCGTGGCTGCGCCGCCGGCCAACGTAACGATAAGCAGGTCGCACCACTCGGCCAGATCGGTGAGCGAGGCGAAAAAGCGGTGCGTGCTATCGCTGCGTGCCGCCCGGGCGAAGTAGCCCAGTTCGACGTCAAAACCTGTCAAACGCCTGGCCACCGTGGCACCGATCCGGCCGTAGCCCACCAGACCTACACGCTTTCCGTGCAGTCGTGTGACCAGATCCATGTTTCTTTGTGCCCAGGTGCCATTGCGCACGTGGGCGTCACCTGCCGGGATGCGGCGCATTGCCGACAGGGCCAGGCCCACTGCGAGGTCGGCGACATCGCCGGTGAGCACATCGGGCGTGTTGGTGACGCGGATACCGCGCGCCCGCGCCGAAGTCAGGTCGATGGCGTCGGTGCCCACGCCATAGCAGGACACGATTTCAAGCGCCGGCAGCCCTGCCATCAACTCCGCGCTCGCGCCCAATTCGCCGCGCGTGGCAATGGCGCGCACATTCGGCGCGCAAGCTTTCAGAAGCGCCTCGCGGTCGCCAGCCTCCCACAGTTTGTGCAGCGTATAGGCCGGCTCCAGCGCTTCCATATCCCAGGACGGGTAGGGGCCACACATCAGCACGTGGGGCAGGTCGGATGGTGTCGATGTCAAGATGGCTTCTCCAAATAAATGTGACCGGTAACTTTACTACTTGTGCGCAACGAATAAATGAGGGTAAATACTGATTATTTTGTTGTAACGACCACATATGATACCGGTAACCATTTATTATTCGTGGCGCTGTTGTGAATGGGCGCCGCACGGGGCGGGCGATCCCATCCACTTGGCAACGAGGTATTCATGACTGCATCTTTGTTTGATCTGACTGGCCGCACGGCGCTGGTGACCGGCTCCAGCAAGGGCATCGGCTACGCATTGGCCGGTGCATTAGCCTCAGCTGGCGCGCGTGTGGTGCTGAATGCGCGCGACGCTGGTCGGCTGGAACTGGCGCGTGCGCAACTGGCCGGCCGGGGTTTTCAGGTCGAGGCACTGCCCTTCGATGTCACCGACGCCGACGCAGTGGAGGCGGGCGTGGCGGCTGTCGAATCGAAGATCGGTGCGATCGACATCCTTGTCAACAATGCCGGCATGCAGCACCGCGGGCCCTTTCACGAGTTCCCGCTTGACGCATGGCGACGCCTGACCGCCACCAACGTCGACAGCGTATTCTTCACTGGCCGTGCGGTCGCGCAGCGCATGGTCGGGCGAGGCCGCGGCAAGATCATCAATGTGTGCTCTGTGCAGAGCGAACTGGCGCGGCCCGACATCGCCCCCTACACCGCCACCAAGGGCGCCGTGAAAATGCTCACCAAGGGCATGGCGGTGGACTTGGGTCGCTACGGCATCCAGGTCAACGGTCTGGGCCCGGGCTACTTCAAGACGGAGCTGACGCAGGCACTGGTGCAGGACGAAGCCTTTACCGCCTGGTTGGCCAAGCGCACGCCCGCAGGTCGCTGGGGCGAGGTGCAGGAACTGGCCGGCGCCGCGATCTTCCTTGCCAGCGAGGCATCGAGCTTCGTCAATGGTCACATCCTGTACGTGGACGGCGGCATCACGGCCGGACTTTGACATGCCGCAAATTGTCGTGATCATGGGTGTGAGTGGCTGCGGCAAGAGCGCCGTTGCCACGGGCGTGGCCAGACAATTCGGCTGGCGCGCGGTGGACGCCGATGACCTGCACACACCAGAAGCGGTGGCCAAGATGCGCGCCGGGCAGGGCCTTTCCGACGACGATCGCGCGCCCTGGCTTGACCGCGTGGGTGCGCTGCTGGCCGCCGGCTGCGCGGCGCAGGTTGGCTTGCTGGTGGCCTGCTCCGCGCTGCGTCGCAGCTACCGCGACCGTTTGCGCACCGCCTGCCCGAGTGTGCAATTCCTGTTCCTGGACGGCGACCGTGCTGTCATTGAAACCCGCATGGCGCAGCGCCGTGACCACTACATGCCGACCTCGCTGCTGGAAAGCCAGTTGCGAACCCTGGAACGCCCGGCCCCCGATGAGACCGATGTGATGCGGGTGAACATTGACCAGCCACTGGACACCCTGGTGCAGCAGGCCTGCGCTGCGCTGCGCCACGCCGACGTGTCGGCGGATCGATAACCGAAGGAGCCGTCCACGTGAACGCACCGAACAAATCGTCTTCTTTCACCTCTTCGCCGTACCGTGTTGCGGTGGTGGGTGTGGGCATCATGGGAAACGCCATTGCGCGCCGCTTGGTCGAGTGCGGACACAGCGTGGCCGTGTTCGATCTTGATCGCAGCAAGCTTGAGCCCCTGGTGGCGCTGGGCGCGCAGGCCTCGGCCAGCACGGCCGAGGCTGCGCGAGGCGCCGCGTTTGTCATCACGAGCCTGAATTCTGCCGCGATTGTGCGCAGCGCCGTGTTTGGTTCTGCCGGCGTGGCCGAGGGCTTGGACGCCGACGCCCTGCTCATCGACATGTCTTCGATCGATCCGCCGTCGACGCGTGCCTTGGGCGACGAATTGCGCCAGCACTGTGGCGCCGGCTGGGTGGATGCACCCCTGTCCGGCGGCGCGCCAAAGGCGCTGCTGGGCAAGCTGACCGTGATGGCTGGCGGCACCGAGGCCGATGTGGCCCGAGCGCATACCCTGATGCGGGACCTGTGCGCCAACTTCACGCACATGGGCCCGGCGGGTGCCGGTCAGACCACCAAGCTGGTGAATCAGCTGCTGTGCGCCATCGGCTTCCAGGCAGTGGCCGAGGCAGTGCGCCTGGCCGAGGCTGGCGGTGTCGATGCCAAGCGGCTGGCGCAAGCGCTCAGTGGTGGGCGTGCCGACAGCCAGATCCTTGCCGAGTTCGGTCCCAAGATGGCCGCTCGCGACTTGACGCCCACCGGCCGGGTCGACAACATGCTCAAGGACCTGGAGGCCGTGCAGGCCTTCTCCCAAAGCCAGCGCCTGCCGCTGCCATTGACCGCACACGTTTGCGAATTGCACCGTGCTTTCGTCGCTGCCGGCATTGGTGCCGAGGACACGGTTGCAATCATGAAGCAGTTCAACGGCTTTTCTGCCGACGTCTAGGGCCTGCCCGCACCAATACTCAAGGAAAGTCGATGCAGCGTTCAGAAAACCGGGTCAGTTTGTTTGCGTTTGATCAGGCAACAATCTTTGGAGGTCGCCATGTCCAGGGCGCTTGAATGGCTCTGGAAGAGCCTCGACCGCATCATGGCGCTGTTGCTCGTCCTGATGATCCTGCTGGTGTTCACCAACGTGGTGCTGCGCTATGGCTTTTCGTCCGGGCTTCGTCCGGCGATCGAGCTCTCACGGATGGGCCTGGTCTGGCTGGTGATGCTGGGCGCAGTGGTGGTGTTGCGCCGCAATGAGCATCTCGCGCTGAGTGAGTTTTCGCAACGCTTCTTTCCGCGCTCTGTGCCAACACTGCAGCGACTGTCCTACCTTGTGATCCTGGTCTCGGCACTGATGCTGTTTTGGGGTTCGTTTCGGCAGATGAACGAGAACTGGAACAACATCTCGCAATTGACCGGGCTGCCCTCCGCCCTGTTTTATCTCGCAGGCGTGGTCTCGGCCGTGTTGATGGCGGCCATTGCCGTGGCCCGCATCATCAAGCCCGATGCGCTGAGCCAGCAGGAGCCATCATGACGCTTGCCCTCTTCCTTGCGGTCCTGATCGGATCCATTCTCCTGGGCTTGCCGGTCGCCTATGCCCTGCTGCTCGCAGCGATGGCACTGATGCTCCAGATGGATCAGTTCAGTGCCGACATCCTGGCGCAGTCGCTGATCAACGGCGTCGACAGTTTTCCGTTGTTGGCGATCCCGTTCTTCCTTGTCGCCGGCGAGGTCATGTCAAGGGGCGGCCTGTCGGTGCGGATCGTGCGCCTGGCGACATCGTTGGTGGGGCACCGCAAGGGCGGCCTGGGTTATGTTGCCATCTTTGCGTCGGTGTTGCTCGCCGGCCTGTCGGGGTCGGCGGTGGCCGATGCCGCCGCCCTGGTCAGCATTCTCTATCCGATGATGCGCAAGGGTGGTTATCCGGAGGGGCGCTCGCTCGGCCTGCTCGCCTCGGGCGGCATCATTGCACCGGTCATTCCGCCGTCGTTGCCGCTGATCCTGGTCGGTGTGGCCGGCAATATCTCGATCAAAAACCTCTTTATGGGCGGCATCGTGCCGGGCTTGATGATGGGCGCCGCCCTGATGGCCATGTGGTCCTTCCTGATGCGCAACGAGGTCCTTGAGACGCTGCCCAAAGCGAGCCTTAAAGAGCGACTCATGGCCCTGCGTGACGGCTTTTGGGCGCTGCTGCTTCCCGTGATCATCATCGGCGGCATTCGCTTCGGTATCTTTACCCCGACCGAGGCGGCGGTCGTCGCGGCGGTCTATGCGATCTTCGTCTCAACGGTGATCTATCGCGAGATGTCCTGGCGCAGTTTTTACGAGACCCTCGTGAGCGCGGGACGCTCGACCTCGATGGTCATGTTCCTGGTCGGCTGCGCGATGGTCGCCGCCTGGTTGATCACCGTGGCGCAGCTGCCGCAGCAACTGGCCCAGATTCTTGAGCCGCTGATTGATGATCCGCGCCTGCTCATGGCCGTGATCATGCTGATCGTGCTGTGTGTTGGCATGGTCATGGACTTGTCGCCAACCATCCTGATCATGGTGCCGCTGCTGATGCCGGTCATCAAGCTGGCCGGGATCGATCCGGTCTATTTCGGGCTGATGTTCGTCATCAACTGTTCAATCGGCCTGATCACGCCCCCGGTGGGCACCGTACTGAACGTGGTGTGCGGCGTTTCCCGCGTACCCATGTCTGCGGCGGTCAAGGGCACATGGCCCTTTATCGTGGCGTATCTGATGCTGTTGGCGCTCTTTGTGGCGTTTCCGGGCATCATCACCGTGCCGATGAAATGGTTCATCGGCTAACTTTAACTACAGAAGGAGAACCCTCATGAAGAAACTACTCACATGCCTTGGCTTGGCGACAGCAATTTCACTCTGTGCTGCCACGTCGGCACTCGCTCAGGTCACGATCAAGTTTGCCCACGCGGCACCTGAATCCGACCTGCAACAGAACCTGGCGATCTTCTTCAAGGACAAGGTCGAAAAAGGCACCAACGGCGCAGTCAAGGTCCAGCTCTTCCCGCAGGGGCAGTTGGGCAACGACGCGCAAATGATCGATGGCACCCGCTCCGGGATCGTCGACATCGTCATGGTCGGACTGAATAACTTCTCGGGCCTGATGCCCGAGTCCGAGGCATTCGAGCTGCCCTTCATGTTCCCGACCCGTGAAGTTGCCTACAAGGTGCTGGACGGCAAGGTTGGCCAAAGCGTGGCCGACGGCATGCAGGCCCATGGCCTGAAGGGGCTGGGTTTCCCCGAGAACGGTTACCGCAATATGACGAACAACCGTGGCCCGATCCAGAAGCCCGCTGATCTCAAAGGCCTGCGTATGCGCGTGAACAATTCCAAGGCGCTCAACGACATGTTTGCCGCGCTGGGTGCGAACCCGCAGCAACTGCCGGTTGCCGAGCTCTACACCGCGCTGGAAACCGGCGTTGTTGACAGCCAGGACCACCCGATCGGCGTCACCCTGTCGTTCAAGTTCTATGAGGTCCAGAAGTACCTCAGCCTGACGCAGCACGCCTATTCGGCACTGGCGATGGCCATGAACCTCAAGAAGTTCAACGCGCTCACGGCCGCGCAACAGAAGGTTGTGCTTGACGCCGCCAAACAGGCGGTCGACATGCAGCGCAAGCTGAGCATTTCAAAGGAAGACGAGATGATTTCGAAACTCCAGGCAAGCGGCATGAAAGTTAACCGCGATGTCGATGGCGCGGCATTCCAGGCGGCCATCAAGCCGGTCTGGACAGCCTTCATTAGCAAGAACGGTGACAAGCTGGTCAACGACATTCGCGCCGCATCCGCCGCCAAGTAAGCGGACCCGGTCCGTCGCGTGACCTCAGTCGACTTGCGGCACTGCCGCATTTAGATGAGGTCGCGACGGCCGTCCGACACCCTGACCCCTCAAGGAACATCCAAATCATGATCACACGCTACGCCCTGTTCGAGGGCCACGTTAACGAAGGGCAAACCGAGGCATTTCGCGCTGCTGTTCTGGCCGAAGTCCTGCCGAAATGGAAAGCCTTCCCCGGGGCCCTTGCCGTGCGGGTTTGTTTTACCAATGAGCGCGATGATGGCGCGCCCGAGTTGCCGTTGGTTCTGGCGATCAGCTACCCGGACCGGGCCGCCGTGGACGTGGCACTGGCCAGCCCTGTGCGTGCCGAGGCAAAGGCGGCAACGGAAGCCGTGATGTCGCGCTTCTTCACGGGCCGAATCCACCATCACATCACAGAAGCCCATGACCATGTGCTCTGACTTTGGTCACGCTCGAAGTCAGAAGTCAAGACTTGAACCTGGTGATCCACATCGTCTTTCAAGCCAATCCCCGTGAGTTGTTTCAGGCGCGCTTGGCGCAGCAGCGCGTGCAGGGTAGTTGCCGCAGCATTGATCGACAGGCCCGCCGGACGCACGTTCGAGATGCAGTTGCGCGCTGCGTCCGTGGTGCCCACCTTGGGCGCCCAGGTGAGGTAAAGCCCCATGCTGTCGGGCGAGCTCAGGCCCGGGCGCTCGCCGATCAGCACCACCACGGTGTTGGCCCGCAAGGCGGCACCCACTTCGTCGCCGATGGCGACACGGCCCTGCGCCACCACGCTCAAGGGCGCCACCGTCCATGGCTGGCTGGTGTCAGCTTGCAGGCGCTGCAGCATCAGTGACACCAGCGCCACCGCGTTCTGGTGGATCGCCAGCGCCGACAGGCCGTCCACCAGCACAAAGGCCAGATCGAAGTTCTTTGCTGCACCGGGCTGGTTTTGCCACTCAGCCAAAGTTTGCAGCGAGGCTGTATCAAGCCGCCGCCCCAGGTCAGGCCGTTGCAGGTACATGGCGCGGTCAGTGGCCTGGCTGTGCAGCCGCAGCGTGGGCAGGCCCAGGCCTTGCAGGCTGGTCTGAATGCCGAGCGCGTCAAACGGCAAGTGCACCGCGTCACGCGCCTGGGCATGCGCCAGTTGAAACGCCAGGTGCGCGTTGGTCGGCAGGCTGACACCGGCGCGCCCCAGGGCGATGCGGGCGTCAGTGAAGTTTTTCAGCGCCTCCCAGGGCGTGGATGTGACCAGCGCGGGGAGGGGTGGTCGTGGACTTGTCATTGCGGGCTCCGACCCGCAATCCATGTCCCCGGGCACCCTGGATCCCGGATCAAGTCCGGGATGACAAAGTCAGGCGTTTTGGACATGGCTCAGATCTCGCAACGCAGGCGCAAAGGCGGTCGGCAGCCGCTCAGCCAGTCGCGGCGCATCACCCGTGCTGGTGATGCCCATGGCCTGTTGCCAGGCCTCGAATTCGGGGGCGGCGCGCAAGCCCAGCAACTGGCGCAAGACCAGCGCGTCATGGAACGAGGTGCTTTGGTAGTTGAGCATGATGTCGTCCGAGCCTGGCACCCCCATGATGAAGTTGCAACCCGCCGCGCCCAGCATCAGCATCAGGCTGTCCATGTCGTCGCCGTCGGCCTCGGCATGGTTGGTGTAACAAACGTCGCAGCCCATCGGCAGGCCCAGCAGCTTGCCGCAAAAATGGTCTTCCAGGCCCGCGCGGGTGATCTGTTTGCCGTTGAACAGGTATTCCGGGCCGATGAAGCCGACCACGGTGTTGACCAGCAGCGGCTTGAAGTGGCGCGCCACTGCGTAGGCGCGCGCCTCCAGGGTTTGCTGGTCACAGCCGTGGTGCGCTCCTGAGCTCAAGGCGCTGCCCTGGCCGGTCTCGAAATACATCACATGTTCACCGCGCTGGCCATCGTCAAACAGGGCGCCGCGACGCAGGGACAGCGCCGCCTCACGCGCCTCCTGCAGCAGGGCCAGCGTGATGCCAAAGCTGCTGTTGGTGGCCTCGGTGCCGCCGATCGACTGGAACACCAGGTCCACCGGCGCGCCGCGCTCGATCGTCTGAAGGGTGTTGGTCACATGCGTGAGCACACACGACTGGGTGGGAATGCCGTAGTGGCCAATCACGTCGTTCAGCATGTGCAGCAGCCGCACCACTTGGGGCACGTTGTCGCTGGCCGGGTTGATGCCGATCACGGCGTCGCCACCACCCAGCAGCAAGCCGTCGAGCAGGCTGGCGGCAATACCAGCCAGGTCGTCGGTCGGGTGGTTGGGCTGCAGGCGCGTGGCCAGCCGCTGTTTTAGGCCGAGGGTATTGCGAAAGCGGGTGACGACTTCGCATTTGCGGGCGATCAGCGCGAGGTCCTGCAGGCGGCACAGCTTGCTCACGGCGGCCACCATTTCCGGTGTCAGGCCCGGGGCAAGGGCGGTCAGGCTAGCCGTGCTGGCGTGGTCCGAGAGCAGCCAGTTGCGCAACTCACCCACGGTCAGGTGGCTCACCGGGGAAAAAGCGGCGGCGTCGTGGCTGTCAAAAATCAGCCGCGTGACCTCGTCACTTTCATAGGGCACCACGGCTTCATGAAGGAAAGTGCACAGTGGCAGCTCGGCCAACGCCATTTGCGCCGCAATGCGCTCCCGCGCATCCAGCGCCGCCACGCCGGCAAGCTGGTCGCCCGAGCGCAGCGGGCTGGCCTTGGCCAGCAGCGTGCGCAGGTCCGCAAACTGGTAACGCTGTTGGCCGATGGTGTGGCTGGTGGTCATGGTTTTGGAGTGTACAGATTCAAGAGCAAGGCTTCGTTGGTCGGCCACAGCAGGTGCCTGAATCACCGGTTCCTTAGCAGCGTCAGGAGTCATTGGAGTTCTTGCCGTGAACGACTCGTTAAGTGTCCACCGCGGTCATTGCAGTAATCAATTTACTCGGCACAAAGCCGCCATTCGAGTTACACCCCCTACCCCACCGCCCATTTGCAAACGCGTTCAGAAGTCATGAGCGTCTTGCCAGTGGCAGGTTCAAAAGAAGATTTTGCGGTTTGAGTTTGAGCCGCTCCTGCTCGTCCATGGCCATCGCCAGATAAACCGGTCGTCCTGCCACCGAAGCCAGCATCTCCGATGGGTTGACAAAGACCAACTTGAACAAGCACATCAGACGTTGCCGGCGTTGGTCGTCCACCTCCGCGCCGGTGTAGAGGTCATTCAAAATGGCGCTGGCCTGCGCATCCAGACCCACATGCCAAACCCAGTGTTCATCGACGATTTCACGGTCGGTTTGGATACGCACATCCAATTTTAAAAAGTGGGCTATCCACCGTTCCAGCACGCGGCAAAGCGCATCGAGGGCGGGTTGGCCGTGGTTAAGGCCCAAAACCAGATCAAAGTGGTCGCTGCGCTGCCAATAAACATCTGCGTTGTCTGGCCCCAACACATCAAGGTCAACGCTTCTCAGGGGGACACCGCCCTCTTTGAGTAACTCGCCAATAGTGCCAAACCCGCCAGAGAGGGCGTGGCGCTCCACGGTTTCGTCGTCGGCGGCCATGACGGCGCCATCCTCAAGCACCGATATTTTCTGGGTTCTGAAAAGCATCTCGGCGGCACGTGCCTCCAGGGCAGTAGCGTCTGCCCCGAGCACGTGGCGCAGGAGCACTTGCGAAATGTGCTGAACCAACACCGGGGCAACATCCACGCCTTCGCCACGAAACAAGGCCAGGTAACTGGCCTCCAGCGTCGGCAACGCAAGCAATCGCGCCCTGAAACGCAGCCAGACGACATAGTTATCAGCAGCATCACGGTCTTGAATTGCCCCTAGCTCAGAAGGGGTAATGTCACACCGTGGCTCCATTACTAGGCGCTCATGAATCGCCAATTCAAAGGCACACGAGGTCGAGATAGGTGCAACCTCGGGCCGTTGTAGCAAGTGGCGCAAAAAATCGTCAGTGACGATCAGGTGACTCTCGTTATTCTTACCCAGCAAGGGGTAGCCACAGCTCACCCAGAAATCAGAATGGGACGTCAAAGAGTTTTCTCCTGATTTAAAAAATTGCACAGCAATGGCTCGGTTTGCGTGGCAAATAGCATCGTCAACGCAGCCTCGGACCGTACATCTGCAAATCATATCCATTTAGGAATAACTTGAAGTCGGGCGTCATTAAAACAATAAATTGACTTTAAAAAAATTACTTGGAAAGGTGTCGCTCAAGACATTCACCAGAGCAGGAGATGGCGGGCCAGCAGGCGAATGCGGCATCTTCGCGCACGGCTTCGGCTCCTGTCTGAACGAGCATGTGCGCTTCAAGTTGCGTGGTCGTCAGCAACCACTGAGGACTTGCCCGATGAAAGTACCGGGTGCCTGGCCGCTAAGGGTCTACCGGAGCCGGTCAACTTTTTCTAAAGCCGACTGTAAAGATTGAACGCCAAGTCTGGAGAAAGTCCTGGACCCGCAAGGCAGCGTTACCAGCCCTTCGCCATGGTCAGCTTACTGGATGCCCATTCGCATGACTTTGGATATCGCCCAACTCCCGTTGACTGCGGTCATCCGAATTTCCGCGCCAGGAACCTAGTGCACTACCGACCCATCGGTCGCCCGCCGCAGACGGGCTGTGGCCCAGAAAGTGCTGCCGCTCCCCATGACGCTGATGACTCCCGTCTCTCCGCCCATCAACCGGGAAATTCGGCGAGCCAGTGCAAGGCCGAGACCGGTGCCCTCGTACTTGCGGGTGGAGGATCCATCAATTTGGACGAAGGTCTGGAACAACTGGGACTGCTGTAACGCACTTACGCCGATGCCTTGATCACTTACGCTGAACCGCAGCAACAGGCTATGGCCAACATCGGTTAGAAGTTGGGCGCGAACGGTGATCTGCCCGCCTTCCGAAAACTTGACCGCATTTCCAATGAAAATGTTCAGTATCTGCTTGAGCCGCACGGCATCCCCGCAAACAATATCAGGCAGTTCCGCCGCTATTTCCCGGGACATTTGCAGACCCTTAGCCAGCGCCGCAGGTTTTTTCTCAGTCAAACTGTCGTCGATGACTTGCGAGAGAGAAAAGTTCAGTTCCGTTAGCACCATCCGCTCACTTTCGAGGACGGCCATGTCGATCAGGTCGCTCATCAGGGCGTGCAATGTCCGCGAAGACTTCATGACCATGTTGAGCAGTTCCGTCTGGTTGGGGTCGGCGCTCATCAGCGCCAGTTCGGTCACCCCGAGGATCACGGTCATTGGGGTACTAAGCTCGTGCGTCATGTTGACAAGAAACGCCGACTTCGCGCGGTTAGCCGCTTCAGCATGGTCAAGTGCTTGTGCCAATTCAGCCGCACGCTTTTCCTTCTCTTCGTTCTGGAAGATCAACTCCTTGTTGGCAACCACCAGTTCAGCCGCACGCTTTTCCTTCTCCTCGTTCTGGAAGACCAACTCCTTGTTGGCAACCACCAGTTCAGCCGCACGCTTTTCCTTCTCTTCGTTCTGGAAGACCAACTCCTTGTTGGCAACCACCAGTTCAGCCGCACGCTTTTCCTTCTCTTCGTTCTGGAAGACCAACTCCTTGTTGGCAACCACCAGTTCAGCCGCACGCTTTTCCTTCTCCTCGTTCTGGAAGACCAACTCCTTGTTGGCAACCACCAGTTCAGCCGCACGCTTTTCCTTCTCTTCGTTCTGGAAGATCAACTCCTTGTTGGCAACCACCAGTTCAGCCGCACGCTTTTCCTTCTCCTCGTTCTGGAAGATCAACTCCTTGTTGGCAACCACCAGTTCAGCCGCGCTCTCGTCAAACCGGACATTGAGTCGAACAATCTCCGCCTCGGCAGATTTCGCGAGAGCGATTCGCGGCTCCGCCGCTACTCCCAAATGTGGAGAAGTGGTTTCAATTCGCGGGTTGTTCGTTATTTTGTATACCATTACAGACTCATCCGTCCTGGATGAGTACATGAGCATCCGCATAGTATCCCGTTATTCAGACAAGTTGAAACAACTGCTTTTCTGAGGCAAACGTACAACCCTGCCTGGCCCCGCTGGCCATCAAAAACCGTGCTGCCAATCGACTGCTGACCGGTATACGCACTAAAGTGCTGCGAAAGTTGGACAAACAGTGCAAACAGAAGGACGCCAGGAAGCAGGTCGCGCCATCGCCATCGCAAGTCTCGATGCCATCGAGCGTGCGGACAACGGCAACACTATCAAGGTGACGATCTTCAATTAGCCGCTGGCATGGCTTGCAACGTTGGCATTGACAGACCGAACAATGCACAAGCCAACGGCTCGTTTGGAGCGGTCAGTTCGGTAAGTTGAATGTCGCTTTGGGGTCTAGTCCCGTCCGCCAAGGTAAAAATCCTCAGTTCTGGCATAGGCGACTCTTGCAGACCCATAGCCGACATTGGGATTTTCCGATACCAGTCAATCAACTCGTACGGAACTACCCACTGCGGACCCACTTATTGATCCGGCCTTGTGAAGTTTGAATTTTTCTGTTTGAACTCTTCTCGATAGAGCTGCTACAAAATTACTTCAAACTTAATCGGGCCGCATCAATGGGTGTTTTTGGTTGATTGAATCGCCCCGGGTTTCGTGGAGGCCAGTTGGTTTAAGTTAGACCGTGCTTTCGGTCTTCTTGGCGAGTTGCCGATAGTAGTTTGTCTCAGCCTCGGCCGGTGGAATATACCCAATCGGCTCCAGCAGTCGGATGTG